>JAMFSA010000193.1 GCA_026225055.1 Mucilaginibacter xinganensis | reverse complement strand
CGTCGGTTGCTAAACGCGCCTCCACAATTCTTCCGGTTTTAATGTTACGGAATTTATCTAAATAGAACGCGCCGCCTTTACCCGGTGTGCGGTGCAGCACTTCTATAACAGTTACCAATTCGCCGTTAAAGCGTAAAATATTTCCTACTTTAATTTCAGATGCCTTTGCCATGAATATATGATTCGTAAATTTTGCTGGCAAAGATAAATGCTTTTTTAAGTATTATGGCTTTTAATATTTAGTGAATTAGTGATTGAGCGAATTAATGAATTTTACTACTAATCACCAATCTCTAACCTCTAATCACTATTACTCACATGCCATCTCTTCCGCGTTCAATCGCCAAATAGCCATTGCCTTCAACAAAAAAGCAGATAACCCCCAGCAGTACGAACAGCGACAGCCAAAATTCAGAATAAGGTTTGAATATGTTTTCCCGGAAATTAACCAGGAACACCGCGCCAAACAGTATCGGCAAGTTAAGCAGGCAAAATAAACGGGTACGTACCCCCAGGGCAATACAAATGCCGCCCGCAAGGTGCAAAGCGATGATGAGGTATGTTAATAAAGTTAAAAATACTGATGTGCCTATTTCATCCGTCAACCCGGTTTCGTTCAGGAAATCTGCGAGTACATTGAGATTAAATATAAACTCAATCCCTTTCCAGATGAGGACTAATCCGAGGGCGATCCTTACAACATCTAACCATTTTGGGTAGTGGCGATCCCCCCAATCATGAATTTTATCGAGCGTTTTCATAAGATCTATAATTGGTATAATAAATAACGACGTTACGAACGATTGTAATATCAATATTACAGAAAAAACAATCAAAAGTCAATAAAGTGTGGATGAAATGAGAGAATTATTTTTGCTGTAGTCGGAGACTACGCGTATTGGGGTTCGATTTGGAAACTTCGAACAGCGGGGTATGTAGTGATTCTAAGTTTGAAACCCTCGAATTACAGGAAATACGCTGCTAAAATACAGTAGGCAAGCAAAAAAAGCCGTTAACAAACCTAAGTGAATGGTTTGGCGACAATAACTTTATTCTATTTAATTATAAAGAGTTAGTTTCCTGGCGCCCACATTATGATAATGTTAACAGTAACATTTGTGTCAACCCTTCGTGAATTTCCAGCAATTTGTGCCCAAAGAGTTACTTGAGTGCGTGATAAATCTTGTAAAGACCATGCTATTTGCGCAAAATCACCACCTTTGAAATCGCCTACCCAAGCGGCAATCGGCGTATAGCCATCTATTGCTGCAAACGGTACAGTGGTGGATATTGCTTCTGCATCAGGATAAATAGTACAGGTAGCCGGATAAGGGGATATCATAAACTCCAAGTTTGCACCCAAATGCGAGTCAAACAATTTTTTTGATTTGACTTTCTTAAATCCACTAACTTTAGTCTTTTTTGGTTTAGATTTTTCTTCCATATCTAAAGTTAAAACATTAATAGGATAAGTCAAAATTTGCTTAAAAATATGATATCTTGTTAGTATTCAATAGTGTAATCTCGAATTTGGACTTGTGGAATTTTAACAGAAGTAAAAACTTCCGAAGACAGTTTCAATAGTGAGTTTTAAATTCAATTTTTCAAAAATCCGAACCAATATCTGTGTAGTCTCCGATATCGCAATATGCAAAAGCCCTCAGAAACTAATCTGAGGGCTTCTTATATTATTTATATCGCTTTTGCTTTCTCTTTAAGCCAGGCCTGTTCATCAGTTGTTAAATGCGGGCTTAGTTTTTCATAAACCAGTTGATGATAATTGTTGAGCCAGTTGATGTGGCTTTTTTCCAGCAGGTCTTTTTGTATCAGCGAGGTATCTATCAGCGCCAGCGTGAGTGTTTCAAAGGCATAGAACTCGTTAAACTCATTGGTGCTGTGTTTAATGGTGAGCACCAGGTTTTCAATACGTACACCATGCTTGCCGGGGCGGTATATGCCCGGCTCTATCGAGGTGATCATGCCCAGTTCAACAGGTATGGCAGTATTGGTTGGGTTAAATACCTGCGGACCTTCATGCACATTTAAGTAAAAGCCGATACCATGACCAGTACCATGTCCGTAATTAATGGCATGATCCCACAATGGGCGGCGGCAAATTGCATCTATCTGGTAGCCACAGGTTCCTTTTGGGTATAAAGTTTTTGAACCCTCTATCATCGCTTTTAATACCAGCGTGTAATCGGTTTTTTCTTCTTCGGTATTATTACCCATGGGTATCATGCGGGTAATGTCGGTAGTGCCGTAATGGTACTGCCCGCCCGAATCAACCAGGAACAAACCTTCGGCTAATACTTCGCTGTCGCTTTCAGGCGTGGCCGAATAATGGGGTAATGCACCATGACCCTTGTAACCGCCAATGGTATTAAAGCTGATACCCGCAAAGCCATTCTGTTCGGCTCGGAAGCCTTGCAGTTTTTCGGCAGCAGAAAGCTCGGTGATCTTTGCTTTGCCGATGTTTTCTTCAACCCATTTAAAAAAGCGGGTCATGGCAACGCCGTCTTTTACCATGGCAGCGCGCATATTCTCTACCTCTGTTTCGTTTTTCTGGGCCTTGAAAAGCGTGGTAGGGTTAAGCTCCTGTATAATGGTTGCCGATGCAGGTATTTGTTTGTAAAAGCCAAAGCAGTTACGTTTCGGGTCGATGAGTACACTGGCATCAGCTGGCAACGCTGCTAGTGATGCTGCAATATCATCATAAGGCAAGACCTGTACGCCAGCTTTATTCAATGTATCTGTGTCTTCTGCTGATAATTTAGCCTGATCAATAAACAGCGCTGCGCTATCAGCGCTAATAAGCGCGAAGCTTAATACCACCGGGTTGTAACTCACATCCTTACCGCGGATGTTGAATAACCATGCAATGTCATCCAATGAGGATATCAAGTGATGGCTTGCCTTTAACGTGCTTAATGATTGCCTCAAAGCCGATAATTTGCTGGCGGTAGATTGCCCGGTATATTTTTCATCTATCAAAAACGCGGGAGCGGTTGGCAATGCAGGTCGGCCTGCCCAAATTGAGTCCAGAAAATCATAACTTTTAAATACGATCTGCTTATCGGCGAGTTGTTTTTCCAGCAGTTCACCAAGTAATACTGATAATAGCTTATCGTTAAAAGCTACTACAGCGTGGTCTTCCAGTGTATCATGCAGCCATTGTATGTATTCGGGAGCGTGTTGTATTTTTAATTTTACCAGTTCGTAACCGCTGTTTTCAAGCTGTTCGTTCGCTTGCACAAAGTAGCGGAAATCGGTCCATAGGCCTGCAAAATCCTGGGTAATTACCAGTGTGCCGGCTGAACCGGTAAAGCCCGATGCAAAATACAGGCATTTATAATAATCGGGCAGGTATTCGCTGATATGCGGATCGGACGACGGTATGATATATGCCGCTACGCCATTAGCTTTCATCTGCTGGCGTATAGCACTCAACTTTTCTTTGTGTGTCATAATTACGGTGTTAAAATGCCCACAAAGTTAAGGTTTGGTCCGAATGATTCTTAACAAATATTAACCGTTTATTACCGGTTATTACTTTATCGGTATATCATACAAGCGCGCTATAAAAACAAGCTCGTATAAAATAAACAGTATCACCAGCGCTAAATGAAACTTAGGGCTCTTAACCTTTATACCTACTAAGCAAAGTAATAAAAGTAACCCATTTCTTACAGGTACTTCCCACCCCAGGCGGTAAAAGTAGTCGGTGCCTTTTATCAGCGTATCAAAAATATCGGCAACAAAAGCCACTGATAATAAGCCGAAGAACCAGCCCTTTCTGGAAAAGAAATAGTCCTTATAATCTTTGTAATCGTTTATATCATCAGGGTACAGGATGGTGCATATCACATAATAATTGGTGATGTACAGTACAATGAAAAAGTAGGAGAAGAAATACCACTGCTTGATTTCGGTAAGCCTGAGCTCGAACCACCAGAAGTGGATGAGGGTTAAATACATATATATTACCCACAGCAAATGGGTAATGTAAGGCTTTGTACGGTTAGGGTGCTGTATAAACTTTACAGTACCCCGCAATAAATGCGCTATGCTAAAGCTCAGGGTTATGGCAATAACATATTTAATGTGGCTAAATACTTCCATTTATAAACGCTTAGGTTATTTAAGTTTATAAACTAATATACAAAAATTAGCTAATTGTATAAAGGAAGCACGGTTAATCCAGCGTATAATCTCTTGCTTTAGTCTGTTTAGGTAAAGGTTTTCCCGCCATCTCAAGCAGGGTGGTTTCAATCATCAGGCTCATGGTATTTAGGGCAAGATCATTTGATTCCATGCCGAATGGGTCTTCAATTTCTTCGGCTATAGCTTCAAGGGCCACAAAGGTATAGGCGATAAAGGTAACGATGAGCGGTGTTAACCAACCCAAACTATCCACAAAACCAAAAGGCAACAAAAAGCAGTAAATGTAAACGGTACGGTGCAGTAGTACCCGGTAGGTGTAGGGTATGGGTGTTGAGGCTATCCGTTCGCAACCGCCGACTATATCTGATAGTTTATCCAAATTTTGGTCGAATGAAGCCCGTAGTATAGCATGCGTGCCTGCCCGCTGTACCCACGCGCTCATTTCACGCATGAGTATAATGGGTTTATAAATGGCTGTTTTGAGTTGATCGGCCAGTTCGGGTGAGAGGCGTTGTTGCAGGTCTTTATTGGCATCAGTATGTCGTAACTGGTGCTTCAATGCGTAGGTAAAGGCTATCAGATAATTAATAAAGGTGGCAACTTCTTCGCTATCGGGAGCATAACCGCTGATGGTAAGCGCTTGCCGGGCCAATGATCGGGTATCATTAAGTAAAGCGCCCCAAAGTTTGCGCCCTTCCCAAAAACGATCATAACTGGCATTGTTCCTGAAGCCCAGGAAAAGCGCTAAGGCTATACCAAACAAGGTGAACGGTGCCGGATTCAGTGGTATTTTATAATGGAACAGCTTGCCTTTAAAGTATACTACGCAAATAGATAGGGCGAGCAATAATAGCAGTCGCGGCAATACTTTTGGTAATACGGAGCCTTTCCATACAAAAAGCATCCGGAACCAGTTCTCATTATCTCTGATGATCATTTGTCAAATTTATAACAATGGGTGTAATGTATGCATGAAATTGCACACCTTTCAACCTAAAATATCTTTGAATGCTCATATGGATGTAAAAATACCTCAGCATCAAAACAATAGCGCATATAAAGCTATTTTTGCACTTTAACACATGAAACAAAGAATCCCCTTTATACTGCTGCTTTGGATAGTAGCCGATATTTACTTTTTCCAGGCAATTGAAACCTTAACGCATGCCACCATTATTTATTGGATCTACTGGCTGTTTGATATTATACTCGGCTGCATAGTGGTATATGGTACCCTGCTCAGTAAACCGGGTACAACCCCGCCGCGACTAACCTCATGGCTGATGGCTTTTATGCTGATCTCGCTGGTGCCGAAGATCCTGGTGTTCCCAATTTTATTGCTGGAAGATCTGAGCCGCATGCTGCTTTATCTCACTACCTCTGTTTACCCTGTCCGCAGAGAATGGATAAGTGAAACAGCATTGATCATTGGCGCTATACCATTTTTCGGATTGATATACGGCATGATAGGCGGTCGGCACCGTTACAAAGTGCACAAGGTAACCTTGACTTTTAATGACCTGCCTAAAGCATTTGATGGGTTTACATTGACGCAATTATCCGATATTCATTCCGGTAGCTTTACCAGCGAAAAAGGTGTTGAAAAAGGCATCAACATGGTGAATGCCCAAAAAAGCGATGTGATACTATTTACAGGCGATCTGGTGAACAGCCGCGCAGCTGAAATGGACCGCTGGATCCCGTTTTTCTCAAGGCTGAAAGCACCCATGGGCAAATATTCCGTATTGGGTAACCATGATTATGGCGATTATACCAAATGGGATACCGAGGAGGAAAAAACCGCCAACCTCGTACGCTTGAAAGAGGTGCATGGGGATATCGGCTTTAAATTATTGCTGAATGAGGCTATACAGATCGAGAAGGATGGAGAATCCATCGCGTTGATCGGCGTTGAGAACTGGGGCAAAGGCGGCTTTCATAAATATGGCAGCCTGACTCAAGCCGCTGAGAACGTAAGCAACGATGAATTTAAGATCCTGATGTCGCACGACCCATCGCACTGGGAGGCCAAGACGTTGGAGAATAAGAAACACATTAACCTAACATTGGCGGGCCATACCCACGGTATGCAGTTCGGTATCGAGTTGTTCGGCTTTAAATGGAGCCCGGTTAAATATATGTATCCGCAATGGGCCGGCCTTTATGAGAACGCCGGCAAGTATTTATATGTAAACCGTGGCTTCGGTTTTTTAGGCTACCAGGGCCGGATAGGTATATGGCCGGAGATCACCGTTATCACTCTAAAAAGCAGCTAAAACATTCTGACTGTTTGCGCCTTTATTGTGATAACAAATTATTTATCAGCAATTAATGGCAAAGCAGCAAATAGTTAATAAGCAGGCCGAAACGCCGAATCTAAAGTCGTCGCTGGAATTTACTAAAACCCACGCCGACCATTTCGCGGTTTTTGTAGCCAATATATTAGGCAGCATTACTTTCCTGATCATCTGCATCATCATCTTTGTGATGTGGATAACCTATAACCTTAATGCGCCAAAACCCTTCGATCCATTTCCTTTCCCGATATTGGAAATGGCGGTATCCATATTCGCCATCATCCTTTCGGTATCGGTGCTCATCAACCAAAACAGGCAGGGGCGGATGGATAAGATCAGTCAGCAGGTGGAGTTTGAGGTAAACGTGCGTGCAGAAGAAGAAATAACCAAAATGCTGACCATGCTGCACGAGATACAGCAAAAGTTAGGCATAGCCCATTCGGGCGATAAAGAACTGGAAGAAATGAAGGCCAGTACCGATGTAAAAGAGATCCATAAAAACATTGATGAAACAGGTAGTTAAAACTTATTGATAGATAATCTGTTAATTAGAAAAACAAAAAATACACTATCATGAAAAAACTAAGTTATGTATTAATGATCGCGGCTGGTGCACTAACCTTCCAGTCGTGTAACCACGCTAAAGACGCTAAAGACACCGCCGATAGCCTGAACAAAACCAAAGACACTACCAGCAATGCTATGAACACTGGCGGTATCGCCGTAAACAGCGATGATGCTAAATTTGCTACCAAAGCCGCCAACGGCGGCATGGCCGAAGTTGAATTTGCCAAGGTGGCCCTCACAAAAACCAGTAATGCGCAGATCAAGGATTTTGCTAACATGATGGTAAAGGATCACAGCATGGCAAACGATACGCTGATGGCGATAGCCAAAATGAAGAACATTACCCTGCCAACCATGTGCGATAGTGCAACAATGAAAAAGATGGATGATGTAGGTAAAAAAACCGGTACCGATTTCGACAAGGCTTATGTTGATGCCATGATCGACGGTCACAAAAAAACATTAACACTGATGCAGGATGAAGCCAAAAATGGCACCGATCCACAACTGAAAGCTTTTGCCGCTAAAGTTGCGCCAACCGTACAAATGCACCTGGATGCGATCAACAAGATCCATGACAGTATGAAATAATTGAACGTTGTTGTTTAATATAAAAAGCCTGGAGAGATCCGGGCTTTTTTTGTTGTTTTATGAAGCGGAGGTCTGTGCGATTCCCTACCTTGGATGGGCAAGGAGGGGTTATGAACTTGACTATCCGTCCGTCCGCTCCCGGGGTGGACACTTGCGGACACCGCGCTCTCAATTTTCAAGCGTCATTACGAGCGATAGCGTGGCAATCCCCGACTGTGCAGGTCCGCTTGTATGCATGTAAATTTGCCGCATGAAGCCGCTCATTGCCGCGGAGGCTACTACTTTTGTCTTGATACAAAAGGTAGCAAAAAATCAAGACAACAAGGATGCTTCCCCGCTCCCTGCCGGTTCTTCACGCTTTTTTCGCTGTTCGGTACATTCGTACCTCACATCACACAAAAAGCTAAACCGTCATTCCCGCCTCTACGCTGGCCCGCCCTTGTTGTCAGAAGCCTGCGCTTTTTTTAATCACGGTTAATTTAAAATTGTCATTGCGAGGAGGAACGGCGAAGCAACCTCGTCGCGTTCAATATGCAAGCTACGAGGTTGCCATCATTTAATAAGTTATATTCGTATTATGAATAGAGTAATACTTCTAGGGAACGGGTTTGACCTGGCACATGGAAGAAAAACAAGTTATGCTGATTTTATTAAATGGTACATAGGACAATGTGCGAAAACAGCAGTTAAGAGGGATTATGTAGATACTTTAATCAAAGTGTCGCCTACTCCTTATTATAGAGGAGATAGATTAAATAATGATATTGAAGATTGGGTTAACGAATGTTATAATGAGGGGCTCGATTTAAAAAAATTTGGGCGACCCGTACTTGATTTAGGTGGGCTAAATTATAGATATCCCTTTATTTTTCAGCCTCAATCTCGTATTCTAGAGAACATGCTAAAGCAATGTTCAGTAGGTAGATGGGTAGATATTGAAGCAATTTTTTATAGTACTTTGATAGAAATACTTGATGCCAATGGTAGGACGAACAAAGAAGAAAGTCTTACATTATTAAATCGATCAATGCATGAGCTTAAAATGCAATTGCAAACCTATTTACTTAGCCTTCCCAAACCTACCCACAATCAAGATTATGTTAATATATTGGATGAGTACATATTGGATGACGATATTGAATCTGCCAGGAAAGGTGAAAAACAACGTAACTATCTGTACGAAAAGCCTAAAAATACCCTTATATTAAATTTTAATTATACAGACACGATTGAACTATATTTTGACAAGACTTATAAAACGGCCCGAAATATAAATATTAACTATATTCATGGTAAACTTAATGATGAACAAAATCCAATTGTATTCGGATTTGGTGATGAACTTGATAAACGTTATTCACAAATAGAAAACGAGACAGCTAAAGGATACTTTGATTACATTAAATCCTTTTGGTATCTCAGAACCTCTAATTATAGAGATTTGGTTCGATTTGTAGATGGGGAGGAATATCAAGTGTTTATTTTAGGCCATAGTTGCGGACTTTCTGACAGAACTATGTTGCATATGATACTGCAAAATGACAATTGCCGATCAATTAAAATATTTTACCACGGAACTGAAATGGATAATAACTATACTCAGACAACTTATGAGATTGCACGACACTTTAATGATAAAGAATTGATGAGAAAAAGAATTGTGTCATTGAATAAGTCGAAAAATATGCCACAGGCTAAAAAGTAGTGCCAATTCCGTTGACCACCCCCGTCCGTCCGCTCCCCACCCAAACACCACCGGATACATATACTTAAATACCCAATTAATGTATTGTAAACACTTGTAACAAATCTATTGTGAAAGCAATTCGCTTAAAAAAATCATGGTGTATATTTAACACTATCTTAAATATTGTTAATACATTTGACATACATCACCGTTACCAATTAGTACACCTGCTATCATTATAATAAATTCTTGATTATGAACTCTCTGAAAAATTACGCGTCGGGTTTAGCGCTGGCTTTGTTGTTTGCCGGTACTTTACAGGTTAAGGCGCAAACTGCACCGCAACTGGGCAAAAACACCATTAAGGAAGTTATTGCCGCCATGACACTGGAAGAAAAATGCACACTTGTTGTAGGATCAGGCGGTGCTCCAAAACCTAAGCCGGCTCCGAAGCCGGGTATGAGCAATGGTTATGTGCCAGCGCCGCCAATGATTGGCAAAACCGAAATTAAAGTACCGGGAGCGGCAGGTAATACCGCTGCCATCCCGCGTTTGGGCATACCTGCATTGGTGCTGAGCGATGGGCCGGCGGGGGTGAGGATCAGTCCGCACCGCAGGGGTGACAGCATCAATACCTATTATGCTACGGCTTTCCCGGTAGGTACGCTGCTGGCTTCAACCTGGGATCCTGCGGTAGTTGAAAATGTGGGTCGTGCATTTGGTAACGAGGTTAAAGAATATGGCATTGATATACTGCTGGCTCCGGGTGTGAACATTCACCGCAACCCGCTTAACGGCCGTAATTTTGAATATTATTCCGAAGATCCGCTGATTGCCGGTACAATGGCAGGCGCGCTTATCAACGGTGTGCAATCCAACGGGGTGGGTACATCTATCAAACACTTCGCGGCTAATAACCAGGAAACCAACCGTAATTTTGTGAATAGCATCATCAGCGAGCGGGCGCTGAGGGAACTATACCTCAAAAACTTCCGCATAGCTATTACTGCTTCACAACCGTGGACGGTGATGTCGTCATACAATAAACTTAACGGCACCTATACTGCTGAAAGGCATGACCTGATCACTACCGTTTTGCGTGATGAATGGAAATTCAAAGGTTTTGTAATGACCGACTGGGGTGGTGGCTACGACTGGATAAATGAAATGAATGCAGGTAACGACCTCATTATGCCCGGTCGTCCGGATCAGATCCAAACCCTTATCAATGCCGTAAAACATGACTCATTGAGCGTGAAGGTGCTGGATGAGAATGTGGCGCATATCCTCAATATCATTCTTAAATCGCCATCATTTAATAAATATGCGTACTCCAATAAACCCGATCTGGCGGCACATGCCGTAGTATCCCGCAAGGCAGCAACCGAGGGTATCATATTGCTGAAAAATGATGCCCAGGCATTGCCCATCAGCAAAGCGGTAAAAACGGTGGCTGTTTTTGGTAATGCATCGTACTTTACCATAGCAGGCGGCACAGGCAGCGGCGATGTAAATAAGGCGTACACCATCTCGGTTTCAAAAGGGTTGGCAAACGCGGGTTTCGCGCCTGATACCGCCCTTGAAAATACCTACGTAAAGTTTGTTAACGATACCACTAAAAAACTATGGGCCAATGTAACCCGTGGTCACTGGCCTAAACCGGTGCCCGAAATGTTGGCAGGCGACGACCTGATCGCCAAAAAAGCTAACGATTGCGACATAGCCCTGATCACCGTTGGCCGTAACGCGGGCGAGGGCAGCGACCGTAACCTGGAAACCAATTACAACCTAACACCCGGCGAGCAGCAGCAGATAAAAAAGATTGCCGACGCATTTCACGCTAAAGGTAAAAAGGTGGTTATTGTGCTGAACATAGGTGGCGTGATAGATATGAACGGCTGGAAGGATAATGCCGATGCCATACTGCTGGCATGGCAGCCGGGCGAAGAAGCAGGTAACGCCATTGCCGATGTATTGAGCGGCAAGGTTAACCCATCGGGCAAACTGGCAACCACTTTCCCTGCCATTTATGCTGATGTACCTTCGGCAAAGAATTTCCCGGGCTTACCGGCTGAGAAACCCGACCATGTGGTTTACGAGGAAGGCATTTATGTAGGCTACCGCTATTACGATACCTTTAATGTGAAACCGATGTACGAGTTTGGTTACGGCTTATCCTATACCGATTTCAGCATCAGTAACCTGAAGCTGAGCTCGCCGGTATTTAAGGGCGCTGTAACTGCTACCGTAGAGGTGAAGAATACAGGCAAGGTTGCGGGTAAAGAAGTGGTGCAGATCTACATTAGCGCGCCAACCAAAACTATTGACAAGCCCGCGCAGGAGCTAAAGGCATTCGGCAAAACACGCCTGTTGCAACCCGGTGAAACACAAATATTTACCTTTACCATCCACCCTGCTGATTTAGCCTCCTACCACACCGATCAATCCGAATGGATAACCGATGCAGGTAAATACGTACTTAAAGCCGGTAATTCCTCACGTGATGTCAGGCAGTCGGCAACGTTTACCGTACCGGCAGCCATAATGGTAGAGAAAGACCACAAAGTGCTGCAACCCGAAGTAAGTATTAATGAGCTAAAAGCAAAACAGGAGTAGTATTACTTAATCTATACAAAAAAGAGCCTTAGCTAATGTAGTTAAGGCTCATTTTTGTAATCCGTCCGTCCGTTCTGGGTAACTACTACCTCCGGACGGTTTAGCGCTAACGTACATCAGTATTAGGGCGTTCCCGCTGATAGAAGCGGGCGGGCTATCCACTCATACTGCACAAGGCATTAGCCACGGCCTGCACTGAGGCTCTCACTTGGCCGGTATCCGTTTCTATCCCTAACGCGAACTACAAAACCATGTCATTGTCAATGGCATGTTGATGATTAATCCGTCCGTCCGCTCAGGGTACAAGTAGTTGCGGACGGTTTCCGGACACCCTTACAGCAATGACACCGTTTTTTGAATTTTTATACCACTACCTTCTTATTTGCACTTAACTCAAAACTAATATCTCCGTCAGATTTAAAGTACTCTACCTGCCTGGTTGGTTTTCTGTAAGTGTATAACCACCATAAATTATATTTTAAACAAAAATTGTAAAAGAATATAGGGAGCACAATACCGGCCGACCAAACCAAAATAATAAGTACCGGCGAATATTCGATATGTAAAATACTTTGACAAAAGATCCGGGTGAAATTCATAACGATCATTTGCATACAATAAATGAATAATGAATGATAGCCTATTATTCGTATCCATGTAAACAGCCTGTATTTTTGAAGTAAAAAAGAAAAACTTACAGATGTAGCGCAGCCTATCAATGCCTCTATCAGGAAGAAGAAGGGCATCTTGCGTTCTACAAAACTATTCCCGTCGGCACTTGGCCTTAGGTTTATTTCCGTAAAAAAATATTGAATGATAATAAACAGCACCAGCAAGGGTAAAAATATCTTCCACGATGAAAACCGGTGTATGTTATATTCATTCAGCATTACGTTCGAGATCAAATCACCTAAAGCAAAAAATATATAGTAGGCAAAAACATCGGTTAAAAAGCCTGCCTCAATATTATGAATATGAATGTAAGCTGATATCGAAAAAAGGATCAGCCCTAATATGATCTGCAAAAAAGGTTTTACTTTGAATGCCGATTTTAACGTAGCATAAATAACCCCGATGCAGAAGAAGGCATTAAGGTACCAGAAATGCCCTGTTTGGCGGGGATCAGTGATCAGCTTGAGGTATTTTGATGGGCCTATACCCTGCTCGATATTTATGTGGGTGAAGCGCGAGGCTATGATCTGGAATGAGATCTCAATAAAGCCCCATACTAACAAAGGATACAGGATATTATTTGTACGGTCGGCAATATAATTGCCAAGGCCCTTTTTATTCAGGCTTCTGCCAACCAACAGCCCTGATACAATAAAAAACAGGGGCATCCTGAAGCCATAAAAAAACGTACCGATGTAGTTGAAGAATGGATAACTGCTTAGGTCGAGCCCGTGGCCTTGCAGCGTGGCGAGCGCATGGCCATACCCCACCAGCATAATGCTGATACCTTTGTCGTAATCAACCCAAAGCCACCGTTTTTCATTTAGTATAAATTTCGAGTTAAAAGGGTCAGTTCGTAGGTTCATAGCCGTATGTTTTATATAGGTGAAATGGGGCTATTTAACTATTGTTGCTTAAATTTAACACGGGTAATTTTAACAAGCAAGCGAATATGAATTGTGTGTAGCTAAACGCGATATAGGTGTGAATAGGTGTGGTAGATATGCAGATTGGTTACATTATTTGTAACAGAAACGTTACTGACCATATTCCGTCCGTCCGCTCGGGGTAAAACACTTAGCGGACGGACAATTTCTTCGGCACATTATTGCGAGGAGAGTGTCCGGAAGGTATCCGCTCCCTGAGCGGACGGACACTTGCGTAATACCAATGTTACAAAAAATCAAACTAAAGCGGCTATCTAAACGTTACTATAGATACCTCTATGAAAACAACAGCCAATTTTAATAACATCGCGTTAAAAGCTATTTCTAAAATTTTATTGTTGATACTGTTCCTGCTATCGCCTTTTTTGGCGGATGCTACGAGCTTTAAATTCAAACTCAAAAACACCGCTAAAACCAATGTAGCTGTGTTTTATCGGATTAATAAAAAGTCGGGCGGGTTTAAGGTGAAAACTTTGCTGAACCTGAAACCTGGTGAGGAAAAAATAAAGGAAGTTTCTATTGATAAAGGTGATACCGTCGCTTTTTACGCTCAGGATGCCGAAGACCAAACTTCGGTAACAGTAAAGCGGGATTTCGCTACGCTCAACCAGAATAAGAACACTGTTTACTACATCCCCATCATTATTCCCGAAAAACAAACTACCAATTTTGAATCGCTGGAAGGCCTGAGCGTGAAGCTGGAGCATAACAAGGTGCTCAACTTTTTACTGAAGATAGATTCATCATCCATGAGCAGCCTCTCGATGCTGGAAAATAACTTTCAGAATGTTTACCCGCTGGGGACCTTCATTTTTGTGGATACCAAAACCAACCGGCTATTGCTGCCACCGCTGGAACCATCCTTTTGGAACAATAGTGAAAACTACCTCACCATACAGGATAGCCTGTACGCCATGGTGAACAAGGAGCAGCGCGGCATGGCTAACGCCCAGGTGGCGTATTTTGTTGCCAAGATGTTTGATTCACTGCGGGTTAATAATACTGCCGAACTGGAATTTAAGGCCAAGCTTTCACTCATCCGCTGGAAACCATCGGCAGAGGCGGATATCTACCAGATCTTTAACGATAAGGCAGTTGAAGCATTTCTACAGAATTGCTACGCCCAGATCAATAATCCCGACCAGGAATACCAGCGTTATCGTTTGTACTTCCTGTCATCCTATGAGCGGATCGACGACCTGGAGATCTACGGTAAGCAGTTCTACAATTTCGGCAACGAGGTCGATCTTTCACTAAGTACCCCGGCGCAGGTGTTCAGCACCAGTTTGGGGGTAATGTACACCAAAAATAAAACGCTGAGCAATTACTATTCGGTGCAAGGTGCCGTACTGCGAACCAAGGCTTACGACTTTACATCGCTGTTGTTCAACGGCTTTAAAAACAATGTAAAGAATAAGATCATAGCTGAAACGTATGATAATCAGCATAAAATTATAGCCGCCATAGTTGATGAATACAAGAGCCTGGTAGCCTATAATCCCGACCCTATACGACTGAGCCTGCAGGCTATCGATCCAAAGGACACATCGCCATCATTAGTGCCGATAGAGACTACGGTAAACAACCTGTCGCCCTATACCTATATGGCATCAGATACCACAAAGTCGACAATGGCAGCAGCCAATAATTATAAGGTAGATACCTATAACAACAAGGTGAAGTTCTTTAACTCGCACTTAAAGGAAATTAACACCCTCATGAAACAACTGGACGAAACCAACAGCGACCTTGCTAAAATATCGCAAACCAACCCTGATAAAAGCTTTAGCAGTACGGTTAATTCGCCAGGGTTGCTGAAGGAGATTGAGGTGAATAGTCAGATAGTTAGGAAACAGTAGTTTAGTTTAAAGTTAAGAGTTAGAAGTCGAAAGTCAAAAGCCGTGCATCGCATCACCGAGCGTCCATCAACAAGCGTCATTGCGAGTGATAGCGTGGCAATCCCCGACTGTGCAGGGCGATATATCTGTCGTAAACTTGTCTTGTGTAGGCGCTCATTGCCGCGGAGGCTACTACTTTTGGCTTGATTCAAAAGGTAGCAAAAAATCAAGACAAAAAGATCCTTCCCCCCACAGGCAAAACACCCGGGCCTGCGCTTTTTGTCGGGCCTTTACCCGCTTTTAATCGTGCCTATTCTAAATATGTCATTGCGAGGAGGAACGACGAAGCAACCTCGTCGCGTTTAATAGGCAAGCGACGAGGTTGCCACTCCGCTTTCACCGGATAGCAATAACATGAAAGAGGAACTTGCTTTTTTCTTCTCCCCCGTCAGTAGAACAGCTTCGGGCGAAATCAGGCAAAACGATGGTGGCCTTGTGTGTAATGGCAGGGCATAGCAGATTTTTACAGATGGGTAAAGGCCAAAGTGTGTAGCGACAGCAGCGTAAAAATATAGCAGCCCAGGTTTTGCCTGATTTGCGGGGTATGGCCTTGTGCGGCAAAGAAGCATTTCTACTGACTTGCCTTTTTGGTCCTTTTGTGGCGAAGACAAAAGTACTAAGCCTCCGCGGCAATGAGCGGCTGCGCGCGACAAGTTTACGACAAGCAAACTGCTCTGCACAGTCAGGGATTGCCACGTCGTTCCTCCTAATGACGCCTGGAAGAGGGTATCCGCAAGTGTTCATACCTGAGCGGACGGACGCTTTTAATGTACTCCACCAATTAAGGTACAACCAAGTTCAACTATTTTCGCCAAACATTATTATCTTCCATGCCTTATTTAAAACGGGGATATACTATCATTTATGGATTCCATTACCCATATAGCTTTAGGGGCTTGTGTTGGCGAAATATTATTGAGTAAAAAGATTGGTAAAAAGGCTTTGCTGTGGGGCATCATCGCGCAAAACCTGCCTGATATTGATACCATCCCCGGCATTTTCATGCGTGGCGACAGGGCGCTGTTGTTTCACCGTGGGATAACACACTCCCTGTTTTTTGCTTTGGTAATGGGCCTGCTGCTGGCATGGCTGGCGAAAAATCTGCATCGTAAGCATGTGCTGTCTTTCGCAACGCTGGCATTCTTTTTTTGTTTCCAGCTGGCTCTGCACGATCTGCTGGATACCTGTAACAGTTACGGTACGGGGTTGCTGGAGCCGTTCAGTCACCATCGGTTCTCCATCAACTTGTTGTATGTAGCCGATCCGCTGTTTACTATTGGTTTGGTTGTGGCGGCATTGCTGCTGATCTTTAAAAGCAGTAAGGCTAAAAACCGTGTACGCTGGGCAACTACGGCTATTGCGGTTTCGGTGATTTACCTGTGCTTTTCGGTCATCAACAAAATTAATATCGATAGTAAGGTTGATGCCTCCATCAAACAAAACTATTTTACTACACCTGCGCCGTTCAATAATATGCTGTGGTATGTGGTAGCCAATGCCGATAACGGTTATTATACGGGTTATAGCTCTATTTGGGATAAATCGGCCATTGGTTATGGGTTTCATCCCAAAAACGATTCGTTGTTGAATAAATCGGGCAATATCAGCCTTAAAAATAACCTGGTAACCTTTGCCGATCATTATTACACGGTAACTGATTCGGGCAAAGCCATCTATGTAAATATCCTTAGGTTTGAGCAGGTGCAGGGCTGGCAAAATAATAAGGAGCCTTTTGCATTGCGATACCCCTTATCGGCTATGGATAACGAAAATATGATCATACAAAAAGGAAGGCTAACTGGTTGGAACAAAAACACGTTTAAACTGTATTTAGAACGTATCGCCGGAAGGCAAACTCAAACTAAATAATATCACAATGCACCTGGACATAATTATAGGGACAGCTTATGTACTATTGATCATATTTGTTTGCCTTAGGATTCTGTATGATATCCAGTCGACCACCAAAACATTTGCTTACCTGCTAGTGGTTATCTTTCTGCCGGTAATAGGCATGATCATTTACTTTGCCGTGGGTGCCAATTACCGCAAAAATAAGCTGTACAGCAAAAAAATAGTGAATGATCATAACCTGCTGGCCGAGATCAGGGAGAAGATAGTGCATGAGTCGGAAAAATCGCTGGATACGGGTGAGCATGAGGTAAGGAGCCACAAAAAGCTGGCGCGGATGCTGATGAACGATAACAGCCCGCTTACAGGCAATAACGAGGTAAAGCTGCTGCTAAATGGCGAGAATAAGTTCCCCGAAGTGCTGAAGGCTTTAAAGGCGGCCAAGCACCACATCCACATGGAGTATTATATTTTTGAGGATGATAACATCGGCAACCAGATAAAAGAGATACTGGTACAAAAGGTGGCCGAAGGGGTTAAGGTGCGGTTTATTTATGATGATTTCGGGAGCCGCTCCATCCGTAATAAATTTGTTGACGACCTGAATGCCGCCGGGGTGGAGGCTTACCCTTTTTATAAGATCCTGTTCATCGCCTTATCCAACCGTACCAATTACCGCGATCACCGTAAGATCATCGTTATTGATGGCTGCACCGGCTTTGTGGGCGGCATAAATGTAAGCGATAGGTATATCAACGGTGTCGACAAAAAGCAACTTTACTGGCGCGACACCCATGTACGCATTGATGGCCCGGGCGTATATTACCTGCAATACCTTTTTATATGCGACTGGAATTTTTGCGCTGGCAAAAAGCTGCCGATACTTCCCGATTACTTTTGCTCAACCCCAAGCAAGCACGGCAAGGCCATTGTGCAGATAGCCGCCAGTGGTCCGGATTCGGATACGCCTACTATCATGTTTTCGCTGATGGAAACGATAGGCATGGCGCAGGATGAATTGCTCATTACCTCGCCTTATTTTATCCCCGGTGATAGTATATTGGATGCTTTATGTGTGGCGGCATTAAGCGGCGTAAAGATAAAATTGCTGGTTCCTGATGTGTCGGATTCGGCATTGGTGAATGCGGCGGCACGATCTTATTATGGTGAGATGTTGGATGCTGGCGCGGAGATCTACCTCTATAAAAAAGGATTTGTACATGCCAAGACCATGGTAGCGGACGGACAACTGGCTATCATCGGCACCGCCAATATGGATCACCGCAGTTTCGAGCTTAATTTTGAGGTGAACAGTATGATCTATGATAGTAAGATAGCCAAACAACTGCGTGATGCCTTTTATAACGATATAAAGGACGCCATAAAGATAAACCCCAAAACCTGGGCTAAGCGCACCTTGTTTAAGCAGCTGCCCGAAAAGCTGTGCCGGTTATTATCACCGCTTTTATAAAATAGCCGGCTTCGCAACAGCACCGACTCAAAAAACTGACCCTTAAAAAACAATTTACAGCCGCAAGTTCCGATCTTTTCTTCTAACTTCATGCTGTAAGTAATATACTGAAATGAAAGTAACAACCGACTGGCTATTATCTATCGAGGCTCTGCAGGATGTACCTGCTCCGCAGTTGCAATGGTTTATTGATAATAGCGATAACATATTGCTTAAGCAGGGTGATTTTTTAATGGAACCCGGCAAGGCCATGGATGCCACCTATATTATGGTTGAAGGCACCATGCGAATGTATATGCTGCAAAACAAGGAGATAAGAGAATTTGTAAGCTTTAGCCCGAAGGATATTATGGGTTACCTGCCATTCTCAAGAGGGAAGATTGGTAACGCTTACGGCGAGGTGATGACGGATACCCAACTGCTTTCATTCCCGGCTACTAAGATCCCGGAAATGATCCGTACACATTTTGAACTGACACGAGCACTGGTGCATATCCTCACCAACCGGGTACGTAACTTTACCACCCTGCAACAGCAGAATGAAAAAATGATGGCGTTGGGTAAACTTTCGGCGGGCCTTGCCCATGAGCTCAACAACCCCGCATCGGCTATTGTGCGCGGGGCTTATTCGTTAAAAAAACATTTGCACTCGGTACGCAAAACCTTTCAGGATATTGTTGATATAAAGATCAGCAGGGAGGATGTTGAGATAGTAAACAACCTGATATGGACTTTGCTGAATGAAAAGGAAAAGCCAACGCTCACCATGATGGACCGGAGCGATCTGGAGGATGACATGGTAGATTGGCTTGACGATCATAATATTACTAACGCGCCGGATGTGGCTGAAAACTTTGTCGACTTTGGCGTTAGCATTGCTGAAGTAGAGGAGTTTTTAAAGCACATTCCTGAAACTTATACTGATTCGGTGATAAACTGGGTGAACAATAACCTGGTGACCGAAAAAATGGTACAGGATATTGAAGGTGCATCAAGGCGCATTGCTGACTTAGTGGGTTCTGTAAAAAACTTTACCCATATGGATCAGGGGCATGATAAGCAGTATGCTGATATTCATGATGGTATAAAGAATACCTTAACTATGCTGCTCTACAAGATACATAAAGGTGGCATCGAGCTAAAAAAAGATTTTGATAAAACCTTACCGCCTGTTAAAGCCATGATAGGCGAACTAAACCAGGTTTGGACAAACCTGATGGATAACGCGCTGGATGCCATGGAACCGGCAGGCAAAGGTATATTGGAGCTAAGAACCAGGCGCGATAAGGAGTTTGTAGAGGTATCCATAATTGATAATGGGCCTGGCATACCTGATAATATCCGCTCGCAGATATTTGATCCCTTTTTTACCACCAAACCAATTGGCAAGGGTACAGGTTTAGGGCTTGATGTGGTTACCCGCATTGTAAAGCAGCACCGCGGTTCAATAAAAGTAAACTCTGTTCCCGGCAGGACAGAATTTATAGTTTGTTTCCCGATTGACGGGTAAGCCGGATTTTTTTTAATGTAGATTTGTAAAAAACACCTATGAGCCTTCCTATTATATTTTGTATTGATGATGATGCCCACGTACTGCGCGCACTAACCCGCGACCTGAAGAGCAGCTACCGTAACAGTTACCGCATACTGGGTACAACCATAATTAAGGAAGGCATTGATAGTTTGCTGGAACTGAAAAACAAAGGCGAAACCATTGCCATGTTCCTCTCAGACCAGCGTATGCCCGAGATGGAGGGTGTAGCTTTCCTGGAGAAGGCCATGAAATTTTACCCCGAAGCAAAACGTGTATTAATTACTGCTTATGCGGATACTGAAGCAGCTATAAAAGCCATTAATACAGTACAGTTGGATTACTATTTAGTAAAACCATGGGATCCGCCTGAAGAAAAACTGTACCCGGTTATTGATGGTTTGCTTGATGACTGGCAAAATAAATACCGCCCCGGTTTTACGGGTATCAGGGTGGTGGGTTATCAGTATTCACAACTATCGCATGAGATAAAGGACTTTTTGGCGGGCAACCTGGTGCCTTATCAATGGCTGGATATCCAGGCTAATGACGAGGGCCCAATCTTACTGAAGCTGAATAAACTTGATGTTAAGGACCTGCCAATTGTGTTTTTTGAGGATGGGTCTTACCTCATCAGGCCGAGCATTGCAGCCATTGCCAGTAAAATAAACCTTAACCCCGAGCTGAAGAACGAGATGTATGATGTGGTGATCATAGGTGCTGGTCCTGCAGGATTAGCTGCCGGGGTTTACGGTGCATCCGAAGGATTAAAAACATTGCTGATAGAACGCCGCGCGCCGGGAGGCCAGGCAGGCACCAGCAGCAGGATAGAGAACTATTTAGGTTTCCCATCGGGCATAAGCGGGTCAGAACTTACCCGCCGTGCCATGACACAGGCCGCACGTTTGGGTACTGAGTTTTTATCGCCAAGATCGGTTGAAGCTATTGAACAAAACGATGGCTATAAAAAAGTGAGGTTTGAGGATGGTGGTTGTGTAGATACCCGCAGCGTGGTAATAACCACCGGTGTTGATTACCGCAAACTGGAAACCCAGGGCATCTCCGATTTTACAGGCGCAGGCATCTATTACGGTGCCGCCATGACCGAAGCTACCGCCTGTAAAGATCAGGAAGTGTATGTAGTAGGAGGTGGTAACTCGGCAGGGCAGGCGGCAATGTACCTATCCAAATTTGCCAAGAATGTATATATACTGGTGCGCAAGGAGGACTTGACAAGTACCATGTCGGCCTACCTTATCGATCAGATAAAAGAAACAACCAATATTCGTGTAAAGGGCAAAACCGAAATTGTGCAGGCTATCGGGTCCGACAGGCTGGAGCAACTGGTTCTTTGTAATGTAGATACTCACGAAAAGCAAACCTGCCCGGCAGCGGCCTTATACATATTTATAGGTGCCAAACCGTTTACGGAATGGCTTAAGTTAGATATAATTAAGGATGATAAAGGTTTCCTGGAGACCGGACGGACACTTAAAAACTACGATGGTTTTAATAAGATCTGGAAACAGGCCCGCGAGCCATATTCATTGGAAACCAGTTGCCCCGGCATATTTGCCGCCGGTGATGTACGCTCAGGTGCCATGAACAGGGTAGCATCGGCAGTTGGCGAGGGTTCAATGGCTATTAGTTTTGTACATAAATATTTGGCAGAGGTGAAATAATATCATCTGCTTAAACAACATTATAAAATAATATTCTATGTCGTTTACCTATACACATCAGCTTATTGATAGCGCCTATACTTACACTGCTTACAGGCAAAAACTGGATGAAATGATGGCTTTGCCACCGGCAGATGCACTGGCCGAAAAGGTAAGGCCGCACATCATTAATAATATTAAGCTGATGGAAGAGTACGACCATAGCTATCAGCTTTTCGACAGCCTGAAGGCATCGCTTGAAAAAGCCCCTGCAACTACCTGGCTGGTACTTACCGAAGGCTGGTGCGGCGATGCAGCTTTTAATGTACCTATGCTGCATGTTATTGAAAAGGCTCTACCTGAAAAGGTAAAGCTGCGACTGCTATTTCGCGATAGTAACCTGGATGTGATAGATGCGAACCTTACCGATGGCGGTCGTTCCATACCTAAAATGGTAGTATTAAGCGAAAATCTGCAAGTGCTTGGCCATTGGGGCCCGCGGCCTGCCGATCTGCAAAATCTGCTGAAAGCATGGAAAGGTGAAGGCTTAACCCTGCACGATATTATACCTAAAGTACATGCCTGGTATAATGCCAATAAAACTTATACCCTGCAAACCGAACTAAAAACACTGGTTGAATATTACAGCTAAAGCTCGATTTTAAAACAGAGCGGATAGCATTCATTATTCACCAGTGTCTTCCCAAAGCTCAATGCTGTTTCCTTCGGGATCGAGGATATGAACAAATTTGCCGTAGTCATAGGTAGCTATCTCATCAATGATAGTTACGCCGTCACTTTTTAGCTGCTCTACCAAAGCTTCAATATTTTCAACACGGTAATTGATCATGAAATCCTTTTTCGAAGGTTCAAAATATTTGGTGTCATTTTTAAAAGGGCTCCAAACAGTAGTGCCTTCTTTGTCCGGATCATCTGCGTCTCTCCATTTAAACATGGTTCCGTATTTTTCAACTGGCAGGCCCAGGTTTTGGGCATACCAGTCTTGCATTTTCTGCGGATCATCGCATTTAAAGAAGATGCCGCCTATACCGGTTACTTTTTTCATGTATCTAATTT
>JAMFSA010000192.1 GCA_026225055.1 Mucilaginibacter xinganensis | reverse complement strand
ATAAAAAATGAAATTCTTAACCATAATCACTTATTTGATGAATAATATATTAAAATTTGAGAAAATTATAAGTTATGGTCACATTGTCAATGCTGAAATTGACCAATATAAGTTAAATTTTAAATTTAAAATAAAAAATGAAATTCTTAACCATAATCACTTATTTGATGAATAATATATTGAAATTTGAAAAAATTATAAGTTATGGTTACATTGTCAATGCTGAATTTGACCAATATAGGTTAAATTTTAAATTTAAAATAAAAAATGAAATTCTTAACCATAATCACTTATTTGATGAATAATATATTGAAATTTGAGAAAATTATACGTTATGGTTACATTGTCAATGCAAAAATTGACAAATTTAATATATTATAAATTAAAAATTAAAATTTTTCATAAATAATAATTAAAAAAAATAAAACCAAATCATATACTTAAATAATAAAAATATTATAAAAAATAAATAAAAAACAATAAATTTAACCATAATCACTTATTGTCAATGCAAAAATTAACATGTTTAATATTTTATAAATAAAAATTTAAATTTTTCATAAATAATAATAAAAAAAACAAAACCAAATTTATCATATACATATATAATAAAAATTAAAAAAAAACAATAAATTTAATGTTATCGCGCTTGGCTGAAACAGTTCACTAACAATAGGTTGGCTAAAAAAATATAAAATATTAAAATACAAAAATTAATTTGTGTCTAGCATTTTACTTTCGTAACATCCAGTTAAATTACAAAAATTGCCTTTTAAAAAAGACAAATCATCCGATCATGGGCTAAGTCTCAACAGATCGCGGTATGAAAGCCGCTCTACTGGATACAACCCCCTGACCAGTAATCAAGTCGTATACAAGTGATCTTGCGCCCCGACGTTCCACCATAGTCACTATGGCTTTGGCAATCGGCCGGCTACTACGCCGGACCGACCAGGCCAGATGCTGGGGCATGGACAGGACCCGAGGGCCCTTGAGCGAAGCCTCCCGACACCGGAGAGCTACTGTATTGTTATCAGCTGTCTAGGCGGGATTCTGACTTAGAGGCGTTCAGTCATAATCCCTCAGATGGTAGCGTCGCACCACTGGTCTATCGACCAAGCACATGAACCAAATGTCTGAACCTGCGGTTCCTCTCGTACTAAGCAGGATTACTATCATAACAACGCGCCTTTAGTAGGGTAAAACTAACCTGTCTCACGACGGTCTAAACCCAGCTCACGTTCCCTATTGGTGGGTGAACAATCCAACGCTTGGCGAATTCTGCTTCGCAATGATAGGAAGAGCCGTATTATTTTTGATGTTATTCCTCCCAACCACCCGCTAAGCTTTGCATTAATGCTAGGCTCGCCCCACTACGGTTAGCCCCGGTTCTTCATTCCAGGCTAACATGTTGTAGTGGCTAAGTTCAAAAAGGTGCCAAGTCACCTGAACCTACCTGATGTCTGATTATTTAACGTCGTACCGCGCAGGTTTTTGTCGGCTCGACACAGTTTCAGCTTTTCTGCTACGGGTAAACCCATAGACCCCTATTCATTTACTTTGCGTTAGAAGTATGTGCTTTCACTAACCGACTGGTTCCTTGAATCGTCGCAATCTGCATCCGCACTAAGATGCTTTCAGCCTCGCCTAGTTTCACAAACCCAATGGATTTGATCTGTTCGATAACATTACTTTTAACTTCACCACAAGTCCCTATAATCACAGGTACAACCGACACACCGGCAGGGAAGTCCTTGCCATACATAACACCAAGCTCATGTTTAAGGTTTGGTCTAGCTGCTGAATCACGCATATTCAACAGCTCCATTTCGTCTTCAACAGTCCCATCGGTTGCATACTTGTGGTACTTGATATAAAACATATCATCAAGTCTTCCAAACCATGGTACACCAACTTCAACAACAATGATCCTACGCTGGATCTTATCAAACACAACTAGGTCTGGCCTTCGGCACTTTAGGGGTTTACACTTTTCATCATCTCCCCGGGCTTTTGACATGCTACCCGTTTCTAGGAGGCAATCATACAGTATCTTGACTTTATTGCTTTCCGTTAGACTCGGGACGGGTGTCTGGTGGTGCGGCACCACTAGTTGGTACTTTCGACATAGTTCATTGTACAGAACCCTACAGGGACCATTATGCCTATCCAACATAAGACCCGTCTTACTCCAGTTGCAGGCCGAGACTATATGCATTTCCGTCTCAGAAGCATGCCCACAACGCAAACAATTCCTTTTCGCCCAACTCACCAAACATCCCTCCTGAATCCCAATCACATTCCTAATAACACGCTTGTCTACATGAGCGACCGCCAACCATCGAAATGATAGTTCTTGGTCAATGCCAGCACGGGAGACCCGTCCAGCCATTTTAGCTGATCGCCAACTCTTCAGACATTCTTGAGCAAACCCAACTCGCAAATCCTTCGTGATCCTTCTAGCTGCTTCGCGAGGTGTGTAGATTGTGGACACCCCCTGGTCTATTCGTAAACTAATAATGCCATTTCCCGCCGTCGCATGTACGTTTGCTTCAGTAAGGATTTGTTTAGCAGCACCGCACACAGAACTGCTGTCTTTCAGAGAATATAGCACAGACCGCGCAAAACCAAACCACTCGGTTTCAGTGCATGCCAAATAGCACCAACAGTACACCACGGACTCCTTCAAAGTCTGTTCAAGGGATAGCCAACCACATCCACCCATTTTCACAGGCAGATATAGTCGCGCTGCGTTCGACTTTTGCGGCCTTAGCTTTTGCTCTGATAGCAAATTCCGTACTTGGGAATCCAAATCTCGGGCGCGGTTCCGAATGTGTATATACCGCTTTTCGGCATGAACAAGGTTTGTAAACAGATACCTGCTTACCGGGACAGCCATAGAATTAAAGACTCTCCGGATTTGGCCGTAAGTCATGCGCGCATCTAAGGCTGCCATTAACCGTTTCAAAGTTTCCTTTTCGACTCTCTTCCAGCATTCCTCATGACATGCTAAGAGTCTCTGCTCGATTCCCAAATACTTGTACGTGCTCGCTTCATCAAGAAAGGGAAGCCACATCTTCCCGTCTTCGGGCTGTACACAGTCAGTTCCAGCTATGGCGCACTTGCGTTCGTTCATTGCCAAGCCAATGTTACTCGACAATTCTTTTGTAGCACTGACCATTTCCATCAGTTTTCCTTTTTCGTGTGAGTAGATTTTAAGATCGTCCATGTAGAGAAGATGATTAGGCTTAAAGGTCTTCTCAATCGGATCTTGCATGGAGTTCAACATCAGGGAGATTGGAGCCACTGCCAAACAAAAAAGTAATGGCGAGAGTGTGTCACCTTGCAGGACACCGCTCCTCACTCTCATCAGTTTACTTTCCATCAAGCGCCCACTCGCTTTCACTTCATATGTAACCGCCCATTTTGAGATCAGATTCGAAATGGCATTTTTAACTTCTTTAGGTAATTTTAGGACTGTCAGCAGCTTTCGGATATACGAATGAGGTATTGAGTCAAACGCCTTGGCATAATCTACCCAAGCCACATTGTGACTTCGCCCTTCAGACAAGGACTCGGCGTTCATCGATCTGTCAAGAATAGAGGCGTGAGTACTGCTCCAGAGACCCTTTCGCAAGGCAATCTGGTTGTTCGGCAGTATCGCCTGACAATGTTCATATATCAACTGGCTTAGGAATCCAGTGATCAATTTGTACTGCGTGTTAAGACAAGCGATCGGACGCAGATTTTCGGGTTGTGTTAAGTCACCCGATTTCGGAAGCAAGATGATCCGTCCCTTAGCTAGCCAACTCGGATAGCCTTGCCGAACTTTTCCACCATCCACAAGCCACTCAAACAGTCTGCTTTGAGCGCTTCCAAGCTTTTTCCATAGTACGTTTGGGATCCCATCAGGACCCGGAGCCTTGTGAGGTCTAGCCTTTGCTAGAACTTTACGCCACTTCAACCTTCCTTCTCCCACTCCAACATTAACCTTGAGCGGACGTGCCAATCGTCCAAGCTCATGCATCCACTTGTTCAGTTCCTCAGATCGAGTGTACGGTTTGGGCGTTCCGACAATTTCTTGCCAGTATTCCCGCACTTTCTCGACATCGATGGCATTGTTTGTAGCGGCACTGGGTCGCAACAACCATCGCTCCTTGGTCTTTAGGAGTCTTTCTCGTTTTATGCCTGTCTCGTGTAAGTCAACTTTCGCTTGGAGTAGTTTCAGTCGGGTTTTAAGCCTATCGCTTTGCATCACAAGATCATTAGTCTGACGGATAGGCCTTCCGTCGATTCTGTAACGCCTGCGAAGAGCTTCGAAGTTGCGCCCTTGTTTTTCTGTAGGTCTGTGCGCGCCACTTCTTCGGCTAAGCTCGTTTTCTATCCAGCCAATGTAGCGTCTTAACTGCGCTTGTTCCTTTTTAACTGTGTCCACCCAGCAATTTTTGTCATGGACCAGTTCATTCGCGGTTTCACTTGATGCTTGCTTTATCGTAACACCTATGGCGTAAACGATTTTGTTGAGACGGGCAAGGCCTGTCTTATGATTGATCATTTCAGCGCTTATTAAGTTAGCTATAGACCACAGTTCTGGGGAAATACGCTCGAGTTTCAAAGGTTTTCTAGAAGTCACCGGAAGCATGGCAACTCTTCGAAAGATCTTATGAAATCGCACTCTCAGCTGAGTAAGCAAAGGATTTTCGCTAGGTGGCTCGGCGGGTTTCATGCCGTTACCGTCGCTTCGCTGGCGAACGGCAGTCACAGAGCGACGTACTCGGTTCGGTTCAACTACTCGAATAATTTCATCAGGGACGTCCTGAGGTACGCGCGGCTCGCACTCCCAGGTCTCCTGTTCCAGCTCTTCAACGACCGAACTTTCACTCTCATCGGTCTCAAAGTCAATACGATTGTTTCCAGCACATACTTCATTGACTACAGGAGTTACATTCGGTATACCAGCCTCAGCTCTCACACGTTCACGCTCATACTCATTAATGACCTTCTCAATAGCAGCTTGAGTACGGATAGGTAAAGACTTCTCCATACGCTCGATCTCCCAGATCTCCATAAAACGTTGCCAGAAGTTTCGGCCGTGAGCACCACCACGAAGCTCACGCCGATCTGTAATTCTGAGCTGACGCATGAAAGCATTAACCGATAACCAAGTGAGCTCTTTCTCCTCCTTAGTCCATTTAACAACCGCAGGGCGCAAGCGCCCCGCTCCAACCCCGTTCCACGTGTTTGACCGTTCCCTTGGCCTTTGTGTGGTAGTGCCCGATGACTGGGCGGCGTCCCCGCGGGGATCGCGGTCGGGGGAAAAAAAGGACGTTCCATTGAGCCTCCTCCCAGATTCCAATTCAGACGACTGCGCCCCGGCTCTCGAGGAGGCGTGAGAGCTCATGACACAGCCGAATCTACGAGGCATGTTTCTTTGGCTTTTAGGAGCGTGAGAAATACTAACACCAGTTGGATGCTAACCATCCTGGTGCAGTCCACTTTTGCTGAGCTAGGCTCACCCTGTCATTGAGCTGGCAGTCTCAACGACTTAGCCCCACTAACTCCGTCTGCCAACGACAGTGAGCTTTGTGGGTATCCGCCAAGCACCGCGCGGAGGTTTGGGGGGTAGGAAACACCCTGCTCGGCATAGGAAGAGCCGACATCGAAGGATCAAACATCGAAGGATCAAAAAGCAACGTCGCTATGGACGCTTGGCTGCCACAAGCCAGTTATCCCTGTGGTAACTTTTCTGACACCTCTT
>JAMFSA010000191.1 GCA_026225055.1 Mucilaginibacter xinganensis | reverse complement strand
TACCTAAACCACTTTTAGTAAGCGGCGACCAGATAATGAATGGATTTGAACAGGTTGCATAAACTCTTAATGATGATATACCCGCTTTCTTCAATAAATCTGAAGGAATAGTATAGCCTACATTAATACTGCGCATTTTTATAAATGAACCATCACGATATTGCAGTGTTGATGCATATAGGAATGTACCGCTTGCATCAGGCCTTGGGAACGCGTTGGTTGGGTTTGATGGTGTCCAGTAATCAACTTTGTACTGGTTAACGCGGCCTGTGTTAAAGAATGGATAGCCGGATGATCCGCTGTCGCTTCCCAGGTATGGTACTGCTACCATTTGCCCTATACGTGCAAAGGCAACAAATGTAACATCAATACCCATAAATGAGAAACGATTGGTTAAACCACTTTCAAATTTAGGTTGATAGCTACCTAATATCTGACGGTCGTTCTGATCTATTTTTCCATCATTATTAACATCCTGAACTTCTATCTGTCCTGGTTTTTCGCCATATTTGGCGGCTTCGGCAGCCTGGCTTGTTTGCCAGATGCCAATTTTCTTATAATCATAAATTACGTTAAACGGCTGACCAACAAACCATCCGTTACCCACGTCTTCTTTTAGGTTATCATGCAGTGCAACAATGGCATCACGATAAAAAGATATATTGAAATCGGTATTCCAGGTAAAGCCGCTTTGTGTTCTGATATTAAGACTGCTTAAACTTATTTCCAATCCTGTACCTTTTGTTTTGCCGGCATTAACCAATGTTGAGCCCGCACCATTACTAGGCGGCAAGCTTATAGTTTGCAAAATGTTGTTTGTTCTTTGGTCATAAGCATCAATACTACCTGATATGCGGTTATGGAGCACGCTGAAATCCAAACCAAGGTTAAAGTTGTCCGTAGTTTCGAACTTCAAATTAGCAGGCACGCTGGTAACCAGGTAACCATTATAGCCATTTGCACCAAAGTTATAGGCATTGATGGTAAGGTTGCCCAATGTAGAATATGGAGCAACAGATTGGTTTGATGTTACACCATAACCAGCTCTCAATTTAAGAGTTGAGATCCACGATACATCCTTTAAAAAATCCTCTCTATCCGCATTCCAGCCTAAGGCAAAAGCAGGATAGGTAAGGTATTGATGGCCTGAAGTAAGCACAGATGAACCATCGCGCCTTACAGTTGCCGTTAACAAATAACGATCGTTAAATGAATAATTTACACGAGCCATATAGGATATTAATCCTTTTTCGGAATAGGTACCGTTTGAAGCGCTTACCGAGTTTGCAAGGTTTAAGTTGTAACTCTGAATATAATCAGCCGGTAAACCAACACCGTTAAAAGTTGATCCATCGCTATGATCCTTTTCAACGCTATATAAGCCCGTAAAAGTTAAATGATGTTTGCCGAATGTTTTATCATAAGTCAGTAAGTTTTCTATCAAATAAGTATAATCCTGTTCATTTGCTACCGACTCGTTTGTTTGTGATGATGCTGTTGCTGTGTTATATAAGTTACTCACCGGCAAATAATTATTGCCTTGTGTTTGGCCATAGGTTAACCCAACATTGGCGCGGTATTTTAAGCCATCGAGAATTTGAACCTCACCATACAAACTGTTAAATGTGCTTAACCTCCTGCTTAAATTTTGAATAACAGGGTTGCGTATAGTAAGCGGGTTTACCTTTGCCGCATCAATTGAGCCAGCTAAAGGCAACAGGTTTACAGAGCCGTCAGCATTATAAGGTGAAGTAAGCGGACTAAGGCTGATCGTATTATATAAGGGATATAAATTTCCCCCGTTTGTATTGCTTACATTTTCAAGGCTATTTAAACCTATCCTTAAACGATTGCTTATTTTATGATCAATAGTTGTACGTAAAGTATACCTTTCAAACGATTGGCCATATACGGTACCTTCGTCCTTGTGATAACCAGCGCTTAAACCATATTGTGTATCTTCACTTCCACCGGTAAGGCCCAATAACTGATCAGTGGTATACCCAGCTCTGAAGATCAGGTTCTGCCAGTTGGTATTTGTTCCATTGGCCAGGCCAGTTTGTTCAGCCGTGGTAAGGCCATAAGCGGTTGTTCCTGGATTGACCGTATTACCAGCGGCGGCCTCAGCTTTAAAAGCAGCATATTCGTTACCGCTGAATACCGGATATTCGTCGGTAATATGACTGATACCGTAATAGGCATTATAGGTCATAACCGATTTTCCGGCCTTACCCCTCTTAGTACTTATCAAAATCACACCGCCTGATGCTCTTGATCCATAAATCGCGGTAGCTGATGCATCTTTCAAAACATCAAGACTGGCAATATCATTCGGGTTTATATCATTCATGGTACCACCTATAAATGGTACACCATCAACAATTATCAACGGTTGGTTTTGCGCATCAGCCTGGCTTTGCGTTCCACCTAATGAACGCTCACCCCTTATCCTGATCTGATTGCTGGCACCGGGCTGTGTACTATTGCTAACAATATCAACACCGGCAAGCCTGCCTTTTAACTGATCAACAACGTTATCGGACGGAACTGCTGCAAGCGCTTCCTCGCTGATACTTGCAATAGCGCCCGTAACATCTCTTTTCTTTTGTGTACCATAACCAACAACTACAACTTCATTCAGGTTGTTGGCATTGGCTGTAAGTGTTATTTTTAAGTTGCGGCTCTGGGGGGGTATGTGTACCTCCTGTGTATTATACCCTATAAATGATATTACCAGGGTATTTTCACCAGCAGGAACGCTGATACTGAATTTACCATTCGGGTCTGTAGAGGTAGCGCCTGGATGTGATTTTAGTTTCACGGTAGCGCCAATAACTGTTTCGCCTTTTTCATCAACCACTTTACCGGTAACGGTAGAGCTTTGAGCAAAAACAGGCACGGAAATTAAGCTCATACATAACAGTATGAACATTGTTTTCCAGCATTTCATGAGTTTAAGTTTTTCCATAATTAATTGGTGTATAGGATTTGCATTTAGTGATTAGGAGTTTTTATCAGTTTATCTGATAGCGGCACTTATAAGTGGGCTACCAAATACTAACTTTTGCTTGTTACAACATTAAGTTGAATCTTCTTCATTCTTTTTCATTTAATGTTTGATTGGTTTGTGGGTTATAAATGGATAATTGATTTTAATTAAATAGTCCGCGCTATGAAATATTAATATCCCAAAACATGGTCTTATACATTGTTGCATTTTTAATTAAGAAGTTATAATTGGTGACTAACTCGGAATAAAAGTGAGAATAAAAAATTAATAATGCAATCGATTGCAAAAAATATTTTTCACAAAATCATTTTTCATCAAGAAGAAATATCGCTGACTTATAATATTTACACAGCCCGAACACAACTCTCAAATAATTGTTAAAAAACAATAAAATACCTTATATAGCTATATTTGTATAGAAAATTAGCTTTTTTTCAACTTTTACTAAGCAAATAACTATCATATCTTTTCCATATCCTGTAGTTTTGATGCGTTATTAAAAGATAAAAAGAAATTAAGATTGATAACTTATAAAACAAGAATGGTGTAAAAGCAATGATAATTTTGTAATCGATTGCAATAAATTAGTATATTTTTCATCATATGATCACCCATTTCTATTAATCGTCTGCTTATAAAAAGAGTTATTTGTTCAGGAAATTAGCTAAATGAGAGAGAGATCCCTGGATTATCTTTTCAAAAAATGCCCCTGAAAATTAATCCTGCGGACATAAAAAAACCCAGGGCAGCTTCTGCTACCCTGGGTTAACTCTAAGTGCTAAACTAAGCACCAACCAATTTATAAGTAACCACACTTACAAATTTCTTACATATTGATATAACCTATCTTATATTGAATTACTTCTGACGCATTGCCAGTTATTGCAATTTGTTTAAGATGGGCGCTTTAGTACTGTTCAACGCATTTTTATCGCTATCCAGTAATTCAAGCACTACAATATCATTATTACCTTTCTTCAGCCACTCCACCGGTACGTACAATGTTTGCTGTGGGCCAACCGACCAGTACCTGCCCAGGCTATGACCGTTTATCCATACTACGCCTTTACCCCAATGGCTCATATCCAGGTAAGTATCCCCTACCTTTGATAACTGGAAACTGCCCTTTCTTACAACTGGTAAATTGGCTACTTTTTTATTGGTATAGGTAATATTGTTTACCTGCTTAAATGGCAAACTGTACATGGCCCAGTTATAAACTTCTTTGCCATCAAACTTCACATTCTCGGTTATACCTTTTTTGTTCTTCAGCAAATATGGCCCGAAGTTGATCCGGCCAAGGTTTTCAACCAATATATCCAGCTTTACTTTACCTTTCGGCAGGGTAAGTTGTATGCTGTTCTGGTTATGCCTGCGGTCGAGCACCCCTGCCCTTTTGCCGTTTACCATGATCACCGCGTAATCACGCAGCTCATTCAACTCAAGTGTGCCGGTTTTGCCGCCGGTGAGGGTAGTTTGATATAATACAAACCCATAATCCTGATTCAGTTCCTCAAAAGTTAGTGGTGTTTTGTTTATTACCGGTTTCGGCAGAATATCCAATAGTCCTGCTGATTGGTTAAGTTTTATATTATTTATGGCAATGGTTGGCTTAATGGCCGGTACAGGCGGCAGTGTTTGCCCTGCAGACAGGTGTTTAGCAATAACACTCCTAAACAACATAAACTTATGCGTGGCGTTACCCGCTTCATCCAGTGGCGCATCGTAATCATAACTGCTGATCTGCGGCTCATAAGGGTGACTATCATCGTAATTGGCACCATTCATAAAGCCTCGTGTGGTACCACCATGGAACATGTACATATTAATAGAGAGCCCGGCTGACAGCACACTATCCAACCTGCCGGTATATTTCTCTGCCGGTACGGTGTGGTGTGCAGTTCCCCACCAGTCGAACCAGGCCGGGTACCATTCAGCTATATAGAAAGGGCCCTTGCCATCGTGATTATCAGCTATTATCTTTTTCACTTTTGCAGGATCATCTATCCCATTGATAGCAGCTAAAAGACCGGGCAAATGCCCATTTACTATTGCTTCGGGGGGATCGCATGTATAAAGTAAACCGTCAAAGCCTGCCTCCTTAAATAAGCGCTGGTTTATAGACAGGTATTCTTTATCGCTGCCGTATGAGCCATATTCGTTCTCAATTTGTACCATTAAGATATTGCCGCCGTGGTTAACCTGCAGCGGGGCCAGTTGCTTGCCTACTTCTTTTATATAGGTTTCGTATTCTTTCAAGTATTTTTCTTCCTTGCTGCGTACTATTAATCCTTTTTCATTTTGCAGCCAATACGGGTAGCCGCCAAATTCCCATTCGGCGCATACGTACGGGCTGGGTCTTAATATCACCCATAAGCCTTCTTCTTTGGCTATTTTAACAAATTCTGCCACGTCATTATTCCCACTGAAATCAAATTTGCCTTTCTGGGGTTCGTGCAGGTTCCAGAACACATAAGTACCTATCGTATTCAGCCCCATAGCTTTGGCCATTTTCATGCGGGCACGCCAGGCTTCACGCGGTACACGCGGGTAATGCATTTCACCCGAAATCATCTGAAAGGGTTTCCCATCCAATAAAAATGCGGAGTCGCTTAGTGTAAATGTGTGGGGTGCTTTTTGAGCTTTAAGGCTAAAAGCTAAGAGCAGTATTAAAGAAAAAATAAGTGTTTTTTTAAAGGCCATTGGGAGTAGTACTATATATTATAAAATATGTTATTGAACAGTTAATAGAACCGTTGCCGGTTTAAGATTTTTTGCGCTGATGTTTACCTGTACTTTACCGGGCTTACCAGCGGTTTGTATATAAGCAAGAAGCCGCCCATGTAAGGCATTCCTTTTATTAGCTTGATAGCTCTCATGGCTGCTCAGGCTGCCGCTTTCCAACCCCAGTAAACGTGCCTGGCCGGTTAGTTCAACACTGATCTCATCGGCAGCGCTGTAAACCGGGTTGCCTTTATCATCAGTTATTTGTATTTCAAGCTGACTTAATCCTTTTGTGTTTGCTTTGAACGTAGTTTTATCAGCAACAACACTAATTTTTGCGGCCTCACCAGCGGTTTTAATGACATAACTGCTTACCTCAACACCATTATTGTAGCCTTTAACCAACAATTCTCCGGGCTGGTAATCTACATCCCATTGTGGAATCTGCCCTTTTGCTTGTGCCCTTGATTTTTTACCAAGTGATTGCCCGTTTAAGAAGAGTTCGGCTTCCTGGCAATTGGTGTAGCATTCAACCTGTATTTTATTACCCGGCTGCCAGTCCCATGCCGGGTTCATTTCCCATCGGTTACGACGGTTACTATCTGCTGGAGTAATTTCTCTGCTTACAAGATATACCATAGGCTTATCGGCCCAAAGGCTTTGCCTGTAATAGTATCCCAGCTTTTTAAACCCAGCCAAATCCAATAGCCCGGCGCCATTGCTTCGTTGTGGCCATTTACCTGCTTCGCCCATGTAATCTATACCCGTCCAGAGAAATTGCGCCGAGATGTAAGCATTGGTATCAACCGCATCCCAGGCCTGTTTCCGCATATTGTTCTCGCTACCATAGATCACACGCTCCGGATACTTTTTATGATCTTCGGGATAGCGGTATTCCTGGTAATTGTAGCCTACAATGTCCAACACTTCCGGATAACCAACTTCGTTCGACATTACTACCCCCGCCAGTGCAGCGGTAACCGGGCGCGACTGGTCTATCGATTTTACCACCTTAACCAATTGTTTTGCAATAAACGTAAGTCCGCTTGCAGGTGGGTGATCGGGTAAAAAGCCCTTACCATATATCTGCGGGTTGGTGCCTGTGTTTAATACCTCATTGCTATAAGGATCATTAGGGTAATCAATCTCATTACCGATACTCCACATAATAATGGATGGGTGATTCCTGTCCCGCAGGATCATATCACCCAAATCACGGTCGGCCCATTCTTTAAAATATTCATGATAACCGTCTTTTGAAGGTGTCCCTACGTTCCAGCCCTTAACCCATTTATTTTTGCCTATCTCCCACTCATCAAAAGCCTCATCCATCACTAAAAAGCCCATTTCGTCGGCAAGTTTGTACAGGTAATCAGCATGAGGGTTATGGCTCAGGCGCAGCGCGTTTATGCCTGCTTCTTTTAAGATCTTAAGCCTGCGCACCCAAACTTCCTCAGGCACAGCAACACCCAGCGCACCCGCGTCGTCATGAATACATACACCTTTTATCTTGGTACTTTTGTCATTTAAAAAGAACCCTTTATCTTTATCAAATCGAATGCTGCGGATACCGGCCTGCTGGTTTACCTGGTCGATAAGCTTGCCATTTTGTAATACCCACACCTGCAGTTGATATAAGTAAGGGTGTTCAATACTCCATAGTTGAGGTGATGCTACCTGACTATTGAAAGTAACCTCATTCTCCCCTTTTTTTGCTGCAAGCGATTTTTGAACAGTCGCGACAACTTTTCCTAACGAATCAAGCAAATTAACTTTAAGATTAACACTTGTGGTTAACGGTTTACTGTTAGTAACTGTTACCTTAACTTTTATTGTAGATTTACTTGCTGATACCTCAGGAGTTGTAAAAGCTACATCCCACAACCCAACATGCACCGGGTTTTTAACAATAAGATAAACATTGCGGTAAATACCCGACCCAGTATACCACCTGGAATCGGCAAACTCGCTGTGATCAACTTTTACAGTAATTGTGTTTGCACCTTTGTAGTTCAGGTATGGCGATATTTCATATTGAAACGGAACAAAACCGCTTGGCCTTTTGCCTAATAAATGCCCGTTTATCCATACTTCGCTATTCTTATATACACCATCAAAATAAATGTACACCTGTTTGGCGGTCCAGTTTTTATTAGCGGTAAAAGTTTTCTTATACCAGCCGATGCCACCGGGCAAATAGCCTGTAGCGCTTGCCCAATCTTCGCTGAAAGGTTCTTCAATGCTCCAATCATGCGGTAATTGCACTGATCGCCACTGGGTGTTTGCAGGCCCTCCTGTATCGCCACCTGTAATATCACCTTTGTGAAACAGCCAGGCATCATTAAATAAAACGGGAGTGCCAACATTAGTTTGCGCTCTTAATGCCTGGGGTAACAGCAAGATGATAAACAGATAAAAGATATAGGATTTATTATTTTTCATTGGATGTATATGTGCTATTGAATGATTCCGGTTATTGTGGTTATTGATTTTCCATTGATTACTATTGAACTTTGGTTCTTAATCACATTCTCCGAATGCAGGTCTGCCGATGCTGATGTGATGTACGCCCTTGCATTTGCTATTTTAATACTACCGGTATTTAAGTTCACGGCCACATCCCCGGTATTGTTATTAATAATTACTACGATAAGCTTTTTACCATCTTTAAAAGCTGATATCAGCAATGGGCTTTTTAATGAGGATTCCCCGGCAGTATTTGCATCAATCCGCAAAGCTCCCGGCCTGATGAACCTGCTGTAATTACCCATGGCCCAAAGCATTTTACTGGTATAATAATTACCATCGGTTTTGTTTTTATCTACGTAGATGAGGCCATCCTTATAATCAACGGGGGAAATGGCTGTCCACCATTGCCAGGCTGAGGCATTGGCCGCAGTAAGATCGGTATGAATAACCCTTGCCAGGTATAAAGCCGCATCAATCCCCAGATCGCGCTTATTGCCGTCTATTTCACCGGCATTATTGCCGAGGATGCAGTATTCCGATTCCGAATAAGATAATCCCGGGATATCACTTACAGCCTGCGTTAACTGCTGCCGCAATTTTATGGCTGTTGCCATAGGCGATGTAGTAAAATAGCTGTGCGCCATGATAGTTTTATTTACATTCTTCAATCCGCCGATATAATCGGGAGAACCCTGTTTAAAAAAATCATTGATCTGGTTCCCTTTGGCTGGTTTGTCGGCTGCTGAAAACAGGTAGGTGATACTACCTGCTTCGCCAACTAATATTTTTGATTGAACTTTATTTTGAGTGAATGATTTGTCGATTGATCGTACCAAACCGGCTATTTCGGCATTAGTATATGGACAACCTTCCTGGCCGCCATCACTCCAATCCCACTGCGGTTCATTTACAGGGCTGATGTAGTTAAACTCAATACCCGTTGTTTTTTTAACACCTTTTACCACGGTAGCCAGGTAATCTGCATAAGCATCGTATTTACCGGCTGAAAGATTTGTTTTTCCGCCCGTGGCATATGCTTTACCATTCACAGTAAAATTAACCGGCGGGCTATTTACAAAACCCAAAAACTGCTTAACGCCACGTTCTTTAGCCGCCTTTAAAAACCATTCCTGTCCGGCCTGGTTTCCCCAGTTGTAAGTACCATCAGCATTTAAAAATGATGCGGCACGGCGCCATTCGTTCTTAATGCCACTGCTATCTGCCTGTTGTGCGCTGCCCGCGCCTATATTAAACCGCCATAATGATAAGGCAATACCTTTGGGCGAACCATCGGCAAGCGTATCCTTACTAAAAAAAAGGTCGGCTATTTTATTCGTTTTTTCTTTTGGCCAATTGCCAATAAACTGGCACGACCATGCATCCGACGCGCCAAAATTATCAATATGCTGATAGGTTTTGGCCAGATCGATATTTACAGTAACAACACTATCCTGGCTTTTTGCAAAACTGCAATTAAGCACTAATAGCGCAATTACCGGTGTAAGTCTTTTTATAAAATTAGTTATCATTATATTTAAAAGCATGGCATTGCAGCTTTAGTGCTGCAATACCATGCTTGTTTATTTTATTGTTGTACAATTTGCCATTGCTGGTTAGTGGCACTGTTGGATGGCCACTGAATAATCCCCGCACCATTTGTGGTTGATGCGCCGTTTACATCCAGCACATCGCCACTGTTGCGATTTGTAACTTTGTATACATCAGTTGATACAGCGGTAAGCTGCCATTGTTGGTTATTAGCCCCCGACCATGGATATTGAATAACATTTGCACCACTGGCTGTTGATGCGCCGCTAACATCAAGCACATCGCCACTGTTCCTGTTCTTGATTTCGTAATAACTGCCATCGGCGGTAATTACCCATTGCTGGTTGTTACCGCCATTTTGTGGCCATTGAATAATAGCCGCACCACTGGCCGTAGAAGCGCTGTTCACATCAAGTGCCTCACCACTGTTCACATTCAGAAAACGATAGTAAGCGCCTGAATAAAAGACATCAGTACCCCCTGTACCTACACCCCATGCATATTGTAACCGGCTTAAGCCCGATACATTTGTATTTGCAAGCGTGGTACCACTAAGTGATTCCATAGCATAACTATCACCGTTACGAACGCCCGGCCAGTATACAGCGCCCATGCCCAAAGTGCGCACTTCATTAGTCATCCCTTGTATGTAAGCGTTATCCTGGCTGCCGCCAATTGCACCGGTATAATTTATGCTGCTGTTCATGGTATCGCCAAACTCTGTCAACACAGCACGGCTACCATAACTGCCCACATTACCTGCAAGCCTGCTTTCCCATTGGGCAGCTGTAGTAAGGCCACCACTACTGAAAAATGTATAATCATGTATGGACAATAGACAACTGGTAAAGCGGCTGTCGGCACCTACACCGGTAATATCCTGCGCATAAGATGTACCATCAATAAGGATATGCCCCTGCGGTACGGTTGGATAATTGCTTAGCCATTGCGCGCAAATGGTTGTCCATGCTGATAAGGTGTACCCATGCGGCTCATTAAATATTTCAAAGTACACATGTGAGTTGGTGCCGTATTTATTTACCACGGTTTGCCACATCGACCAAAATTGGGTAGTGTTGTCAATTAAACCATCCTCTGATGATGCTCCTTCCCAGTAACCCACTATCACATTCATTCCCTTGCTTACTGCTTCGTCAATAACTCCGGTATAGGAGTTCCACCAACTTGTTGATACCGTGGAGTAATTAAGCGGGATACGGATAGTATTTGCTCCTGTGTTAGTTTGTATTCCCGAAAGTATCGCAGTCGCTTTAGAAGTTACTGTAGCATAACTATCAGATGATGTTAAACCACTTAACACCAATATAGTATCGCTAAAATTATCACCATCACACGCCCAGTTAACCCCTCGTAAAGCCTGGCCCGCGGTTAAGCTTAGGGTTTTTGTACCCTTTGCCGACTGGCCCGTAGTAGCAACAGGAGTAACTTTAGTAACCTCATCCTTTTTACAACCGGCCATTAATAACCCGGAGCATAAAATCAAATAAATAACTCTTCTCATAATATCAAGTTTTAGGTTTTAAAATTTGTTTTAGACATGAGTATAAAAGGGAAGCCCGTTTAAGGGCTTCCTTTATTGTATAAGAGTGTTAGTCGGCTTAATAGCCTGGGTTTTGTTGTAGCTGACCACCGGATGCCTGTATTTCAGTTAATGGTATAGGCAGCCAATAATGCTGTGGCAGGAAAGAACGGTTAGCCAATGCTATTTTCCTGGTATAAGTATAACCTGATGGATTTGCAGCATTAACTGTAACACTTACGCCATACGCCGGCACATTTTCTGTTTGCGTGGCAATTTTCCATCTGCGCACATCATAAAAACGTTGCTCTTCAAAAGCAAGCTCAATTTGTCTTTCATTTTGAATTGCTGTACGCATATCAGTTTGTGATAAGCCGCCAGGTAAAGCCGGCATATTTACAGATGCCCTTGCCCTGATACTATTGATAGCTGCGTAAACAGTCGCGTCAGGCCCTGATGCTTCGTTCTGAGCTTCTGCATAATTGAGCAATATTTCGGCGTATCGCATATAGATCCATGGCTGACCACCAGCTACGCTCCATGGATTATCGATAGGATAGGCATCATTCATAAATTTCCTCAGATAATAACCTGTCTGGCTGGCATTCCAGTTTGATGGCCCCTGGTTGCTATCTTTTCCACCCGGAAGATAAACATCAACAGTACTATTTCTATAAGGTGCCTTATTGTACAAAATGGTAGCATAAAACCGAGGATCGCGGTTTATATACGGGTTTTGCGGATCATAACCTGATGCGGGATCAGTAATAGCTTTACCATTATTCATCTGATAAGCATCTACCAGGTTTTGGTATGGTGTATTACCAGCCCAGCCGTCGTAACCATTGGGACCGTTTGATATTTCCATACAAACGTGGCGGGCCGTATTTACCACAAATAAACGTTCGAAAATGATCTCATTATCATTAGGCGACAAAAACAACTGCTGGTAACCATTCTGAGATAAAGTATATTTCCCCAAATCCATAACAGCTTTAGCTGCGGCTGCCGCATCCTGCCAGGTGCCTGCATTATATAACGGACTAGCTGCATATAACAGTAACCTTGATTTAAGTGCTAACGCAGCCCCTTTGGTTGCCCTACCCAATGCCCATGTAGCATCATTATTTAAAGGCAATTTTGCTGCCGCGTCATCAAGCTGTGCTGTAGCGTATGCAATAGATTCCTGTATAGTAGCACGTTTAAAAAGTGCCGGATTTTGCAGGTTATCAGTTAACTGGCTAACCTGATCGCCTATCAGCACTATGCCACCATAGTTACGGATCAGATCCTGGTATCTGTAAGCACGTATAAATTCAAGCTCGCCGATCAGTCTGTTCTTATGTGCTGTGCTTAGCGGAAGACCGTTAATAAGGCTTAATGCATAATTACAATCGCGTATGCCTGCATAGCTACGGGCATATAGGGTACCTAAAAAGCCGGTATTATTTGCAGCCATCTGTCCCTGCTCAATTAACCATGAACCATTATCGGTGTTATACATTGATTCATCGGTAACCGAACTGGCCATAGCATATTCAAAGCCACGTCCAAATCCCGGAGGCGATCCCTCACCTTCATTATTCCCTACTTGTTCGCCTAAATATCTGTTTATTACATAGGCTTCAAATAATGATGTATCAGATGTTATGGATTTATTTGTTAAACGGTCTGTTGGATTTAGATCGAGAAAATTCTTTTTACATGCTGAGAACAATAGCCCTGAAAGGACTAATACGCATGATATAGTTTTTAGCGGTTTCATTGTTTTAGTTTTATAATTTAACATTTACGCCTACGTTAATAATTTTTTGTTCAGGGTAGAACTGGCCACTGCCACTGGTTCCTTCGGGATCGTAATCTTTCACCTTACTAAAAGTCAACAAGTTAAATCCACCAACAAACACCCTTAATGACGCGATATGCAGTTTAGAAATTACTGATTGCGGAAGCGTATAGCCTATTTGTGTATTTTTAAGCCTTAAGAACGCCGCGTTGTTCAACCAAAAAGTACTTGGGAACGAACCACCGCTTACAGCATCAGAAGCCCTGTCTGAAACACGGGGATAAGTACCATTTGGATTGGTAGGGCTCCATGCATTGTTAGCCCATGAGCTGTAGTAGTTACCGATCGTTCCAGACTCAGGCAATACATACTGGCTAACCTCTGCTTGGCCGGAGAATAAGATCGATAGATCAAAGCTCTTGTAACCCGCATTTACAGTAAACCCGTAAACAATTTGAGGTATATTACCGTATTTTGTTCTAACCTGGTCAGCAGCCGTGATCTGCCCATCGTGGTTGTAATCTTCATATATTAAATCGCCAACCTGTGCACCCGGTACGTGCGGCGTACTGTTTAATTGTGCCTGCGACCTGAAAATACCTATCGCTTTATATAATAAATAATTGTTTAAAGGGCCGCCTATTTGTGATTGGTAGGATAATGTACCCGGTGCCTCATCTATGTAGACAATTTTGCTTTTAGCGTAAGTAAAGTTACCGGAAACGCCCCAGCTAAACTTACCGGGATGGTTGTAACCTAAAGTACCTTCAAAACCGTTGCTGTTTACTTTATCTATATTTTCTGCCGGAACAATATCACCATTATATGGGTTAACAATACCTGATGTTGCTGGAACAGAAGCATTCTGATAGCCTAAGATATTTGACCTTACCTGCCTGAAATATATGGCCTCTAATGTAAAGTTGTTTAAGAAAGTGGCATTGATACCGATATCTGTTTTCTTAGCTGTTTCCCACGTAATATTAGGATTTGCCAGTTTGGTTAAGTTAATACCCGGCTGAACGGCAGCTCCTGAACCATTATCGGTTACCACATAATTGTTAAAGGAGAAATTATCGAAATATTGGTAAGGGCCAACAAGGTCATCACCTAAAACACCGTATGATGCCCTGATCTTCAGGTTATTTATAAAGCTTAAACTTTTAGCGAACCAGTTTTCTTTTGAGATAACGTAACCGGCAGATACTGATGGGAAATAACCCCATTGGTGGCCCGGCGCAAATAAAGAAGAACCATCAGCACGGAATTGACCTTCTAACAAATATTTTTCATCATAATTGTAAGCCAAACGACTGATAACGCTCTGACGGGTATAATCGAAGTTCCCATTATTGTCGCTGCTGCTGCCGCCATTGGTTGCGTCAGATGCTGCGGTTCCACCTTCAGATAGTTCAGGTGTTGTAGCTGTAGGGAAATCATTTCGCTGAGCCCAGAAGTAACTGTAGGTAGTTTTACTTTGCTCATAACCTACAAACGCATTTACATCATGCTTGCCAAACTTGCGCGCATAATTCAACTTAATGTTTGAAGTTATTAAAGATTGGTTAAGCTGTGACTGGAAAAGAGAAGCCAAACCATTTGGGCCACCACCTTCAATGCTTGGTGTGTACACATTGGTAGTGGCATTATAAGTATAAACAGTATAAGGCGTATAAAAAATCTTGCTTGCTGTTCCTGATTTATCTGCAGAGAAGAACCCATCTATTGAAAGACCTTCAACCCCTGGGATATCATAACTGGCTTTTAATATGCCATTAAATGTTAACGTTGGATTTTGATTAGTTCCTCCAATGCTGGTTGGCACCAACGCAGGGTTTACCTGGTCTATACCTGCAGTAGGATCTCCGTTTGGATAAAAACCGGCAGATGTAGGATATGACCTGTAAATTGAGCGGAAGATATTGGCAGCACTTGTGGTTGGGTACTGACGATCTTCCTCCCTGCCTGACAATGACAGGCCGATCTTAAAGCCTTTAGCAACGTTTGCATCTAAATTCGACCTGAAATTATATTGATGATAATTAGTTGCACCATCTTTATAAAGGCCATCCTGATAAACTGTACCTACCGATGTAAAATATTTTACATCATCATTACCACCTGATATGGTGAGGCTGTTCTGATTTTGCAGGGTTACACTTTTTAAGGTTAATTTTTCCCAATCAGTATTTGGATAGTTGACCGGATCTGAACCATCTTTAAATTTTTGTATTTGCGCTGCACTGTATACCTGGTTCATGCCATTCGTAGGTGAATCATAATAACTGATATCATTAACTATCTGCGCATAAGTAGCAGCATCAGCCATTTTTGGTAAACGTGTGGGCGAGTCAAAACCCTGGCTAAAGCTGTAGGTAATTGTTGGCTTACCTAATTTACCACGTTTTGTAGTGATCAGGATTACACCATTTGCTGCCCTGCTACCATAAATAGCTGCTGTACCATCTTTTAATACGGAAACGCTTTCGATATCATTAGGATCCAGGCGCTCCAAACCACCGATCTGCCCCGGCACACCATCTACAACCACCAATACGTTATTGCTACCTGTTGTTGCAAGCCCTCTTATTAAAATACTTGAGCCATCGTAACCGGGTTCACCTGAAACGTTGTTGGCAATAACACCCGATACGCGACCTGCAAAGGAGTTGGAAAGGTCAGGTTCAGGGCTCTTCACCATATCAGCACCTTTAATAACAGAGATCGAGCCTGTTACGGTTGCTTTTTTCTGCGTACCGTAACCTACTACAACTACTTCATTCAGTGCTTTTGAATCAACCAGCAGGCTCACCTTAATATTGGTTTTACCGCTTAAAGCAACTTCCTTGTTAAGGTAACCTACATAAGTAAATACCAGGGTGCCTGAAGATGCATCAGGAACGGTGATGGAAAAGTTACCATTCCCATCAGAAACTGCACCGTTTGGAGTGCCTTTAAGTAAAACACTCACCCCTGGCAATGGAAGCCCTTTTTCGTCAGTTATCTGTCCATTAATACGAACGTTGGCAACTTCTTTCTTAGCCTTGTTTGCTGCAACGGCCATAGCCGGTTGCACGCAGGTGATACAGCAGGCTATTGCCATACCGGTAAACAAGCGTAAACGGCCGGGGAATTTTTTCCTGTGCGGAGAATACGTGATTTGTAAATTTGATTTCATAATTTATTACTAATTGGTTTATTTTTTTGCCGTTTATTATCGTGCACAGCATTAAATCAGCAGGCAAAGTAAAGTCCCATTACTTCACTCCGATCCGAACTGTTGTTGCTGCTTTAGAATGCTAAGCGGTATTAATTGGTTAATTACAAAGGCTAAGTTGAAGCATTTTCAAGAGACGTGTGGGGGGTAAACTCTGCAATTGAAAGGGGTAAATTCAGCAAAAACACAGCTAAAACCCTATTTCTGCACTGTTTTTTTACACATGGTTGCTTTTATCCTTTTTTAGCAAGTCGCGGTTCAAGGTTTGATCCTTATGAAAGGAGTTACGGAATTGCTTGATATAATCAGATGGGTTTAAGCCAAACACTTTGCTGAACTGTTCGCGGAAATGCTTTAGATCATTAAACCCTACTTTGTAGGCTGCTTCAGCAACAGTGCTATCTGTAGTTAAAAAAAGTTCGGCTGCTTTTCTTAACCGGATAAAACGAATAAAGCTATTAGCCGACTGCCCCGAAATAGATTTGATCCTCCTGTATACATTTGAATGGCTCATGCCAATTTCATTTGCCAGGATTTTAATACTAAAGTCTGAATCGCTTAAATGTTGCTCAACGATGTCAATACATCGTTGCAGAAATTCTTTATACTCCTGTGAGATCTTTAGATTATTAGGCTTCAGTGTTATTTCATTAAAGAAATATCGTTGCAGGTTATTCCGGGTTTTAAGTATACCTTTTACACGGGCTATCAGCATTTCCTTTTCAAAAGGCTTGCTGATATAGTCGTCAGCACCACCTTCAATTCCCTTCAGCTTAATTTCGGGTGCAGTAATGGCCGTAAGTAATATAACAGGTATATGGCTAAGATCGGGATTTTCTTTTACGCGGCTGCACAATTCTATCCCGCTCATACCCGGCATCATCACATCGCTGATAATAATATCGGGCATTAATTCAGTTACCATCTTTAAGCCGGATTCACCATTGTCAGCCTCATATACAATATATTCTGATACAAAAACCTGTTTAATATAATCGCTTATCTCCTTATTATCCTCAATAATGAGCATCGATTTAAAATCAGACGTAATTTCTGCAGAGGAAGGTACAGTTATATCAGGCACGACCTGTAGATTGTTATTATCCTCTTCTGCCATCAGCTCATTAAAGAAAACAGATCTTTGCGGGGCCTCTTCTATTATAGATGCTGATATTAAATGCGCTGTTCCTTTAAGCAGTTCAAGATTAAAAACTGTCCCTTTCCCGGCTTCGCTATCATAGCTTATTGCTCCCCCATGCTGCTCCGCATAATTTTTTACCAAAAACAACCCTATGCCTAAACCGCCTTTTGATAAACTATTATGCTGATACTCCTGGTAATATTTATGGTACAGCTTGTCGCCTGCTGTTTGTGCTATACCACATCCTGTATCGCTTACCTGTATGTTAACCTTTTCGTTTGTCTGGCTTACATACATCTCTACTTCTCCACCCGGCTCGGTAAACTTTACAGCATTTGATAACAGGTTAAATAAAACGATCTCAATTTTTTCGCGGTCGGCTATAATTTCTATATACTCTTCAGTACAATTATACTCAAACCTGAGTTTCTTCGCATTTGCCTGATGTGTGAAGCATAAAAAGACCTCTTTGCTCAGATCAACAATATTTATTTTTGCCAGCTTTAATTCGTCGGCATCTGCATCAGCCTTTCTAAACAACAACAATTGATCAACCAAACTTAACAGGCGTTTGGCATTGCGGTTTATGGTGTTTAGGTTTTGTTGATCGATATCATTACCACCTGTGTATAAGATCTCTTTCAGCGGATTAATGATCATGGTTAACGGCGTCCTGAACTCATGAGAAATATTTGTAAAAAAGGATAGTTTTTTTTCGTGTAACTCCTTTTCCTTTTCAGTTTCAATATGTGCCAGCTTTACCTCGTATTTTAATTTAGCCTGCCGGTTATTATAAAAGATATAGCCATAAACGGCGGCGCCAAAAAGCGAAGCATATATGAGATAGGCCCACCAGGTAAGGTACCATGGCGGCGTAATTATAACAACTATCGATTTTCCCTCATCATTCCATAATCCATCATTATTTGAGGCCTTAACACGAAAAACGTACCTGCCCGGATTTAAGTTTGTGTAAGTTGCCTTGGGCTGCTCGCCAACATAGTTCCATCTTTTATCAAATTCTTCCAGCTTATACGCATAACTGTTTTTTTCGGTATGGGTATAGTTGAGCGCGACAAATTCAATGGAAAAAACACTTTGACTGTATTTTAAAACTATTTGTTTAGCATTTTGAATAGGTTCTTTAAGCGGACTATTATCACCGGGAATAATCGATTTATTAAATACCTGCAGATCTGAAAAATATACCGGGGGCGCAACCTTATTATAATTAATAGCCAGCGGATCAAAAGAAACCAGGCCTTTGTTACCACCAAGCAGGATTTGATGATCATTCACTTTGCATATTACCGAATTGGCAAACACACCATCGCCTTCGTCAAAATTGATCACTTTCATTGTGCGGGGATTGAAGCATGATACACCGGTCTCGGTTACTATCCATAAATTACCCTTTGCATCTTCCACCATTTGTTTAAACACATTGCTCGCAAATCCATCATTTTTCGAGAAAACCTGGAAAGAATCCGTGCTCCTGATGTATTTGTTTAGGCCATCTTGTGTACAGACCCAGACATTTTTATGAGAATCGAGAAATATGCTGTGAATGTCATTATTGCTGATGCTGCCTCTTTTCTTACCATTGGCCAGGTAATTATAAAACCTTTGCGATGATTGTACAAAGCGGTTCAAGCCTCCCCCTTCGGTACCGATCCAGATATCATTATCTGCATCTTTTAACAGGCAATACAAATGATTATTACTTAGCGTATATGGCTTGTCTTTTTGATTAAAATAATGACTGAAAGTATTAGTTTGGGCATGATAAATTTTGAGCCCGGCATCTGTAGCCAGCCAGTAGTTACCTGGGGTTACTTCTAAAATATCCCTGAATACATCTTCATTAAAAAAACCTCCTAAACTTGAATGATGTGAATGATGGGTGAAATCCCCTGTTTTATCATCATATTCATCAAAGCCAAATTCAGTTAAGTCCCATAATTTATTACTGGCATCTAAATACAGTTTGTTTATTCCATTGCTGCCAATACTATTGGGATTGTTAGAAGGTAAAAAGGTTTTGGATGTATTAGTATTTAATTGAATTGCGGTTAAGCCATCGTTTGTTCCCACCCAAACGGTATTGTTTTTAACCAGGATACTTTTAACCAGTCGCTTATCATTCGAGAACGGATAGAAGGCAAATTTATATTGTTTACTGTCTAATTTGGTCAAGCCTTCCATTGAGCAAATCCAGATGATCCCATTATTATCACGAAACAAGCCTGCCTGCTGGAAACTAGTTAAGTCATTAATTTTTTGCCAGCTGTTGTTGGCTGAACTAAACCAGTAGAAGCCATCGCTCCCTGCCAGGATCATTGACTGATGACCTAAGTTTAAAATCCTGAAGACGCCTTGATTTTCCTTATCGGGAGATTGGTACGATGTAAACTTGCTTGTTTTTACCTCAAATTTAAACAACCCTTTCCAATAGGTGCCTACCCATATATCGCCATTTTCATCCAGGCAAAGGCTCCATACATCATTAGGATTCTTTTCATTTGTTTTTTGAACCTGGGGATAACTGACAAACCTTTTGGTATACCTGTTAAACTTGTTAAGTCCGCCCCCCCAGTTACCTAACCAAATATTATTGTCCCTGTCCTCAATTATTGCATTAACAGATTTACCTTTTATCGCATTTGCATCAGATGGATTAGGCTGAAAGACTTCAAAATTTTTAGTTTTCTCTAAAAATCTGTCAAAGCCGTCATCAGTGCCAATCCAGATGTTATTATCCTTATCAGCCAAAAGCGACCAGATCTTATTGTTGCTCAGCGTGCCGGGACTCTTATCCTGGTGACTAAACCGCTTAAACTTTTCTGTCAGCGGATCTAATAAGTTCAACCCGTCAAGCGTACCTACCCATATCCGCCCTTTTTTATCCTCAATAATGGTGTTTATATAATTATTGGTAAGGCTTGTACTATCATCAGGAATATTAACAAAAGTTTTAAAAGAATAACCATCGAAACGACAAAGGCCATTCTCCGTTCCTACCCAAAGGAAACCGTTCCTATCCTTAATTGCACAAGTGGTACTGTTTGATGGAAGACCATTATTGATACCGTAACCCTTTATTGCATAGTTTTTAAGCTTGGCTACATCATTGTTCTGAGGCATATTAAATTGCGCATATCCTGTTTTTACTATTAAAAGTATAAACACAAACAAACCAATTTTTAAAATCCTCATTTAATAATATTAATAGTTTATAAAATGGTTTATTATTAACGCAACGGTTAACCAATCAGTAAATATATCCAAATAGCCCTAACATGGAAGTATAATTTCAACCAAACTATTATTCCGGTTGCTCATCATAAAACACTGCAAAATTCGATAATAAAGGTTTAATGAATACCTACGGCCTATAATATATGTCAAATTAACACTAATTAATTCTAATTAAAAAGGGATTTGCATCTTTTTAATATTTACAACTTACCAGCCTTAAAACAAGGATGTGACTAATTACTTTTATAAAGAGAAACCTGAAAATTTATTCCTTCACTATAACGATGGAGTAAATAATAACACTATAAAGTTTGAAAGGGGGATATTTCAACATATTTTTGAAGTTAACTTCGGATAAAAAACGATTCGTTGATTCCCTGCTATCTGTAAGCTGCCAATGGATAAACAATTTAATAAAAAAGAATACACGGGTTCTGTACTATGCTTTGGCGAACTGCTATTCAGGATAAGCCTTGATGCCGGTGGCAATTGGTTAAAAAATAACGCTGTACCATTTTTTATGGGTGGCGCGGAGTTGAATGTAGCCACGGCCTTATCCTTATGGGATGTACCATCGCAATATTTTACGGCCCTGCCCGATAATCATATGTCGGCGCAGATCACATCGCATCTAAAAAGCAAGGACATCGATCCGTCAAAGATCTATCATCATGGCGATCGTGTTGGTTTATACATATTAACCAAAGGTGCTGATCTGAAAAACGATTCTCTGATCTATGACCGTGCCCACTCAGCATTTGCTGAATTAAAACCGGGAATGATAGACTGGGATAAAGTACTGGATGGTGTGAGCTGGTTTCATTTCAGCGCTATCTGCCCTGCCATCAATCAACATGTGGCCGATTTTTGTAAGGAGGCCTTAATAGTTGCATCGGCAAAAGGTATTACTATTTCTATTGACCTGAACTACCGCTCAAAGCTATGGCAGTATGGTAAAAAACCAGTACAGGTCATTCCTGAATTGGCGCAATATTGCGACCTGGTGATGGGCAATATATGGGCCGCTGAAACAATGCTGGGTATCCCCGTTGAAGAAGGCCTGCATACTATCGGCCAAAAAGCTAATTACCTGGATGCTGCTTTACAAACATCAAAACATATCACCGAAAAATACCCTAAATGCAAAGCTGTTGCCAATACGTTCAGGTTTGATAATAACGAAGGGATTATTTATTATACAGCCCTATATACAGGCGACGAATACTACAGCACCATTGATCACTCGGCACTCAAAATAGTAAATAAGGTAGGCAGCGGCGATTGCTTTATGGCGGGCCTTATTTATGGCTTTTACAATAACCATGAGCCTAACGAAATATTAGAGTTTGCCACTTTAGCAGCTTTTGATAAACTGTTTAATGATGCTGATGCTACCTCTAAAACCGTAGAGGAAATTAAAACTACAACCATTACCAAATGAGCAACCACGAAACTATACTTGCGGGCATTATAACCCAGGGCATTTTACCACTGTTCTTTTATGAAGATGCAGAGGTTAGCCTTCAGGTGACCCGTACTTTATACCGGGCCGGTGTTAGGGCTATTGAATATACAAACCGCGGGCCTGCTGCGCTCGAAAACTTTAAAGTACTTAAACAAGCACAGCAGACTGAAATGCCCGAGCTGCTTTTAGGCATAGGCACCATAAAATCAGAACAGGAAGCCAGGGATTTTGTAGCTGCCGGAGCTGATTTTATTGTAGCGCCCATTGTAAACCCAGCCGTAGCAAAAGTAGCCCACGAGCATGGCATACTATGGTGTCCCGGCTGTATGACACCTACCGAGATCTACACGGCACAACAAAATGGCGCGGCGTTGATCAAGCTATTTCCTGCCAATATTTTGGGGCACTCATTTTTAAGTTCGATAAAAGAATTATTCCCGGGGCAATTATTTATGCCTACTGGTGGTGTTGAGCTACATATCGAAAATATCAGCAACTGGTTTAATGCCGGAGTTTGCGCCGTGGGTTTGGGCAGTAAGCTTATTACCAAAGATGTGCTAACTAAAGGATTGTACGACCAATTATATAACGATACTATAAAAGCATTGGAGCTTGTAAAAGCCGCCAAATAAGTTAATATCTACCGAATTATGACCAATGAAAACAAAGTTGGAAACTACAGATGGGTTATAGCATCCCTGCTCTTATTTTCTACCACCATAAATTATATGGACAGGCAGGTGATCAGCTATGTAAAAGATTATTTCTGCACTCCCATAGCTAAAGGCGGTTTCGGCTGGACGGATAATCAATATTCCTATGTTACCGCTTGTTTTACTGCCTTTTACGCAGGTATTACTGTAGTTGCGGGTTTAGTTATCGATAAGATAGGTACCAAACTGGGTTTGGCATTATCGCTTATTATTTGGTCAACGTTCGGTATATTAAATGCCTTTGCGGGTAGTTCGGTTGTTGTGCATACCATTGTAAGGAGTTTATTTGGTATTGGTGAAGCAGGTAACTTCCCCGCCTCTATAAAAACGGTTGCCGAGTGGTTCCCTAAAAAAGAGCGTGCGCTGGCAACAGGTATTTTCAATAGCGGCTCCAACATCGGCGCTATGATAGCTGCTTTATTTGTACCCTGGTGCCTAATACATTGGGGCGAAGCTACAGGCTGGAAAATGGCCTATATTATCACCGGCGCCGTTGGTTTTTTATGGCTGATATTTTGGTTCTTATTATATAATCCGCCTGCTAAATCCAAGTATCTCACAAAAGAGGAATTTGATCTGATACATGAGGATGACCTGGTTGTACACGCCGCACCATCAGAAGATGTGGCATTGCACGAAAATATATCATGGGGAAGATTATTCAGGTACCCGCAAACCTGGGCCTTTTTCTGGGGTAAATTCTTGACAGATGGTGTATGGTGGTTTTTGTTGTTCTGGCTTCCTGATTATCTGAAAAAGCAATTTGGCATGGACATTCACCATATTATGTGGCCTACCTTTACTGTATATTTCATTTCTATCTTCGGCAGTACATTTGGCGGCAACCTCCCCCGCATGATGATCAATCGCGGAACACCGGTATACAAAGCACGTATGCGAGCAATGTTTATTATCGCGCTGTTTCCTTTGTTTTTGCTACTAACACAATACTTTGGCAATAAAGAAGTATTTGGCGATTACGCATCTGTATTAGCCATCGCAGTAATTTGTATTGGGGCGGCGGCACACCAGGCATGGTCGGCAAATTTGTTTACCACAGTGTCTGATATGTTCCCGAAAAAAGCTATTGGTTCAGTAACCGGTATAGGTGGTATGGCAGGTGGTATCGGCGGCGTGGTGATCCAGCGTTTATCAGGTATCCTAAATACCTCCTACCCTAAAGATGCTTACCTGATCATGTTTACCGTATGCGCATTGGCATATATAATAGCGTGGACTATCATCAGGCTATTGACTTTAAAACCATCAAAGATTGCAGTATAATTGAGTAAAGATTAAATATTGCCTTGCGATTAATCTTATAAAAGAAGATTTAACAAATCAAAAGATCATGTCATTTCGAACGAGGTACGAGGAGAAATCTTCTGCTGTAGACTCAGCACACGAAAAAGATTTCTCACTAACGTTCGAAATGCCAATAGTTTTTTAGGATTTAACGCACAATAATTTCAGTCGCACAATATGCTATGCTTATTCAGCATATTTAATCTTTATAACTAATTTCTTATCAGAGTCGTAACCATCAACCTTAATATTGGGTTTATGTACTTCTGATGGGAAGAATAAATAAAATACGTTTGGTGTTGCCAGGTAATATTTGCCATCAGCGGTATAATTTGCACCATCCTTTTTATCGTCATAAGGAACAGTAACCGTGGCATTTGCTATCGGGCATACCCCTATCGTTTCTTCGCCTTTAATTACATATTGCAGATCGATATACTTGCGGTGCGATTCCCACTTGGCAACATCAGTTGTACGGGTAGGCATATCGGTGATAGAAGCATACGCATTTTCACCATCAATCGGATATTTACCCGGTGCCAATTTTGCCAGTTTTGCGGTATCAGCCAAAAAAGCGAAGCATTTATCCCAGGTAGCTTTGTTAGCTTCGTACTGTCGTTTAAATTCAATGCTGTTAATATCAGGGTAAACTTTGATTTCAAGGTTTTTGGCCCAAACTTTACTTTTAACCCATTTATTTGCAGCCTTTACTTTACTGGCTGAATCTGTTTGCGCAAAGGATGAATGACTTGCAAAAATTAGCGCGACAATGGGCGCGATCTTTTTAATATCCGGGAAGATGTTCATAACTAATGTTTTATCAATTGGTAATTTGAATTATCAATTATACAAGCTAAATGTTAAAAGTGCTAAATTAACCGTTGATTATTTACTTTAACGTTTGAGTAGAAATATGGCAGCAATACCTTTATTATTATACTGTAACATTGTAGACTTGTAATTGCAATTATATATTTAAATCATACTCCCTTGAAAGTATTACATAGCGTACACCCGGATGATTTTAAAACCTATCAAACAGCTTTAATTAGAGAGCGTTTTTTGATAGATAAACAAGTGCAGCCCGATCAGATCAATTGTGCCTATACACATTACGACAGGATGATCGTAGGCTTCGCCAACCCGGTAAATCACGAGCTGGAGTTACACAATTATCCAAACCTGCGTGCAGAATATTTTTTAGAACGACGCGAGATCGGCATAATTAACGTGGCCGGCGATGGCATAGTTACTGCCGATAGCGTAAAATATGAGTTGAAAAAACTGGATTGCCTGTACATTGGCAAAGGCACCAAAAGGGTGACTTTTGAAAGCAAGGATTCAAATGCTCCAGCGGTATTTTATATGCTCTCCGCGCCTGCGCACGCGGTTTACCCAACTACTTTATTAACTCATGCCGATGCGGTTAAAGTAACTTTAGGTTCAGCGTCAACTGCAAATTATCGCACCATAAATAAATATATTCATCTGGAAGGTATAAGGAGTTGTCAGCTGGTAATGGGCTTAACCATTTTGCACGATGGCAGCGTATGGAACACCATGCCTGCGCATGTGCATGATCGCCGTATGGAGGCTTATTTTTATTTCGATGTGCCCGAAGGTCAAAAGATCTTCCATTACATGGGCGAGGGTAACGAAACAAGGCATATTACCATGGACAATTACGATGCGGTAGTATCGCCGCCGTGGAGCATCCATTCGGGTAGTGGTACAGCAAGTTACAGCTTTATTTGGGGCATGGCTGGCGAAAATCTGGATTATACCGACATGGATCCTATTGCAATAACTGATCTAAGATAATCATCAAACTAAAATTAAAATATTGGAAAATAAATTCTCATTGGCAGGTAAGGTAATTGTTGTTACCGGCGGCACAGGCATATTGGGCAACTCATTTATAAACGGCATTGTTGAAGCAGGTGGCGCGGTAGGTATTTTAGGCAGAAATGCTGCTGTAGCCGAAGAACGTGCAGCAGCCATCAATCAAAACGGCGGCAAAGCTGTGGCTTTGGTAGCTGATGTATTGGACGAAGCTGAACTACAAACTGCTAAAACCAAACTGCTGGATACTTTCGGTCGTTTGGATGGCCTGGTAAATGGTGCAGGAGGAAATATGCCCGAAGGTGTGCTGCAAAATGAGGATGATATTTTTAAAATGAACATATCCGGTATGAAACGTACTATGGAGGTAAATACCTGGGGAACCATAATCCCTACCCAGGTATTTGGTGAAGCTATTGCTCAAACAGGCAGGGGCAGCATTGTGAATATCTCTTCCATGAACTCAAAACGGGCCATTACCAAAGTATTGGGCTATAATATTGGCAAGGCCGCGGTTGATTGTTATAATCAATGGTTCGCGGTTGAACTGGCCAACCGTTATGGCGATGCTATTCGTATGAATGCCCTTGCTCCCGGCTTTTTCCTCACAGAACAAAACCGCAATCTGCTCACCAAACCCGAAGGCGGATATACGCCCCGTGGTGAACTGGTTATAAAACAAACACCATTTAAACGATTCGGCAATCCAGATGAGTTAATCGGCGCGCTGGTATGGCTACTGAGTGATGCCTCGCAATTTGTAACAGGTTCTATGATCTGTGTTGATGGCGGTTTTTCTATTTTTGGAGGCGTATAAACTAAATATATTTTATCTCTCTGTGTTTGCATTCTTCCCGTTGTCTGTGTCCTCACAGGCAACTAACATTAGTACAACATTACGAATAATAAACATGGCTTATCTCAGATGTCTGTGAGGACACAGACATCGGGATAGTTGGTGGTTTTTCCATCTTTGGTGGCGTGTAACCCTGCTTTTACATACAGATTAACTTTATTTATCTTAAATTTCTTATGTTTACTCTTTGGGCTTAACCAATGGCCCGTTATTCATAATTAATTTTGTTTAAATAGGATAAGATGAACTTTGGGGCAGTTACCATTAAAGATATCGCGAAGGAATTAGGTATATCAGCTTCAGCAGTTTCAAAAGCGCTGAAAGACAGTCACGAGATCAGTGAAAAAACAAAAAAACTGGTTTTAGAATGTGCCAAAAAACATAACTATCAACCTAACCCTATGGCTCAAAGCCTAAAGCGGGGCAATAGTAAATCGTTAGGTATAGTTATATCAACCATTGATAACCAGTTCTTTTCGCAGGTTATTAATGGGATTGAATCTGTTGCTTATAGTAAGGGGTATAATGTCATCATCACTCAAACACATGAATCGTACGACCTCGAGTTATCAAACGTTAACCACCTTACAGTCAGGGCAATTGATGGACTGTTGATCTCCTTGTCAACAGAAACAAGAAACCTAGACCATCTTAAATATTTACATGATAAGGGCCTGCCCATTGTATTTTTTGACCGTGTAACAGATGAACTGGAAACCCATAGCGTTATTGCCGATAATTGTAAAGGCGCATATGATGCTACCAAACATTTAATTGATGTTGGCTTCAGGAAAATTGCGCATGTTACCAGTTCGCCGCATGTATCAATTACGGCTGAGCGTTTGAAAGGTTATAAACTCGCACTTGAAGAATCGAACATCCCCATTGATGAGAAATACATAAAATACTGCCTGCATGGTGGCCGGGATTTAGCCGAAATTGAAAATGTATTGGCTGAATTGATTCAATCACCCGATCGTCCCGAGGCCATTTTTACCGCATCAGAAAGAATAACAACAACAACGCTAACTATCCTGCACAGATTAGGCGTTAAAATACCACAGGATGTTGCCTTGCTGGGTTTTACCAATACCCATCTGGCAGAAGTGTTAAACCCATCACTAAGCGCTGTATATCAGCCGGGCTTTGATATGGGTAAAAAAGCTACTGAAATGCTCATCGGTCTTATTGAAACTAAACGCCCTATCACCGAATTTCAAAAGGTAGTGTTGCCAACCGAATTATTTATCAGGGATTCATCACAGCCAGTGCTTATTTCTAAATAAATTGAGTTTAATAGCTACTGCAACGTTTGAGTAAATAATAATACGCCAAATGTTGCCTAACATTAACAACTACCCTACATTTGGTTTGCAGATAAACTGCCATACTATATCATGAAACCTTTTTTAGATAAGAATTTTTTACTGCAAAGCGCTACTGCTGAACGTTTATACCAAGATTATGCTGCAGGACTGCCTATTATAGATTACCATTGCCACCTTGACCCTGCACAGATTGCTGGCAATATAAGTTTCACCAACCTTACCGAGATCTGGCTTAAAGGCGATCATTATAAATGGCGTGCCATGCGTGCCAATGGTATTAACGAGCAATATATCACCGGTGCTAAAACTGATCTTGAAAAATTTGAAAGCTGGGCTGCAACCGTACCTTATACCCTGCGCAACCCACTCTATCACTGGACACATTTAGAGCTGCAGCGCTATTTTGATGTGCATGACATATTATCGCCTAAAACAGCCAGAGCCATATATGATGATTGTACCACGAAACTGCAAACACCTGCATACACAGTACAAAATATCATCACCAAGATGAATGTGGAAGTGATCTGTACTACTGATGACCCTATTGATAATCTTGAATATCATCAGCAAATAAAACAGGTGAACTGGAACACTAAAGTTTATCCTGCCTTCCGCCCGGATAAAGCGATGAATGCTGATGACCCGAAAGCGTTGAATGAGTACATCAATAAAGTAGAAGCTGTAAGCAACACAACCATAAGCAATTACCAGGATTACCTTACAGCTTTAAAAAAACGCCATGATTACTTTGCTGAAAATGGCTGTACTGTATCCGACCATGGTTTAGAGCAAATCTATGCTGAAGATTATACCGAGGCAGAAATAATAGCCATCTTTAATAAGATCCGCTACAATGTGCAGTTACAGGCAATCGAGAAGTTGAAATTTAAGTCAGCTATGTTGTACGAATTTGCGATATGGGATCATGAGAAAAACTGGGTACAACAATATCATCTGGGTGCATTACGCAACAATAATGAGCGTGCCTATAGAGAGATCGGCCCAGATACCGGTTATGATTCTATTGGTGATTTCACACAAGCGCAAGCGCTTTCCCGCTTTCTAAACAGGTTAGATAGCACCAATCAATTAGCAAAAACCATTCTGTACAATCTTAATCCTGCTGATAACGAGCTTTTTGCAACTATGGCCGGTAATTATAACGATGGCACTGTTGCGGGCAAAATACAATTTGGTTCGGCATGGTGGTTTTTAGATCAGAAGGACGGCATGACCAAGCAGATCAACTCCCTATCAAGCATGGGGCTATTAAGCAAACTGGTTGGTATGCTTACCGATTCGCGCAGCTTCCTATCCTATCCGCGCCATGAGTATTTCAGGCGGTTATTATGTAACCTGCTGGCCGAAGATATTGAGAAAGGTGAACTGCCTGCCGATTTAGAATGGACTGGTAAGATTGTACAGGACATCTGCTATTATAACGCCAAAAACTACTTCACGTTCAAGTGATCCAACATTTCAAACTCAACTAAAAACGCTTCAAAAAAGCCTTTCGTAACCAGTAATTTACGATAACGTTGGAGTGTTTTTAGTTGCTCATATTCGCTTTTTATTGGTGCAGAGTATTTAGATTTGCTATAACAGTAAGTTTAACACTTATTTTATAAACCAAACTTTTGAGGCAAACTATTATAGTATCCTGCCCCAAGTAAAATATTGAAAATGCCTGTTTTAAAAAGATTCGTTTTTATCAGCACCTTGTTGTTTTCAGCCGCGCAAATAGCCTCGGCTCAAACTGAACAATACTCGTGGCAGCATTTGCCGCAAGTAAGCACCCCTGTTTTTAAAAAGGACACCTTTAATATCATAAATTATGGTGCTAAAGCTGATGGCATTACCCTCAACACACAAAGCATAAATAAGGCTATAGCAGATTGCAGCACGAAAGGTGGCGGTGTAGTGCTTATTCCGCAGGGGTTGTGGCTTACCGGGCCGGTGGTGATGAAATCAAATGTAAATCTACATGTTAGTCGGGCGGCTTTGCTTCAATTTACGGATGATAAAAACCAGTACCCGCTTGTTGAAGGTAATTATGAGGGTCATGCGGCGGTACGTAACCAATCCCCTATTTCGGGCACCAATCTGCAAAATATAGCAATTACTGGTGAAGGTATCATTGACGGCCATGGCGAAGCCTGGCGTGCCATTGGAAAGGATAGGCTTACCGATAACGAATGGAAGACATTGACTGCTACCGGCGGCATACTGAGCGAGAACGGCAAAACATGGTATCCATCCCAAAGTTATGTTGACGGGTTTAAAACACCCGACGCTGGTGTAATACAGCCCGGTAAAAAATTAGAAGATTATGCTTCAATGAAAGATTTCTTCAGGCCTAATATGCTGGTGCTTACCAATTGCAAAAAGGTATTATTGCAGGGTGTTACCTTTCAGAATTCCCCTGCATGGTGCCTGCATACTTTAATGTGTGAGGATTTGACACTGGACGGTGTGCATGTTAAAAACCCATGGAACGCGCAAAATGGCGATGGCATTGATGTAGAATCGTGCAAAAATGTATTGATAGAGGGCAGCACATTTGAGGCTGGCGATGATGGCATCTGCATAAAATCGGGGAGAGATGAAGAGGGTCGTCGCAGAGGAAAACCTACAGAGAATGTGATTGTTAAAAATGATGTAGTCTACCGTGCGCATGGCGGATTTGTTATAGGCAGCGAGATGTCGGGCGGGGCACGTAATATTTTTGTATCCGACTGTACTTTTATTGGTACGGACGTTGGTCTGCGCTTTAAAACAACCCGTGGCCGTGGCGGAATTGTGGAGAACATCTATATCAAAAACATCAGCATGCGCGATATTGTTACCAATGCTATCTTGTTTGACATGTATTACATGGGTAAATCCCCCGGGGAGGATTCTGCTGGTGATGAAAAAATCGTTCCGGTTACCGAAGCTACCCCACAGTTCAGGAATTTCTATGTAGATAACGTGGTGTGTATCGGTGCCGAAAAAGGCCTACAGGTACGTGGTTTACCTGAAATGAATATCAAGAACATCTACCTGCAAAACCTGGTTTTAAAAACCAATCAGGGTATTGATATTATTGAAGGTAATGGCATCTATCTAAAAAACATTCAGCTCGATTGTAAGCAAACCGCGCCGCTTATTCATATAGAAAACAGCAGTGCTATTAAATTTGATAATATCAGCTACACTAACGCGCAAACGCTGTTTTCGGTAAGCGGTAAAAAATCGGCAGACATCACTGTATCCAATACTAACGTTGCCAAAGCCGATAATAAAACAGAATTTAAAAACGGTGCTAATAATAACTCACTAACAATAGTTAAGTAAATGAAAAAGCTATTGCTGTTTATCTTATCCCTGTTCTCATCAGCTATTCTGGTGGCCCAGGTTACTACCTACCCTACGCATTTCACCGTTGCGCAGGATGGCAGCGGCGATTTCAAAACCATACAGGAAGCAGTAAACGCCGTACGCGATCTTTCACAAAAACAGGTAACCATAAATATAAAGCCGGGCACTTATCACGAGAAGCTTGTTATACCTTCATGGAAAACCAAAATTTCATTAATTGGCGAAGATAAAGAGCATACTACTATCACCAACAGCGACTATTCAGGCAAAGCAAGTCCCGCTGGTAAAGATGCCTTTGGCAAGGATAAATTTACTACCTATACCTCCTATACAGTTTTAGTTGAGGGCAATGATTTTATAGCCGAAAACCTGACTATTGAAAACGCTTCGGGACGGGTTGGGCAGGCGGTGGCATTGCACGTTGAGGGCGATAGGTGCATTGTAAAAAATTGTAATTTATTAGGTAATCAGGATACCTTATACGCTGCAACAGAAAACAGCCGCCAGTATTATAAGGACTGTTTTATACAGGGAACAACGGATTTCATTTTTGGCGAGGCTACGGCGGTTTTTGATCATTGCGTGATCAAGAACTTGTCTGATTCCTATATCACAGCGCCATCCACTACCCCGCGGCAACAATTTGGCTTTGTATTTCTTGATTGTAAACTCATAGCCGATTCATCTGTTAAAAAAGTGCACCTTGGGCGACCATGGCGGCCTTATGCCCGATCTGTATACATCCGTACGGAAATGGGCACTCATATTATACCTGTCGGATGGGATAACTGGCGCAATCCGGATAATGAAAAGACCGCTTACTTTGCCGAATACGAAAGTACCGGCCCGGGGGCCGATAAAGATGGTCGTGCGGCATGGGCGCATCAGTTAACATCAGCAGAAAATAAAACTTACACTATAAAAAATATACTTTCCGGCAAAGATGGCTGGAACGTGGAGTCGATCAATTAATATTTAGTATCATGATCCTATCAAAAGATAATTTAAAAAACATAGTTGTCCCAGGTTTACAAGTACCGGATGAGGGCATTTTTAATCTGCCTGAAAAAGTTCTGCAATTTGGCACAGGCGTATTGTTAAGGGGCTTACCCGATTATTTTATCGACAAAGCCAACCGTAATGGCGTTTTCAACGGCCGGGTGGTAGTTATTAAATCAACCGACAAAGGTTCTTCAGCTGATTTTGATGATCAGGATAACCTGTACACCTTTTACGGCAAGGGTATTGAGGACTCACAAGAAGTAAGCGAACAGATAATTTGCTCTGCGATAAGCAGGGTTTTATCCGCCGCGAGTGATTGGGATGCTGTACTTAAAGTAGCTAAAAGTCCCGACTTACAGGTAATTATTTCCAATACTACCGAAGTTGGTATTCAGTTGGATAAAGATGATAAGGTGAACAGTACCCCGCCTGCATCATTCCCCGGCAAACTGCTGGCTGTTTTGTATGAGCGTTATAAAGCATACAATGGTAAGGCTGATAGCGGCTTAATTATTATCCCAACTGAGCTGATTGTAGATAATGCCACCAAATTAAAAGCTATCGTATTCGAGCTTGCCCGTTTAAACAACATGGAACCAGAGTTTATACAATGGCTTGAAAATCATAATAAATTCTGCAATTCACTGGTCGACAGGATCGTTCCGGGCAGGCCATCTAAAGAACTGGAACAACGATTAGAAACAGAACGTGGTTATACTGACAAACTAAATATCATGTCAGAAACTTATAGCTTATGGGCTATTGAGGGCGATCAGGATGTGGCAGCCGCGTTATCATTTAGCAGGACTGATAAAGGCGTGGTTATTACTCCGGATATTGAATTATTCAGGGAGTTGAAACTGCGTTTATTGAATGGCTCGCATACGTTGAGTTGCGCGCTTGCATTCCTTTCAGGCTTTGATACCGTTAAAGAGGCTATGGATGATGAGGGCTTTTTAAACTTTATTACCCAGCTTGCTTTTGGCGAGATCATTCAGTCCATACCCTACAAGATCAGTCCGCATGCCGCAGCTGATTTTGCAGGTAAAGTGCTCGACAGGTTCCGTAATCCGCATATCAGGCATGAATGGTTAAGTATTTCTATGCAATACTCTGCCAAACTTAAAATGCGTGTATTACCTTTACTACTAAACTATTATAAAACAAACAATACAGTGCCGCCCAACATGGCGCTTGGTTTTGCAGCCTTTATCAGGTTTATGAAGGTGTTACAAAAAGAAGACGGCAGCTATGTTGGCACAATAAATAATCGCGAATACACAGTTAATGATAGCCAGGCACCTTATTTTTATAAAGTTTGGCAAACAAGTGATACCAATTTAGTGGTAGAACAGACCCTGAGTAATCAGGAGCTTTGGGATACTGACCTTACTGCATTACCCGGCTTTAAACAGGCTGTAACAAACAACCTGGATAAAATTATAGCAGGCGGAATAACAGAATTAACCGCCGTATAAAAATCATGACAATGAAACAAAAAATAACAAAGGTACATCCAAAAGATAATGTAATGGTTGCCCTTACCGACCTGCAGGCCGGCGAAGAAGTTACCTACCAGGGTGAAATTTATACCCCCATTGAATTTATACCCGCCAAGCACAAATTCGCTGTAACCGATCTGCCTGAGGGAACTGATATTATTATGTACGGCGTTTTAGTTGGTCGTACGCAAAGCCATATCGCTGCTGGTGGTTTATTAACCGTCACCAATATTAAGCATGCAGCAAGTGGTTTTGTTACCGGCACCAATCATTTAGATTGGCAGGGCCCTGACACCAGTAAATGGAAAAACACCACTTTTAATGGTTTCCACCGCGCTAACGGTGATGTGGGCACTGCAAATTACTGGCTGGTGATCCCTATGGTTTTTTGTGAGAACCGCAACATTGAAGTATTACAGGAAGCTTTAATAAAACCTTTGGGTTATGGTCGTAAAAAAACATACGAGATAAAAGCACAACAACTGATCAATAAAATACGCACCGGCAGCGGCATTGAAGAAGTATTATACACCGAAATTGGCAGCGATACCGCGCAAGCCGGGCAGGACAAGCTATTCCCTAATGTTGATGGTATTAAATTTTTAACCCACACCGGTGGCTGTGGGGGTACACGTCAGGACTCAACCGCTTTATGTGGTTTATTGGCGGGTTATATCACCCACTCCAATGTGGCGGGTGCTACGGTTTTAAGTTTGGGCTGCCAGAATGCTGAGGTTAAAACCCTGCAGGAAGAAATTGCCAAACGCGCGCCTGATTTTAACAAGCCTTTGTACATTTTAGATCAACAAAAAGTAGGTTTAGAGACCGATTTAATGGAACTCGCGATCCGTCAAACCCTTGCGGGCTTAATACAAGCTAATGAAGTCACCCGCAAACCTGCGCCTTTAAGCAAATTGGTAATAGGTTTGGAATGCGGTGGTTCTGATGGGTTCTCGGGCATATCGGCAAACCCGGCTATTGGGTATACGTCCGATCTGCTGGTGTCACTTGGTGGCTCGGTTATATTATCGGAGTTCCCTGAATTGTGTGGTGTTGAACAAAACCTGATAGACCGTTGTGTAGATAAAAGCAAAGCTGAACGTTTTTCATCGCTGGTACGGGCCTACAGCGCGCGCGCCGAGGAAGTAGGTTCCGGTTTTTACATGAACCCTTCGCCCGGCAATATAAAGGATGGTTTGATCACCGATGCCATCAAATCAGCGGGCGCTGCCAAAAAAGGCGGCACCTCCCCTGTTGCCGATGTGTTGGATTATCCGGAGAAAGTAACTAAACCCGGCCTTAACCTGCTTTGCACACCCGGTAATGATGTGGAATCAACAACTGCTGAAGTTGGGTCAGGTGCAAACGTGGTTTTATTCACCACCGGTTTAGGCACCCCAACCGGCAACCCGATAACACCTGTAATTAAGATCGCTACCAATACAAAGTTGTATAACCGCATGAGCGACATTATGGATATCAACACCGGGACCATTGTTGAAGGTGATGAAACCATTGAGCAGGCAGGCGAACGAATACTCGATTATATTGTTAAAGTTGCCAGCGGCGAAATTGAAGTAAGCGCCGTAAGGCATGGCCAAAATGATTTTATCCCCTGGAAAAGAGGGGTTTCCTTGTAAAGAATTAAGAGATTCATCAGTCTATCATCTACCTATGAAAAAAATATTCTGCCTGGTTATATTGTTTTTTGCAGGCTTTACCATCGCTAATGCACAAGCGCAGTGGTCGCAGCGCATGGCTGCGACTGCTATGAAACTGTGGCCCGACACCTCCGGCCGATGGACCTACGAACAAGGTGTAGTGTTAAAAGGCATAGAAGGCGTTTGGATGCAAACCGGCGATAAAAAGTATTTCAAATACATTCAGAATTATATGGATGGGTTGATAGCTGATGATGGCACCATAAAAGGCTATAAAAAGGATGATTTTACGCTGGATAACATCATGTGCGGTCGCCTGGCTATGCTACTGTACAACGTAACCGAAAAACCAAAGTATTATAAAGCTGCAGTATTGTTGCGCGATCAGTTAAAAGATCAGCCGCGTACTACTGATGGCGGCTTTTGGCATAAAAAGAAATACATCAACCAAATGTGGCTGGATGGCCTTTATATGGCTGAACCTTTTTATGCTGAATATGCCTACGCTTTTCATGAGGATACCGATTATAATGATATTGCCAAACAATTTATCCTGATAGAACAGCACGCTCGCAACCCAAAAACAGGTTTACTGTACCATGCCTGGGATCAAAGTCGTGCCGAAAAATGGGCCGACCCTAAAACAGGACTATCGCAAAACGTTTGGGGCCGTGCCGATGGCTGGTATGCAATGGCTTTGGTTGATGTGCTGGATAAATTCCCGGCTAGTAACCCAAATCGCACTAAACTATTGGCCATTTTAAACCGTCTCGTAGTCGCCATACAAAAATATCAGGACCCGAAGACAGGCTTATGGTACCAGGTAATGGATAAGGCTACTGAAACCGGGAACTATCCGGAAGCATCAGCTTCATGTATGTTTGTGTATGCATTAGCTAAGGGCGCAAGGCAAGGTTATCTGCCTGCCAGTTATTTGGCGGTCGCTAAAAAAGGCTACCAAGGTATACTTGATAAATTTATTACTACCGATGCCAGTGGACAGGTTAATTTAAACGGCACTGTAAGTGTAGGCGGCCTGGGTGGTAAACCTTATCGTGATGGCAGCTACAAGTATTACCTGAGCGAAAAAGTGGTGCAAAACGACCCTAAAGGCATTGGCGCATTTATACAGGCCAGCGTGGAGATTGAGCGTTTGGCTAATTTATCAACAGGCAAAGGAAAAGTAGTAACGGTCGACAGCTATTTTAATGACGAACATAGGAAAGATATAACAGGTCGTACTATTTCGTACCATTACAAATGGGATGAGATGACCAATAACGGCTTCTCCACATTCGGGCATATTTTTAATAACTACGGGGTAAAAACGGATATACTTTATGATGCCCCTACGGTACAAAATTTAAGTAAATCGAATATTTATATCATTGTCGACCCTGATATCCCAAAGGAAAACCCTAATACTAAATATATTGAAAAACCGCATATTAAAGCCATAAGTGAATGGGTGCATGCGGGTGGTGTATTAGTGATTTTAAATAATGATACCGGCAACGCAGAGTTTAAACACCTGAACAACCTCATGCTGAAATTCGGCATGCAGTTTAACGAGGATAGCCGTAACCATGTGGAGGGAAATAAGTTTGAACAAGGCGCTATTTATATCCCCGAAGGGAATCAAATATTTAAGACTGCAAAAAAGATCTATATAAAAGAGATCAGCACTTTAAAAATCACCCCTCCTGCTATTTCAGCATTAACAGATAAGAACGATGTGATCATCGCGGTAGCAAAATATGGCAAGGGTACTGTTTTTGCCGTTGGCGATCCTTGGTTCTATAATGAATATACCGATGGTAGAAAACTGCCTTATGATTTTCAAAACTTTGAAGCTGCCAATGATTTTGTAAATTGGCTAATCGGACAAATCCCTGCAAAATAAATGAAGCTTAAATACCTGTTCTTCTCTATCCTGACAAGTCTGTTATTTTTTAAAACTGAGGCTCAAACAACGGAATTAAACACTTATAACTTAACTTGGAACAGCCAAAGCAAAAACTCCGGCGAGTCGATGCCATGCGGTGGCGGGGATATCGGTTTGAATGTATGGGTAGAGAATGGCGATCTGTATTTCTATGTTTCGAAAAGCGGCACCTTTGATGAAAATAATACTTTTTTAAAGCTGGGGCGTGTAAAGATCAAACTCTCTCCTAACCCATTCAGTGGCACTGATTTTTCACAGCAATTGCATTTACAGGATGGCTCGGTCATCATCAATGGCAAAAACGGCAGCCTGAATACGCAGATAAAACTTTGGGTTGATGTTTTTCGTCCGGTTATACATGTGGAAATCAACAGCAGTACCCCCATAAAAACAGAAGCTGACTATGAAAGCTGGCGCTACCGCGATCGTGAGGCAAACGGCACCGAGAATAACCAGGATTCACGCAAATGGGCGAAAGATGGCGCGGTAAAAACGCTGAAGGATAACATCGCATTTAAAAATAACGCGGTACAATTCTATCACCAAAACGAGGATTCAACAGTTTTTGATGCTACCGTACATGAACAAGGTATGGATGCGGTAAAAACTGAAATGTTTAACCCGCTTGCTCACATGATCTTCGGTGGTATGATGAAAGCCGATGGTATGCAAGCTGCCGGAACATACGAGGGCAAATATCAAAACACGGATTTTGAAGGTTGGCGACTGCAAAGTACCAAAGCAAAAACAAAGCAAAATATTGAGGTTTATTTAAACACGAGTTATGTAAACTCATCACTATTATGGGAGCAAAAGCTGGATAGCGTTATACGCGAAGTTGCCTCAAACAAAAAAACTGCTTTACAAAACACACAAAACTGGTGGAAGCAATTTTGGGAGCGCAGTTATATATTCATTAATCCCAATAACACCGACCCGCAAAGCCATGAATGGCAGGCTGGGCGTAATTATCAACTCTTTAGGTATATGCTGGGTTGCAATGCCTATGGCACTTATCCAACTAAATTTAACGGCGGCTTATTTACTTACGATCCCGTTTATACTAATCCTGATTTTACGTATACGCCCGATTTCAGAAACTGGGGCGGCGGCTTAATGACCGCGCAAAATCAGCGCCTGGTTTACTGGCCCATGCTTAAAACCGGCGATATCGATATGATGAAACCGCAATTTGATTTCTACCTGCGATCATTACACAACGCCGAACTACGCAGCAAAGTTTACTGGGGCCATAACGGTGCCTGCTTTACCGAACAAATAGAAAACTTTGGCCTGCCTAACATGGGCGAATACGGGTTAAAACGCCCGGCAGACTTTGATAAAGGTGTAGAATATAACGCCTGGCTTGAATATACGTGGGATACCGCGTTGGAGTTCTGCCAGATGATGCTCGAAACTGAACATTACACGGGTAAGGATATTAAGTCATATATTCCATTTATTGAAAGCTGCCTTACCTTTTTTAATGAGCATTACCAATATCTCGCCAAACAACGTGGTGTAAAAGCGTTTGATGGTGATGGCCACTTAATACTTTTCCCCGGTTCATCGGGCGAAACCTATAAAATGGCATACAATTCCACATCTACTATTGCGGCTTTGCAAACCGTGCTTACTACTTTACTAAAATTACCACCGCAGTATTTAACCGATGCCGAGCGAACAAATTGGGAAACTATGCTCAAACGCATCCCTCCTATTAATTTTACAGAGATTGACGGGCATAAAACCATCGCGCCAGCAAAATTATGGCAACGTATTAACAACGTGGAAGCGATGCAACTCTACCCGGTTTTCCCATGGGGAATTTATGACGTAGGTAAACCTGACCTTGATGTAGCTATTAACACCTGGAAATATGATACGCTGGCAATAAAATTCAGGAGCGGTATCGGCTGGAAACAGGATAATATTTTTGCTGCGCGAATGGGCCTGACTAAAGAGGCTGCTGATCTTACTCTATTTAAACTTAAAGACTCCGGCCGTCGCTTCCCTGCCTTTTGGGGACCGGGTTTTGATTGGACTCCAGACCATAACTGGGGTGGCACGGGCATGCTAGGCCTGCAGGAAATGCTGATGCAGGTTGATGACAAAAAGATCTACCTGTTCCCGGCATGGCCCAAAACATGGAATGTGCACTTTAAACTGCATGCGCCTTACAATACTACCGTTGAAGCCACGGTAAAAAATGGCAAGGTTGAATCGCTTACCGTTTTGCCAAAGGAACGCGAGAAAGATGTTATCAATATGCTTTGATCTGCCTTACCTGTCAAAAGGTATCCAGGTTTCCATGTTCACATGCCCGCGGTTATCCCAGGCATAATATGGAATTAGTTGGATATTAAGTTTAGCGTTGGTGTTTATCAATGAGACTTCCTTATACAGATTATTGTTCCAGTTATTTTTATTCCTTATATCAGCAAGGCCGGTTAAACTCATAATATCGCTATTAGCTATTTTAATTAACTGAGGTTTCAGGTTTGCTTTGGGTGACAACGCGACATCCGCTATTTTTTTCCCTTTTGGCAGATCAACTGATTCCAAACAATAAACTATCGGCCCACGTTTTACAGCTACCTGGTTGCGAGTTTCCTCAACCAACGGATTAGCCTCCATCATTTTTACAGGCATGGGTAATTGCAATTCCAGTTGGTCACCAGCTTTCCAGTTAAGGGTTATAGCTGCATATTCGCCGGGGATTAGTTTAATATCCGCAAGCTTGCCATTTATCATTAATGATGCCACTTTACACCAGCCGGGGATGCGTAAAAAGGCAGAAAATTTCTCTCCCGGAGTTTCATCAAAGCGAATCTTGATGTTCCCATTCCATGGGTAATCCGTTGTCTGGGTTAATTTTATGGGCGATCCATCTTTTAATTTGGTGGATAATTTATTGCCGCCATATAGATTAAACCATAGGCCTTTGTCGGATATATTATAAGCATAATTGCTCACCTCGGCAATGGTACGTACCACATTAGGCGGGCAACAATCCGAATAAGCGATATAGCCTACCCTATCCCTTGACCATCTGTCCCTGAACGGAAGGTCATCATCAACACTCAAAGGGTTGGTATAAAAAAAGCTCTTACCATCCAAACTTATGCCCGATAGCATGCCATTATATAAAGTCAGCTCCATCACATCGGCATATTTGGCATCGCCTGTAAGCTGTAGCATACGCCAGTTCCATAATACATTGCCTACACTGGCACAGGTTTCGTTGTGTGCCGTGAAATTTGGCAACTGGTAATCGCGACCGTAAGCCTGGTGCACTTCCTGCACATCCTTTAATAAATAGGATGTACCATCGGGTGATACACCATCATACAATGCCCCGCACCCTCCGGTTATGTACATTTTCCGGTTAACCACATCATTCCAAACCAAATTTAGGGTGTGGAGCAAAGTAGTATCACCGGTTTCGGCATAAACATCGGCTGCCCCGGCATATAGGTAATTGGCCCTTACAGCGTGCCCGGTAGCAGCAGTTTGCTGCCTGAATGGGATACGGTCCTGATTATCATCTGTGCCATCTTTCATCAATCCACGGATATCGATCAGGTTTTTAGCCAATTCAAGATATTTGGGATCATGGGTTGTCCGGTACATCTCCACTACACCCATATAATGGGAGGGGCAAATGGCATTGCGCGCCAGTTCTGGCGATGCTGTTTTGTAAAAATTGTATAAATAATCCGTGGCCTTTATGGCGATGTCAAGGAAATTTCTTTTACCTGTAGCTCGGTAATGGATGCAGGCCGCGGTCATTAAGTGCCCGAGATTATAGGTTTCAAAGTTTAGCCTGTCATCAAATGCTTTTGATTGGTTGGGATGATTGCGTTCCTCAATTGAAGTGGGCGTATGGATATAACCATCGGCACGTTGTGCCTTAGCAAAAAGTGCGATGGTATTGTCCATCAATTGGTCGAGCTTAGGGTCATGCGTAGCAGCATACATAGCAGCAACGGCCTCAAACAACTTATAAAAATCCCCATCCTGAAATGGCGGCCCCACGTGCGAACCGGTATCCAACCCGGCGGCTATCTTGAAATTTTGAATAGCATGGCCCATTTTGGGGTCGCTATAGATCTTCCACAAATTGGGGATCATTGTCTCGCGGCAAACTTTAAAACGATCGGCCCAAAAACCGGTCGTCCAACTTACATCGCCCATGTTCACACTGCTCAGCCTGGCATATGGACTGGCAGATGTATTTACTAGTGCCTTATCCTGCGCATATAATTCGGTAAAGCTCAAAATCACAATTCCTATTATCGCAAGCCTGATTAACACTCTCATCATCATCAAATTCATTAATAATCCAGTTTAATTAGCTGTACCGGGCCTAATAATCCCGCTGGTAACAATGGTTTGCCGTCCAGCCGGTAAACAGCATTTGTCCAGGTGATCTGTTTTTCTTTTGGTAAAGCATGATCACCAATTAAACGGTTGGCCCAGGTATTGAAAACTTCGATCCTGATCTCATTCTTACCATTTTTTAATGCTTTACCGATATTTACACGGTAAGGATAGGTCCATGCTGTACCGCAATGGATACCGTTAACATATACATCAGCAAGGTTAGCTACTTTGCTTAGGTCGAGCCATATATCACCTGTTTGCTTACCGCTTTGCCAGTTGAAAGACTGACTGTAGCTTGCTGTGCCTGAATAATATTTTATGGCATCGTTACTGTTTTTGCTCCAGTCAGTCAGTGTATTAAAAACTACTGGTTGCTCCGGGCCGCCATACGTTTTATCAAACTTTACTGTCCATGTTTCTTGAAGTGTTTGTACCGGTTTAATAACCGGCCAGTTTTGATGTTTTTGAGTTGATGCAATGTTTGCAGCCTGCCTCAATACCACAAACACCGACCCGCTGGCATCAAGCTTTATGGGTAATACTGTCCTGCCGTTTACAATTTTCCAGTTGCCTGCAGTTTTTATCTCCCCTGTAAGCGGATCAAACAATTCTGGCACTTTGCCCGATATTCTTAATGAAAGCGTAAAAGTTCGTTGAAGATCATCCTGGTTCGATATAAAATAATTATCAAAACCTGCATCTGCCCTGTGGTTCCAGGCAATGTCTGCTGCAAACGCTCCTGTGGAATCAGTAACGATAACATCCCTCACTATTCCTAATTTATCAAAGGTTTCATCCTTATAAGGCCCGGTAATTACTTTGCCCTTTGCACTGGGTGTATTTAGAAGTTCATCGGCTGTTTGTTTAACTGCGGCATCATCAACCATGCCAGGTGCTTGTGTCGGATGAGTATCCCAAATTACAGTCGCTCCGTTTTTAACCAGTTGTTGTATCTTCTTTATGGCCTGCGGCGACATCAAACTACTATCCGGCGACATCGGATGCGAACCCGGTATCACCAACACACCGTAACTGGCTCCGCCTGGCAATTCAATCCTGCCATTATGCACGGTTGCCAGTCTTAGTAAAGCGTCAAGGTTAAACGAGTCGTAAGCATAACCACGTAAAGGGTTTATCCATTGCTGTGGTTCAGCCATATTTGCCGAACTGTTTACGCCATCGGGTATGGTGCGCATGGGCTCGCCTTTATTGGCAAGGCGGATAGCTTCTGTCTTTACCCTTTCCTCGCCAAATATGCCGGGTAAAGTGCTAACCAAACGGTCGGGTAAAATAGCACGGCGTGGTGTTTCTTCGCCTGTAAAAACGGCTACATCAATAACTGGATGGCCCATTTGCAACATGGCCTGGCAGCGTTGCACGTATTCCACCCACGCTTTACCGGGTTTCCACCAGGTTTGGTCGCGTTGAAAAAATGTACCGATACCATCCAGTGTCATTCCTGGTTTACGATCAAGCCATGGATTGTGAACGTCTACGTGAAATGTAAAGCGGTTAATACCTAAAGCAAATTCCCTGTCGGCAATGGCTTTTAACATAGCGGGATGTTCGTCCCACATCAGGCGCAACTCTGTAAAGGCCTCTGCCTGGATAATATTTTTGCCATATATATGTCCGCCCGAAACCGCATCCAGTATGTCATTAGGCTTATCATGTGTAGGGCTGCGTAACCAAAATTCACCCATAGGTATATCAACCTGGTTGTAATGCAGCATTCCATCGCTCACCATAGTTGGCGCAACACTTTCAGCGCTGAAACTGCACCCCTGCGCATGGGCAAGTTTAGCCATTGTACCGAAAAATTTATCCGATACCAGTTCGGCTATGGTTTGCCTTACATCACTCAATACTTTTTCAGAAATTGACGCGCTTTGTACCGGCACACCGGCCATTACGGGCAGATAAGGCAATAGGTCATACCCACGGCGTTTTTTAAATTCCTCAGCAAAATTATCCGACCAGTTTTGGCTACCCGCCTCCCAGCTATCTACATGGAAGATCTTTAATATACGCTTAGCCAGTTCCGGCCCAGCCTGTTTAACCGCTTCACCAAACCAGCTATTGAACTGCAGCGTAACTGCCACCGGATTAAACTTATCACATTCCAAACCAGCCCCCGCACCACCGGTTGCATTAGTATGCCCGGTTGAGGTATGGCCAATACGCAGGATAGTCCAGTTACCCGCGGGTACTTGCCAGTTTAGTTTGCCGCTGGCGTCTAACTTATCTGTAATATCAATAAGTTTATCTTTCGGCACGCACAAATCATCCGGCAATTGCTGGGTATTGGTGCGTTTGCTTACCCGCCAAACTTCACCAGTTTTGCCTTCATATTGATGAATCTTCGGTTCTGCTGATAACTCAATACCTGACAACCTCAATGATGGCTTCCATTTGGCAAAATCCAAATCTTCTGAACCCGGCTCCGAGCCTGCCTTATCAAATACAAAGCGGAAATATTTTGCAGTGGTGGGTATTATTTCATTGGTGATGGGCTCGTCACCATCCTGCCACCCATGCCGTGGTGGGTCAAGACGGGTTAGCTGTTTAAAATTGGTGCCATCATCACTGGTTTCAACCAATAACCTTTCCGATTCATAATTACTGGCATTGGTATGAATGATCAGTGAGCGACAGGTAAACGGTTGCTCAAATGATAACTGGATCCAACAAGGTTCACTACTGGCAAAGCTTGTTTTATTTCCGGGAACAGCCAGATATTGAACATCGGCCCCGGTACTGGCCGTAATTTTAGGTACTACGGTTTTAGTACTTATACCACTGCCTTGCGGCGATGGATAAGCAAATATTTTAATATCCTTATAGTAACCTTTATAACTCTGTGGTTTAGCTAATGTATCATGATACATTTTGCCCCCGCTAATCAATGTCTTTGCCCACACTACTTTTTGCATGGATAATTCAGGCGTGATCCATGGGCCACCGGCTACGGCAAAACCATCACAATCATGCAAGGCAAGCTTTAGGCCTAGCCTATCAGCTTCATTCATAGCAAACTTCACCATGTCCCACCAGGGTTTGCTTAGTTGCTCAACAGGCGGTGTCATATAAGGCGGATTTGCCGGGCCTTTTATCGGCATCAGGTAAGCACCTTCAATACCTTCTTCTTTCATTGATTCCAGGTCGGCGGTTATACCTTCTTTACTTACGCTGGCCTGCATCCAGTACCAATAGATCCACGGTTTTGCAGCTTCAGGCGGATGTAAAAACGTTTGGGTAAGCTGATCAGCCACTTTATTTCTTGATTGCGCATATCCCTGCAATGCAAACCAATTAAGGCCGCACACATAAACCAGTATTACAAGGATCAACTTCTTCATATTCGTTAATTTGCCGTATTAAATTTTATTTCCTTTGATAGCTTAACCGCTTTTTCTGCATTGGCGGCACATGGCAGCAGGTAAAAACTGTAATTATATGCCTTAGCAGGTATCTGGTATTTATCCAATGGCGCGCCTACATCCGACCAGCTGTCGTTACCCCCTACGCCCATTTGCAGCAGATCAATATTCAGGGTGATGAAACCAGCATCTTTTAGTTTGTTGGTATGTTTTGCCGCTTCAATATTTTTTTCAGTATATGGCCATGCATTCATGCTGAGTAAGCTATCAGCTACTACCAAAAGCCCATTTGCATTTTTGTCTGACAAATACATCCAGCGCACGTCTGTACGATTACCGGTTTCCTGCGGTACTACATAAGGCTCGTTAAACTCATTGATGGGTTGCGAATAAATACCCGACTCAAAACCTGTACGGCGGTCGATATAATTTTCATACAAGCCTTTGCCATACCAGCTAATATTATCATACGCACGTTTAATACCGCATTGCATGCCGACTTCGGGTATATTGGGCAATCGCTGTTTAGTACTTAATGCATAATTTACTTTAACAACACCATCACCATTAATCAAATAATTAACCTGCACAGTAGCGCTATCATTTATGAGCGTATAGTTACTGGTTACTTTAATTAAGCCGTTCTTTAGTTTTTGGGCTGATATATTTTTCAGCTTTACACTATCCACGTACCAGGGTTTTAGTTTTTTATTAGACTTCCAACCACGAAGATCATTATCGGTAAGCGGGCGGGTAAAGTGCGGCAGTAAAGGTGCGTATATCTGTTCCTGGCTGTTGGAGATATACGAACTTAAAGCCCCATTATTTTTATTGATGGTTATTTTGAAGTTTTCACCGCTCATAACATAAGCATCGGTGTTATCCTGCAACGACACGCCCGGATAATTTTTAGTCCGGTTATTGCTAACAGGCAACCCCGTTAATGCAAACTGATCAGCAGCTATTTCAAATCCTTTGGGTGCCCAGGATTCATCTTCGGGCAAAGTAAAATGAAGATCGGCAAGGTACTCATGCCCTGCTTTCATCGCAGGCAAATATGGTGCTATTGAAAGCGTTGTATCTCGCATGGCGGATAAATTGATGGATGGTAAGATCTTTTTCATGATGATATTGCCATCTTCCCTAACCTGCAGTGTTATCGTGTAATAACTTAATGATCTAACTGAATTCCAATTTTTTATACTGATAATTCTTTTTGCTGTGTCGACTAACTTACACTCAGCAGATTGGAAAACATGCTTACATTCATACATCGCAGGCTTTGGCCTGCCATCTGGCGCTACAAGGCCTTTTATCGTGAAATCATCATAATATTTCTCTCCATAATCACCGCCGTAGGCATAGAATGGAACACCGTTGGCATCTTTTTTAAGCAAACCCTGATCCTTATACTCCCATATTGCGCCACCAATAATGCGCGGTGTATTTCGCCAGATGTCCCAAAACTCCTTCAGGTTTCCGTTGGAATTACCCATAGCATGCGAATACTCTACAAAAAATATAGGGCGATGGTCGCCATTTTGTTGATTGGCCAGCAGGTCGGCGGTAAATAAGCCGGGGTACATCCGGCTGATGATATCTACATAAGGCTGGTCGATAGGGTTTTGAATGCGATGTGAGTGATCGTTGGTTTTAGGGTATCTTGGGTCATCAGGTTCAACATAACCCTCAGCCTGTGGCGTGCCTTGCGCGGGTTCATAATGTACCGGGCGGGTGATATCAAAATCATGCGTCCATCCTGCCATTGCCGCGTGGTTGGGGCCTCTGCCTGCTTCGTTACCCAAACTCCATACAATAATGCTCGGATGATTTTTATCACGCATCACCATCCTTGTCATCCTATCCATATAGGCACCGGCCCATGTTGGGTCATTACTTAGTTTTGAACCTAATCCATGTGTTTCCAGGTTGGCTTCATCAATAACCATGATGCCATACTGATCGCACAGGTCATAGAAATACGGATCTTTAGGATAATGGCTGGCGCGAATGCAATTGAAATTAAAGCGCTTAACTGTTTGTATATCCCTTAAAATATCTTCACGGGATAATGCCTTGCCCTTTACAGGATCATGGTCAGGCATATTTACACCATACAAATAGGTCACTTTGCCATTTATGAGTAGCTTGCTATCGGTTTTGGAGAATTCAATACTACGGAAACCAACCTTGCAGCTTTTCACCTCTAAAATATGCCCGGTGGTATCTTTTAAAGCAAGTGTTAGTGTATATAGGTTAGGTTCTTCCGTGCTCCATTTGTCCGGATTCTTTATCTCAGCTTCCATCAATCCAAACTTCACATTTCCTAATCGTGGATATATTTCATTGACAATATCTTCCACACTTTTCTCCATCGGCTTTGCCAAAACAGGTTGATTATGTTTATCAAACAGCTGAACTTCCAATTTGTAGCCGTGTATCTCTTCCCCAGTTAAGTTTTCCATCCTCGGCCGCAATTCAAAAAGCGCGTCTTTATAATCCTTATCCAGTTTGGTTTGATAAAAGAAATCGGCGATACGCAATTTTGGTTCGGCCAATAACATAACTTCTCTGTGGATACCGCTTAAACGCCACTGATCCTGATCTTCCAGAAAATAGCCATCCGTCCAGCGGATCACCTGTACCGATAATACATTTTCGCCTGCTTGCAAATAAGGCGTTATGTTAAACTCAGATGTCAAAAAACTATCCTCGCCATAACCTAAAAACTTACCATTGAGCCAAACTTTAAACCCGGAGCTTACACCGCCAAAATGCAGGGTAATATTCATATCCTTCCAGTTTGCAGGGATAGTGAATGTGCGTTGGTAGTTACCCACGCTGTTATCCGTTGTTGGCATATGCGGCGGGTTAACCGGGCGGAAAGGGTAAACCGCACTTTTATAAATAGGTTTGCCATATCCCTGCATCTCCATGCTTGATGGCACAATGATCTTGTCCCAACCTTTTACCCTGCTCCTGTAAAATTCCTTTGGCGTATCAGCCGGCATTGGCGAATAGTGAAAATCCCAATAACCGTTCAATGATATCATCCTGCCCGACTGCTCTCTGTCGCCTTTTAAAGCATCTTCCATACTGCTGTATGAATATGCCGTAGCATGGGCAGCCTGCCGGTTTATACCATCAATGGATGGATCTTCCCACGGATCAAAGTGGTAAACATCAGGCGCGACAGGTACCGGCGCTGGGGTTTTATCCACCAATTGCGCATATCCCAGGCATGGTAAAAAACTCAATAACAGTAAAATATATTTAACAGGCTTAGCCATCATTATAAGGCATTATAATCAACCACTAAATTCTGCCCTTTTTGTATCTGTAGTTCGTAAACATTATCATCTTTTGATACGATGTTAGCCTGTTTGCAAACAGGCTTGGTTTTGCTTTTAAAACGCAGCGTTCCTATGCCATCATCAGCGCTAACTTTAATTTGTTTAGTGCTGGCGTAGACTTTTATATCGCCGTTTGGCGTGGGTACACTTCCTTGCATCCATTGCAAGCTGCCCAAATTTGGTTCAACTATATAATCCTTATAGCCGGGAGACGTTGGCCTCACCCCTAAATAATATTTCCCTAACAGGTATATAGGACTCGCGCCCCAGGCATGGCACAAACTTTTGCCGTAAGGCCTGCCATACATGGCATAAACATCGGCACCACTTTTTGAAGGGTTGTACTCTTCCCAAAATGAGGTTGCACCCAGTTTGAGCATACCGCCCCAATAATCCTTAATTTGTTTCAGCACATAGCTTTGTTCGCCCATGGCGCAAAGGGCCTCCAGTTCATAAAAACGCATGTAGGGCGTGGTAATATTGGGGACATCATTGTTCAGCAACACATATTTTTTTACATCCTGCTTTTTGGCTTCATCCAGGTAATTAAAAAATATGGAAAACATATTGGCATAGCGGGTAACGTTATCTGTTGGCTGTCCGTCAATGCGGCTATGAACCAGCGCGTGTTTCTGATCATTCCAGTAATAGCTGAATATTTTAGCTTTCAGGTAAGCGGCTATCTGGGAATACTTTATAGCTCCGGTACTGTCATTAGCCAGTTTAGCGCATTCGGCCATAGTTTCCAGGCTGCGGCACAGCAAGATTTGCTCAAAACTTACTTCGCCCTGTTTACTTAATCCGTCGGCCCAGTCAATGAATACCCAATCCCCGGTTTGGCCCTGTACAAATCCATCTTTATCACGCCTCGACAAACAGAAATCCATCATACTCTGCATACGTGGATAGTTTTGCTGGATGAAGGTTTTGTCGCCGGTGTACTGGTAATAATCGTTGATGCCTAAAAACCAATAGAACGTATAATCCATAATGGTGTTGATGTGGCTGGTTACCGGATCTTTGCCCCTCAATGCCAGCAGTGTATGCGTAACGGTTGGCGAATCAAAGAACAGGTAATAATTCATTAAATAGCTTTGATAAGCATCGCCCGACCATACCCACCTGTCGCGTTTAATACCATCTATAAAAAACTCGCGGGTATTCAGGTGTAATGTGTAAGCGGCCACATCCCATATTTTGTTGATCTCCTCATCAGAACACCTGAAACTGCCACGCTGCTTTACGGGTGAATATTCATACAGCATGGAAACATCATTTATGCTGATATTATCATCGTAATAAATATTTACATATCGGAATGCCCTGGACCCGTTGAAAGTATAATCACCACCATGCTGATCAATGTCAACTTTATCTGCCAGCTCACACCTCGCTGTATCCATTGCCTCATTAGGCGATTCACCAAAGTAGAGCGATACTTTTCCTTTTCCCTTTATGCCCTTTAGTTTGATATAGCCAAAGGTTTCCTTTCCAAAATCAACGAACATATGGTGCGGCTTTTTCTCGATGCTAACTGCTTTTTGGGGTTCGACAGGTAAATGATAGGTTGATGGGAGCACCGCAGGGTCATTAAAATCCCAGCTACCTGCCATTAAATATTTTGTGGCCGATACATCCGATGTTTTACCCGATGCATCGATCCATTCCTTGTCCTCATAAGTTACCAGCCATGAGGTATCTGATACCAGATGTGTACCTTGTACAAATATGGCCGGTACGCTGGCCTGGCTATAAACTTTTAAACTGATGCGGTGCTTTCCTGCCGGAATGTGAATGGTTTTGGGATAGCCCCTTACGGTTTTACCATCAAGGCTTACATTATATTGGCCTTCCACATACAATTTAACACCCTCAGGTTCAGTTAGTTCAAAATCCTTATGGAAATTCATCAACACATAATGACTGTCGAGTTTCCAGAATGGCGGCAGGAAAGTGCCACGCTCGGTACGCCTGTTCTGCATTTTATTGCTTAACCAAACTTCATAATCGCCGGGATACCATATCCATGATGCTTTTTGTGCTTTTGCGACACCTCCGAACAGCATACAGCCAAGCAGGGCAATTACTACTGCATATTTTAATTTAACCGATTGATCCTTTTTCATAAATTAATGTCCGTTAAAAACCAGGTAAAGGCATATCATTACAACAATTAAAACTCCCCAGGCAATTTTTACGCGTTTGGTAGGCTTAACAATAGTTACCAGCTTATCGGGGATATACATTACCGGGTTTTGATCCAGCAATGAAATAACAATTGCCAATGCCATCAGGAATGCGAAAATGTAGAACGACAGCAGTAAATAATGTGGCCAGATCGGGTACTTATCCGGCGTGAATACCCATAAATAAAGTACGCCAGTACCCAAACTAAATGCGGATCCGGCAGATAAAATGGTGTTTACTGCTTTACGACTGGTTCTTTTCCAAAATACCGTCAGCAGGAAAACAACAGCCAGCGGCGGCGCTATAAAGCCCAATACAGATTGAAATACATCGAAAAGGTTAAGCCCTTTAATGTTATCAATTGCCAGTGCTACGGCAACAGCAAATAGGCAACCGGCGACTACGGCAATGCGGCCTACTTTTATGATCTGCTTATTGGTGGCATTAGGATTGAATTTCTTGACATACACATCCATCGTAAATACCGTACTCAATGAATTGAGCGATGAACCGATAGTGCCGACCAATACTGCAATTAACACTACGATCACCAAGCCATTCAATCCCGGAGGGAATAGATGGGTAACCATGGTCATGTAGGCTTCGGCAGGATCTTTTAATCCGGGATAAAGGATAAAACATAATATCCCCGTAAGGATAAACAGCGGCAGCGAAAGAATCTTTAGCCATGCGATGAAGTTTACACCTAATTGCCCCTGCTCTAAATTTTTAGCACCCAAAACAGATTGTACCATAGCCTGATCGGTACAAAAGAAAGCGATAGCCGAAACCGGGTAGCCTAACAAAATAGCATACCAGGGATATTTTTTATCGCTTGCGGGATGGATCAGGTTCCAGTAATCATGCGGTACTTTGTGGTATACTGCGGATAGTCCACCTGCTTTTATAACGCCCAGTACAGTTAGTAATAATGATACCGCTATCAGCAATATCATCTGGAAGAAATTAACCTTAGCAATGGTTTTCAAGCCCCCAGCAAAGGTGAATAATCCGGCGAAGGACACCAGTACAATTACTGATTCCCACATCGGGATGCCCAAGATCTGCCTTACTAAAAACCCTCCTGCAAACAAGCCTAATGAAAGCCACGAGATCAGGATCTTGATTAGCGCATACCAGGCCAATATATTTTGGGTTGAATCGCCATAACGCTTACCCATGAATTCGGGCATAGTACTTACTTTAGCTGCGAGATATTTAGGCGCGAAAACTACCGCCAACAATAACAGGAATACAAATGCATACCAATCGAAATTTACGGCTACAATACCTGTAGTGTATCCAATACTTGCAAAAGCCAACAGCATTGAAGGGCCTACATTAGTACCCCACATATTAAAGCCTATACTTGCCCAGCCCAATGATTTATTGGCCAGGAAAAGCGTTTCATCCGTCTTTTTCTTTTTAGCAAAACTGGCTTTGTAACCAATCACCATCAATACAATAATGTATGCGACAACAATGGCATAATCCAGCGTTGTTAAATTGGTTACCAAACTGCCCATCGCTACCATCATGCGCTTAATTTTTCAGGTGATAAATGGTATTCGGCAAGTATGTCGGCAACTTTTACAGGTTGTCCGGTTTTTAATGACCTGTCCATCGCCTGTAACAGCGCAACTGTGCCTATGCCCTCTTTAATATCGGGATAGGCGGTTTCCCCGCTCTCTAAACAATCAGCGAAGTATTCAAGATAATTTTGATACTCACCGGCGTGATGGCTCTGCCCTTCAAACCTGAAGTAATATTTCAACGTTTTATCGCCCCAGTAAACAATCTTTTCTTCACCCGTTTTATCAGTAACGGCATAACGCAGTTCATGATAATCAGCTTGTGACGCGCCTTCGGCACATCTTAATATCACGCTCATGCCGCTATCCCGTTGTGTGGGTTGGGTATAGCCGGTATAAGCACCGCTCACCCGCGCAATGCGACCATCAGTAGCTTTAAAAATAAAGTGCATGGTGTCTTCATTTTTTAGTCCGGCAGCTTTACCATTATTGCTGATCATGCCATAGCCCATCACCTCTTCAACATTGGGCAGGTACCAGCGTATAAAATCAACCGGGTGACTTAAACCACCATACAACCATTTAAATGCCTGCTCAAGCGCCCAGGGCTTCTCTAAAAACCAGCGATGGTCGGCATGATAATGACCTTCAACGGTGATCAGGTCGCCCAGCAAACCCTCTTCATAATCCTTTCTCTGCCTTTTTGCGGGTTCAAAAAAACGGGAACTCTGGCCCACAAATACTTTCTTGCCTGTTTGCTCTACCAGGTCAAGCAATTCCTGTGCTTTTGAAAGATCGTCAATAAATGGTTTTGTGCAGATCACATGTTTGTTATGCAGCAAAGCCTGTTTTACATGTTCAGCATGTAAATGATCGGGGGTATAAATGGCAATGACATCAATTTCCGGGTTGTCCAGCATTTTTTGATAGCTGGTGGTATACTGGTGAAAATTAAACTCTTCCGCACGCTGTTTACATGCTTCAATATTCATATCGCACACCATTTTCAGCTCATATTTAGCGCTGTTTAGCGCTGCCGACATGGTGCTGCGGCCCTCTCCTAATCCTAATATACCTAACTTTAACATTGTCTCCTTTATCTGTTATTCAATAAATTTCTTATTATAGACCTCTTTAAAAAACACCCACACTTCGCCTTTTTTAGTGCCTTCAATCCCTTCCTGGTATTTCTTCATCATGTTATTCCAATCATCAACACGCGGGTTGTTTTTGCCGGTAAGCGGGTTTAGTTTATCCAAACTTTCGCCTTTTGGTATGCTGATGACCAGCATTAGCTGCCTGCCGGTTTTAAATACCAGCAACTGCTGAAAACTGGCATTACAAAAGCCTTGCGATACCTCGGGCCATTTCTGAAACTGCGTAGCATGGTAGTTCAAATATTCCTGCTGCATCTTCGAGTCTTTTACCAGGTTAGCCGAAAGGACAATATTATCCCACTTTTTGGCTACCGTTTTATCACTGCAATATTTCCTGTTGAAATTATAAAATGGATTCTCAAATAATATGGTCTGATCTGCCGGATATTCTTTTGCTATACGATCTTTTAATTGCTGCGGATAGGCTGTATGCGCATACACTATCACCCGGTTATTCCATTGCTGGATGTTTTCAATTCCGTAGCCCTTCATATCGGCAAAGGCACCAAAGTTGAAGGCTGAACCCTTTGCAATTATCTCTACTATAACCGGTTTCCCAGTTGATACTTGCGCATTTGCATTTATAAAAGCAATGCTTATCAACAATAAAACAAACAGTCGCTTTTGCATATTAATGATTTATAGGTTGATGATCGGCATTCTCTTTTATACCGTTTAACAGATACTTATAGGGCGACTGCAATCCTGCAGCATTCTTTATATCCTCTGCTACCATCGGACCGTTATTTTCCCAAATATTCCCGGGTCCGTTGGCATTCTTCAGGAATTTTTCAGATGGGCACCAGTTATTCTTTACAGTGAAATATGAGGATCCTTCATCTGTATATAAATAGAACCAATGCTGCGGATCGTGCGCATAGGATACTTTGTAAATGCTATCCACATAATTGCTGTCGATAACTGAGTTTGGCTGCGCCGATAAGGTATAAATGCCGGCTACATCATACATGTGTTTAGCGTAGTGATGTACTTTATTGGCACGGATAATATTATCGCTCATGGCATTGGTGGCTTTAGTCCACCCCCAGCCTACGCTGATACCGGAATAAGATACATCACACACCTCATTATGCTCGATCCTGATACCCTTTACATAACCAGCGCTGATACCGAGGCATCCCCAGTCTTCATTAGTAGCATTAATAACTAAATTATTTTCAATATGCTCGTTTGTGCAAACCTCCCGTATGTCCAATGGGTTATAGAGCAAATGCGCTTCAAAGCCTTCATCCGAAAACACACCAATTTGTATACCTGTGCCGCCAATGTCTTTAAAAAGGTTGCCTTTTATCTCATCATCATGCGTACCTCTTGTGTAATCTAAAGCTGTTGACACCAGATGTGTAAATGTGCAAGCCTCAAAACCGATATGGTTTACATAACTTAATTCAACAGCAGCGGGCGGGCGACCAACCCATGCCTGGTTTTCAAGTCCACTTTTTTCTGGTGTGCCTTTAACTTTTAATTTGTAGGCATCCAGCAAGTACATGCCTGCCTGTAAGGACACGTGGCCCTGTTGCGATGGCCGCAACCAGGTAGTATATTCAAAACTGATGCCCTTAAAAAACACATAACTTACCGGCCTTTCCATAGTACCGCTTACCTGTATCAACTTTTCAAGTGATGGGGCTATTACCTTCGCGTTAGCTAAATCTTCACCTTTACGGGGCCAGTAATAAACTTTCCCGGCTCTTATATCTTCGTACCACTCGCCGGGCTTGTTTAAAAACCATAGGGAATTGGTCAGATAAAAAGCCGAATTACCATTCATTTTATGCTCCTTATCAATCACCGGGGCAGGCCATGGGTGTTCAAATTCTATTTTACTTTCAGGCTGATAAAAGGTTAACCCAGCTTGATTGCCATCAATGATTATAGATTTTATCCTCAGATTAGCAATGGCCCACATTTGGTGGATCACCATTTCCATTTGTGCGGGGTATTTGGGTAAACCGTTTGCAGGTAATGGGATCCAGATCTCCTGTTTTTGCTTATCCAATGATAGGATACGGTTCATGCTCTCATCAGTATCACTTTCCCTGGCGCGAATGGCTTTATCACCGTTAACCCATAGCTGTCTGAATAATAAATTATTGCCACCCGTTTGAGAGATAGTAGCTTCCCATAGTTTGCCCTGCGCTTCTTTTGGCAACCCTGTAACAGGTACTGAAACTTTCTTCCATTTATTAATAGCTGCTCCACCGCTGATCACGGGCTTTTCACCCGGCGCATTTTCAATTATGGTTGGTGATGTGGCTGTTCCAGAATCTTCCGGACGGATAAATAAAGGTTCATCCAAAATGTACTCGCCATCCTCAATAATGATATGAATACCATTGGTTATCGATGGGTCATTCAGCCTGCGTAATTCACGTGCTTGTCTTAACGCCGCTGCTATAGTTTGTTTGGGGCTATCCTTTCTACCTGTGTTACTATCGTTACCGTTTACAGCCACCCAAATATCAGCAGCTAAAGCTTGTCTCCAGGTAACGGACAATGCACAAATGATCAATATGGCGCAGAGCTTTTTCAAAATCAATTAATTGAAGTTTTTTCTCTGGGTGCTGTCGCGAAAACATGCAATAAATTCGCATAGCCATGTATGGCATCTTTTGGAAGATATTGACCATGATCGCCAAAAACATACATCTGTGGTTCCTGCTCAATAGTTACTTGTGATTCATCTACGTTGCCGGTCTTATCCTCTATTTTACTGATATCCAGCTTAAAGTTTTTAGCTACGAATTTGTATAACGCGTTTCGTTTTGACGGGCCGTAGTCATGACCCTCATTCGGCAGATGTACGTTTTCAACCAAACTACTTTTAGCATAATAACCATACACTTTTTGCAGATATGGAAAATCATGTTCAGGCATGTGAGCCGTCCAGTCCTTGCCATCAGTAATCAAAAGCTGCGGATTAGGTGCTGCCATAGCAGCCAGTTCTACATTATCAGTTCCGCCATCGCACATATGGATAGGCATACCGCTTTCACAAGGGCAGCCGCCATAGAAATACGATGATACTGAAACCACAGGGGCGCTCAATTTAATACGCTGATCAATAGCAGCCATTAACACCGTATGACTGCCACCTCCTGAACCACCGCTGATACCTAATCGGGCGGGGTCAGTTTCTTTTAAACTCAACAGATAATCTATGATCCTGATAGCTCCTAATGTTTGTACAACCTGCGCTATGCTTGTGCGGTGATCTTCCGCTTTGAATTGCAATAATGATTCGCCCCATGCAAACAGATCATAGCTGTAAGCCATGCAACCCATACGGGCAAGCGAAGCGCAACGCAGCTGGCAATCGGCACGATAACGCTGCTTATCCCAGTGCCCGTCGGGACTGAGCATCACAGGGATCTTCCCTTTAAAATGCAATGGCTTATATAACGAGCCATTGATATACAGGCCCGGCAAAACCTCTATAGCTATATTTTCAACGGTATAACCGTTATAAATTCTTTTTGCGGTGATGATGGGTTTTGAATCAGGCCTGGCAGGCAATGGCGACAAGTCGAGCGCCTTATATAGTTCAGGGCGAAGTATCGCTTTGCGTTGTTCCCAACTGTTAACATCATGGTATAATTTGGCTATACTATCCAGTTTTGCCCAACCATCCTCAACCGACCATACATTGTATTCATAATCCTTTAATTTATAGGATGACGGCCCGGTCTTATTCACCTTCATATCCACAGGAGCCAGCACGTTAACCAGTGTTTCATCAACCGTATTGCGAAAGCGCCAGTCGGCATAATTCACGTATTTATCTTTAACCTGGTCGTCGGTATATTTTATTTTAACGTGATACCTTGCTTGTATCTCATCGAGCACGTCTTTTAGTGACCGCCTGTATTCGTGGTCGGTATCTTGCTGGGCCCATAGCATGACCGGCAGCAACAAAAAGCCTAACAGCGTGTATATTTTATATCTTTTCATCACCATATCTCCTTATAAGTCTTTTGCGTCGCCTGTTACTACCGGCGGTGTATAGCCCTCTACTTTGGGCCATTCGCCGTTTATTATTTCTTTTAAAACTAGTTTTTTAGGGTCGATAACTACGTGCCTGATACGTTGCCTGCGCCAAGTGTAAACCACATGCACCAAGCCATCGGCAGTTTGTATAACTGATGGGTATGAATACTGGCTGATAGGCGAATCTTCAAGTATCAGCGCAGCATACCATGTTCTACCATCGTTGGATATCGCTACATTTAGCGGCGTACGCGCTCCCTTGGCAAGGTTACCCGGCGGCAATACGTGGTTATAAACCAGCAGCTGGCGGCCATCCTTAAGCGTCACCCCATCAATGCCTGAGTTATTGTTGGGTAATGATGTTTTATCAAGTGGCGACCAATTTTTACCATTATCAGCCGACCATGATTCATATATCGCCCGGTTTTGGGTACGGCAAAGCATCTGTAAGCTGTCGCTTTTATGAAATAAAATAGTGGGTTGTAAAGCCTTTACCGTTTTGCCATCATTAAGCGGGTCTGTAGCCTGCCAGGTTTTCCCTTTGTCTGCTGATAGCTCAAAATGAACCTTAGCGCCGCTATTTTCAGTTCCTGATGGTGACAGGATGTTGCCATTATTTAACGTTACCGGCTGGTTTTTAACCGGGCCTAAAATACCATCAGGCAAAGCTTCCTGCGCCGACCAGGTAATACCGCCATCTTTGGATCGCCTTATAAATCCTTTCCATTTTGCGGGAGAAGGGCCAATTTTATAAAACAACAGCAGGTCACCGCCTGAAACCTGGTAAAGCACCGGATTCCAGCAAGCATAGCGTAAGGTATCGTTTTGTATGCCGTTTGCAACCTTGATAGCTTCTATCCATTTACCGTTTACCAACCGGCTCACCCAGATACACACATCCGGATTACGCTCTTTTGTGCCGCCAAACCATGCTGCTACTAACCCTTTTGGTGTTTCGGCAATTGTTGCAGAGTGGCATTCAGGATATGGTGCCTTCTCAAAAATAAATTCGTTAGTGATGATACCTTTACTCCATTGTTTGGGCTGGGCATATGTGCTTGTAGCAAATACCAGGCATAAAGCAACCATCATCCAAAATCCCTTTTTATACTGCTTATTTGCCATAATTATTTATCTCAAAATGGTAATCGCCTGATCCTATTTCTAATTTCGTTTCGCCGTTGTCATCAAACAAAGTTTTCGCTCCGCTTAATGTTGATAGGGCTTTACCATCACAGGTAATATCGCTCACTTTATAAGCAGGCAGATAAACTATTGCTTTTGAATTTGCAGGGATGGTAATTGTCCAATCAAAATGTCCGGATTGTTTTTTCCAGTTACTTTTTACTAAACCATAAGGTGTTGTGTATGATGCGTTCACATAATTCAACCCGTTAACAGTTGCAGGCTTCATAACAATGGTTTTAAAACCGGGCTCATCAGCTTTAATTCCCCCCAGGTCCTGGTAAAACCAGGCGATGAGGTCGCCCAAAAGCATAATGTGATTACGGGAATTCATGGCTGGTGCGGCGGTATCGCCATTCCAAAGCTCCCAAATGGTGGTAGCACCACGTTTTACCATGTAGCCCCAGCTTGGGTAATCATCATTCGCTGCTATATGGTAAGCAATATCGGGGCGGCCAAAATCTGTTAATCCCCTCATGAGCCATTGCGTACCGATAACGCCTGTGCTGATATGACTGTTTGCATCAATGGTGATCTTGTTTACAATATTATCGAACACTCCTTTTCTATCTGCGGCAGGCACCATACCGAAGTACAGCGGCAGCAGATTAGCAGTTACCGTATTGTTATCGTATTGAAGCGTTTTTTTATCCAGGAATTTTTGGTTGAAGGCATTCTTAGCCTGCAATGCCTGAGCGGCAAACTGCTGAGCATCCGCAGGCTTGTTCAAAATTTTGGCAAAGTGCTGCATCAACAGCAATAGGCGATAGTAATAGGCAGTAGCGATCAACACCCCATTGGTATTGCGTGATGAATCCCTTGAGTGGATTAATTCGGGTGATTCGGGTGGCACGCACCAGTCGCCGTATTTATCCTTGGTCATCAGGTTATCCTTAGCATATTTTTGGCGCATATAGCCGAGCCATTTTTTCATGGATGGATAATGCTTTTCAATAGGCCCTTTATCATCAAACTGATTACAAAGCATATCGGCAATGAGGATATAAGTGCCAGGCCAGGTCATATTATCACTATAATAATTCCAGTAAGCCGGGGCTACATCAGGTATTGAGCCATCTGGTTTTTGCGATTGTTCAATATCATCCAGCCATTTGGCGTACAGGTTTTCATTGTTAAATACAAAGCTTTCACCTAATGAACCAATCGCCCGGTCGCCAAGCCAGGGCATACGCTCATTACGCTGCGGGCAATCGACAGGCATGCCTTTGTAATCGCTTAAAATACCCCAGTAGGCGTTATGATAGACCTGATTGATCAGCGGATTTGAGGTTTCAAAATGGCCCGTATTCGCCATATTATCTGAAACCACCTGCCCTATAAAATCATCTACAGTCGGCGTACCCGGGTAACCGGTTATCTGCACATACCTGAACCCATGATATACAAATACCGGGTGCCATATTTCTTCGCCTCCGCCTTTTAACGTATAAATGTCGGTTACTTTGGCATCGCGCAGGTTGGCTATGTAGAGGTCGCTGTCTTCTTTAAGCGTTTCAGCAAAGCGCAAGGTAACTTTATCACCGCGCTTACCTCTTACCTTCATTTGTACCCAGCCAGCCATATTTTGGCCCATATCCATTATCCAGGTGCCGGGTTTCAGTTGTTTTATACTGACAGGATGAATGGTATCCACTATTTTGATCGGCTCGTTCATTTGTGCCTCCACTTTACCACCGGGCGCTTCAACCAGTTCGGGTTTTAGCCATTTGCGGTCATCGTAACCGACAACATTCCAGTCGGTAAGTTCTTTGGTAGCATCGTATTCTTCACCATCATATTCGTTGTTGGTGCGGATTGGCCCATCAGCGGTAAATTTCCAGCTATCGTCGCTCGTAATCACTTTTTTACTACCATCCTGGTAAGTGAGTTCCAGTTGTAACAGCATTTTCGGAAAACCAAACTCCTTGATCTTTTTAGGCTTGTATTTGGGTCGCATAGTAAAAAAACGACCGTTACCCAGTACAGTACCAATAACATTTTCACCCTGCTGAAGATTCGCAGTAACATCAAACGTATTATATAATACTGATTGCGTATAGTCTGTAGGTGCTTCGGCTAAAACCTGGTCGCCAATAGGTTTACCGTTGATGTATAGCTCATAATGACCTAAACCAACGATGTAAACTATCGCTTTTTTAACCTGCTGACTGTTCTGAAATTGCTTGCGGTAATACCGTGCTGATAGCCTTGAAAACTTTGAAACGCTATCCCACGGGAAACCGTGCTCATATCCTATCCATTTTGCTTTCCAGTCAGCAGCATTTAGTAAGCCAACGCTCCAAAACGCAGGTTGGCTCCAGGGGCTTTCACCTTTTGTAGTCCATACTTTAACTTTCCAGTAACAGGCTGCACGACTAGCCAAAGGCCTGCTAGCATAATTCACCATGATGGACCTGTCAGACATAACTTTATGCGAATCCCACAGATCGCCAATGTTTGAGGCCAGCTTTTGTGGCGATGATGCAACTATGATCTCATAGGCTGTTTGCTGCGTATTACGCTCGTCGCTGTTAATTTGCCAGCTTAAACGTGGCTGTGTTGTACCGATGCCTTGCGGGTCTTTCAGCATTTCGCAGCGGAGGTTCTGCAGGCTCACATCCGCAAATGCGTTTGCAAACCAACAGCTAAAAATGCCGGTCAATAAAAACACGATATATTTTGATGCTGCTGACATACTTACTTTCCTGAAAAATCAAAGTATAGGGTGAGCGATAAGGCATCTTCAATATGCTTATCGTAATTAAAATACTGGTTCACTTGTCCTTGCGGGCCCAATCGTGTTGATTGCTGTGATTTTGTGCCGATGGGTGTTATGCCGTGCATAAATGATATATCCCCCGAAGGAAAATCAGGCGCGATGTTATTGCCATAGGTAAGCTTTGGATATTTTGGCGTAAACAAGCGCATAAAAACATCCCGGCTATCGCAGATTACGGTGATGGGTTGGCCTGTAGTCTTTATCTTCATCCAGTATAGATTGGAATAATACCCTTTAAATTCGGGGTAGATGAGTTTGGTGCTGTCCTCTCCGGTTATGGTATTGTTGTAGGTTTTGTCCCAAACATTCAGGGTCACGCCCTTCAGCCTATCTTTCCAAACCCGGTATGGGCCGTCACCCATATAAGTTACGCCTTGTACATCCTTTTCGGGATAGGAAAAGCTTACGCCTAACAATTTACCATCCTCGCCTACAGGCCAGTATTTTAAATCCAATCGTACTAAACCTGACGGATAGATCATCCATCTTAACTGCGCCTCGGTAGTTTTTGGGGCGAAATCAGCTTCAATTACCAGCGTATCCGCTTTATAGTAATTACGCAGCTTTTGGAAGCCCGATTTATCCTGTCCTTCGGCTAATACAGGACCGTTGTTAAATGGAATATCGCCTTTACTGTTTCCAACTTTCTTTAAGATGCCGTTGTTGCGATTAAACTCCAGCTGAATACCGTTAGCACTCACTTTATACAGCGAATCTGTCTCTGTAATTACAGGCTTATTGATGCCTGATTTTGCCACCATTCGCTGTGTGATCACATCATGACTCCTGATAGGCCAGCTCCAGGTAAAAAGTTCGTTTTTGTAGGGATCATAAGCGGTTACGTACAATACATCATAGTTTTGCCAACCGACAGACAGGTGCAATTGTAAATTGCCATATTGGCCCGGCTGTACATCAGGCGAAACAATTGTGCCTGTTTGTGGTGCCGCTATTGTTTGCTGATAAGGATTACCTAGTTTAGCCAGCTTATAAGTAAATGTACATTGCTTTAAATTTGTGTACAGGTACCGGTTCTCTAATCGTAACTTCCCATCAAATTGCGGTGTAATTTCCCGCTGTTCAAGATGAACGGGGCTCCAAATTTCTTTTATGGTATAAAAGCTAACTTCCTTTTCATGGTATGGCCCTAAAATACCGTCAGGTCCGTGATCGCCATCGGAATCCAGCAGGCCATTTTTATCGGTACGTACTACTGCCTCATCAGCAAAAACCCATATAAAACCACCTGCCGAAATTGGCGTATGCCACATCTGCTCCCAAAAATCATCAAGACCAGCGCCTGCACCACCGTCGTAAATACCATGCAAAAACTCCGTAGGGAAAAATACATCATGGCCATGCATGGCAGTGTTATTGCCGTAGTCGTAATTAATATAGTGCTGGGTATTGGTCCCCCTGAACACGGCCCATGGGTGAATCAACGGACGTTTTTGAATATCGAGGTCATCAAACCAATGATCGAGATCAAAGTTAAAACCGCCTTCATTACCGTTGTCCCAGATCACAATTGAAGGGTGGTTCACATCCTTCTCGATCATTTCCTTTACCAGTTTGGACCCCACCTGCGTATCGTAAGCATGATGCCAACCTGTCAATTCATCGAGCACAAACAAACCCAGTGAATCACATACATCTAAAAAATGTTCGTCAGGCGGATAATGCGACATACGCACCGCGTTCATGTTCATATCCTTAATGAGCTTAACATCGGCAACGCTGATAGCCTTGCTGGTAGCTCTGCCCGTAGTTGGCCAAAATGAATGATGATTAACCCCTTTGAACTTTACTTTAACGTTATTTACGTATATACCATCGTGTAAACGCAGCTCAACCGTGCGGAAACCAAAACGTTGTTGCACGGTGTGTACCGCCTTGCCGTTTGAAATTAGCGTAAATACTACATTATACAGATTCGGAAATTCCGGCGACCATAATTTTGGTGCAGCCAGATGTGTGTTTATTAATACTGATGTATCACTTGATTTAACTTTAGTTGAAAATGCAAGCCCTACTTTTTGACCTGTGATTGTATAAAACTGCCCAGTTACTGCATCTGCATTTCGTAAATTTGTTAGCTTAAGTTGCGCCTCAAAACTACCATCGGCTTTCCCATCAACTGCTACATGACTAATGTGTTGCTGCGGAAAAGCTTCCAGAAAAACAGGCCTGAAAATACCGCCGAACACCCAGAAATCACCCTTACGCTCACTTGCATTTACAGATGCATTAGCGGAATATTTAGATACGGTTACTTCCAGTAAATTTGGCTGACCATATTTTAATAGTTTCGTAATATCATATTTAAAACGATAAAATGCCCCTTGGTGAATGTCACCTGCCTGCTGTCCGTTGATTAGTACTTTAGTATCCGTCATGGAGCCATCAAAAACAATATTAACTGCTTTACCCTGCCATGATGCAGGTACGTTAAACTGGTATTTGTAAAGTCCCTGTTCCTTGCCTTTAAGGCTGTCTTTATCTAAACCATAATTGTATTTTCCAAAGCCCTGTAATTCCCAGTTGGAGGGTACAGGGATAGTTGTCCACTTGCCCGAATTACGCCCTGCCGTACAATAGAACTGCCAGTTTATAGTATGATCGCTACCTGTACCCGACAGAAATTGGATCTCTGTTTTTTGGGCATAGGTGTTGAGGGCCGGGATTAGCAGCAGAATGTATATAAATATTTTAAACCAGGCATTTTTCATGCGGCAGATCAGTTAGCGGTTAAAGTGAATTTGAGTGGATTATCTGTGCGGAAAGGCACCGCGGGTAAGCCATCTTTGTTATAAAAATTAGGCTCGGCTACTTCCGTCCACCCAAAGCGTACGGCTACAGGCGAGGATACTTCAGGGGAGGATACTTCCACCTTATCCCCCTTAATTATGGCGGTAGCATCAACAAATTTGCCGTCGTTGCCGGCTATTGTAAAGTAACTAAGCGGCTTGCCATCATGGCTTACCAGCCCGTTGCCGGTGTATTTAAAGTCGAGTATGATTTTGTCGCCCTTAATTTTCATTTTATCGTACATAGGGCCTGAGAAAACAACTTTTTTATCGTAGGTATTTCCAAGTGCCTGAAGTTCTAAACGCTGACCTACCACCCATTTAAATGCCGGGTGAATATTGGTTAATGAATCGTTCAGATCAGTGGTTACGATCATACCTGTATGCGGAATCTTAAGGGCCATAGTTTGAGCCTCGCGCAGTTCGGGCTCGGTATAAATAGTAAACGGAACATTGCTGCTGCTTTTGGCCCTTGAATAATAGAAAGGGGCAATCTGCACATAATAGAATGGCAGATCTTTGTTATTCCACAGCTTACGCCACCAATGGATGAGCGCTTCCATTTTGTAGGTGTAGCTGATGGTTTCAGCAAGATAACTGCCGCTTTCTCCTTGATACCATAAGAAGCCACGCAAGGCATATGGTGCAACAGGCGCGATCATATTTACATATAGTTTACCGGGATCGCCATCTATTTTGTAATTAGTATCCTTAAAATATGGGATCTCATCAAATGCTTCGCGGGGCATCCATGGTTCAATGCGACTGCCGCTGATGGCAGAGCAGATGATACCTACGGGGACTTTCAAGTCATGGTTCAAGTTTTTGGCAAAGAAATATCCCGCAGCCGAAAAATCCCTGAGCGCTGTACCTTCTGCAATGTCCCAACCAGCATGTGTTGAATCGGGCTTTCTTAAATTCTTTTGTGTAGTTAAAAAGATCCGGATCTGTGGATTTTGCGCTCGGTCGAGCTCATCAATTGGTGAATTAACTGTGCTGGTATCAGGCCTGCGTACCTTGCTGTTCTTCCGCATTTCGTACGACATATTTGATTGCCCTGAACATAACCATACTTCGCCCACCAAAACATTTTCGAGTTTTATGGTGTTAGTCCCTTTGATTTCTAAAACCTGCGGCGTTGCTGATGCAGGCATCGGGTCGAGTATGATTTGCCAGTTACCTGTAGCATCAGCAGTTGCTTTTTTGGTTTGATTGCCAAACTTTACCGTGATAGCTTCACCCGCAACAGCTGTGCCCCAAACGGGTACTGGCTTATTGCGCTGCAACACCATGTTATTACCCAATATTTTAGGCAATACAACCTCGGCATAAGTACTGCCTGCCACAGCGATGCAGCTTAGCAAAAGAATAATCGCAATATATTTTTTACCAGACATTAGTATCCTGTAGTTTTAAATGTTTTAATATAGAATGCGGCTGGCGCTACTGGTTCTCCGGCTTTAGGCTGATCATAATCCTGGTCGGTTGGTGTATCTGCATCAGGAAAACGCCTGGTATCACCGGTACGGAAAACAACACGGTTAACATTAAGCACCGGCGCGAAGAACAAGGCAGTAAGTACATCCTTGCCATTTACATTTACTGTATAAAAACGGGTATCGGTATTTAATTTAATGCTGATGTGATAAGGCGTATTTGCCGTGTATTTCAGTATACTTTTAGATCTATAGCCTGTTTTTGCCCTGAAAATCCCTGTCGAATCGAATGTTAACCTTAAAGCGGCATCGCCACTGGCATTTTGCACTTCAATATTCAGCATACCTGTATTATTTTGTGCCGGGATAATGGTAAAATCAGCGATCAGTTTTTTTGATTCTGGTACTATTCTTTCAGCCTTTGCAAAATCGAATTTATCCCAATCTTTAAGTGCTAAAGCACGAGTACCGTCAGGCGCTTTGTCAATAGCAGCGGGGGCCCATAATGAGCTGTACGTGTTCCATTTCTCCAGTTCCTTACCGGCGGGCAAGTCATTAAATACCTCGTTGGCTTGTTCGGTGGTAACATCTGTGACCGGTACTGGGATAGATGACACCCAGATATCCTCTTTGTTCATGCTATAAGTAACCCAAAGCTTACCATCGGGTGGTACACCGTTGCCTTCTTCAATCCCCCTGGTATATTGCGGACCATAAGATTTGTAATTACCGCCATACCGCATGGTTGGTATTTCGCCATTAACTAATAGCAAGTTGGTGTAATTTAAACCATCCTGACTAACGGAGATCCCCAAAGGCCACCTAAATTCAGACGGGTTGTAAACTGTAGCATATTTACCATCGGATGTACGCTGCCCCCATATTTTGGCATTACTGGTTACAAATCGAGGGGCACGACTGGCATTTGCTGGCCATGTTTTGCCATTATCGGTGCTGATTGCGGTTAAGGCATATTTCCATAAGCCCACCGCCCGGCCATCAGGTAAATAGTAAAAATTAAAGGCTTTATAATCTTTGTGAAGCGGGATCAATGGGTCGTTACGATCAGTTTCCTCTTCCCATTGCATCATCATTAAGGGGTTTGCCATCAGCTCGTCGCAAGCTTGCACAAAACCTTTATCCTTGCTGGTTTTATAAAATGGGTACGAGGTATTTTGTTCATTCCATTTTGGGTTGTAGTGGATGAAATATATCGACCCAAATTTCCCATTAGAATAAACTTCCCTTACTACACGGCCTATGCCTTTGCCATCGTTGGGGTCATCATGTGCATCCAAACAAATACCATAGAAACCTAACACCAGCAAGCGTTTTGATTTAGCAGTGTAAAAACCCATGCGCTGGTGCATAACCGCGTACAAGTCTTTAGCTACGCCGGGATGGCCTTCCTTTGTTGTACCATCAGGGATTTTGTATTGCGGAAAGATAACAGTCGGTTTTGACCATGTTGCCCCATCCTTTGAGGTAATGAGCAATGTTTGTCCCGGTGGTACGCTCTCACCTACTTTGTCACTTAAATATTCTACATAAAAAGTATTGTTCCAGTAAGCCAGCATGGGCTGGTGGTTGTAGGTAAAGCCAAAATCATCTGCCCGGTCGGGATGCTCGCGGTTGGCACGGAAGATCTGCATGTTATGTACGCCGATAACCGGGCTCAGCCTGCCGTTATGGTAATCCACGTTAGCAACGGTATTGCCTGTGTATCTTACCGTATCCTGCGCTTTGGCAGCCGACCAGCACACGGCAATAGTTATGAATAATATGGCTATCTTAATTTTAAGCATATCTTATTGGTTTACCGGCATCGCTGCAGCTAACTTTAATTGTTTCAGTGTTTTTTCGGTCACTTTAAATATGGTACCGTGTTTATGGCCCTGCGGTATACTAACAGAATCGGCTATATCAGCAAATGTTTTAAAATTGGTGGTACGCATACAGCCGAACTTTTTAAGGCGATAAGAATCGTAATAGATCAACCAATTATTACCTGATTTTGTTATTGTTGGCCCTTCTGAATACAGCTCGGTAAAGCGTTTTGAATAATCAGCATACGGGCCCAGCGCGTTATTACTGAAAGCTACGAGGATGTTGCGGTTTGGCCGGGTATTATCCTTCATCACCAATACATATTTGCCTTTGTCCATTTTCACAATCTCAGGGTCTATCACACTAAAACCGGGATCGAGAAATAGTTTTGCCGGGGCAAAGGTTTTGAAATCCTTAGTGGTAGTATAATAAAGACGGTGATTATTGTTTTCATCTTCCTCTCCTTTCGGGAAACGGAATGGTACGGTTGATGCCCAGGTGATAATGAACTGACCTGCAACATCATCATAAAACAACTCCGGCGCCCAGGCATTAACCGCGGTTGGCTCATCAGCCATTACATTTAAATGTTGTTCTGCCGACCAGTGGATCAGGTCCTTTGATTCGGCGTAACCTATGCCGGTATCATTTTTCCAACCGGTTGTCCAAACCAGGTGATAAACACCATCCGGACCTTGTTGTATCGATGGGTCGCGCATGATCTTGGCATCACCAACTTCGGGTTTGATGAAAATATGGTTTAGGTCTGTCCAGTGATAAGCATCGTGACTATATAATAACCTTAAACCAGCGCTTGCAGGTTCGTTAAACGAGGTGAAAAGGTACACATCCTTCCGCGTATTGCAGGAGAGCAAAACCATGCTGGTTAAAATGAGGCCATATACGTATTTAAATCCTGCCATCACATTTCATAGGTTTATATAGCATCGAGTATGAGCACCCAATCATTACCATTCGCGGGGGTACCGGGAGGATTAAATTTCGTGATTTTCGACTTATTAAAGGTGCCGATAGCTGTAATATTGCCGTTACGGGGATTATACCAAGATACTTTTATTTTACTTCCAGGCAAAGTTGTGGTGTTGATATCCATATCGCGGCCAGTATAGGTGTACACAAACGCATATTTTTTACCACGTGTAGCAATCAGTCTGTTATATTTTACACCCTGACCATCGGCGATCAACGATTGATCAGGCACACGCTCAAAATAAGGGCGCGATAGTATCAACTTTTTAAGGTAAACCATTTGCTGTGCACCTGGATCATTAATAGAGTTATACCAGTAGCCTTTTGATCCGTAAGCGCCAATGGCCTTGTCTTTTGAATTATGCATCTGCATAACATCATTATTGCCATAAGTGTAACCACTGGCACCCGCAAAAACCGACCAGTAGCCATAGCGCCTTACATCAGCATCGGTCCATTTTGGGAGATTGATATCATGCAGACCGTAAGGAATCTTTTCATAGGATGGCTCAGCATCCAGCGTGGGTTTTATGGGTGTTTTGTTGTAATCAACCTGTACATAGCGCCAGTTATCTTCACCATAATGAAAATCATCCTTTGAGGTATCCTGCTTATAATTTTTGTGGCCCGATTGGAAACTGTTAAAACTCAGCCAGGACTCGTTATGAAACCAGATGGATGATTGCTTTCTGCCTCGTGGGTGGAACGTAATTAAATGGGCCGTGTCAATGATGTGCAATGTACTGCCAATGGCATTCCATACTTTTATTGAATCACTTCCTGCAATATCACCGCCATTCATCCAGATCACATTACTGTAAGATCTATACCTGTTGGCTAAAAATGTGGCATATGCCTTAGCCTGTACCTGGTTAGTATGCGCCGCTTTTACTACCGAACCCCAAATAGGTACCATAGCTACGTATATTCCTTTTTCGGCGGCTTTATTTAGTACCCAATCGATGTTACTCCAATAATTATTTGTTGAATTATCGGTATTTGGCGTAGTTATATTTTTGTTGATAAGCGCGGAATCGCCATAGGCATTTGTTTCGGAAAGGCTATGGATTACCATTACCTGTATTACATTAAAACCCTGCTGACGGCGGGTTTCCAGGTACTTTTCAGCATCCTCCCGTTTAAGTTTGGAAAACAGCAGCCAGCCGGTATCACCCAGCCAAAAGAATGGTTTAGCATCGGCAGTAAAAAAACGGTGATTAGGTGATATTTTTAAAACGGGCAATACATTGGTTTCATCGCTTTTTATAGAAAAAAGCAAACAGGAAATAATACCTATCAGAACAATTTTTTTTAACATAACTATTTAGATACGGATGAGCCATAAAATAGCCTCGCCTGATTTAGGGGTTTTAATTTCAATATCCTTGCTACCTTTTACCTGCTTCTCGCCCGGTAATGCCTCCCCTGTTTTTGGGTCGATCCATTTTGCTTTATAACTGGCATTTGCTGCCAGGTCGAGATGAATAGTATCAGAATTGCTATAAACGATGTACCCTTTGGCAGCATTTCCCAATGCCCATTGATCTTTTGGGTTGCCCGGCAGATCAATACCTTTCATTGTTGATACATCGTTCAAAAATTGCTTGTCGGTTGTTGCAGGTAAGGCAGGTAATGAACCGCCTGCTATTAATACGGCCCAGCCAAAATGGTCGTAGCCATCGGCAGAGTATAATACGGCCTTATCAGGATATTTCTGTTTGTACTCATGCACCGCATGGTAAACCTGCTCAAATGTTGGTGCTTTCGGTTTATATATACGTTCCTCCTGACGCGGTGCAAGGCTTTGCCCGCCATCAGGTGCATAGATTTTGCCATTACCCTCGTAATACCAATACCGGATGTCGATCACGTTGATAACTGACGCTTTTTCGGGATCAGCAAGAATAGCATCCTGTACATCTTTTGTAGCGCTCAGGCCGATGATCTCTTTCTGTTTATGCAGGGTTTCCCACTGTTTAACTGTTTCTACCCAAAACTGCATAAAATGCAGCGGGCCAGTAAATTCGGCGCTGGTGGTTTGGATAACACCGTTATTATCGGCAAAATTATCGAGGCATTTATTAATGTAGGCGATCAATAACTTGCGCCTTGCAGGGTCGGTTTCATCATAAAACTGTTCGGCCATAAATTGGCGTTTGTCGCCTGCATAGTTCACAGGTTCAGGGAATCCTGTGCCGTTGATATTGTTAGCAGTCCTCCATGGGAAATCCGCGTAATGCGCGCCTGCCTCTATGATATTATGCTGAAAGAAATTTTGGTGGAACAGCACCAATCCTTTTTCATCAGCAATATCAGCAAACTGTTTAAGGCGGCTCCAATACCATGTGTTATATTTTGTAAGATCGTATTTACTTAAGCCATCCCATGCCAGCTCTTTACCGCTTCGTGCAAAAGGCAATTCATAAAAAGGCGCCCAAACATCTCCATCCATACGGCGGATGCGCTCATGATCATCACGACGGCGCTCATACCACAGGCCATAGTTATGCTCCAGTACAATGATATTATCTTTTTGCATCCATGAAGCCACATCGTCAAGATCGTCGGTCAAGCCGGTGCCTGTACGACCGGGAACCCAACGGGTAATATCTGGTTTAGCTTCTTTTAAATATTCCGGTTTAACGTTGCCGCTCCACCATGGAGCCTCAAAATGTTTACCTTGTAAAACAATATTTCCACGTACCAGCCAACCATTGGTTACACTCATTTTGGGTGCCATTGCAAGAGTTGCTGCTTGTTTGTACCCTACCTCATCAATGCTTTTTGCGCCGGATGATGCTATGCTTATCGGATTTCTTTTATGTGCGCCATCAACCCAATCGCTTATAGTTGTGGCTGGCCTTCTGGCTGCTGCCAATAATGCGGCAGCTTCAGCAACTGTTGGGCTGCTTGATGGTTCGGTTTCAATGCGTAAGATACCCGCCTGCTGGCTTACATCTTTATTTAACCTGTTGGCCAATTGCGCGTAATAAAGGCTGCGTGGCGAAAGTGTTTCATTTGATGAATTCCAATAGCCATCGCCACCAAATTGAGCCCAGGAACCAAAAGACCAATTTTGTGCGGTTGGCGGTTGATAACAATCAATATGAGCGGCACTGCAATTCCATACAACACTATTGGCTGCATTCCAGCCTGCGCCCTGCCCGTCCTGACCGCGGTTTATATAGCTTAAAGCCTGCCCGTCAATATTGGCAACATCAAACAATACGCCTGATGCCCAACTATCAATACCGCCGCTGAAGCTATAGGGTTGCCATGCTGAACATTGCACAAACGCGGTTGGGCCGGGAGCGCAAAAGCCTGTGGCAAAATCATGAAAGCCATTTACTGAATATAAACGTTGGAAAAGCGTTTGCCCCCCCATTGTCAAGAAAGTATTACGGCGATAGCCGCCAATTTCTGATATAGGGGCAAGTGATTTACAGTCTTCAACTGTTACCCGGTTTGCTGTTTCCAGTACAAAAACTGCCGAGCCTGCAAAATGCTCAAATATTACCTGGCGAACCCAGGCATCTGCTACGTTTTCCATGGTGATGGCCATCCAGCGATGTGCCTCATCCTTGGGGTTGTTTACATCATATGCTGATTGTAAACGAATATTTTCTATACCAACACGGTCAATTCTGCCGGGCCAGTCATATTTTGCTACCATGCCACCGCCATAGGTACTATCAAGGGCTGTGGTTATAGGTGCATCAATAGTTATGGTATTTCCATTTATCGCTGTGATCTTACGATCCCAGTTGATATCACGCTCGCCGGGTTTCCAGGCTAAAGCGGTAAGGCCACCGCCAAAATGATCGGTGCCCAATTTGTTGATCCAATCCTGAGTGCTTGGGCGATGGATGATGATCATATCGCCTGCTTTAAAATCACTCGGATCGACAACATGAAACGTTAACGCGTTAACAGGTACATAAGCATCTGCTATTTTAATTTCTTTTGATTTTTTACGATCGTTTTTACCAAGAACCTGTACCAGGGTCGCCCTGTCTTTTCCGGCACCCAGCAATAGGGTACCATCGGCACCCATGCCACTACCACGAAGTACAACGCCCGACGCTTTTATTTTCAGGCTGCCATAAACTTCATAAATACCTTTATTCAGCAATACCGCGCCACGAAAACCATCGGCACCAACAGGTAACGATGCCACATAATCCAATGCGGATTGAATGCGCAGAGTTGCATCGCCTTTTTTAAGCGGCACAACCACTTTTACCTGTATTGTAGGTATTGGCTGTTCAGATGCCATATACCCGCAATAAGAAAAATCGGGGATGCGGTTGCCGTTCTCATCGGCCTGGTAAGTTATTTTCCCATCCTTGCCAACAGAAAGCGGCGCAGATGATTGAGCAGATTTCTTGTTTTTTTGAGCCATTGCGGGAGTATGCAAAAGCATACCCCCAACAAATAGACTTCCTGACAATAAACCAATTTTAATTCTTGATAATATCATTATACTTTTTACCCTGTTAATTTAACTTGCCATTTGGCATAGGGTGCTCTCCCTTTTCTGCAACTGAATTCAGGTAAACTTCAATATTGGTATAGCCACCGCCATTTTTGGCAAGCTTACTTGCATCACTGGCATCATGCGGGTTAAGGCCATGAGCAATTTCGTATGAATCTGGTATACCATCGTTATCACTATCTTTATAAGGTGTACCTTTATATACAGGGTAGCCACCAACCTGCCACGGTGCTGTTATAATGCCTAATTTGTATGAATCCTTAGGTAATTTACGTACTTTAAACTGGAAATCCGTATCAGTTTTCATTTCGGTATAAGTGATCTTACCTGTTCTTACTTGTGCTGCTATACGAATATCAACAGCATCACGGTGTGGTAATGTTGCACCTGAATTTTCAACTACATATTTGTAAGCTTCCTGTGCCGACATCACTGTAACTGGCGCCATTGGGAATATTTCGTCAGATTTCATGTAGTCTTTATACTCTCCGGCATCCGGTAATTCTTTACCACCCGGCCCTTCAACCTGTATACCACCATTCCATGGGTCTTTGGTAATTTCAGGATAACCTTCCATAATGTTGCCAACAGCATACACGCGGCCAAAGTATTTTTCTTTAAGCTTGCTGCGGCCTGATTCTGGTTTTAATATACGGTGACCAACTAACTCATCTTTTGGAGTAACAGGTCCCGGTTTAAAATAATTATTGATGATGTTAAAGTTAGTAGTATAATCGCCACCATCCATTGAGCGATGGTGCCAGTTAAATACTACGTTATTTACAAAAGTGTAAATACCGTTCCATCCAACCGACGGGTTACGACCTGTGTTATCGGCCCACATGTTGCGGATAAGGGTGCTGTTTTCGCCACCTGTAGTACTGCCGAACGCGTGGTTCCAGTAATCTAATGATTCGGAATAAATGCAGTTTTGAATAGTTATGTTAACTGTGCCCAGTTTTTCAGGTGTGATACCTGCTCCCGGATCAAACATGTGACGGTACATTGAAAAGTTTTCATCCAATCCCCAGCTTGCAGAAGTATGGTCGACAATGATATTTCCTACCGGATCGCCTCCCAGTGCGTCATCACGACGGCCCACATTGGTTTCGCCACGGCGGAAACGCATATAGCGGATGATAACATCATGTGTATTTACCCAGAATGATTCGCCCGCAACGCATACACCATCGCCCGGCGCTGTTTGGCCTTCAATGGTAATATATGGTGCCCTAACAATTATAGGTGTTTTAATACGGATGATACCAGCAACGTTAAATACAATGATACGCGCACCGCCTTGCTCGCAGGCCCAGCGTAAGGTTCCGGGGCCGTCATCAGCCAGGCTGGTTACTACATAAACTTTACCACCACGGCCGCCAAAAGTAAATTTACCGCCACCTTCGGCACCCGGGAAAGCAGGTATTTTTGCTTGCGGAAGATCGGTTGGCCTTGCTGCCCATGGCACATACACTTTACCCCTGCGCTGATCTGCCTGTACAATAGGTAACGCAACTTTCCATGCAGAATCTGAATGACGATTAGCCGCAGCCATCATTGAATCACTTTCTGCTTTAACCGCTTTGGGCACATCAGGGTATTGAGCAAATGCCTGATTAGCAAATCCCAAAGCTGCCACAAATAAAAATAAGCCTGTTCTCTTTTTCATAGTTAAAATTATCATATCAATTATAATAAAGAGCGGATACTCTCCGCCCTTTATGCCTTATTTGGTGGGATCGAAAGGACCGCCCCAAGTATTATTTTGCTGTATAGCAGGGTCATTCTGTATAGTAGCCAATGGTATTCCAAAGAAATAATCAGCAGTTTGGTATACTATAGGCGATGTATCCAACGCTTTTGTTGCTAAACTAGGTTTAGATGCAGTACCATTAAAATAAGTAAGATAAACAGAGTCTAATGATACATTCGCAAGGTTATCACGTAATGTGAATCCATTAGTTTGAATAACATTTAAATAATCGTTTGAAGTATTATTGTTATTTAAAGATATAGTTAAACCAGTTCTAATGGATACGGCAGTATTCATAACAGGTTCCAGTAATTTTCTTCTCCTCAGATCCCAATATCTCTTACCTTCAAAAGCAAATTCTATTTCTCTTTCATACATAATTGCACTGATCATTTGATCATGAGCCATGCCTGATGCAAGGCCATATAGACCATCTGTGCCTGCAAGAATACCGGCCCGTTTCCTTATAGTTTCCAAATCGGAATATGCGGTATTTAAATCTCCGGTTTCAGCAGCGCATTCAGCCCTGTTAAGTATTACTTCAGCATACCTTATTTCTTGCCAATCGGTGCCTGCATAAGGCAGATTATTTTGAGTTAATGTTGGGTCAATTCCTTTGCGGCAATAAAACCCGGTGCTTGATGAACCACTTGTTTCAGTAGTTTTGGCTGCTGTGCCCCCCGCGTTTGAATAATAAAAATAAGTCCATAACCTGTTTGCAACATTACCTTCCAGCGGCCAGCTACAACCATTGTAAGCAATAGTTTGATAAAAACGAGGGTCGCGGTTATCAAAAAACAGCAATGAGTTATAGGGATATGCTGTGCTTGAATTATCAATAGTATGTCCGTCGATCATTGGGAATGCCTGAACTATATTCCATGTAGGGTTATTTCCGCCGCTTCCGCCTAATGCCTTGGGTATTGATGAGGATGGATAACTGTTAAAAGATCCGTTCTGATCATTGGTAGTAGTGAACTCAGTTACCATAACCGCTTCCGGGTTATTTGGTTTGCCCGGGCTTCCGGCACCTTCAGTAGTCCACATGCTATAATCCCACTTTGGATAAAGGCCGTAACCTGAGGCGGTAAGCGTTGCTATAGCATTATTGCATGCGGTAAGTGCAGCCTGCCAGCGTGTTTGATCATTATTAACGTTAAACTGTGGACTTGACCAAGTTAGTAACACACGGCCAAGAAAAGCCTGCGCTGCACCTTTAGTAATACGACCGTAATCAGCAGCAGCTGGCCAAACATTTGGCAGGCCGGCTATAGCTGTGTCTAAATCGGCTACAATCTGCGTCCAGGTTTGTGTCGTTGTATTTCTGGGTAAATTAGCGGCTAATTTTGCGGCATCGCCAACAACGGGTAATGGCGTTGTAACTAATGGGACACCACCATAAATTTTCACCAATTCAAAATAACGGTATGCGCGCCAAAACAAAGCCTGAGCAATAAATCTTTGTTTGGTACCTGCGGCTATAGGGCTTGTTTTCATACCAGCTATAAAATCGTTTATGTTACGTATTTTAGCGTAAGTATTGGAGTTATTATTAGCTACGCCAATATCGGCTACTGTATTTATGTTTACGCCACCACTGGTATATGGGCTGCCTCCGCTATTTTCTTCAGTTAAAGTAGTAGGGTTTACAGTGCCTATTGCACCGCCGCTATTTCCATACCATGTAGGTAAATTGTTGGTGTAAATAGTATTTAAATAAAACACAGTAACCAGCGAGTCTGAAAATACTTGTGTTGGTGTTAAAGTTGTTTCAGGTTGCTTTTGAAGTTCCTTTTTGCAACCAGTAAATAACAATGCTGACATTGCAACTGCTATTATGATAATATATAATTTTTTCATCTTTTTATATTTTAAAATGCAGCGTTTAAACCAACTGAAATTGTCCTAAGTGTTGGATAGGTAAAAACGCTACCTGTTCCATATTTGTAATCATCGGGATATGGGTTGTACAGATTAAATACATTAGTACAAACCGCGTATAACCTGGCACTGCTTAATCCTACAACTTTTATCCATTTAGTTGGCAAAGAGTAACTCACATTAATATTCTGGATATTCCAGGTAAAGGAACTAACAAACCAAAAATTACTAGTTACATCGTAATCATTATACCAAATTGGTGCAGGATATTTAGCATTAGTGTTAGTAGGCGTCCAGTGATCTGACCAAAAAACTGGTTTATTTTCAGTTGGGTCATTCTTAATACCGTTAAAACCGTTTAGATCGGCACCTGAAATAGTACCGGTTCCACCCCAGCTCATACCTGTAACAACGTTAATGCTGAAAGATTTATAACTAGTTCCAAAATTAAAGCCTAAGCTGTTGTGATTGCTTGATTTATGACTAAGGTATTTTTCATCAGACAAGTCGGTATTTGATACTATACCATCACCATTCAAGTCGGCATAATTAATCATGCCTGGTGCAGGTGTCATCCCCAAAATTTTCACATTAGCAGCACCACCGGCAGCGGCGGCTCTCGAAGCAATTATTTGGTTGGCCTGTGCCTGGGTTTTGATGATACCTAATGACTCATAACCAAAAACACCGCCGTCACTTGATTTACCTGTACGATCCTGAGCGGTTCCTATTAACCCTTGTGAGATATCTTGTTTTAATATCTTATCATCGCTCCAGCTAAAAAATGTGGTGATATTATATCCCCAATCAGGTGTAATACGATCTTTCCATCCCAAAGATATTTCATAGCCAAATGTATTTGCGCTCGCGTAATTTTCAGTAGGCACAGTATTACCTACGGTGAAAGGAGTACCTGAAGTACGTGGGCCAAGGCCATCGTATAAATGATTCCAAAAATAATCAGCTGTTAGTGTTAAACGACTCTTTAAAAATGCTGCATCAACACCATAATTTGTTTTTGTCTGGTGATCCCAGGTGGTATAAGGGTTATTTATACCAGCCGATTTGATACCGGTTCCACGGTCAGATTCATTAAATACCGCTCCGCCGCCACTACCTGACGTAGTATTATATTGTTCTAAGTATTGGTATGCCTGGGTATTATCAGAACCAACAGAACCTATACTGGCTCTCACCTTTAATAGATCAACGAAAGAAAGGTTATCCTTTATAAATTTTTCGTTTGAAAGTACCCAGCCGAGTGAAAATGATCCAAAATTACCATATTGACGGCCCGGTGCAAAATCGGTAGTACCATCCCTGCGCATTGTAACCTGAGCCAGGTATGTATTATCATAATCATAATTTACACGGCCTATGTACGAAATTTCACCATTTTCGGCTACCTGACCATTACTTTGATTGGCTGTAGCTATACCTGTTGTGTAATTACCATTAGGTAAACCACCTGCAATAGTTAATGGAAAATTGGTTGTTACACCGTTAAGGCTATTATCTAATTGCTCATATATAGCCAAAGCTGTAATATTGTTTTTACCAAAACTGTGATGATAATTAAGTGCCGCGTCAATTTGATATGACTTGTCATAATTAGGGTCAACAGCAACATAATTACCATTATCTATCGCTTTCGGCACGGGGTTCATTGTTCCGCCGGGGATGTGTAAATTATCTCCTGTGCCCGAGAAAGTATAATAATTGAAAGTAGTACCATACTGCTCAGGAAAACCATTATTTATATTCAGGTTATATGTATAACTCGCTGTTAAGCCGCTAACACCTGGTATATCGTATGATACCTTTCCTAATATATTTGTAACATAGTTAAGTGACTGTGTAAAGTTGTTAGAGTTTTGGTATAAAGGAATGTACACGTTATCTACAACATCATTACCTGATCCCGAATTTAAATATACAGGATAACCATTGATTTCATGCTTGATCCAGGGTGGTGTACTTAATGATGATGCCACATCCTGGTTAAGGCTTTCCTGAGATCCATGCGTTTTATACCAAAAACTCCTGGTATATGATTGATCTTCACTAAGACCAAGATCAACGGTTAGGCCTTTAGCTGGTCTAGTTTCAACATTAGTCCTGATTCCCCATTTATTACTGTTTATCCCTGAAAAGTTAGAGTTTTGGTTTACATAATCGCCGCCGATAAAATAAGTTGTTTTATCGTTACCACCGCTTATGCTCAGGGCTTCGCGTTCGTTATCAGCAGCATGAAATACTTGTTTCAGATAATTGGTATTATTTGCAGGGTTTGCAATGTAAGCAAGTTCATCAGGTGTATACCATGCTGAGTTTTTATTAGTTACTACACCATTGATATATCCGTTGGCATCAATAGTATTACCCGTTGCTGCACCTGTAGAGGCATTATATTGTACTCCACCCTGGGTATAATCATTAATCCACGTAGCTAATTGAATACCACTCATCATTTTTGGCAACTGCGGCGCATTAGCACTGCCAAATGAGCTGCTAAAGCTAATTTTAGGAGCTCCGTTCTTACCCTTTTTAGTACGCACCAAAATGGCTCCGTTACCACCGTTCACACCATATATAGATGCTTCTGCATCCTTTAAAATAGATATGCTTTCTATTTCATTCGGATCGAGCGCATTAAAATCCGCAGCGGTTCGTTTTATATCATCAATAATATATATAGGGTCGGTACTACCATAAACACCATTAAACTGTATTGGGTTTCTGATAGTAATATTAGCGGGTTGCCCCGGGCGATTATCTTGGGTTACGCCAAGGGCAGGTACCTGCCCTATCAATGAAGCAGCAAGGTTTAACGACGGAATATCTTCTATCTTTTTTACATCAATAGTTTCTACGGCGCCAGTAAGTGTTGCCTTTTTTTGTACACCGTAACCCACTACTACTACCTCATCCAAACTACTGTTAGTAGGTGCCAGCTTAAAATCGGCATTCTTTTCGCCTTCTCTTAATGTTTTTTCCTGGTAATTATATCCAAGAAATTTAACACCGATAACAACGCTTTGCAAATTGGTTACTTTAATTGAATACTTGCCGTTTGCATCTGTAGCGGTAGATGCCATACTACCTTTAACCTGTACGGTTACGCCAGGCAGCGGCGCATTCTTTTCGTCCACAACAGTACCAGTAATGGTTCTATTCTGGGCTTTTAGTACAGTGCTGAGCAGCAACAGTACTGAAAGTAAAAGGTAAATTTTTCTCATAAAAATTCTAAGTTAATTTAATTGGTACTTGATATAGATTGGTTGGTTTGTATATATTATTAATGGCCCATCCATTAATAATAATTTCTTATCCTTTCTGGGCCGATCTGTCTTTTATGCGTTGTTGCCATTCCTCTCCTGCTTTCTTCATATCATAGCCTTGTGCCGATAAATAATTATTTATTCTGCCTTTATATTTACCAAACCAGGCATGCTTTTTCTCTGATGATTCTGCATCTATAGCATGCTCACGCGCCTCAACCAACCATGCTTTTATTTGCACTTTTTGCGGATCAGTTAAATTGGGTAATTCATCAAGGTAGGCGTTATAGGTTAATGGTAATATTTTATAAGTCATTTCATCTTTTACCGCATCAACTTGCGGCGGTGTAAGCTCTGTGCCGAGTTTGGTTAAATAAGATGCATGTAATATATTCAACTGTTTATCAACGTTACTGTCAATTAAAGCTGTTTGCGTATTAGCAGTAGTTTTATCATCGGCATATTTTGTTTTTATATCCTTAACCTGTGCATTACGACTATCATGAATAGCGCTCAGGTTGCGATATTGGTTAACAACTATGTCTGTTACCCGTTTAAACTTTACAGAGTCAGTAATATTTAGTGCCGAAACTATTTTTTCAGCACGCTTTGTTATCACCTGTGTATAATTCGCCTGCTCATCAGCCGGTGCGGTTTGCGCATTTGCAGATGATATCCCCAGCGCCACTATCATTGTTATAAAAAAGTATTTTTTCATCGGTTTATTTAAATAAAATTGAATATATATTTTACGTAACCACACTGTTTTATCAGTTAGTATAATTGTATCAGCAACACTAATTAAGTTATCAATAACTATTAAAACTTAACCTGTTACAAAAAATATAATTTATTAGTTCGGTTTATATAAGTGCAGCAACTGTTATCAATAAAACAGACTACAATAACAAATATCAAGTAATAGTAATTGCTATTACTACCTGTATTTATCAACTTATTGTATGATATTATCATGGGATTAATTGTAATATATCACAACATCTTTACATGGTATTTTTAGGTTAATGCTTGATAACATTATTATTTTTTCTGTACATTTAAATTCTCAACCCAAATAGCCAGTAATAACCAGGTCAAGCAATTGATTCATTTTTTATTAGATTTAAGTTCAAAATGAAACCACATTTTCTCAAAGTTGATGTAAAACCGCAAAATTCGTTTAGCATCAGGCACGATATTTTACCCACTTTCAGGGGTATATGGCACTACCATCCTGAGTTGGAACTACACTATGTTATTAAAGGTGAAGGCGTGCGCTTTATTGGTGATAATATCAGCAACTTTTCTTCTGGAGAAATATTATTGCTGGGAGAAAAACTACCTCATTGCTGGCGTTGCAAAGAAGAATATTTTCAGCCAGATTCCGGGCTTAATGTAGAAGTGATAGTTATACACTTTTTACCCGATTGCCTGGGCCGTTATATGCTTAATTTGCCTGAGGCCTATCTGTTACCAAAACTGTTTGAAAAAGCCAAAAATGGTATAATAGTTAACGGCCCCGCCAAGGAGGAACTGAAGCGTTTAATGCACCGTGCCGTAAATGCCAATAACCTCGACCGCATTATAGTATTACTATCCATACTTAAGGTATTAGCCGAAAATGACGATTTTGAACATATCACATTATCGCATAATGAGTTTCACCAGTCGAATGAATCGGATACTATTCGCCTGAATAAGGTTTGTGCCTACACATTAACAAACTACAAAAAGGAAATAAGTTTGAATGAAATAGCAGCTATCGGCAATTTAAGTGTAACCTCTTTTTGCCGATATTTTAAGTTAATGACGAAAAAAACGTACTCTGATTTCTTAACGGAGATCCGCATAAGCCATGCCTGTCGCTTTTTAATTGAAGATAAGCTGCCTACTGAGGTACTTTGTTTTGAGTGTGGCTTTAACAATATATCTAATTTCTACCGTCACTTTAAAAAAGTAACAAACATGACGCCGCTTGAATATAAAAGGAGATATTTAAAAGGGCAGGCCCCACAAGTAGCACAAAGCGCTTAATTATTATTTTAAGTTTAAAGCTAAACTTGCAGACTGCAAGCCATTTGCCTGCGCGTAAACAATAGCAGTACCCCTACTCTTTTTTGCTTTTGCTATTAATAAACACATACCATGGAATGCTTTACAATGGTTTGTCTTAAACGATTCCATACTTATTTGTGAGCCGTTATCCGTTCCGGCAATTTGTGCCGCACCTGTAATTTTAAAGTTGACAAGGTTGTGAGCATCCGGCACCATATTCCCATTAGCATCTAATACCTTTACTGTTATAAATGACAGGTCTTTCCCATCTGCATTTATAGATCTGCGATCTGCCAATAATTCAATTTTTGCGGGAGCACCCGCGGTATGTTCTTCTTCAATTAATACAATCTTTCCGTTTTTGCGGGATACGATCTTTAGTGTACCCGGTTCAAACTTTACCTTCCAGCTTACGTGGAGATCATCATTGTGTTTTGTTTTTACGCCTAATGATCGCCCGTTTAAGAATAGCTCCACTTCATCGGCCTGACTGTAATAGGCCCAAACATCAATTAATTGACCGGAGTTCCAGTTCCAATGCGGCAACAGGTGTAAAACAGGTTTGTTTGTCCACTCGCTTTGGTACATGTAGTAAACATCTTTCGGGAATCCGGCCAGATCAACAATACCGAAATAAGAGCTGCGTGCGGGCCATGGATATGGTGTTGGTTCGCCGATGTAATCAAAGCCAGTCCAGATGAACAATCCCGACAGGAAATCATATTTTTTGATGATCTTCCAGGTTTCTTCATGTGTTGATCCCCAATAAGCCGTTACATCATCATAAGCGGTAACTGCAAACTCCGAATTGCCTTGTTTAAATGGAATTTTTGAGCTTTGCGGCCAATGGCGAGTAGTATCAGTTGGCGTATCATAAAACCCACGTGTTTCCAGCGCCGACATGGTTTCGGTAGCTATAAATTTCTGATTGGGGTAATTTTTAGGAAAATCAGCATACACCTCCTGGTGATAATTCAATCCTACCAGATCCAATGCGCCTGACTGATAAATAAAGTTTTTCTTTGGATCAGATTCACTTAATGCCGAGGTAACCGGACGGGTATTATCAATATTCTTCACAATTTTCACCAGTTCGCGTGCTATGGTAATGCCTGAACTATCAAACTGCTCCCTGATTTCGTTCCCTATGCTCCAGATAAAAACAGAGGGGTGGTTACGATCACGTAAGATCTGATCTTCCAGGTCACGCTTATGCCATAGTGCCCAATCCTCATGGTAATCGTGTTTGGTTTTCTTTTTGGCCCACATATCAAAGGCTTCATCCATCACTAAAAAGCCCATTTTATCGCACAGATCTAAGAATTCAGGCGCAGGTGGATTATGTGAGGTACGGATAGCATTACAACCCATATCCTTTAAAATTTGTAGCTGTCGTTCTATTGCACGAGTATTGATCGCAGCACCTAAAGCGCCCAAATCATGGTGCATACAAACACCCTTGATCTTCATGTGGACTCCATTCAAGGAAAATCCCTTTTGAGCATCAAACTCAAAAGACCGGATCCCGGTATTAACCGCAATATTATCTAATACCTTATCACCCTGAACTATTTGCAGCGATACTTTATATAGATACGGATGATCCACAGACCACAATTGGGGGTTTTTGATATTCAAATTGTATGCAATAGTTGCCGTATCATTTGTGCCTTTAATTGCTGAAAGATCAGAAGCCGTCACTTCACCCTTTTCATTATAAATTGTAGTTTTCAGGCTGAGGTTATTATCTGAATGAGTTATTGTTGTGCTTATATGTAAAGTTGCATTATTATTTGTGATCTGCGGTGTGGTAATAAAAGTGGACCATTTGGTGAAACAGGTTTTATTCACCGTAGTGAGCCATACATTGCGGTATATACCCGAACCGCTGTACCAGCGTGAGTTAGGCTGATCAGAATTATCAACCTTAACGGCAATTACATTATCCTTATCACCGAAATTTAAATATGGTGTAAGATCATAGCTGAATGAAATATAACCATTCGGCCTTTTGCCAAGATAGTGACCATTAATCCACACTTCGGAATTACGGTAAACGCCATCAAAACCAATAAATATGTTTTTGCTTTTTGAGGCTGATGGAACCTTAAATGTTTTACGGTACCAGCCAATACCAGCAGGTAAACCACCTTCGCCCTGTGTTGTAGGATTTTTTTCGCTGAAACTGCCTTCTATGCTCCAATCGTGGGGCAGATCGAGCTTGCGCCATTTGCTGTCGTTAAATGCAGGCTGTTTGGCAAGACTGTCGTCGCCCAGCATGAACTTCCAGTTGCTATCGAAACTTTCGGTTTTACGTGGCGATTGTGCTGATGCATTATTACAACACAATATACTTAAAACCAAGCAAATGAATAACAGTCGCATAGCTTACTTTTTAACTTTTACCGGCGGTGCTACAAAATTCACTTCACTTTTACCCATGTCTTTTGATGTGGCTACAGCTATACCTCTTTGCTGTGTTTTATCAACCGCGCAATAGAAATGATAGACCACGCCTTTCCATTTCACCACGTATGATTTATGCGCAAATTCGTTATCAAATGGCTCGGATGCCTGGATGAGTTTTGCGCCAGTCCAGTCTGTCCAATGCGCCAGATCATACGAACAGGCAAAACGATTAAACACCCCTCCCGGACCAGTTTTCCAGAACGCGCCGAAATAGAACATCACGTACACATTGCCGATCTTTTGAATATCCGGATCGCCGGTTATGCCGGGGCCGTGGTTTAGTACAGGTTCTTTTCCATAGCGTGCCCAGTGCACCATATCGTCAGAAGTAGCCATCCCAATACGTTCGGCACCTCGTTTTTTATCCACACTATCGCCATTGGCATTATAATACATCACAAATTGATGACCTGTAAGCTTAGACTTATCCCAGATCACCGTTTCCTTGTATTGCGTATGGTTATCCCACCAGGAAACATCTTTATCAAGCACAGACAGCACAGGATGATCTAAACGGGTCCATTCATGCGCAATAGTCGGGTCCTGATCGGTGTAAGCCATTCCTATGGAAAGTATTCCTTTTTCATAGCCACGATCATGCCCGCCGAAATATGATATCCAATATTTGCCATTATATTTTTGCAGCTCATAGCTTCCACCCCATTTGGTATCAATCAAGGCCGGGTAACCCGCTTTTTGGTTATTATCCCAATTAGTAGTATCGGAGAATGACATAAGCCTGCCTGTGGTTTCCCAATGCAAAAGATCTTTACTATTAGCCAGCCAGGTTTCATATCCGCGCCCGTTGAAAATAATATAGGTCATAAACCACTTACTGCCTTTGCGGAACACGGTTGGGCAATCTACCTTTTTTGAATTATCAGCAGGAACAACAACCAAACCGTATTTGTATGGCGTTTTCACCTGGTCGTAAACCTGTTGCATTATATTATCCGGCACTTTGTTGATATCGGATTGCGCTTTAACACTGCCTAATCCGGCTATGCCAATAAGTGTAGTTAATATGATTTGTTTAAGTTTCATACAAAGATTTTTTTTCTATTTAACTGCAATAAAATGATAGCTACCTGAACCCGTTTTTATTAAAGCCTTACCATCCTTATAACCTAAAAACTGTGATTTATTAAGCGGTTTCCCATCTTCAGTAATGGCTGTACCAGATTTAGCCGGCAAGTATATTATAGCATTAGTGTTTGCAGGGATTTGAACCGTCAGGTCGAAGTTATTACCAATCTTTTTCCAGTCTGTGGCGATAATACCATAAGGCGATCCATAACTGGCTTTAGCATAAGTTACATCACCAATAGGTTCGGGCCTTATTTCAATCTTATTCATGGCGATGGCACCTGGTGCAGAGCGGATACCTGCTAAACCACTATAAAACCATTCCATAATATGGCCCAGCATAAAGTGGTTGTTTGATACCTGCGGCAAAGCTCCCCATGATTCTGTTAATGCTGTTGCCCCATGTGCCAGTTGGTAACCATATCCCGGCACATCCGAGCGACTGTTCATATCAAAGATCACATCTGATCGCCCGGCATCATCCAATGCACGCAACAGGTAACGGAAACCGATATCGCCAGCGGTAAGGCTATTGCCATGGTCTTGCAGTTCCTTTACAATATTATTGATCACAACGGCTTTATCCTGCGGCTCAACCAAACCCATGTATACCGATATGGAATTTGCTGTTTGGCTGCCTGTACCATATTCTTTGGTTTGCGTGTTAAAAAATGCTTTATTGTAAGCTTGCTTTACTTGCGTTGCCAAAGCGTTATACGCTGCAACATCCTGCGTTTTACCTAACAGCTTTGCCACTTTAGCTATAATATCCAAATCATAATAATAGAAAGCAGTTGCCGTAATACCCTTTGGTGTTTGCTGAGAATAGCCCGGCGCTTTAGGCCCCTGATCGTACCAATCGCCGAGACCTTCTGTCAGGATATGATGATCCGCTTTTGTACCTAAGTAATCGACATAGCGCTTCATCATGTCGTAACTATTGGCAAGTACCTCTTTATCTCCATACCACTCATAAACATACCAGGGTAAAATAATGCCGTTGCTACCCCATTCAGGTGAGTCGCGAAAAGGTTCGTCGAACCGGGTAAACTCAGGTGCTATCTCGGGAATCAAACCTTCTGGTGTTTGTGCCAGTTTCATATCGTTGATACACTTTAGTGCCAGCCGATGGATGTCATAATTATATCGCAGCGAACTGCCCACTAAATGCGCTTCTTCCAGCCATCCCAATTTTTCGCGGTGCGGGCAATCGGTAAACAGGCTTGCCATATTACTTTTCATGGCCCAGTCTATCAGCTTAAAAGTGCGGTTAAAGAGATTATTTGAACAGCTAAAACTCCCAACTGTAGCAGCAGAGTTTCGTGTATGCAAACCTTTTATCGCCAACAAAACTGGTGATTGATTTGGGTTAGCTTCGCCTTGTGGAACAGCGCCTTCTACCTGCAAATACCTGAAACCATAATAAGTAAATTGCGGATGCCATGTTTCGGGACCACCGCCTTTTAAAATGTAGTTATAGTAATGCGGTTTACCTGATCCGGTTTGATTGGCGCTGCCATCGGGGTGGATCAATTCAGCTGGCGTAATCCTAACCGTATCTCCTTTTTTACCCTGAACTGTAATTTGCGGTATGTCCGATGCATTTTGCCCAAGATCATAAACCCAAGTGCCATTGCCTATATTTTTTTTGCTGACGGGTGTAAATTCCTGCATCACTTTCAGCGGATCCGCAGCCTGCGCGTTTAATTGCGGAGAACCTGTTACAATAACTGCATTTTGCCATTTGGCATCATCAAAATTAGCGGTGTTCCAACCGGATTGCTCCAGGTTAGCATTATAATCCTCTCCGCCATAAATACTGGTAAAAACTATAGGGCCGGGAGCCGTTTTCCAGCTTTCGTCGCTTACCAAATTACTTACTGAGCCATCTTTATATTCAATTACCAACCGACATATCATTTTAGGATAACCGTAAGCGCCTGTCATTTTGCGGTAACGCCTATCCCTTGGAATGTAGTAGAAGCCATTGCCGAGCATTACACCTAATGCATTGTTACCCTGGACCAGCTTGTCAGTCAGATCAAAAGGCACATATAAAGCCTGTTTATCGTACTGTGTCCATCCGGGATCGAGGAAATGATCACCTACTTTATTGCCATTCAGGCTCATATCAAAATGGCCCAATCCGCAGATGTACATCGTGGCCTTTTTCACAGGCTTGTTAACAGTAAAAGTTTTACGCAGAAGCGGTAGCACATCATTAGCAGGCGGCAAGCCTTTGTGGCCCTTACCTGCTGCAAAAGGCACAATGCGCATCGAATCGGGCATTTGTGCGTAGGCTATCCATTTAGCGCCTACCCAATCGGTTGGTTTCAGCAAGCCCAGTTGCCATTTTGCGGTTTCGCTCCATGCTGAAACACGCTGATGATTATTCCACACCATCACCTTCCAGTAATACGTTTTGGCTGATATAAGCGATTTGCCTGCATAAGTTACCTCGATTGATGCTGTTGAGTTGATACGCTTTGAATCCCAGATATTGCCGATGTTTTTATCCAAACTTTCGGCATTATCACTAACCAAAACATGGTAAGCCGATTGCATAGTATTTCGCCCGGCTGATTGCAATTGCCAGCTTAATTTGGGTGATATTGCTTCAACACCCATAGGGTCGCTCTTATACTCGCATTGCAAATTAGCTACCTTCAGCGTTTGTGCAAACACCTGTAAGGGAAGCAGCAAAAACAGCAAATAAAATCTTTTCATTTAGCTATAATTTTAGCAGTATTACTGCATTTCAAATTCTGATATAATTAACCCATCCGCATCAATAGCGGTTAATATTACCTTATAATTCCCGGCGTTTATACTGCTGCCGGTAGTTGTGTTAACTGTACCCGATTTACCCTTTAACAGTGGTTTAAAACTTAATATTTCGGTTTTCATTACAATACCATCGGCAGCCTGTAATTCTATATTAACCGTGTATGTTTTATCACTTGTATTGTAATATTTGAACCGCAAGGCATAGGTATCAGCAACGCCAGGCGTGATACCTAATATAACTTTACCGCCTGATGTTTTTATAAAACGGATAATTTTTTTCTTATCTAACGTATCTTGAACAGCACCATCACCCTGCAAAATAGCATTTGTAACGCCATAATTTACGCTTCGTTTCAGGTCGGTTGCGGGTTCAAGCGTTGTAACCGGCAGCACAGCTACTGTATAGTTTTGTCCATCGCTATAAGCACCTAAAACAATGTTTGACTTAGTTGCAAACTTCTTTTTATACAGTGCAAAATTAGTCCCGCTATTCTCATCTGTTTGTATAGATAAGCCAGTCGGTAAATAATCCTTTAACCATTCCGGGCGGTTTTCAGGCTTAACATTCATAGCTATATAAACATCACTCGAGGCAGCAAGGGTAAAACTTGCACCTGTTGGTTTTGTAGTCGATGTTCTTATCCAATCAGCCCCATACAATACGGGCGGTAATTGACTAAAGCGAACATCGACATCCGCATAAACCCGCTGCCCAATATCCAGCCATGATTGTACCGACCATTTGGCTTGTTTATCTGTTTTAAGATTTGTTATTACCCCACCGGATGAAGCCGCAGACACAACCTTATGATCAAGCGTACTTATCGCGATAGCAGAAATAATGGCCTCCCCAGCCGCTGTATGTGGGAATGAGATTTGCAATTGCCCGCCAGTTATATGCACTGTAACGGTTTTTTTAAGGGCATTATCAGTACCCGCTTCTTTCCAGATATCCAGGTCTTTAATTACGGTTTTATCGTTAACTGCCACATCAAATATCCGCCAGCCTGTGCAATCCATCCCGCCGCCTACACCATACCAGGGTTCGGTAAAATATAGTTCAACTTTATAATCTCCGTCGGGTACGGGGAAGTTATATTTAAGCTTATCCATTCCAAACCTGTATGATTGAAATAATTGAGCATCCTCCGTCGACTTTATCAGATCGAATGTACGTTGCTGACTGCCAAAGAATGCCGGCATTCCTGCGTAATCATCCGTCCACGAGGTTGAGCCCCATGTATTTTTGTTGGTTTGGTGTACATCTGCCATCCATAAATTGTCTTGCTTGTCGGTGTAATCCGGTCCGCCGCAATTAACGCGATACAGGTATTTATATCTGGCTGCCGGCTTTAAGATTGATGAATTTGATTGAGTTAGCACATTCAAATGTGGTGCATTGGGCAGATGATTTAAAACGATATAATCCTGCGCTACAGCCTTGTCATTTACATAACCAACCGCATACAACACATTGTATTTAATATCCGCACCATCCCATTGAAAATGTGTACCAACACCTTGCCTTGTTTTTTTACCCAGCGAAACAGTTTTCACATCATTAAATAGCTCTACCTCGTCACAATTGGAGTATATACTGATGCTATCCTTTTTGCCCGGCTTTAACCACCTGTTGGGCCAGGTATGGGATACGATGTACACCATTGGCTCCTTCAGCTTATCGGCATAATTTGCACGGTACATATAAAAGGCATCCAGTGGTTGCCCCCAAACAGTAAACAGACCTTTGTAATTAACAGGGCCTACCCGGTCAAGCTCTCGCTCGCCTTCGCCGCCTTGCACCCTGCCCGGGTTTTCGTGCGAGTATAATAACCACATGAATTGCCCGGCCGCGTTTTGCTTGGCTGACTCTGCTAAACGCACTTTGGTTTCGAGCAATTGGCTCATGCGGTCCTCACTTAAAATATTTGTTTGATTGAATGAGCCTTCAGTGTGCAGGCCGATACTGCGCCATGCGCCGTATTCACCTACCAAAATGTCTTTTTGCAGGTCCTGCGCATAATCCAAAGGATTACCGCCATAGGTACCCGACCAGTTTTGCGGCACATCCCAATCGGTGCCCCTGCCGCCATTACAGGTAGTTATTTTTCTTTGGCTTGATGCGGTAGGGTCGAGACTGCGGATGATCGCTGAACATTCCTTCGCAAAATCTTCCGGCAAACGGCTTTCGTTCTGCAATCCCCATAAAATTACCGACGGACTGTTTCGGCGCTCCTTTACCCAATCGCGCAGCAAAGCCTTGTAGTTTTCCCTAAACTCCGGTGTATCATACCAAATATGCGCCGAATACTGCGGCCACCAGAGTATGCCCAGTTTGTCCCAGTATTTTTGATATTCGAGATTATGCGGTTGGTGCGCATCGCGAAAAGCATTAAATCCTGCCGACCTTAATTGCATTACCCTCGCTTTAATCTCCTGATTACTGAATGCCGCACTGTTGCCCATCAGGTGTTCGTATTCGGCTATACCGTTGATAAATACGGGCTTGCCGTTCAGATAAAATCGGCTATCGCCATTGTTACGACCAATAGGCCAGCTGATCCAGCGGATACCATAAGGAATTGAAGTTTGATCAACTATTTTGTCGTTAACGATCACTTGCGCTATAACCGTGTATAAATACGGATCAGCCAACGACCATAAATGCACCTGTTTAATTTGCGGCATCACCTGCTTAGCAATATTTGTTTCACCTGCTTCGAACTTTAATTCAGACTTAGTTTGGGCTACTACATTTCCTTTTGCATCGATAAGCTTATTTACAACAGTGGCTTTTGCTGGCGCAGATGTATAATTCTTAACCTCGGTTTGTAAATTCAAGGAGGCCGATCTTTCAGAAACTGTAGTATCATTCCATACATGGATGCCAAAAGGTTCTATCCTTATGGCATCGGTAACTATTAAATGTACCGGCCTGAAAATACCCATCGGTTGCGATCCTTCAGAAAACCCGGGGTCATCCGAACAACCACCGCATACCCAAGGGAGGTCTTTGATGAATACCGGGTGATCCGCGCGGACGCATAACAGGTTATTGCCTGTTTTAATGGCGTTGGTAATATCAATAGTAAAAGTAGTGCGCCCACCTGCATGGTAACCAACCTGTATACCATTTAACCAAACTGTAGCGTATGAGCCTACCCCTTCAAACCATAAAAAATAACGTTTACCTGGTTGGCGGTGGGCGGTAGTAAATACCTTACGATACCAGGCATAACCATGAAGATTGCCATGTTTTAAGCGGCGATATCCTCCGTAAGTATCCCAATTATGCGGCACATCAACAGTTAGCCAGTTTTTGTCGGGAAAGCTTACTTTTTCAAATCCTTTGTAGGCGTTAATATCTTTTTCGTTGGCAATGGTACGCCAGTTACTGTTCAATAATATTTCCTGGCGGATATTTTGCTGCGCGATGGCAGGTTTACTTATAAAAAGTAAAACGACACATATAAAAAGCATAAAAACTGGCTGACGACTCAGCCGGGATCTGTAAGATCTGTCTACTTTATGCTTCCTCATTACACTTTACTCAAAAAACCATTAAAATGGTATGTCTTACCTTTTTGTGTATTAAAACTGATTGTTTTATCATGATATCGAAGTTTGCAAACACCACCTGCTTTGGATGTTAGCTCTACATTTTGTAACTGCCCTTTATTCCATCTAAAATTCAGCACAAAGCCACCACGGGCGCAGATGCCTTTTACATTACCATTAGGCAAAGCAGAAGGCAAGGCCGGCAATATTTCAATGGTATTGCCCTGACTTTGCAACAGCATTTCCGCTAATCCGGCTGCGCCGCCAAAGTTTCCATCTATCTGAAATGGCGGGTGGGCATCAAACAAATTATGGTATACTCCTCCTTTTTCCTTACCTGAGCTTACATCAGCCGGAGAGAGCAGCATGTCAAATAACCGCATGGCATGATCGCCGTCCTTTAACCGTGCCCATAAATTCACTTTCCAGGCAATGCTCCAGCCTGTGCCTTCATCCCCACGGTAAATTAAAGACTGGCGGCCAGCTTTCATCAGCCCGGGTGTATCCCAAGTAATATCAGTCCCCGGGTAAATACCCCACATGTGCGATACATGGCGGTGCGTGTCAGCCGTATCATCCTTATCTTCCATCCATTCCTGTAATTGTCCTTGGCTGCCTATTTTATTAGGCGCGATTTGCGCGTACATCGTTTTCAACGTATCGCTGAACTTTTGATCGATGCCTAATGCAGCAGCGGCTTGTATGGTATTCTTAAACAAATCACGGATAATCTGGTGATCCATAGTTGGCCCGGCAACCAAGCCGCCATGCTCTGGCGAGTTTGATGGTGTGCTGATGAAGTACCCTGTTTTAGGATCTCTGGTTAAGAAATGAACGAAGAACTCTGCTGCACCCTTCATATCGGGATAAGCCCTATCCCGAAGGAAAACTTTATCCTCAGTAAATAAATAATGCTCCCATAGCTGATGGCATAGCCAGGCACCGCCGCTTACCCAAATACCATGCGTTGATGAATTTACGGGTGCTGTACCGCGCCACAGATCGGTATTATGGTGCAAAACCCAGCCGGATGCGTCATAGTGTTCTTTGGCTGTGGTTTTTCCGGCTTGTGCGAGGTCGTCAACCATATTAAAGAACGGCTCGCTGCATGCTGAAAGGTTCAGTTCTTCAGCATGCCAGTAGTTCATTTCGAGGTTAATATTGGTTGTAAATTTACTGCCCCAAGGTGGAGTAAGCAAATCGTTCCACAAACCCTGCAAATTTGCGGGTTGACCTCCTGCACGGGATGATGAGATCAATAAATAACGACCATACTGCACATAAAGTGCTATCAAAGCCGGATCGGCAGTATTGTTAAAAGCCAGTATCCGCTTATCAGTTGGCAAAGTGTCATTTGTAGAAGTGCCTAAATTGAGAGCAAACCTGTTAAAGTAGCTTGTATAATCCCTGATATGCGCCGCTTTTATAACTGCATAACTTTTACCGCCGAGCTTAGCTATCTTATTTTTACAAATAGCATCAGGATCACCTGATACATCATGATAATTTTTAAAGCTGGTTGCTGCTGTTAGGTAAAGTGCTGCCTCATTGGCGTTGGTGATGGTAATACTATTAGAATCTACATCAACCTTCCCCCCTGTTGCAACTGCATGCAAATAGCTTACTCCTTTTAACACCCCATCGTTTACTTTGAGTGAGAGTGCTAATGTGTTGTTATCAACTTTATAGATGTTATAGGATCGTTGCAAGGTTTTAAGGATTGCTTTAAAACTGATATTGCCGGGTTTGCTGGCGGTTAAGTGTATAGCGATTACATGATCAGGAGCGCTTGCAAAATACTCACGTGAATAGGCAATGCCGTTGGCATTGTAAATTACATGTGCTGTAGCGGTACTCAGGTCAAGGTCGCGGGTGTAATTTGATACCGTTTGTTTAGGGAATTGCAAATAAACATCGCCGAATGGCTGGTAATCGGCATTGTAACGTGGATATGCGGGTGGCTGATCATTTTGCAACCAATATTTCCATAATGGTTTTAGTACGATGCTGTTTTGTGGTGAATCCTTTGGATAGATGGCAGGCTTTTCTTTTGCAGAAGTTAGTCCCCCTTTATCATAAAAATTAAGCACTTGTATAGCAATGGTATTTTTACCCGGATGCAGCAATCCTGCCGGGATAAGATATTTGCGATTGGTGGTATTATTAGCTGTGCCCACCAGTTTGCCGTTTACATAGGTAAAATCAATATCACGGACACGGCCCAGGTTCAGTTCCAGGTCTTTACCTACCAAGTTAGCAGGCAGATCGAAATTATTTCGCAGCCATACTGCCCCATCAAGCCCTTCAAAACCTGCGGAAGTTTCCCAGCCGTTTGCTTCAGGTTGGGTGATGGTTTTCCATTTGCTGTCATCAAATTCAGCGGTCGATGCAGATGTATCCAAACGCACTTTCTTATACCACGCGATTGAATCAGCCATATAAGTAAGTTCGTGGCTCTTAATCCCCATAAAATGTTCCTGGGCGATGGATTCAGCTTCGGCTTGTTTGCCTTCAGTCAGCAATTTGCGTATGATGGGTAGATATTTTGAAGCACCTTCCCTCGCGTATTCCCGCGGGCCGCCTGTCCATAAGGTTTGCTCGTTAAATTGGATATGGTCTTCATCAACCCCGCCAAATAACATGGCACCTGACCTGCCATTACCTATGGGCAATGCGTCAGTCCATTTTACAGCAGGTTGATGATACCAAAGCTTTAGATTGGCTTGGGAGAAAGACAATTCCGGATCACTTATCGCCAATAAAATTCCCGTCGCAATTAGTAATGCTTTGATAGCTGTTATTTTTATTTTTGCTCTCATCCAAATCAGTTAAACAGCCATCTTAAATCCCTGATATTACCTTCGTTACTTAAACCGGCATCATAAATCGGGATGCGAGCATTATCGTCAACGAAACCTAAAATTAAACAGGCTCCTTTGCCTAAACTTACCGCGTTAGTACCTGCTTTAAAAGTATAAGTATGCACATTTACAGGCGGCAAACCTTCAATTTGTATGGCATTGGCTATCTTAATATCAGCCTGACCGTAATCATTAGCGCTGGCATCGGTTTCCAACTGTGGTTCCTGCAAATATTGCGGGGCTTTATTGGCGAAATAACCCACCAACACTTTTACCGGGTTTGCATTGGTAAACGTTAGGATAGTGCCATCCGTTTCCTGTTTGGCTTTTACCATTTTAATGCCTTTTAACCCTGCCAATTCGGGTGCTATATTTTTAATGGCACCTACTGAATCAGCATATACCTGGTTACCGGCTGTTAGTTTATAGGTATCAGCCGTTAAGGCTACTGGTGCATCAACCAATTGAATTTTTTCCGATTGTTTTGCAGCTGCCTGCGGCGATTTTAACGAGTCGATATTCTTTTTGAAATTGTTAAGCTCGCGCTGATAATAAGGCAACAGTTCAACCCATGTCTTGTTTTTACCATCATTGCCCCCAACCGGAATTTTGCGCTGTTTGGTTTGCATGCTGTTGGCATACAAATAAGTGCTTTTGGTGAGGTCAACCAGTTTCAGGTAATAATCAAGACTGGTTTGCAATTCGGGCAAGGCTTTTTCAAGGTCGCCTATGTTGTTAGAGTATTTGTAGCGTAAAACCAATAGTGCAGCATTTACCTTGTGGGCATAGCTGTTTGCCATAGCGTTGTAGCAATACATATCGTTTTTAATGCGCTTAAATTCTGCTGTGTTTGCAGTAATACCTTTTTCAGCTTTGTCAATTGCTTCAACCGAGTTACGGCCTTCTTCAATAATATCATTAACTACTTGTACAGGAGTTTCACCTGTATGTGGCTCATGTTTCCATTCTTTGGCGGCGTATTCGCCTAGCATTTCACCTTCGGGCCCTTCGGAATTATAGAGCAATGAGAATAAGCCATATTTTTCAGGATCGACGAGTTCGCTCATCAGCATACCCAATGTCATGGTTTGGCGGTTCCCATCAGTTATACCAAAGCGCCTTAATATCTTTGGAGCGATCTCGCCGGATTGCTCGTAGGCCTCCAAGATATTTTTACCTTGTTCAGCATCACAGCCATACATTTCAGCTAATTGCCGCGACCAGTATTTTACTTCGTCCTCCCTGTCCCTGTGGCAGTTCCATGAATAGCGCGCCCACTCCTTGTACCAGATCCAGTCTCTGTCCATCTCCAGCAATCGCGGCGAGGTATTATCAGCTGTATAAGGCCAATCCCAGTACGATGATTCCGGGTAGATATGTAAACCATTGGAATGATAAACATTATGCATAGCCAGCACACACTTTTGTATGAAATCAGCCGAGCCATACCTGAAAGGTTCCAGATTAGCCAGGATGTGTACGTTTTCAATCTGCACTGTACCAAGGCTGCTCAATGTTCTGTGCAACTCTGCCCACGGGCCGTGTGGTGTGTAGGTAGTTAATGCCTCTCCATTATATTTGGCCATAGTATACAGGTTGTTATATAATGGCTTTGCATATTTCATATCTGCAGGTGCATCTGTATCATGCGCACGCAGTACTATTGGCGGTTCATCGGTGCGACCTGATGCTTTTAAGCCATCTTTAACACCCGGAATTATGGTCTTTGTAAACCAGTCGATATCGTCCTGCCCCACGCCTTCCATCGCTTCGCCCAATGTAAGCATTAACCCCACGTTTGGATATTTTTGTACAAATGCCGCGATGGATTTACGGGTATAATCAGCAATAATGGGTATGATATGACGATTACGGTCCTGCGTTTTCAAGTGATTATGATCGGCGAAAGGTTTTGATACGATGATGTTATAAAAACCCTGTAATACCCATATCCCTCTTTTATCAGCTTCTCGGGTGAGGAAGTTGTACATATCCACATTTTTTTGATAGGTGGCCTCGTCAACCTCCAAAGCATACGGGTAATCCTTTACCTTAACCAGCGATGCAAACGGATGGCCACTCCATAAATACAGGGAATTCATACGGTTTTGCGCCATTGAATCCAGGTAGCGCAGCCACAAAGCTTTATCATAAAACCATGGGAAATTTTCAGGAGTGTAGGGATATTCATAAGTACCACGGCCAGGCAGAAGTTCCGGTTTTTGTATGCCGATGCAGGCACCACGCAGTACCATTTCAGGCTGATCAACTAAACTGATCTTTGCTGGTAATTTGTGATTGGCTTTTATTTCATCCGCCAGTTCAAGACAGCCATACATGGCACCTGAATTATCAGCGCCCGCTACAATGATGTTATTGGATGATGTATTTATAGCAAACCCTTCTTTACCGGGAGATTTTGCAAGATGAATACGCCCCTGTGCATATGAGCTTTTAATTGAGGCATCTTTTAGCAACCCGACAATGATATTTCCAGTATGACTGTCGACTACTGATTTAATACTTACAGCATAGCCATCCGCTTTTAATTGCTGCTCCAGTTTTTGAACGCCATATTTAACACGCTCATGCGCTGTTGGAGAAATTACTATAGTAATAGCTTTTGGTGGCGGTATACTTGCGGCATCACAAACAAAAGCACTCAGAAACAGGGTGCAGTAAACAACTAAAAATTTAATCCTAAAACGACAGGCAGAACAACTCATTGATGATAAGATTGTGCAAATATTAAAAGCAATTACAAAAAGTTGCAGTATTTGATATGTAACTGAACTTAGGTAAAATATAATTGATGGTTTTTACTAAACAGTCAAATCTATCCCTACTCAGTCAATAAATCCTGCCCGTTATTTTCAATATATTGTACTATCTTATCATTAACGATTTTGTTACCATATTCAGGATTTTAATCTAGTGGTTATGTGTTTAAGTTCGGTGCCGTGATATATGATCTTACCATCGGCATAAATAAAGAAGCCTGCCCCATGATGATATTTAGCTCCCGTTTTGTCCCATACAATGCTGATAATATGCCCGTGATAAGCCACGTTATCCAAACAAAACCATGCCCATTGATCTTGCGGGATCAGCGGGAAAACTTCCAGTATATTGTCGGCGCGCGGTTTTAATCCTACAAGATCACTGATCACCAGATCGCAAAAACCGGAGTGGTTGTAATAACTGCTGCGCGGGTTATCGCCTTTGAGCCAGTAGCCTGTCTTTTCATCTTGGTACTCGCCCAAGTATGGCACACCACGTTTAATGTGCGATAGAGCATATTTATGAAACTCATCATAAAAAACCTTAGCCGACATATTATTTTGATTGGTGTAATTAGTCAATAAATTACCCAGCGCTTTAAGCGTTTGCGTTGTGGCAAAAGGCCATATAGCTCCATCCCATTCGCAGCCATGCCCTGTTCCGTGGGTGCGGAATAAAGGATGACGCCGCTCAGCAGTGGTTATCCCCCATGGCGCATCAAAACCTTTAGTATCTGTTAACTGATCCCATTGTTCGGCATATTTCGCATTATCATCAGGCAGGTTAAAGTACCATGGAATAAAGCCCAATTCTTCTCGGGCATTGGCAAATTTACCATCGGGCTTCTTTACCTCGAAAAATTTGGCGCTATCGTCCCATAAACTATCCTGCACCAATTTTTTAAGCTCCGTTGCTTTTTGCTGATATTTTGATTGTAAGGTATCGTTGCCCGCTATAATAGCCATCTTAGCTAAAGCATTGGCGTTGCCGTACATATAGCTATTGATGGTCGGTCGTACATTTTTAACTTTTCTGCCGCCGCTGATGGATTCTTCCATCGCATCTTTCACATCAAACTGCCAGTATAATTTACCGGCAAGCTGGTGTTCTTTTTCCCATTGATTATAATCATTATTTAATGCAGGCAATGCTTGCTTTATAAATGCTTTATCAGGGTTGGTGAGGTAAAAGTTGTACACCGCATCATCCAGCCAGCTGCTAAAGGCATGCAGGTGTGGTTTGGCCTGTTTCGGGTCATCAAACAGCCAAAAATTGATATAGCCTTTTATATATTCCTGATCGCGCAGCCAGCGGCCTTCATAAATCTGGTGCCCCAAGGCGCTGCTTACTGTATTGTACTCACCGGCCCAGTTTACATTGGTGATGAACTCGGTAAAAACAAAACCATCAGGGGTTTTAACCAGGTGTTTGCGGAATGTCCACCAGCGGTAATAATAGATCTTTTCAATGGCTGAATCCGGGCACTCAAAAAGTGGCACGTTGGCTGCGAGCCACCCATAGGCATCATCATTAGTAATATAATTCTTTACCGTTTCGGTATCGATGGAATTGAAGTAATTGGTGTAAGTTTTCACTTTATCCGTACTCAACAAATGCTTTTGTGCAAAGCAATTACTCCCTATTAATACACAAAACGTGAATACAATTAACTTAATTCTCATCTTCTCTATAGTTTTATAATGTATTCAATCAGCCTCAACCATGGCTTTAATTACACCTGTCGCAGGGTCAAGCCATTTACCAAAATCATCTTTTACCTGACCGAAAGCGGTGCGGTGTGTGATATATGTTTTAGCATCTACCAGTTCTTTTTTCATACAATCAATCACATATTCAAAATCTTTACGGGTAGCGTTACGGCTGCTCATCAGGGTCGATTCACGCTTATGAAACTCCGGGTGACTAAAACTAAAAGCCTCTTTCTGTAAACCGATTAGCACATATCGCCCACCATGGGCCAAATAGTTAATACCATCATTTATGGCCCTTAAATTTCCCGTAGCATCAATTACCACACTTGCCATATCGCCGCCGGTTATTGCCCTTACTTTTTCTACAGCATTTTCTTTTAGCGGATTTATGGTGTACTCAATATTTAACTCATGCCTGCAGAATTCTAAACGGTTATCGCTCACATCTATTACTATCACCTTTCCGCCTGCTATGCGTGCAAATTCCATTGTGCCCAACCCTATCGGGCCTGCGCCCATCACTAATACAAATTCGCCTGGTTTTACATCGGCCCGGCGCACACCATGCGCTCCTATTGCCAATGGTTCTATTAAAGCCAGTTCGTCATAACTTAAACCTGAACCATGCACCAACGAGTACGATGGCACACGCAAATACTCCACCATACCACCATCAATATGCACCCCACAAACCTGTATGTTAACACAGCAGTTTGGCTTGCCACTACGGCAGGCTATGCAGGTACCGCAGTTAAAGTAAGGTATAAAGGTTACTGCTTCACCAACTGAAAAACCGGGTGCATTATCAAACTCTACCAATTCGCCTGAAAGCTCATGACCTAAAATGCGTGGATAGGTAAAATACGGCTGTGTACCATTAAAAGCATGCAGATCGGTACCGCAAATACCAATACGCTTAATCTTTATAATAGCGGTATTCTTCAGCAGTTCGGGCTTATCGCTCAATTTGTATTCAAAACTGCCCGGTGTAGTGCAAACTAAAGTGTTCATGAAGTTGATGATATTATAATTGGCTTGTATAGCTACGGTAAATTTATAGGTATTTATCCTTAAAAAGCAAGCTCATAGGCCATATACGCTAAGATTGTATATCACCTAGAAAAAATCCTATACAAAACCGCTTTATGTTGTGCGCATATTTGAAACCAGGATATTAACCTAAATACCCCGGCAAAAATTATAAGAAATGGCAATTGCACAAATTAATTTGAGCAGGCCTGCCTTTAACCATACTATTATAAACTAAAAATGAAGAGAAAACTCATTGCTTTATCCATCTTGTTGGGTGCATTAGGCAGTTATGAAACAGCACAAGCGCAATATCCGCGCGTTCCGATCCCCATGCAGAAAAAATCAGATTCCATTTATGATATTGAGAAGCATCGCTCCGACCTGGCATTTGAAAAAGCTATGCCTGCTATACAAAGAGATGAAAAAAATGGCAAGCCTTATATCCCATGGGCGGCAAAACCGTCTGACCTGCCGCAGGCTAAAATACCGGCATTTCCCGGTGCTGAGGGTGGCGGTATGTACTCATTTGGCGGCCGTGGCGGCAGAGTGATTGAAGTAACCAGTTTGGCTGATTACGGCCCGGGTACTTTACGCGATGCCTGTGAACAAGGCGGCGCACGTATTATAATATTTAACGTTGCCGGTATAATTCACCTGAGTCAACCAATTAGTATCCGCGCGCCTTACATCACCATTGAAGGTCAGAGTGCTCCAGGTGATGGTATTTGTATAGCAGGTGAATCTGTTTGGGTTGATACGCATGATGTGGTGGTAAGGTTTGTACGTTTCCGCAGGGGAGCAACCGATGTTACCCGCCGTGATGATGCCTTTGGTGGTAACCCGATAGGTAATATTATGATTGACCACGTATCAGGTAGCTGGGGACTGGATGAGGTAATGTCAATGTACCGCCACGTTTACAACCGCCAGGGCGGCAAGGGCGATAAATTACCTACGGTAAACATCACCATGCAAAATTGTATGTATGCTGAAGGACTGGATACTTATAACCACGCATTTGGCAGCACTCTTGGAGGTTTGAATAGTACATTTATACGTAATCTTTGGGCAAACAACATCAGCCGTAACCCATCGGTAGGCATGTATGGTGATTTTGGTTTTGCCAATAACGTGATCTTTAACTGGTGGGACCGCAGCGCCGATGGCGGTGACAACCAGTCGTTTTTCAATTTCATTAACAACTATTATAAACCGGGCCCTATTACCGATATTAAGAAACCGGTTGGTCACCGGATATTAAAACCAGAATCGGGAAGATCACCTGAGAGCAGGGGCAAATTTGGTAGCGTTTACGCCAATGGTAATATAATGGAAGGTGACGAAAAGGTAACCAAGGATAACTGGGACGGTGGCATACAAATTGGCGATCTGCCTGATGCAGGCAGATATACCGACAGCATCCGGGTGAATAAACCATTCCCGATGGCACCTATAACGCTTATTTCGGCTAAACAAGCTTATGATTATGTTTTGGATAATGTGGGCTGTTTCCTGCCAAAAAGAGACCCTGTAGATACACGTATTATTAACGATGTAAGAACAGGTAAAATATTTTATGTTGAAGGTAGTGATAACAGCAACGGCAGCAAATGGGTTAAACACCGCTTGCCTGATTCATCCTACAAAAAAGGCATTATTACCGATATAGCACAGGTTGGCGGTTATCCTGAATATAAAGGAACTCCTTACAAGGACTCTGATCACGACGGGATACCTGATGCTTATGAAATTAAACATGGCCTTAACCCGCATGATGCCTCAGATGCAGCATTACCGGCAAAAAATGGTGGCGGCTATACCAATATTGAAGTTTACCTGAACAGTCTTGTACCACTTAGTTCGGTGATACCAGTTGGTTATAAAAATTAATTTTAAATCCATCCTAATACAAAACCCCGGTATGTTTTACACATCCGGGGTTTGTTTTTATATGGGTTGATTAGGTAGATTCTACTGTATTTGAACAGCACCTTCAAAAGTTTTTTTCGTTTTTTGTGGTGAAAATGAAGCCATAAATTCTTCGGCTTTTCTTACCATATTTTCAGAGCCAATGAAAATCGGTGTGCGTTGATGCAATTCCTTAACATCAAGCTCTAAGATCCTTTTGTAGCCATCAGATGCTGTACCACCTGCCTGCTCAATAATAAAAGCCATTGGATTACACTCATACACCAAACGCAGCTTTCCTTTTATGGCACTGGCGGTGCTTGGGTAAATGAATATACCACCCTTTATCATATTGCGGTGCAGATCGGCTACCATAGAGCCGGTATAGCGCGATGTATATGGCCTATTAGTTGGCTTATCCTCAACCTGGCAATATTTTATATACTTTTTTACCCCATCCGGGAAATGGGTATAGTAACCCTCATTTATTGAATAGATCACACCGTCTTTAGGTATAGCCATATCCGGGTGCGATAAACAGAACTCCCCTATTGAAGGATCGAGTGTAAACCCGTTAACACCTTTACCCGTGGTATACACCAGCATGGTTGATGAACCATAAATAATATAACCTGCGGCCACCTGTTCTGTCCCTCTTTGTAAAACATCATCAAGCGTAGCTTTGCCATCGGTTGATTTTCTGCGATAGATGGAAAATATTGTCCCTATACCGACATTTACATCGATGTTTGAAGAACCATCCAAAGGATCAATAGCAACTATGTACTTAGCATCTTTTGAAATTTCGGAATCAATATAAATATGTTCATCATTTTCTTCCGATACAACTATACAGCATTCGCCGCCGCTTTGCAGGGCCGCTATAAATTGTTCGTTGGCATACACATCCAGCTTTTTCTGGCCCTCGCCCTGTACATTAGTTGTGCCTGCTTCGCCCAAAATATCAACCAGGCCTGCTTTATTAATCTCACGGTTTACAATTTTCGCGGCAATGGCTAAATCCCGTAACAATCTCGATAATTCGCCTTTTGCATATGGAAAATCATTTTGCCTTTCAATAATAAATTGCCCTAAAGTTCTAACTGCTGTCATAAGTAATTGGTATTTGGTTTAAATCAGGAATATCACTGATCTGGTTATAGCATTAAGTTTATATATTAAGTTGGATTATAATATCTTAACTTAAATACAAATGTATTGCTGCTATATTATAACATCAAACATTATGGCGGTAATATTTACTTAATCGTTATCGTAATAAACGATCATAAGTTAATAATACACTATATGAATAGCTTGTAGGTGTATATTGGGTTTTGAACTGTAAGAAATCAGCGCGACAAGTATTTTTAGCTATAAATAACAATAAATATATGCGATGATAATATCCTATAATTACTTGCATAAATTATACAACACTTCAATCGCTTCGTCCAATACATTTGTTATTAAATAAATCTAAAAGCAATAAAATTTAAAGTGATACCCAACAAGGCTTTTACAGAACATTACAATTATTCTGTAAAGCTATAGCAATGCGTTATCGCTTACAATAAACTTAAACTGATAATTAACAATGCGGGTACGCCGGGGATGATATTATATGACTATAAACAATACACAACTTCTTTCTATAAACTTTCCCGGTAAACTGGTATTCGGTAACGGCTCGTTGGCCAGTTTGCATACCGAAATTATTAATGCAGGCTGCAAAAATGCTTTCATTGTTACCATTGAACCATTACTGCCCGCACTTAACGATTTTATCGCGCAGTTAACAGCCAATAATATTGTGGTTTCTACCAGCACAGCTATTGTACAGGAGCCTTCTTTTAGTGATTTTGAAGCTTTATTATCCGATGCTAAAACTATCAATCCAGATATTGTTATAGGTATTGGCGGCGGTAGTGTGCTTGATGTTGCCAAACTTATTGCCGCGCAAATAGATAATGATCAAACACTCAGTGAAATAGTTGGCATAGGACTACTAAAAGGCCGCAATAAAAAACTCATATGCGTACCGGCCACATCAGGCACAGGTAGCGAGGCTTCGCCGAATGCAATTTTAGTTGACAATAGTGACAATCAGAAAAAAGGCATCATCAGCCCATATTTGGTGCCTGATATTGTGTATGTAGATCCTTTGCTTACCATCAGCGTACCCCCCGCAATTACAGCCGCTACCGGACTTGATGCCTTAACTCACTGCCTTGAAGCATATACCAACAGGTTTTCACAGCCTTTTATTGATATGTACGCGCTTGAGGGTATACGGCTTATTGCTGCAAACCTGGTACAGGCTGTAAAAAATGGCAAAGATGAAAATGCGCGCTACCAGGTTGCTATGGGCAGCTTATTAGGCGGCTTTTGTCTTGGCCCTGTTAATACTGCAGGCGTACATGCGTTATCATACCCGTTGGGCAGCACATTTCATTTAGCGCATGGCCTCTCTAACGCTTTGCTATTGCCTTATGTTATGGAATACAACATGGAAGCTTCGCTTATCCGTTATGCCAATGTAGCTGTGGCATTGGGCTGTAAAAGAGGCATAAATGACCATGAAACAGCAAAATGGGGTATACAAAAAGTACGATCATTAATTGCTGAATGTAACGTACCGGCACAATTGCGGGATGTTGATATCCCTATTGATGCAATACCCGAAATGGCAAAAGATGCCTTAAAAATACAAAGGCTTTTAAAGAATAACCCCCGCCATATAAGCGAACAAGACGCTATACACATTTACAATGAAGCATACTAAAACAGCATGAACAATAAACAAAAATTTAAAGGTATTGTAGTTCCGGCTGTTACCCCACTTACTAAAGATTTTAAGCTGGATATTACGGCGCTTGAGAAAATGTTCCATAATTTTCACAGGCACAATGTTATGCCTTTTATAAACGGCACAACAGGCGAATCTGCTTCATTACCTTTCAAACTAAAAAAAGACTACATCACAGCTGCAAGCAAAATAAAATATCCTGATGATATGTTGTATTTGGGCATTTCGGCCAATTGCCTGGAAGAATCGGTAACACTGGCTAAAATTGGCTTTGATAATGGTGTTGACGCGGTAGCAGCTACCCTGCCTTCGTATTACAACTTATCGGATAGCCAGATGAAACGGTATTTTGAGCAACTGGCCGAGCAGGTTCCGGGGCCAATTATTATTTACAACATTCCGGTTACCACCCGGATGTCGATCCCGTTATATGTGATTGATGAATTAAGCGTGCATGAAAGGATCATCGGCACAAAAGATTCAGAACGCAGCGATGAACGGTTAAAGGAATCGATCAAATTATGGTCGGGGCGTGAAGATTTCTGTCACTTTTTGGGATGGGCACCAAAATCAACCGAAGCACTGATAGATGGCAGTGATGGCCTGATACCAAGCACCGGAAATATATGCCCGCATATTTACGAAGAGATTTATAAAGCAGTTAAAGCAGGTGATAATGAAAGGGCCTATAAGTTCCAGAAATTATCAGATATGATGGGCGATGTATATCAGAAAGGGAAATTGCTAGGCGAATCATTATGGGCGTTAAAAGTGTGCATGCACGAACTGGAACTTTGCGAAGAGTTTGTTATGCCGCCGCTTTATCCGCTGAACGATGATGAGAAAAATAAAATACTTAAACACTTTCGCCATAATATGGAGAAGGAAAATTTACTGCTAAAAGCCAGCACCAATGTTTGACAAACCAATTATAGGAATAACCATGGGCGATCCGGCGAGTATCGGCCCCGAGATAGCTATTAAAGCATTACTTAACAAAGAGATATATGATATTTGCAAGCCCCTGCTTGTAGGTGATGCCGATGTATTTAATGACATTATCAAACGCCTGCATCTGGATGCTAAGATCAATCCTATCCAAAACGTTGAGGAAGCGAAATTTGAATTCGGCAATATTGATGTTTACGACCTGCAGAATGTAAAAATGAGTAAGCTGGTATTTGGCGAGATATCAGCCATGGCTGGCAATGCCGCATTCGGTGCAGTAAAAAAGGTGATAGACCTGGCCATGCTTGGCGATATTGATGCTACCGTAACCGGCCCTATCAACAAAAAATCAATAAATGAAGCCGGGCACCACTTTGCGGGGCATACGGAGATATATGCGCACTTTACCAATACCCGCAAATATGCGATGTTGTTGGTTGAGGATAATTTAAAGGTGATCCACGTTTCAACCCATGTATCGTTAAGGCAAGCCTGTGACCTGGTGAAAAAAGACAGGATACTGGAAGTTGTTGAGCTATTATACAACGGCTTGATCAGTCTCGGTGAAACCAACCTTAAAATTGGCATTGCGGGGCTTAACCCCCATGCTGGCGATAGCGGTTTATTTGGAACTGAAGATACAGAAGAAATTTTACCGGCTGTTCAGGAGGCCTTATTACGTGGCTATAATGTAGAGGGCCCTATCCCACCGGACACGATGTTTGCAAAAGCTGCAACCGGCGCTTACGGCGGTGTAGTGGCTATGTACCACGATCAGGGGCATATACCTTTTAAGCTTTCGGGTTTTCAATGGGATCCGGAAAAGAAACAAATGGCAAGTGTTAAAGGTGTGAATATCACATTGGGACTACCCATCATCCGTACATCTGTTGATCATGGTACAGCATTTGAAATTGCAGGCAAAGGCATTGCCAGTCCGGATGCAATGTTGCTGGCTATTGAATCTGCTGTGCAGCTGAGCCGTTACAGGAAACAAATAATAGTTTAATGATTGCCGTTATTGCCGATGATTTAACCGGGGCCGCTGAGCTTGGCGGGATAGGGTTACGATATAACCTGGCAGTTGAAATAGCTACATCCGTTAACACCGCATCAAAAGCCGACCTGTTAATCATTGCTACCGACACCCGTTCAATGCCGGAAGAATTGGCTTTGAAGGAAATGGAATTAGTAACGAAAAAGCTAAAAGAGATCAGGACTGATACTATTTTCAAAAAGGTCGATTCCGTACTGCGCGGGCATGTGATAAGTGAAATCAAGGTTCATTTACAAAAACTTGGTTTGGAAAAAGCATTATTGGTACCTGCAAACCCCGCATTCGGCAGAACAATAAATAATGGCAGATATTTTATAAAGGGTAAACCAATACATTTAACCAGCTTTGCGCATGACCCGGAATTTGCAATTACCAGCAGCAGGGTGCAGCACATGTTAAGGGTTGATGAAAAAGAGGTACACCTGCGAGGTGTAACCGATCCGTTGCCGGATTTGGGCATTTCAGTAGGTGAATGCACTACCAATGAAGATTTGCTTAATTGGGCAAGCAGGGCCGACGAAAACACTTTGTTAGCTGGCGGAGCTGGTTTTTTTATCGCTTTGCTGGAATCGCTTGGTTTAAATGAAGAACTTAAAACAGATATTCAACCAGATGAACTCATCTACCCTGCACTATTTGTATGCGGCAGTACACATGATGAAAGCAGGCAATCGATCAAAAAAATAAAAGATAGTGGTGGCCCGGTAAGTTATATGCCATGCGATATTATCAAAGCTGAGAGCCCTGTTGACAGCCTTTTTGAACTTTGGGCCGATGAAATAGTTTCCTTACTAAATAGCCATAAAAAAGCTATTATTGCCATTGATGAATACGCTACAAAAGGCATTACAATAACTGCTGCTGATTTACGTAATAAAAAGGCAAAAGTTGTTGAAATGGTATCCCGGGAAACAGCTATAAAAGAACTTTTAGTAGAAGGCGGTTCAACAGCCGCTGCAATTATAAACCGATTAAATTTTAACAGTTTTTCTCCTATAAAGGAACTTGGCCCCGGTGTAATAAAAATGAAAGTTGACACAACCGACGATCTTTTTCTGACACTAAAACCAGGCAGTTATAAATGGCCATCCTTTATCTGGAATTTCTGATAAAAAACAACAGCTATAAAGAATGAATACAGCACATCTGCATATTCCCGACTATGTTATTATTGTTGTTTTTTTGTGTGTTACCGTTTATTTCGGTTTCAGGTTTTCAAAGGGGCAAGATTCAACCCAAAGCTATTTTGCTGCCAATGGTAAGATTCCTTCATGGGCTATTGGATTCTCTATATTAGCAACACTTATCAGTAGCATAACCTTCCTGGCCTATCCCGGCGAGGGCTATTCATCAAACTGGATATTACTGGTACAAGGCTTAATGGTACCCATAGTGTTGTTAACCATGATTTGGTTTATTGTACCCTTATACAGAAAAGTTATCGGTTTAAGCACTTATGAATATTTTGAAAAGCGTTTTGGTTCATTCGCCCGGTATTACAGTTCACTAGGGTTTGTGCTCACCCACTTCTCAAAAATGGGAACCGTATTTTTCTTGCTATCGCTCGCGCTGGCCAATATGACGGGATTTAATACTATCGTTATTATTTCCGTTATTGGTGTGGTAATCATTATCCTTGCCTTATTAGGCGGTATTGAGGCCGTAATATGGCTGGATGTGATACAGGGATTCATGCTGTTTGGCTGTGGGATTGCCTGTCTCATTATTATACTTTATTCGGTAAAAGGCGGCCCGGCGGAGGTATGGCATATAGCCAGTACTAACGGGCATACCGGGTTTGGGCCATATGATTTCAACCTAAAAAAGCTCACCTTTATTGTGATGGCTATCAATGGTATTTTTTATGGCATCCAAAAATATGGCACCGACCAAACCATTGTACAGCGGTATTTAACCGCCAAATCAGACCGGTCAGCCATCAAAGCCTCATTAATGGGGGTATTTCTATTGGTGCCGGTATGGGCCTTATTTATGTTCATCGGCACAGCCTTATTTGCTTATTACCATCAAAATCCGCTGCCTGCAGGCATGCGCCCCGATGCTATATTCCCTTATTTTATTGTGAGTAAAATCCCTACAGGGATTGTGGGGTTGATCATCGCTTCGCTGGTGTCTGCTGCAGTATGCAGTCTGGGTGCCGATTTAAATTGCCTGGCCGCTGTTGGCGTGGAGGATTACTACAAACGCTTTTATCCAAACAAAACAGATAAAGAATACCTGAAAGCCGGGAAATGGATCGTTGTTTTCGCTGGAATCGGTTCACTATTGATCGCTGCATTATATTTATCCGCAGGTGATGAGGGTGTTTTGGGTATTGTATTTACTTTATACGCTATATTCTCCGGTGGTATCGCAGGTATATTTCTGCTGGGATTGTTCAGTTCACGAGCTAACAAACAAGGGGTTACAATAGGCATAATCTCTTGTATCTTATTTACAGCTTATGCATTTCTTACTTCTACCAAAATAGGCATCGGGTCACATCAAACCTTGCTGCTCGATCTTGGCAAATATAACTTCACCCATAATAAATTGATGTTGGGCGTCTACAGTCATTTTGTGGTGATAGTTGTTGGATACGTGGCCAGTTTATTTTTCCCTAAGCCGGATATCGACAAAAAACTATTATACAGCGGTTGGCTTCACGCTAAAAGAAATAAAGAAATTGACAATTAAATAAACTACTGTTATTATGAAATTTTTCAGGCGTTAACGATAGTTAAAGCAAGTAAAAGATTTTATCATGATAAAATTATATATTATCATGATAAGCTTTCATCAAAAACAGGAAGCATTATGTAATAGTTTTGATTTAGTAGATAAATCGGTCAAATAAATTGGTTTATCTCTTTAGCTTTCACTATACAGTGTATGGCTTACATACGCGTGGTATATCAATTAGTAAACCAACATAGTACATGCAAGTTATATTTGGAGTTATCTTCCATTTTATCGGTGGCTTTGCCTCAGGTAGTTTTTACATTCCGTATAAAAAAGTAAAGGGCTGGGCCTGGGAAAGCTATTGGATAATAGGCGGCCTGTTTTCATGGCTGATTGTACCACCATTAGCAGCCTGGCTCACCATCCCACATTTTACCGAAATTATAGCCGATACCAATGGCAGCATTTTACTGCTTACCTATTTCTTTGGCTTATTATGGGGCATCGGCGGCTTAACTTATGGACTGGGTGTACGCTATCTGGGCGTATCACTGGGCAGCACCATTATATTAGGTCTCTGCGCTGTATTTGGTTCTTTAATTCCATCAGTATATTATAACTTTTTCCCACAGAATGGTAAAGATACCATCACCACGCTGGCAACCACTCATTGGGGGCAACTTGTACTATTGGGTATAGCATTAACCTTAGTAGGCATCATCATTTGCGGTAAAGCAGGCGTGATGAAAGAGAAAGAGCTTTCAACAGGTCAGGCTGATGTAGAGGATAACAAAGATTATCGCTTTGGATTGGGTATAGCAGTAGCTATTGTATCAGGGGTACTCAGCGCCTGCTTTAACTTTGGTATCGAAGCCGGTAAAACCATGGCCGATCAAGCCAATACTGTTTGGATGGCTGCACACAATGGCCAAGGTAATTTCCTTTTCCAGAACAACGTAGTGTACATTATTATCCTTTGGGGCGGGCTAACCACCAACTTTATCTGGTGTATGATACTGAACGCCCGCAACAAAACCTTTGGCGATTATACTAATAAAAAAACGCCGTTGTTAAAGAATTATATATTCTCGGCATTAGCAGGTACAACCTGGTTTTTGCAGTTCTTTTTTTATGGGATGGGTGAAAGCAGGCTGGGTAATGGTGCCAGTTCATGGATCTTGCACATGGCCTTTATCATATTAATAGCTAATGCCTGGGGCCTTGTATTAAAAGAATGGAGAGGTGTAAGCAAAAAGGCATTAATAACTGTTATTGCAGGTATAGCGGTCATTATCATTTCGGTATTAGTAGTAGGTAAAGGAAATTCAATAAAGGATAAAGAAACGACTGCTGCGGTGAGTGGTAAATAGTGAGTGGTGAGTAGTTAAATAAAAACTTAATAAACAATTCAATAAATCATTAAATCAAGAATTCAAAATTTCACAAATATGTCTGTCACAACACAATTCAAGCATGTAAGTTACTTATGGGATGCGGCCAGGGCGGCGGAACTGGCCGGGGATGAAGTAGCTTTATTGATATACCGTTCCAACCTGTTGGG
>JAMFSA010000190.1 GCA_026225055.1 Mucilaginibacter xinganensis | reverse complement strand
GTCTTCCCCGTCTTCCATTCGTCTGAACTTGAGCCCTATGTAGAAAACGACAACGATCTTTTCCCCGACCGCAAACTGGCCAAACCAGGACCAATAATCAACGGCGACGGTGACGAAGAATGGTTCATCGACGAACGCCCACGCGGGCGCGGCAAGCAATACCTGGTGCGTTTCTCTGGCTACGGACCCGAGGGCAACAAGTGGCTACCCAGGCGCGAAGTCGCACATGCCGAGGCGCTCGACCGCTGGCTCGCGCAATCCTGAAATTTTTCCTCGACCCAGGCGACGCTACTCTCTGGTGGGGGGGGCTTGTTTTTCGGGGAGGGGAAGGGTGTAAACCCGACGCGTCTACTTACTCACATGATTACTTACATCAGCATCTTTCTCTTCTTCTTACCTTCATCTCTTGTACCCTCTGCTCTCTTAAATCGTATACTCTGGTTCTATTTACCTCCGCCCGATCTTCTCAGTGTTTCTCACAAAGCAGATCAAGTGAGTTCCCACTACCATCAGCAAACCCTGGGTGTGCTACCTAGGTCTACATAGTTCCTGTAGTTGCCATAGCTCCTGTATTTGCCATAGGAAGGGTACCCTCTACATAGTTCTCCATAGTTTGGTGGGAGTGCTACATAGTTCTCCATAGTTCTCCATAGTTTTCAGAGTTCTGTGTAGTTTGGTGGTTTCCGAAGCTTTGAACAAAACATGACCCAAAAAAAAAAAATTTCACAGCCACTTACCTTAGCTTACCTTTCTTTTCATTGGCTGATGATGTCGAGTACCATGGACGACATCTCAGTTGCATGAAGGGCAACTGTTAACTCACGAATAAAGTGACTCTTGCCCGAGTCAAACCGGCGACCACCAGGGCGTAATGCAAGAGCATGGCATAACCGTTGAGCTACGCAGCCATTGCAACACTTGGTGGGCTGTTCAATATAAGGGGTCACCTCCCTCCCAAAAACAACTGTCTGCTCCCGATCATCATAGATAGATAATGATGAATTCCAAACTAAAGTACCAAAACTCACAAAGCTCCACAAAGTCATCTGGCAATTTCCTTCTAAATCCTTTGCTTTATTCAGCTGCAAAACAGAAAATAAATTCATAGAGCTATTCTGAACACCATAGAGACAGATGAGCTGGACTATGTATATTTTTGTGAAGAATTTTGGTTATGTAAATGGTTTAACAAAGAGCTCTTCTTTGCTCTATCTCAATGAAATACTGTGGCTTTTTGAAATCTAATTGCGTATCTGAACTGCCTTGCGGCTCGGGTGCCTACAGGAAATTGAAAAACTACGTGAAACTTCGAAAAACTACATGAAACTATGCAGCTTGGCCACAAAACTATGTACAACTATGTAGCTTTGACTGAAAACTACAGACCACTACAGAGTCCTATGGCAACTATGGCAACTACAGCCAACTATGGCCAACTATGGTCAACTATGGTCAAATCCAGGGTTTGCTGATGTTGTCTCAAAGCATCGCACAGGGAGGCTCGGCTATCGAGTCCCACTCCCATCATCAGTGCCTGAGTCCCATTGATGATGGCTAAAAGGATGGGACTCGGCCCCATCATCAATGGGACTCGACAACTGCCCCATCTCGACGAACTGATGGCCATCAATCCTGTGACCTGCCCTTGCCCGAGTGATTGACATGGGATCAGGCAGGCGTTGGCGCTTATTCTGTGAATTAATTTGAGTCTCAGGCCTGAGGCTGAAGGGCGGATGATGATCTGGTTGGCAATGTCATCGGCTAAGCAATGGGGACGTGGGATTCGAATTTCGGATATAGAGTCGAAAAGTTTTTTTTTCGACCTGGGCTAGACCCGCTCTACGAAAGCCTCTTTCACGAGCGTCTCATGTGACCACTCCGGCTGTCATACGTGGACAGGTTACTACCGTTTAGGCTGGCAGTCTTTTATTGTAATCG
>JAMFSA010000189.1 GCA_026225055.1 Mucilaginibacter xinganensis | reverse complement strand
CTAAAGTAAAAAGGTAATAGCTGGCATTAATTAACCTATTTTTGGTGTGTGCAAATGTTGAAAGAAACAGCAAAGCAAAAACATGATAAAACTGGTATTGTACTGCAGTATGCCATACTTCTAATTGTGTAGCATCTAAATAAGCCTTTAAACCGTGTGCCCCAAAAGCACCGGCTATAACGGCCAGCATACCAAAAACAGACGCCGTAATTATGATTTGTTTGTTCATCAGAAGATAAAAGGCTAAGTTAACCAATTGAAAGTATTACTTTATTGATACATGGTAAAAATCCGGAACAAACACGTTAAAATATTGAGTTGGATACCGTATAGCGATGGGTTTCAAACCCATCGCTATTGAAAAAGCAATGCGGATATTTAGTGCATTTTATCAGCTAAAAATCTAAATTGCATCATTAACTATTGAATGAAAAAACAGGTAATTGCCACTATAATACTATTGATAGCCACGGTGTATATTACGGTGGTGTACTTTAAAAATCTAAATACACCGGGATCGCATACCAGCCAGTTGATGGCTACCATCCCGGATAATGCAGCCCTTATTTTTGAGTTTAATAACGAGCAGGGTTTCTATGATATCTTTAATCAGAACAAGCTTTTAGAATCGGTTGTTGGGCAGGAAAAGATCAATGATATTGATACCATGCGTGTTGAATTACTGAATAACCATATTTTGCAACAGTTTTTTGATGGGCAGAATGTATTTATCTCGCTTCATCCTTTAAAAAATCAGGATGCTGATTTACTTTTAACCATGGCCGCAGGTAAAGGCTTTGATACCGTGCTGATCAATCAGCTTGAAAAAAAGCAAAATACCGGTTTAATTATCACATCAACACGCATAGGAGGGAAGCAAGCTTATAGCATCTACATAAATGCGATAAAAAAGCGGTTTTATGTGGTTAACGGGGAGGATGATGTTTTTTCGGGAAGTTTTTCAGAAGAATTAGCAGAGCAAGCTGCCGCTTATAAACCTAAAAGCGACAGAAAGGATTTTGTGCTGTTATCGGAAAGGCAAAACAATAATTCCCTTGCCGATCTGTATGTGAATTATAGTCAGATACAACCGCTCTTTGATCAACTGTTTAAAAATAAGAATACCGACATACTGCGCAGTTTTAAGCTATTGCCCGCCAAGTCGGTTTTAAGCCTTAATTACAAGAGCGATGCCTTTATGTTTAATGGTATTACCACTATTGAAACTGGTGAACCATTAAGCTATCTAAGCCTTTTTACCGGGCAGCAGCCCGTTGTTAACCATTTAAAAGATATTTTTCCATCTACTACGGCTTACAGCACCAACTTCTCAGTATCAGACCCATTAAAGTTTGAAAAAGATTTGGCGTTATGGCACATCAAGGCAGGTATAAAAAAAGAAAAAGACTCTATATTTAATAAGCTGACTACTGAAACAGGCGTGAATTTAAGAATTGAATTTGCCAACCTGCTCAGCAACGAGTTTGCGATAGTTACTACCCGTTACCAGGAAAAATATGCCATCATATCACTAAAGGATGGTTCGAAGTTGCGGCCATTTATGGTGAACATCAGTAATATGGTTTCGGATAATGCGGGCCAGTTTAATTATAATAAACTACCGTTCTTTTTACTGGGCGATGCTTTCAGTATTTTTAAACGGCCATATTTTATGGTAGTGGATAACTATTTGGTGTTGGCTAATAGCGCCGAAGAATTAAAGAGCTATAATGATACCTATCTCAACCGTAAGTTTATAAGTAAAACGGATAATTATAACCAGTTTAATGATCTCCTGTCTGAAAGGAGTAACGTTGCCTTTTTCATCAATTTTAAAAATGCCCTGCCGATGCTTAAAAGGGATCTGAATGATAATTTCTATGATTCTTTTGAAAAAGCCGAGCCCGGCTGGAAGAATTTTTATGGTGCATCATACCAGTTTAGCGCTGCTGATAAAAATTTCTACACAAACTTTTGCATGAAGTTAAACAATATTGACACTGTAACGGTTAAATAATAACCAGGAGTTAAAATGCATACAATTGTTACATATTGTTAATGATAATATTTTATGGCGTGGTACTATAATCTGCGTTATTGGATTATTTTTGGCGCGCGAGAAACAACCTTTATGAATAAACTATCAGTACTGTTTTTATTATTTTTCTTCTTTACAACAAAATCATTTGCACAAACATACTCGCAATACAATACAGGTACATTATTTGATTCGTTTGAAAACCCCTCGCAAAGGAGTTTTATACCAGATTCAAGCCGGAGATATGCTTCCAACTTTTTTATTCCAAATATCGACGGTAATTTTTTCCTGACCGGTAATGCGCAGCAAACTATTAAAAACAGGTATTACAATGGTTATTATAAAAATGACCTTTTAAAAATTGGGCCTGGCAATAATTATAACAATATAAACGCAAATGCAAACGCATATATATTGATGTTTAAAATATATACCAGTTTTAATGGTGATGCAGAACTGGGGTTCTTTTTGCAGACTAAAGCCAATTTCAGAGGTTCTTTTACCGATGAAAATATAGCGTTATTGAATGGCGCTTCTGATTTCCCCAATAGCTCTTATACCAATGTGCTTAATTCAAAGTACAGGTACCAGCTTTATGGGCAGGGTGGGTTAACCTATCGCGAACAGGTGACCAAACAGTTTGCATTTGGTATAAAATTGGGTTATGTAACCGGGATATATGACGCAACTGTTAACATCGATCAATCAAAAATAAATTTTGATAAAGCTGCTGATACCGCGGCATTATATTTAGGTGGTACTTATCGTAAAACGCAGAGTATAAATGCAATTCCGATATTTAACCCGGGAATGACCGCGAGTATTGGTACAACTTATAAAACTGAAGATGGATTTATTATACAGGCTAACGTAAAGGACCTCGGGTTTATTCATTGGAATCATTTAATGCGTATCTATAATTTTTCGCCCTCTATTGAAACAACCATCAAAGGACTTTCAACTCCTGACAGAGAAAGCAATGTATACAATGCTTTTATTTCGGAAATGCACCATAACGGAACGGATATTTCTTATACAACCCCTCTTGATGGAACAGCCGAGCTGAGCTTATCAAAGTTGTATTGGCTTGGTGAGGATAATGTAGTAAGCTATTCACCTACTTTAATAGCTTCAAAAGAACTGTTTTATAATGGTTTTACAGGAGTATTGGTTAACCCGGTGAATTATCAGAATTATACGGCAACGGTTTCCATGTCGTACGATAATAATAAACTGTTTAACCTTGGCGGGCAGTTGATGATAAAATCGCCGAACGCTGAATTTTTTGTCGGCTCGGACAAGCTTTTGCAAACCGGCAGATTAGTTTTATCTGATCTGGGATCGCAAAGGGAGATAAATGAGTACGGCTCATTTACAGGTGCTGATATATATGTAGGAGTTTCATTTAAGTTCGGGCCGGTTATTGAGCACCCGATGAACGCCAGCTATATACCCATAAATGAGGACGATAACAAAGGTTTCCTGGGCCGTTTATGGGATAAGCTATTTAATCCAAATGCCGGATCGATCCAAAATAATTAATTTATACAGCCTTTTTACCGGCTACAAAATCTTTTAGATAATAGGGCTCAAAGTAGGCCACATCCACAAAATCTTTAGCTATAAATTTTTCTGCCGCTTTTTGGGTAAGATGTGTGGCTGAATTGGTGAAATGCGGTATGAATTGCGCGTTCGGATTATTGCCCAACACTTCGATACATTTATCGGCGCCATCGCCAAAAAATAAGATCTTAGTTTTTTTTAATAATTCGCTAAAGCTGTTTTCGTCGATGATCTCTGCTGCGGTTGCTTTTACCTGTTCGCCTTCGCTATTAAACAGTGCGGTGTAAACTTCCATACGGCGCGCATCTATCATGGGGCATAGCAGCATCTCGTCGTTAATGATCTGCGCATCATTGATAACACCGTATGCCATTGCTTCTAAAGTTTCAATGGCTATAAGCGGCTTATCCAACGCGAAACATAAGCCTTTGGCAGTTGATATACCTATGCGTAAGCCTGTGTATGAACCCGGTCCGCAGCTAACGGCTATGGCATCCAAATCCTTATAGTTAAGTTTTTGTGACTCCAGTAATTCATCAATATAAACAGTAATAACCTCGGCATGTATATTACGCTGATCGATCTGTTTATAGGCTATAACCTGCCCATCCTGCGTTAGGGCTACAGAACATACAGTGGTAGCGGTTTCAATTTGTAAAATCATTCTTTTAGTATCAAGTAGCTTTATTGGTATCAAGTAGTTAGTATCAGGTATCAAGATTTTTAGTTGAAAGTTGAAGGTTCAAAGTAAAACATCATCCGAACTTTTGACTTTTAACTTTACACTTTTGACTTAACTAAGGTACCGGATCATGGCCATGGCCGCCCCAGGGGTTGCAGCTGGCAATACGTTTCAAAGTTAACCATCCGCCTTTAAATGCGCCATGTTTTTTTATGGCCTCCACGCCATACTGTGAGCATGTGGGTGTGTAGCGGCACGAAGCGCCTGTAAGCGGTGAAATAAAGTATTGGTATATCTTTATCAGGAAAACAAAGATGGTGCCTATAATGACCTTAAATATGTTGTAGATGAACATCATTTGGCAACCTGCTCGCTCAGCTGTTTCAGGAGTTTGAGCATCTTTTTTTCGAAAAGATCGAAGGGTTCTATCTGCTTGCCTATATAGCCTAACGACAGTACAATTTTTTTATTGGTACTGACAAGCAGATCATAAAGATGTTGTTGTTTTTGCAGGCGGTAAACCTCGCGCAGGCGGCGTTTTATCAGGTTGCGGTCCACAGCATGTTTGTACCGCCTTTTGGATACCGATATTACTAACTGTGCACTCACAGTTTGGGTTGCATCATCAACCAGCAGCCATGAGGCCTTGAAGGGATAACATAAAAAAGAAGAACCGTTATGAAAAAGCTCATCAATAAGCCTTTTATTACATAACCGTTCTTCTTTTTTAAAAGTATACATATTTTTGCTGATGTTGAACCGACAACTAATTACATAACTACGGCTCAAGCCCCTGCAAAGGAGAATGCAGCCTTAACTATGCTTTATGCTTGCCTTCGTCAGATACTGACAGTCTTTTTCTGCCTTTAGCTCTTCTTGCTGCTAATATTCTTCTGCCGTTAGCAGATGACATGCGCTCACGGAAACCGTGTTTATTTCT
>JAMFSA010000022.1 GCA_026225055.1 Mucilaginibacter xinganensis | reverse complement strand
TATCGCCAGATGAAGATGTATAACGACCCTGAGCTTAACCCTGTTTTATACAATAACAAAAAATAATGCCGGGGCCAAAGCACATATTGGTCATGCGTTTTTCGGCTATGGGCGATGTGGCGATGACTGTTCCGGTTATTAAAGCCCTGTTAGATCAGCATCCGGAGACAACCATAACCTATGTTTCACGCCCTGATTTTGCTGAGTTTTTCAAGGATATCCCCCGCTTAAACTATTATCCAGCCGACTTAAAAGAGCTTTATAATGGCTTTGGAGGACTGATAAAACTCTTCAATCACCTGAAAAATCAGGAGCATTTTGATGCGGTAGTCGATCTGCATAACAATCTACGTACCCAAATATTAAGGCGATTATTCAGGCTAACGGGTGTAAAAACTGCCGCGTTGGATAAAGGCAGGGCTGAAAAAAAGCTATTAACCCGCTTCCCAAACAAGGTAGTAAAACCTCTGAAAAGAACTGTTGAACGCTATGCAGATGTGTTCCGAAGTGTGGGTTTTGAGGTACTTTTAGACTATAAATTAGCAAAAGAACCAAAGCCATTAACGGACGATATTACCAAAATTACAGGTGAAAAAGCCACCCCTTGGATAGGCATTTCACCCTTTGCTAAGCATAAAGGCAAGATCTATCCGCATGAAAAAATGGAGGAAGTACTTGCTGAGTTGAACCAGCAGGGCAGTAAAATATTCCTTTTTGGAGGCTCAATACATGAGCAGGAAGTGTGCGATGACTGGGAAAAAAAGTACGAAAACGTGATTTCTACAGTCAGGATATTGGATATGCAACAAGAATTTGTACTCATTAATAACCTGGATGTGATGCTTAGTATGGATTCTGCAGGTATGCATCTGGCTTCGCTTGAGGGAACGCCGGTGGTTTCTGTTTGGGGAGCAACCCACCATTATGCTGGCTTTTTAGGTTACGGACAATCAGAAAATGATATTGTGGCCAACACAATTGAATGCCGCCCGTGTTCTGTATATGGAAATAAACCATGCTTCCGTAAGGATTATGCCTGCTTACATCGTATAAATGCCGAAACTATAGTTGATAAATTAACTCAATACACCCGATGAAAAGGTTATTATTAATTCGCCATGCTAAGGCCACTCATGACACTGATTATAAGGACTTTGATCGCCCGCTAAAGAAATCAGGCATAAAAGACTCAGAATCAATGGCCGAACGCCTGAAAACAAAGGCGTATATACCGCAAATCATCTTCAGCAGCCCATCACTGCGTACAAAAACCACGGCTGATATATTTGCAGAGCAGCTTTCGGTGTCAAAAATCCAAACAGATACAGCTATATACGAAGCAAGCGATGCTGCATTATTGAATATCATTAATGAGTTTCCTGATCAGTATTATTTCATAGCGCTGGTTGGGCATAATCCTGCTATAAGCCAGATGCTTTACCATTTAACCGGGCAAATAAAAGATGTACCGCCCTGCGCCATAGCTGTTATTGATTTCGAGTTTAATGAATGGAAATTAATAAGCGGCGGTACCGGGAAGTTGGTGCTTTATGATGAGGGGTAAATACTAAAAATCACCACGCGTCATTGCCCGCGCCTTGTTGGTGTTATCACCAACAAGTTTTGAGCAGTAAAGAGCATAGCAAGTTTGTTGGTGACAACACCAACAAAGAGCGGAGAGGCATAACCACATCGCCAAGCGTCATTGCGAGGAACGAAGCAATCTCTACATAGGTAAAGCCACTTGCAAATCGGCTCTGTATAGTTTAGAGATTGCTTCGTACCTCGCAATGACGCGGTTTCATATTCCTTAGTTCCCCTAACTAATCAAATAAGTCTTCCCCGGCAGCGAGCGTATATAGCCCTGCATCTCCATATTTAACAGGTTCATAGCCAGCATACTCATAGGCATATTTGTTTTTATGGTGAGGTCATCAATAGCTAAGGGTGATTTGTGATCCTTTATCATGTCAAATATGAATTGCTCATCCCTTGTTAGGTTAATTGGTAAGGTAAATTGCTCTATAACCTTACGGCTGCCATCCTTTTCCCAACCTAAACTATAAGCCAGGTCTGCCGGATTGGTAAGCAATGCCGCTTTATTATGCCGTACCAGGAAGTTGCATCCTTCCGAAAACTCATCTCCTATCCTCCCCGGGAAAGTATAAACATCTCTGTTATAAGAGTTTGCTATTTCAGCCGTGATTAATGCACCGCCCTTTACGCTGGCCTCAATAACTACCGTAGCATCGGCCATACCGGCCACAATACGGTTACGTTCAGGGAAATTCTCCCTGTCGGGGATAGTGCCTGATGGATATTCTGACAGTAATCCACCATTTTCCAGCATCTTTTCGGCTGTTGAGCGGTTTTGGCCGGGGTATACCCTATCCAATCCATGCCCGAATACACCAACCGTAGGAATATCCAATCGCAGGCATTCTTTATGTGCCGCAACATCAACACCTAATGCCAGCCCGCTTACTATCAGCACATTATATTGTTGAAGTTCTTCAACCAATTCCTTACACAGATACCTGCCATAATCGGTGATATTTCGTGTACCCACTATACTGATAACCCGCTGATTATTCAGATCGGCATTGCCTTTACTATATAGTAATACAGGTGAATCATTACATAACTTAAGTCGTTTAGGATAGCGCGGATCGGTATAAAATATAACATTGATATTATTCTTTTCAATGAATTTCACCTCCTCTTCTGCCTTCCGCAAAGCTTCATCCAGGTTCAATTGCCCTATTGTCTTTATACCGATACCGGGCACTTCAAGCAACCTGGCTTTAGATACGTTAAACACTTGTTCAGCACTGCCTAAAGATGAGATCAGCGATTTTGATAGCACATGGCTAACATTTTTAACATAAGTAAGAGCAACCTGGTGTAGTATAGACATAGTGATAAGATCAGCCTAAAATAGAAAAAGAATAACAATAATGCTATAATAATTAGCAATAAATAAAAACTATTTTTATAGTTTGCAAACTATAAAAATAGTTGTAGCTTTACTTAACTATAAAAATAGTTTACTATGCAGATCAAAGAACTAACCAAAGCCGAAGAGCAAATAATGCAGATACTCTGGCAATTGAATGAAGCCATTGTAAAGGAGATCATCGACAAAATACCAGATCCAAAGCCTGCGTATAATACCGTATCAACCGTGGTAAGGGTATTGGAGGGCAAGGGTTTTATCGACCATAAAGCCTATGGAAACTCGCATGTGTACTTTCCTACCATCAGCGAAGCAGAGTATAAAAAGTTCACTTTTGATAAGATGATGAAGAATTACTTTGATGATTCCTACAAAAGCTTGGTATCATTTATTGCCGATGAAAAGAAGCTCGGCATAAAGGAACTTGATGAGTTAACCAACCTGATTGATAATCTTAAAAACAAAAAACAATGACCTGGCTGCATTATTTAATGGAGGCGAATCTGTACCTCGCGATATTTTATACCGCTTATTACCTGTTTTTAAGCAACGATACACATTACACGTTAAACAGGGCTTACTTGCTGATAAGCTGTGTGCTATCGTTCATCATCCCGGTTATACAATTGGGCTTTTTAAAGCACATTAAACCACAAGCACCTGTTGTACAACACTTTAATAACAGCGCAAGCGTAAAATTGATTGAAATAACTTTAGTTCCACCTCCTCCACAGTTTACCTGGCAGGATGGAATGTTTTATATCTATTTAGCGGGATCATCTGTTTTGCTATTGATATTATTATTTAAGCTTTACCAATTAGTAAGGCTTACGCGCAAAAGCGATACGCCAACAGATGCAAGCTATAAACTGATATATCTTAATGATTCTAACACCGCCTTTTCATTCTTTAACTTCCTGTTTATAGGCACAAAAGCCGAGGGCCGGGAGACTATTATTAAGCATGAACTGGTACATATCCATCAAAAACATTCGGTAGATATCGTGTTTATCGAGGTTTTAAAGATTATAAACTGGTTTAATCCTTTCATATACATGCTGCAACATAGCCTTAAAGCCATACATGAATATATAGCTGATGAGAAAACAGCTGCTACAGAAACCGACGCTATTACCTACTCCACGTTTTTGGTGCACAATGCTTATGGCTTGAGCGGATCTTCAATTACACATTCATTTTTCAATTATAACCTGTTAAAAAAGAGGATCATTATGTTAAATCAAAAACGTTCGGGTAGTTTAGCCAGGCTAAAATACCTGTTGGCTGTGCCCATATGTGGCGGCCTGCTATGTGCTTCAACACTGGCATTCAGTAAAAATTATGGTTGGATTGACTTGGCGCCGGGGCATATGCAACCTACCGTAAACACGGTCAAAGCTGACCTGGCTGAAAAAGGAGTTAATGCCAACCTACAAGCCGCAGGATATACTAATAAAGGCTATAAATACAAGTTAAACAAGTATATAGTTGGTAATGAGATCAATTTCCTGGTAATTATTTATGAAAAAGATGGCTCAAAGGTACGGTATGCAAAAAGTGCCGCTACACCGGCTGATATTAAATTACTTAGTGAAAAATACGGCTTCACTTTTCCATCAAATGGTAAATACAAATTATTACCTCCAGATACTGTTAAATTTATGGCACCGGTAGTTACAAAGATTGATACAGTAAAAACAACAAACCATAAATTACCTCCACCGCCGCCACCGTCAACAGTAAAACACATAACTGATGTACGTTTATTACCGCCGCCACCCGCACCAAAAGTGACTGATGTAAAGCTATTGCCCCCATCTGCCCCGGTAAAAGCTAAAAAACCAAATATTCCGCCTCCGCCACCACCGGTCGCTACTGGATTAAAACCTACTACAACCATTAAAGGTGGAAAAGCAATAGTTCTTTCTATTGATTCAGAAGCTTTTGATCATAATGGTTTGAGGGATCAAACTCCGGTTATTGTTGTTAACGGATCAATTTATAAATTAAAAGAACCCCTAAAAAAAGGACAAAAGCTATCAGTACAAGCTGATTCTGCTATAGCATATATGTATTCAGGTGATGATCTGAGTCGGGCAATTCAAAAATATGGCTCAGCAGCGCAAAACGGAGTAATCTATGCTTCCGGCAAAACAACCATATCAGTAAAGTAACCAAAATTCAATATTTAAAAACTTTTCTCAAATTGATTTTTGAGTTGGGTGTTGCTGAACGGTTTTTCCGGGTCGGCAATTTCCCGTTTATAAGCGTCACAGCTAAGCCTTTACGTATATCACCTGCTTGGTTTCAAAAAACTCTTCGTCAAAAAAGTCCTTCAGGTAATATTGCTTTACCTTTAAGCCTGATTCAACTATTTCTTCGGCCAGATCGCCGCCTTTTAGGTATAGAATGCCGTTCGGCAGTATATTTTTTGAATCCTTACTGAACTTATTTTTCACCCATGGATAAAACTCCTTAATCCGTGTTACCGCGCGCGACACCACAAAATCAAACTTTTCATCTACCTGCTCAGCACGCAAATGGGCCGCTTTTAGGTTCTGTAAACCCAACGCCGATGCTACTTCCTGCACTACTTTTATCTTTTTGCCGATAGAATCCACCAAAAAAAACTGTGTTTCAGGGAATAAGATAGCCAGCGGTATGCCCGGAAAACCGCCGCCGGTACCTACATCCAACACATTTTCGCCGGGTAAAAAAGGCATCACTTTGGCTATACCTAACGAATGTAAAACGTGGCGCTCATATAATTGATCAATATCCTTGCGGGATATTACATTGATCTGGTTGTTCCAGTAGTTATATAGCTCAGGGAGTTGCTCAAACTGCTGTAATTGCAGCGGCGTGATGCTGGGGAAATATTTTATAAGACTATCAGATGTCATCGCGGTTAAAACGATTGAGGATGTTGCCAAGCAAATACCTGGCCCTGAACAACTGCGCTTTTACCGTGCCTAAAGGCAGGTCGAGCTGCTGGGCTATCTCTTCGTATGATAATTCATCAAAGTATCTCAGCGTGATCAGGTTACGGTAACGTATGGGCAGGTTCTCTATCAGTAATTTTAGTTCTTCGGTTTGTTGTTTTTTAATGGATGTTTCTTCGGGATTTAAAGCATCGGCCTTTATTTGTAAGGTTTTATCCTCACCATCCTCATCCATCATGCCATGTATCGACATGGTGTTTAGCTTCTTCTTCCTGATAAAATCAATACAATTATTGGTAGCCACCCTGAAAAGCCAGGTGCTAAACGCATAATCAGGCTGATATTTGTCCAGTTTTTCAAATGCTTTGGCAAAGGTTTCCACGGTTAGGTCCATGGCATCCTCCTTGTTATTCACCATTTTAAGTACCATAAAATATATGGAATCCTTATAGCGGTGCATCAGATCGGCATAAGCTTTTTGATTACCCTCACGCGCCTTAACCACCAGGTGAAAATCGTTCTTCGCGTTTTCGGTGAAATTTGCGTTTATTTCCATTGCTTGGTTTTTATAAATGTACCTATAAAGCCGAACACATTTAAATATATATAATGAAACAGGTCGAGGCCGGGCAGATACCAGAACAAACCGTAAGCATCCAGCTTTTTAAACACCTTCTTATATATAACAAATTGCAGTATCAACCTGAACATAAATATACCTAAAGCAAGTAAAGGTTCAAAATTGAAAACTAAACATAATATGAGTACTATGTAGAATAAGAAACCGGTGATGGCATCAAAACTTAGCTGGCGCCTGTGCCTGTTTTTATATAATTTACCTACGCCCATATGCCTTTTCTTTTGCCTGTACCAGCTTGCCAGTGTAGTTTTCGCGGTAGTATAGGTAAATGCTTCGGGGTGTATTTCTATAATAGTATTATCCGGTTTTGCATTTTCATTCACGAACAGATCATCATCGCCTGATATTACATGCATATGCGACGCAAACCCTTTGGCATTAAAAAACAAGGTTTTAGTATAAGCCAGGTTACGGCCAACGCCCATATAAGGGTCGCCGTCCAGCGCTGACGAAAGGTAATTTATAGCAGATTTTAAGGTTTCGAACCTGATAAATGGGTTTAAAAAATTCCTGCTTTTATTATAAGGCGAGTAGCCTATTACTATTTGTGCCGATGTGGTGAAATTAGCTGCCATACGGGCTATCCAGTTTGGTGAAGCAGGTTCGCAATCGGCATCGGTAAATAATAAATGCTCGTTTTTTGCTGCCTTTATACCTAAGGTAAGCGCAAATTTCTTACCGGTTTTAAAGCGGTCGTGCTCGGTAATGGTTACCACTTTGAGGTGCGGATACTTAGCCTGTAGCTCTTCTAAAACCAAATAAGAGGTATCGTAAGAGCAGTCATTTATTACAACGACCTCAAAATCCGTGTAATTTTGCTCTAATATAGAAGGCAAATACCTGCCTAAATTTGCAGCCTCATTACGTGCGCTGATGACAACAGATATAGGAATGTTAGAAGGTATTAGTTCCTCCATCGGCTTATAAGCCGTAAGCAGGCTATGATCGCCTACCAGGTAATACAGTTGAATTATAAAACAAAGCTGGAGTAGCAGTACCAGCGCCTCTTTAATATAGTTTTCCAATCAATAATTAATATTAGGCAAAATTGTTAAAAATTGGCGAATTTATCGAGGTTTAATTCGGCTAAGTTTCCACATGAAGCGTTGTGGAAAACCGCCTGAGCATATTTACATTAAGTACAAAAATAACAGCCCTTTAAAGCGCAATTATTTGTTAATTTTGCGCTCTTATAATGAAATTTAATTTAAAAGCCCAGGATCCGCTTTCAAAAGCCCGCGCAGGTGAGATCACTACCGATCACGGAACCATACAAACGCCCATTTTTATGCCTGTTGGTACAGCAGGCACCGTTAAAGCAGTGCATCAGCATGAGCTAAAAAACGATATAAAAGCACAAATTATACTCGGAAATACCTACCATTTATACCTTAGGCCCGGACTCGATACCATTGAAAAAGCCGGCGGATTGCACAAATTTAACGGTTGGGATGGCCCTATTTTAACCGATAGCGGCGGTTACCAGGTATATTCATTAACCGAAGTACGCAAAATAAAGGAGGAAGGAGTAACCTTCCGTTCGCATATTGATGGCTCAAAACACCTGTTCACGCCCGAAAATGTGATGGATATTCAGCGTACAATTGGTGCCGATATCATTATGGCTTTTGATGAATGTACCCCCTATCCCTGCGAATATAATTACGCAAAAAGATCGATAGAAATGACCCATCGCTGGCTTAAACGCTGTTGCGACCGCTTCGATTCTACCTTGCCTAAATACGGTTACGACCAAACTTTCTTCCCTATTGTACAGGGATCTGTATATAAGGATCTGCGCGTTCGTTCGGCAGAAGTTATCGCTTCTTTTGAGCGCGAGGGCAATGCAATAGGAGGTTTATCCGTTGGAGAACCGGCAGAGGAGATGTACGCCATGACAGAAATTGTATGCGATATATTACCGGAGCAAAAACCACGTTATTTGATGGGTGTAGGCACACCGGTTAATATATTGGAAAATATAGCGTTAGGAATTGATATGTTTGATTGTGTGATGCCTACCCGCAATGCCCGTAACGGCATGCTTTTTACAAAAGATGGCATCATCAACATAAAAAACGAGAAATGGAAGAATGACTTTTCGCCTATTGAGGCCGATAGTGATCTGTTTGCCGATACCGCTTATACTAAAGCTTATCTGCGGCATTTGATCCACTCGGGCGAGATGCTGGGCGCGCAGATAGCAACCCTGCATAACCTCCATTTTTACCTGTGGCTGGTTAATCAGGCACGTGAAAAAATAATAGCAGGCGAATTTTATAACTGGAAAAAAACAATGGTTAACCGTTTAGCCCAACGACTATAGACTATAAATGAAGGAGTTTTTAGATAAATACATCAAAGTTATTGATAGGTATATCATCAACAAATACCTGGGTACATTTGTGTTCACGCTGGGTATTTTCATCGTGATCTCGGTGGTTTTTGATATCTCAGAACACCTGGATAACTTCTTATCTAAACACGCCACAGTTAAGGAAATCGCATTCCAATATTACGCTGGGTTCATCCCTTTTTACATCAATATGCTGTCGCCGCTGATCAACTTTTTAGCGGTAATTTTCTTCACCGCGAAGATGGCAGACCAGACAGAGATAGTACCAATATTGAGTGGAAAGGCAAGTTTCAACCGCTTTTTAAGGCCCTATTTTATTGCCGCTACGCTGATATTTATCGTGTCATTTTTCGCCAATGTATACCTTATTCCATATACCAACAGGCTAAAAAACGACTTCGAAAACTCCCACGGGTTTAACGGTGACACCGATCCTACCAAGAGCGAAGTGCACCTGCAACTGGATAAACACACCTACGTTTACCTGCAATCATACGACCCTGTAGTACATACCGGGTACACCTTTATTCTGGAAAAATTTAATGGTGATGAGCTTAAAGAGAAGCTATTTGCAACTAATATAGTTTATGATTCCCTTAAGCGGACATGGGCTTTAAACAGCTGCATCATCAGGTATGTGAACGGATTAAAAGAACAACAGCTAAACGTTGCACACAAAGATACAGCACTGGATATGCGCCCTTCTGACTTTGATGTATTGCATGATAATTCATATAATGCGATGTCATTAAGTGTGCTTAATACCGGAATTGCCAAGGAAAGGATCAGGGGATCGGGGGTTTTAAACAATATGTTGTTTGAGAAATACCGTCGTTTTGTATACCCATTTTCAACATTTGTACTCACTTTAATGGGTGTTTCTTTGTCATCCAGAAAGGTTCGCGGAGGTATTGGTTTGCCTTTGGGGATAGGCATAATCCTGTGTTTCGCCTATATAATTCTGGATAAATTTTCCTTTGTATTTGCCGAAAAAGATGCCCTGCCGCCTATATTATCTGTGTTTATCCCCAACTTTATGTTCGGTTTGGTAGGGCTTTATCTGTTGTATAAAGCACCAAAATAATGCCCGAAACCAGTACTTCTGCAGGAATAAACAAAAACCTTTTAATACTCCATTTCACTGTTTTTATATGGGGATTTACCAGTATTTTGGGCGAATTGATCTCCATAGCGGCCGTGCAATTGGTGTGGTACAGGGTAGTTATTGCCACTGTATCCCTATTTTTATACTTCAAATTCAATAAAACCTCGTACAGAATAAGCCGCAAAACGCTGCTAAAGCTAGTAGCGACAGGTGCTTTAGTAGGCGGCCACTGGATACTTTTCTTCGCTGCTATAAAACTTTCAACCGTTTCTGTAACGCTGGTTTGCCTGTCATCCAACACACTTTTTACGGCTATTTTAGAGCCGATAATTAACCGCACCCGCATTTCTAAAATGGAAATTGTGGCCGGAGTTTTGATCATAATCGGCATTATTTTAATATTCAAGTTCGAAACACAATACACTAAGGGCATCATAATAGGTTTACTCAGTTCCATATGTGCGAGCCTTTTTTCCATCATCAACGCCCGCCAGGTAAAGCATACCGATGCTCCGGTCATTGCTTTTTACGAGCTGTCCGGAGCCTTTGTGTGGATCTCGATCTACCTGTTTTTCACCCACGGCTTCGCTCACGACATGGTACTTAAAAACTCCGACATCGGGTATTTACTTATCCTTGGCACCGTTTGTACATCGCTGGCCTACGTTGCCGGGGTATCAGTAATGAAGGAATTTTCGGCCTTTAAAGTCGCGCTCATCACCAACCTTGAGCCGGTATATGGTATCATTATGGCATTCATTTTTTTTGATGATATGCACAAATTAAACTCCGGTTTTTGGGCCGGTGCGCTTATTATCCTATCCACCATCTTTATGTTTCCGTTGGCTCAAAAGCAAATTGCGAAGCGTAGAGCGAGGTAGTTTCATCCCATTATTCTCTTAACTTTTACCGCCTGATTTCCCGTTTTGTATACTCCTCACCAAATAGGGGATAAGAAAACCCGTATACACATAACGCATTTTAAGCCCTTCTGAGGGCAAATTTCATTCAGCTACACTTAACTCCAGCTTTATTAAATCAGTGCCTTAAAGGGCAAATTAAGTTTTTAATTAGTGTATTGAATTAAAACTTCACACGCAAGGTAAAAGGCATCTTTATACTCCACATTCAGACCATTTATTTTGATTTAAAATTTGAATACTCGTTTTATTTAAATAAAATATAGTTTTAATAATCAGGCATATATATAATTTATAAAAATGATAAATTCAAGTAAAATTTGAATTTACCCGAATCAGCAAGCTAAAATTATTAGCAATTGTAATTAATTGATTAAAATTAACAGTATAAAAATCTAAAAATCAAATAATTAAACATATTTAAATGAAGTAAAAGTACATTTTAAGAATTGCCAGGCATGATTTCATCAAAGTGTACTGAAATCAAAAAAAATGAAAACTCAATAAAATGCAGGCAGGGAGAGAAAATTATTAGGCGTGAGATTTTCAAACAAAATCGGCCAATTTCTGCGAAACCGGATTTCAGAAAAAAACCAATGAGTCTTCCGGAGAAAATCAAGAAAGATGGCATCGTATATTTTTTCACCTGATGGAACACATTAGGTCGGCCAATTCAATTAGCGTATCAATAACCGAACATGTAGAATTGGTATAAAAAAATCACAATTCCCCTCCTCGTCGATTGACAAATTTTTATTGGGTAGCCCACCCCATTTTTATAAGACATTTAAAAACCGGATATTGTAATTAAATGTTCAACTAAAAAATCATGAGAATAAAAACGATCATCATTATTTTGATAACAGTACTGTTTACTGTTGTGCTTATGCAAAATACAGGCCGGGTAACCTTTTCATTTTTGTGGGCCGATTTCAGTCTGTCAAAATTGACCATGCTGCTGATTGTAGCCGTGGTCGCTTTTGTTATCGGCGTGCTGGTTGGCAGGCCCAACAAAGTAAAACGCCTGGGCGGCGACTCTCCCGATGAAAGCCCAGAGCAAACAAACCCCAATACACTAAGTGACGAGGATAGAGAATATATAAACTAACACTATGAAAAACAAAATCGGATTTATTGGTCTTGGTAACATGGGCATCCACATGGCCAATAATTTAATAAAGGCAGGCTACCACCTGCAGGTATACAACCGCACCGAGGCGAAAATTTTGGAGCTCGATCAGGCATCGGTAACCGTTTGCAAAACCCCAGCCGAGGCAGCCTCCGGAGTACCGGTTTTGATCAGCATGTTATCGCAGGATGAAGTGCTGCGAGAATCGACTGTAGGTGCCGACGGGATTTTAAAAACTTTTCCTGCGAATGCTGTACACATATCCATGAGCACTATCGCCCCTGATACCGCTGAAGAACTCGCCAATTTACACAAGGAACATGGTAGCAAATACCTCGCCTCCCCTGTCTTTGGCAGGCCTGAAGCGGCGGAAGCGAAGAAGCTTTTCATTTGCATTTCGGGCGATAAGGATGCCAAGGAAATCGCAACACCCGTGCTTGAAAATTTAGGACAGCGAATTGTTGATTTTGGCGACAAGGTTGGCGGCGCTAACGTGGTGAAGGTTGCAGGCAATTTTATGATCCTCGCCTCGCTGGAGATAATGGCCGAAGCATTTACCCTGGCTGAGAAAAATGGGCTGGACCGCGCGCAGGTAGCCGAGTTTTTCGGGTCGACAATTTTCAACGCGCCCATCTATCAAAACTACGGAAAGCTTATCGCCAACAAACAATATGAACCGGTGGGTTTCAAATCCAGCCTGGGCTATAAAGATGCCCGCTTAGCCATTAAACTGGCGCAGCTGAGTCAAACACCAATGCCCGCCGCTACGCTGGCCCACGACAGGCTATTATCCGCCGTAGCCAAAGGCTGGGGTGATAGAGACTGGGTTGAAGGTGTAGGACGTGGCGTGAGTGAGGATGCAGGGGTGTAATTGGGGATTTCGGATTTGGGATGTTCGATTTCGGATTTAATTAAAAAGCGTAAACTTTTTCAAATCCGAAATCGAACATCCCAAATCCGAAATTAAAATCAAATATCATAGAACACCTGGTTCTCTTCTTCCAGATGCGACAGGTTGGGCAACTCATTAAAAATCCCGAACACCGATGCCCCGCTCCCGCTCATGCTGGCGAACAATGCGCCGGCCTCATATAAGGCAGCTTTAACGCCGCGGATCTCCACGTGATTTTTAAAAACAGATTCTTCAAAATCATTTTTGATGTACTTGCGCCAATTAGCAACGGGCGTATCGATCAGCTCGATCAACGAGGTTTTCACATCGGCCGGTTTTACGCCCCTGTAAGCCTCCGAAGTAGACACATGTACCGGTGGCATCACCAACACAATTTTATAAGCCGAGAGGTCTAATTTGATAGATTCAAACTCATCTCCCACCTCAAAAGCGAACACAGGTTTGCTTTCGATAAAGAAAGCACAGTCGGCACCCAATCGACGGGCGTAATTTTGCATGTCGTCAATGCTCAATTTTAAATCGAAGGTTTGGTTCATCAGCCTGATAAAAAACGCGGCATCGGCCGAACCTCCGCCAAGCCCTGCCCCTATCGGAATATTTTTGTGCAGGTGAATTTTTACCGGCGGCACATCGTGATCTTTTTTCAACATGTGCCAGGCCTTAACACAAAGGTTATCCTCTACCCTGCCGGGGATAGGCAAGCCGGTTGATTCAAAGCTCAATTTATCACTTTCGATGATCTCGAGCACGTCATTTATTTTTATAGGATAAAAAACGGTTTCCAGGTTATGATAGCCATCGGCACGGCGCTCAATTATGTTTAAGCCGATATTAATTTTAGCATTAGGAAAAATGACCATAAGAATATTTAACATCGGATGTATTTATACACATCCGTAGGATAACAAAATTAGATTATTTTTATTTGCATTTGAGCATTTAGTGGATGAGTGAATTAGTGATTGAGTGAATATTTCATTGAATGATTAAATTTATATTCACTTATGGAAAGATATGATAAATCGGAATTCGCAGAATATTTTAGAAACCGGACTAAAAAGTTTGTTATCGATAATATCAAATTATTCCGACTTTTGCCTAAAACCGAAGAGGCGAAAATAATCGGCAGACAATTATTGCGATCATCTTCATCTGTCGGCGCAAATTACAGGGCTGTTTGCAGAGCAAGGTCGCAAGCAGAATTTTATGCAAAACTTTCCATTGTTGTGGAAGAGGCTGATGAAAGCCTTTTTTGGATGGAGGTATTGGTAGAAGCAGAACTTGTAAAACAGACAGAAATTAGCCCACTAATGAATGAGGCTAATGAAATATTGAAAGTTGTTTCCACTGCCAGAAAATCAGTTTCAGACAACAAGAAAGACAATAAATAAATAATTAATTCAATTATTAAACAAATTCACTCAATCACTAATTCACTCATCCACTAAATAAATATGAAACAATACCTGGATTTAATGCGCCATGTGATGGAAACCGGAACGCAGAAACACGACCGTACCGGAACGGGAACTATAAGTGTGTTTGGCTACCAGATGCGTTTTAATTTGCAGGATGGCTTCCCGCTAGTAACAACCAAGAAACTCCACCTCAAATCCATCATCCACGAATTGATATGGTTTTTAACCGGCGACACCAACATAAAATATTTAAAAGATAACGGCGTACGCATTTGGGATGAGTGGGCCGATGCCGATGGCAACCTGGGTCCTGTATACGGTTACCAGTGGCGCTCGTGGCCAATGCCCAATGGTGGGTACATCGACCAGATCAGCCAGGTGGTAAACCAAATCAAAAATAATCCTGACTCCCGCCGCATGATCGTATCGGCATGGAATGTGGCTGACGTAAATCAAATGGCGCTCCCGCCCTGCCATAGTCTGTTTCAGTTTTATGTTTTGGATGGAAAACTCTCTTGCCAACTTTACCAGCGCAGCGCCGATATATTTTTGGGCGTACCTTTCAACATTGCATCCTACGCCCTGCTCACCATGATGATGGCACAGGTATGCGGCCTCGGGTACGGCGACTTCATCCACACCTTTGGCGATGCCCACATTTACAACAACCACCTGGAGCAAGCCAAACTGCAACTAAGCCGCGAACCAAGACCATTGCCCACCATGAAGATCAATCCGGAGGTAAAGGATATCTTCCAATTTAAGTTTGAAGATTTCACTTTGGAGAACTATGATCCGCATCCGCATATCAAAGGGATAGTGGCAGTTTAATTATTATGGGATCATGGGGTACTGCAATTTCATCAAACGATACTTACGCTGATACTTATTCAGTTTTTTTCGATAATTACAATAATGCTATTCCTGTAGCAGAAATAACAGCCAAACTTATTAATTCAAATAAAGAATTAGAAGATGATGCATCCGATAGCAATAGTTTTTGGTTTGCTTTAGCTAAGGCACAATGGGAATGCAAATATGAAGATGAAGCAGTTTTTAATAAAGTAAAAGCTATCATTGAAACCGGAACGGATATTGTTTTATGGCATGAGCTTGGTGCAAGCAGTTCTGATTTTAAAAAAAGAAAAATCGCTTTAAATAAATTTCTGATCGAAATATCTACTCCTCGGCCAAAAGCAAAACCCATAAAGAAAAAAGTAATTAAAGAACCCTTTTATTCAAAAGGCGATTGTATAACATTTACTTTAGCAAATGGGAATTATGGTGGGGCAATAATTTTAGAAGCTGTTTACAACACAGAACAAGGTTTGAATTTGGTTGCCGTAACAAACCTCGATCGATTATTGAAACCAACTGTAAAGGATTTTAAAAATGCAGAGGTGTTAATTAAAACTTTTGCAGCCCATAAAGATAAAGCTGCAATTTATTGGCTTTATCCGGTCGGACATGAAAATGCAGCTGTTTTTTTTGAAACAATAGGAACCGTGAATATTGAAATTACTTATAGCACAACTTATAAATCCCAAAAACAGAACTATGCATTCAGTCGTGATTATGTTAGTAACATAATTGAGACGGCAAATCGGCAATTTGAACATGAATTATTTAACGGCTCATCGAAGCAAACTTTATCAATTAAAAAATTAATCAATAAGCCATGGTGGAAACTTTGGTAATTTCACATCCTTATTTAACTTGCCGATTCCATTAATGAACTGGTGAACTAATATACCAACAAAGAATGACAGTATCCATCATAGTCGCCATAGGCGAAAACCACGCCATAGGCAAAAGCAACCAGTTATTATGGCATATGCCAAATGACCTTAGGCATTTTAAAGAAATTACTTCAGGCCGCACTATTATCATGGGCCGCAAAACTTTTGATTCTGTTGGCAAACCATTGCCGCGCCGCAGGAACATTGTTGTTACCCGGCAGGATATCACCATCCCCGGCTGCGAAGTTGTAAAATCAATTGAAGATGGATTAGCGCTTTGCGAAGGCGAAGATGAAGTATTTATTGGCGGCGGAGCCGAGATCTATAAGCTGGCTATGCATTTAACAAATCGTATTTATCTTACCATCATCCACCATTCATTTGATGCCGATACATTTTTTCCGGAGATAGATAAGAGTGAGTGGAAAGAAATTTCGAGAAAAGATCACGAGGCCGATGAGAAAAATGCCTATCCTTACTCTTTCATAACACTCGAACGCTCATAACAAAAAGCGGCGGTATTTTGTTTTTAATTTAAAATTTCATGATAACGAAATTTTATTAGATTTGCCGTCTATTTTAAAAAAGCTTATAAACTAATTAATTACATATATAATATAAGATGCAAGGTAAAGGGGTTGTTAAATTTTTCGCCATATTGCTGGCGGTTGTGTGTTT
>JAMFSA010000021.1 GCA_026225055.1 Mucilaginibacter xinganensis | reverse complement strand
GCAATACTTCGTTTGCTACTATTGAGCTGGCCTGGGCTGCATTGGTTTCATTTTTGTAATAGAAACCTGTAAGGTAAGTAACCTTCATATCAGCCAGTTCAGCAGGGGTAAACCCATGCTTTTTAGTACTATCAACCAGTTTATCAAATACTCTTATGTATTTGTTAGGCATGGTGGTTGATACCTTTATCCGGGTAAAGCTAAGCGATCCCTGGCTGAAAGACACCTGTGGCGCGTATGAAAGACCATTATTGGTACGAATATCCAGGAAATGTCTGTCGTAAAACACGCGCATAGCCATGGTGAAAGCATAAAAATCAGGAGCATCCAAAGTAGGGCCGCTGGTTATACCTTCAACATAGTTTGTAGCCAGGTCCTTCGCCTCAGCGTTAAAGCTATTGTTATACACTCTGAAAAATGTATTCTTGATTTCAACAGGTGTACCTTTCTTAATGCCATCAAGCATCGTTTTTACTCTTGCTTCAATGGTAGCTCTGTCCAGGTCGGCAACAACCACTATCACCATGCGTGAGCGGGTAAGGATTGAGTTGTAGTAAGCTTTTGTTTCGGCAGCAGTTAATTTGCTTAATATTTCAGATGTACCATTTGGATCTTTAGCATAATCGCGACCAGCAAAAGCAACTTTAGTAGCCAATTTTTCAATAGAAGCATCAGGCTGAGATTCCCTGGCTTTTAAATTGGTTACAGCATCCTGTTTAATGCGCGAAAACTCGGTAGTATCAAACTTAGGAATAGTAATAGCCTCATTATACAAAGGCCAAACAGCATCAAAATCAGGTTTAACGCAGCTCATGGCAATAACTGAATAGTCCTTACCTGCATAACCTCCAACCGACGCGTTAACCCTGTCAAGCGCATCTTTAAAGCTATTTTTGTCATGTTTCAGTGTACCGCATTCTGATAATGCCTGCATCGCCATTGATTCGATCCCCATTTTATCAGCAGGGTAATTTGCTACGCCGCCGCGTAATACGGTTTGTATCTCTACAATATCATTACCGCTGGGCTGTACTATTACCTTTACGCCGTCAACTATAGTTTCATAAGCCGCTTTTTGGGCCAGCGCCGGTTTCGCGCTCCCAATTGCTGTTACTATCAGCAAGCTGTATATATATTTTTTCATTGTGATAATATTTTAAATTTATTTGGCTACAAAAAATGAAGCTGCGTTAATAGTTTTGTTCATATCAGGGCTGATGATCATACCGGCAACATAAGGCTTGTTGATTAAATAAGTATCCAGATATTTTTTAATATCGGCCCTGGTTACTTTCTGATAATCATCGGTATTATCGGTATAATAATTTAATGATGTACTTGCCCATGCATAGCTTACCTGGCTCGGTAACGATGATGGTTTTTCTTTAGCATACCTGTCGTTACGCAGTAATATACCTTTTGCATCAGCTAACTGGGCATCGGTGTAGTAATCAGGACTATTCATAATGCTTAACTGATGTATCAGTTCATCATAGCATTCCTTTACTTTATTAGGGTTAGGCACCACAAATATTTCAATCGGACCAACGTACCTGCTGGTTTGATAATTAAAGCTTACATCACTAGCTAAACCTTTATCAATTAATGCCTGGTGCAGCTTTGATGAGTTTAAGCCAACTATGGTCGAGAAAACATCAGCAGCTATAGTAGAAGCAGAATCGGTTCCATAAGCAGGTCCCTGCCATGCAAAATCCATAAAAGGTGTTTGCGCAATGGTTGATTCTTTTACAAAGTAATTGCTTTGGGTTAATGGTTTAAACGGAGGGATAGGATATTTTGCTATCGGGTCTGAACCACTGCTTTCCCAATTGCCGAAAATGCTTTCAGCCAAGGCAAAAGCGTCATCATGTTTAACATCGCCGCAAATAGTTAATAAACTGTTGTTCGGGAAGTAATATTTGTTTTTGATCACCATCATTTTTTCAGGAGTGGCGGTGTTGATGATATCATGTATACCAATTGGGTTTTTACGGGTAAACTGATCTGTCCACAAGCGTTTGCGCACCTCAAAATCAAGCTGGAAACCCGGGCTGCTCTCGGCACGTTGAAACTCGCCGTCAACAACTACTCTTTCCTTTTGCATATCCTCTATGCGATAGATAGGGAAACGGATAGCGGTGTTCAGGAATTTAAGCCCTTGTTTAAGGCTGTCCCTATCGAAAGTAAAGAAATAATTTACACGCTCATCGCCTGTAGTACCGTTCCATATAGCACCCAGTTCCTGTGTACGTTTTAAAAATTGTGCTTGGGTAGGGTAATCCTTGTTAGCTTTAAAGAACATGTGCTCAAAAAGGTGAGAAAGGCCGTTATAAACTGAATCTTCAGTAAATGAACCGTTCTTAACAGCAATTTCAATAGTAGCCAGAGGGACTTTGCTGTTTTCAATAACAACAACCTGCAGGCCGTTTGGCAGTTGTTTCCAGTAATAACCTTGTGGGAGCCGCACCTGGCCAAAAGAAGCCGAGGCCAGAAACAGCCCTGCAACACTTAGAGTGATAGATTTGATAAATTTAGAGATCATATATTAAAATGAATTGGGTTTTCTTACAACTGCCTAAATATATTCAGTATTTCTTAGAAAGATAAAACTTTATGATTTTTATTAACGTAAATTAACATGATAAGGCGATAATTTACAATTAGTTATACCGGCATGATATAACAGGGCAGGTATAAGACTTTATACTTGCCCTGTTTGTTACAATTCAGGTGTAATAAATTTCCATTTTATCCTAATGATCTCATCTCCAATTACTAATTACTAACCGGGTTATCGCCAACATGCGAGGTACCGTTTTTATACAGCACCGGGTCAACCTTTTTAGGGTCGCCCTGGTAAACCCAAACTATATTGCCTATATATTTATTAAAGGCGTTGTTTATATCGGCAAGGGTTAGCTTTTTAATATTGGTCATATAGGTTAACGCCCGTTTCCAATCACCATGCATCACCTCATTATCCACAATAGCCGATGCCTGCGCGTAATTGGTTTCATTTTTATAGTAGAAACCTGTTAGGTAGGTAACCTTCATATTTGCCAGTTCAGAGGCATTAAAGCCATGTGCTTTGGTGCTATCAACCAGTTTATCAAAAACGGCTATATACTTATTGGGCATAGTGGTTGATACAATGAATTTAGCTACTGAGATCGAGCCCACATCAAACCATGTTTGGGGTGCATAGGAAAGGCCATTATTGGTACGGATATTTAAAAAATGCCTGTCATAAAAGATCTGCATCGCCATGTTGAAAGCGTCAAAATCGGGGGCATCAACCAAAGGGCCGCTGGTTACGCCTTCAATATAATTGGTAGCCAGGTCTTTTGGCTCCGCCTTGAATGAGTTATTGTACACCCTGAAAAATGATTTCTTCATCTCCACAGGCGTACCCTTCTTTAAACCATCCAGCATTATTTTTACACGGGTTTGTATCAGGTTGCTGTCCAGATCGCCCACTACCACTACCAGCATCCTTGAGCGGGTCAATATGGAATTATAAAATGCCTTAGTTTCATCGGCTGTCAGGCTGTTGATAATTTCAGGCGTACCTTCGGGCTCTTTGGCAAAATCCCTGCCCTCAAAGGCAACTTTATCAGCCATTTTATCTATCGACTCATCCGGCTGCGACTCCTGCTCTTTCAAATCATTTATAGCATCCTGCTTAATCCGCGCGAACTCCGTAGCATCAAACTTAGGTTCAGTAACTGCTTCTGCATACAATTGCCAGGCGATATCAAAATCACCTTTTATGCAGGTTAGGCTTATAACCGAATAATCCTTATTGGTATAGCCGTATACCGAAGCATTGATCTTATCCAGCGCATTTTTAAAACTGTTTTTATCATGTTTCAGCGTACCGCACTCGGTAAGCGCCCGCATAGCCATTGCTTCGATACCCATTTTACTGGCCGGATAGTTTTGTACACCGCCGCGCAGTACCGTTTGTATCTCAACAATATTATTGCCGCTCGGCTGTACTATCACCTTTACGCCATCAACAATCATATCATACGCGGCATGCTGGGCAAGCGCCGGCTTTGCCCCTACTAATGCAACTGCAAAAAGAAGGGTGTATATATACTTTTTCATCATTGCTATGGAGTTAAATTATTTAGCCGCGAAAAACGACGCTGCATTAACTGTTTTATTTAAATCGGGCGATATGATCAGGCCACCAACAAACGGCTTATTTATCAGGTACGTGTCCAGGTATTTTTTAATATCGGCACGGGTAACTTTCTGGTAGTCGTCGGTGTTATCGGTATAATAATTAAGCGACGTACTACACCACATAAAGCTGATCTGACTTGGCAGCGATGATGGCTTTTCCTTCGCCATAATATCATTACGCAGCAATATGCCTTTGGCATCTTTCAGTTGGTCGTCAGTATAATAATCGGGGTTATTCCACATGCTTATCTGGTTCAATAGTTCAGCGTAGCACTCCTTTAATTTATTGGGATTTGGCACAATAAATATTTGTATCGGGCCTGTGTATTTACAAGTTAAATAACCTACGCTCACATTAGTCGCCAGCCCTTTATCAACCAATGCCTGCTGTAATTTTGATGAGTTTAAAGTAACGATGGTCGAGAAGACATCGGCAGCTATAGTTGAGGCAGAATCAGTCGCGTATGATGGCCCCTGCCACTCAAACATCATGTAGGGGGTTTTGGCAATGGTTGATTCCTTTATAAAGATATCGTTTTTCACCAGCGGCTTAAACGGTGGTATCGGATATTTTAAAATAGGATCGGAACCACTGCTTGCCCAATCGCCGAAGATATTTTCGGCCATAGTAAACGCGCTTTCATGATGTACATCGCCACAAATAATCAACAGGCTGTTATTAGGGAAATAGTATTTATTCTTGATCACCATCATTTTTTCGGGCGTGGCCGTGTTGATGATATCATGTATGCCGATAGGATTTTTGCGGGTGAACAGATCGCCCCAAACCCTTTTCTCAACCTCAAAATTGAGCTGGAAACCCGGGTCGCTTTCCGCGCGCTGAAACTCGCCATCAACCACTTTTCGTTCCTTTTCCATATCCTCAATACGATAGATAGGGAAACGGATAGCCGCATTCAGGAATTTAAGGCCAGCGTTAAGGCTATCGGTATCGAACGTAAAAAAGTAATTTACACGCTCATAACCGGTAGTACCGTTCCATATAGCGCCCAGTTCCTGCGTACGTTTTAAGAACTGCGCCTGGGTAGGATAATCCTTATTCGCCTTAAAAAACATATGCTCAAACATATGCGACAGGCCATTGTACACTGAATCCTCAGTAAAGGAGCCATTTTTTACCGCTATCTGTACGGTAGCAAGCGGCACCTTGCTGTTCTCAATAACCACTACCTGTAATCCGTTAGGCAGCTGTTTCCAAAATAACCATCGGGCAGGCGCAACTGTGCAAAAGTGCTTGTTGTAAATAATAGGCCTGCAACAATTAATACATAATGTTTAATACTTTTAAAGACCATGATAATGAGAGGTTTAATATTAATTTATATAAATATATAAGTATTTATAATAGCAAACAGCATAAAAAACAAAAGCCCCGCAGAAACTATCTGCAGGGCTTTATACTTTTCAAGTTCAGGCAACTACTTGATACCTGATACTAACTACTTGATACTATTTTATTGATACTGAATATCTAAAGTAATAGGCACATTCAATGCTTTTGAAATAATGCAATTAGCTTTTGCGCCTTCAGCAATTGCTTTAAACTGGTCAGCCGTTACACCCTCAATTGCCGAACCAACCAATGCTAAGTGAATACCGGTGATGCTCAGCGCAGCCATATCCAGATCCAATACCGCGTCAGTAGTCAGATCGCCCGGAGTAAAGCCAGCCTGTGTTAAAGCAGCGCCAACAGCCATAGTAAAGCAGCCCGCATGCGCGGCAGCTATCAATTCCTCGGGGTTAGTGCCTATCCCATCGGCAAAGCGGGTTTTAAACGAATAATTGGTGTTGTTAAGTACGGTGCTTTGAGTGCTTATTTCGCCTTTACCTTCTTGTAAGGTACCGTTCCAATGTGCTTTTGCTGTACGTTTCATGGTTATGTTTTTTAGTTTTATAAAGTAAAATTAGCGTTTTGTTCAATAGGTATTTATCATTAATATCTATATCATATAGATGTTTTTTGGGACCTTCCTATTACCCTCTTTCCACCGCAATTATCTGAACCCGAATTTCATGAATTAAGGAATTTTTAGAATTCTGTTCATTCGGAAAATTCATAAAATTCGGGTTCAGACAATCAGGGCGTTGCCTGCGGCCCGTGCTATCCGCTCATACTGCACAAGGCCTTAGGCGCGAGGCCGGTATCCGCTACTATCACTAACGCAGAACTTCGGCGCGCTCCGCCAACTCATCCGGTCTTTGCTTCGCTCGACCACCCTCTCTCCGGCAAGCCGGAAAGGGGGTGGTGGAAATTTAACTTTACCTTTTAGTCACCCTTTAGGGGGCCGGGGTGCTTGCCACTTCGCACGCTCATACTGCACTGGCCATTTCACTTCATGCCCAAGCTCATGCGCTGCACGCAGCGTAAAATTCGGATCGCGCAGTAATTCACGCGCCAGGAACACTATGTCGGCATGGCCGTTTTGGATGATGCTGTCGGCTTGCAGGGGTTCTGTTATCATCCCTACCGCACCTGTTAAAATACCTGTTTTACGTACCGCTTCAGAAAACTGCACCTGGTAACCCGGGCCAACCGGGATCTTTGCTGTAGCTACGTTTCCACCTGTCGAGCAATCAATAAGGTCGATACCTTTACCTTTTAATATTTCAGCTAAGGCTACGGAGTCATCGCTTGTCCAGCCGCCTTCGGTCCAATCGGTTGCTGATATCCTTACAAAAAGCAGATGATCTTCGGGCCAAACCTCCTTCACTGTTGCTATCACCTCCAATAAAAAACGGATCCTGTTTTCAAATGAACCGCCATACTCATCTGTACGTTTATTACTAATTGGCGATAAAAATTCGTGGATCAGGTAGCCATGCGCGCCATGCAATTCTATTACTTTAAAACCTGCTTTCAAGGCTCTTACTGCAGCGGCTTTAAAATCTACTTTAATTTTTTCAATACCTGTTTTATCCAGCGCAAGCGGAGCTTCTTCAATATCAATAAAAGATACCGCGCTTGGGGCCACGGTTTTCCAGCCACCGGGTGCTGCTGAATCAATCTGCGCATTCCCTTTCCATGGCACCTGGTGACTGGCTTTTCTGCCCGCATGGGCCAGTTGTACACCGGCAACAGCACCATGCGTATGTATAAAATCGGTGATCTGTTTTAACTTTTCAATGTGCTCGTCTTTATAAATTCCCAGGTCGCCGGGCGAGATCCTGCCTTCGGGCGATACTGCCGTTGCTTCGGTAATAATTAATCCGGCGCCGCCTACTGCCCTACTGCCTAAATGCACCAGGTGCCAGTCGTTGGCAAAACCATCTTCGCTGGAATACTCGCACATGGGCGACACAGCAATACGATTCCTTAATTCAATGTTCTTTATTTTTAACGGGGAGAATAGATGTGGCATAAACTTTTTTATAAATATGATAAGTAACAATTATAGCACCTTCATGATTATGTAAAACAAATATGGCATAATTGTTTGTTATTAAATTTTACCCTTAAACAGTACTGAGTAAAAATTCTATGGAAAACCAACAAAATTACGTTACGCTGCACGTATCCGATGGCAGCAATATGGCTGCTTATACCGCATTGCCGCAAAACAATACCGGTAAACTACCTGCCATTATACTACTGCAGGAAGCATTCGGCGTAAACCACCACATTCGTAATGTGTCCGATCATTTTGCTAAGGATGGTTATGTTGTAATAGCACCCGAGCTTTTTCACCGAACAGCGCCTGTGGGTTATGAGGCCCCTTATAATGATTTTGCTTCGGTAATGCCGCATTATTCGGCTATAACTAATGAAGGGCTTGAGGCCGATCTTAAAGCCTGCTACCAATGGCTAACTGAACAGGACAATGTAGATAAGGACCAAATATTCAGCATAGGCTATTGCCTGGGTGGGCGTGTATCATTTTTAGCGAACACGGTTCTACCCCTTAAAGCTGCTGTATCCTATTACGGCGGCAGTACGGACCAGATTGCTGATAAAGCAGTAAACCTGCACGGCAAACACCTGTTCTTCTGGGGTGGACTGGACAAGCATATCAAACAGGAAAATATCGACACCGTTATAAACGCTGTTGAAGCCGCGGGTAAGGAGTATATCAACGTAAAAATATCGTATGCTGACCATGGCTTTAATTGCGATGAAAGGCCAAGCTACAACCCAACTGCATCAAAAGAAGCGTTGGCGTTAACACTGGCCTTCATGAGGTAAAGAGTCAAGATGTAAGAGTCAGGATATAAAGATAAGATTTAATGTTTTCCATTTTTTCTTGACTCTTGTATCTTGATTCTTGCATCTTGATTCTTGTATCTTGGCTCTTGATTCTTACTGTATCTTGGCTCTTTATTCGATGCAAACGTGTCTTGATTCCTGACTCTTGCATCCTGACTCTTAAAATAAAATATGACTTCATATACTACCCTGATTATATTAAGCGGACTGGTAATTTTTTCGTACCTGTTCGATCTGATCGGTGGTAAAACCAAAATACCTTCGGTAATACTGTTGATGTGCCTTGGCATAATTATTAAACAGGCGCTGAATTATTTTGGCTTCGCTGCATTAAATTTCAATAACCTGCTGCCTACGCTTGGCACATTAGGGCTGGTACTTATAGTATTTGAAGGCGCATTGGAACTGCGTTACAGCAGAGATAAGAATAGCATTATTAAAAAGTCCTTCTTTTCGGCACTTATTATTTTATTGGTAACCGCGTTCCTTATCACCTATATCATTTATCAAATGAGCGGCGATACAGTTTATAAATGCTTTATTAATGCCATCCCGTTTTGTGTTATCAGTTCAGCGGTGGCTATACCGGCGGCATCGGCCCTCAGCAAAGAGAAAAAGGAGTTTATTGTGTATGAGTCCTCCTTTTCGGATATCCTCACCGTGGTGCTGTTCAACTTCATGATTAATAACAAGCAGATCAATTTCACCTCATTCACCAAATTGGGTGCTGAGCTGGGTGTTATTTCCATCGTGGTGATCTGCTCCTGCCTGCTGCTGCTTTATCTTATCGGCAGGCTAACGCACCATGTAAAATCGTTCCTGGTTATTTCTATATTGATTATGGTGTATTCTATAGGGCAGCTGTTCCATTTATCATCGCTGATAATTGTACTGGCGCTGGGCCTGTTCCTGAACAATGCCAGTCAGATAAAACTACCCTGGTTCAAAAAGTATTTTATCTACCCAAATTTAAGGTATGATATCAAGCAACTGTTCCAGCTCTCGGCCGAAAGCGCCTTCCTGATGCGCACCTTCTTTTTCATTATGTTTGGCTATACCATGGATATTTACCAGCTGGAACATTGGACAGTTTTTGTAAACGGCTGCTTTATTTTACTGGGGATGTACGCGATAAGGTTCCTATACATTAAACTCGTATCAAAAACTGACCTGATGCCTGAGCTGGTACTGATCCCCCGCGGCTTAATAAGCGTACTGCTCTATTACAGTATCCCCGCTGACATGAAAATTAAGAGCGTAGAAACAGGTTTGCTGTTTGTGGTGATATTGGGTACCAGTATAATTTTAAGCCTCGGCTTGCTGGCTACTAAAAGGCAGGCGATAAGGCAGCAGGGTGATGGTGATTTTGTGAGTTAAATAAATCCACCCGTTACCCGCCATCCGCCAGTTCAAGCGTCCACGCTTGAACTCACCAAATTTTAAGCGTCCACGCTTAAAATAATTCTAAGTGCATTTTATCGTAAGCGTGGACGCTTGAACGGGCGGAACTCTTGACTCTTGACTCTTGACTCTTGACTCTTGACTCCCCCAGCTACTCCCCCTTCTCTTCCCTCTTCACCAACAATAAATCATCATTATCAAGTACCAAATATCCGTACTCATAGCAAAAGTGATATTTCTTACCTGTTTGGGTTTGGTATATACTGGTGAAATAATCAAAATCGAAACCTTTTACCAGCATCTTTTCGCGGGTAGTTTTTGTTTTCCCCGATGGATTGAGCTCTTCCATTATGCGCCTGTTGCGGCGAAGTATATTGTTTACGTTACGAATCAAGTTATAACTACTGCTGTTAAGCTGGTTGTTATAATTATTTCGGCACATATCATTACAGAACTTTTTATCGGCCCGGCCATGTATCAGCTCGCCGCAATCAAGGCAGTGTCTTTCCTTATTCATAAAGCTAATATAAATAATATATTATCCGTTTGCAAACGCTTACAAATGGCAATTGTCGACTATAAGCAATTATCACCCGACTAATTTTCACTCGCCTCAGCACCTTTGTATCATCAAAAACGACAATAAAATTTAGCAACGATGAATACATTAAGAAACAGTGTACGCCTGGTGGGTAACCTGGGCACCGATCCTGAAGTAAAAAATTTTGACAATAACCGCAAATTAACACGCCTGGCAATAGCTACTAATGAGAGCTACAAGAATGACAAAGGCGAAAAAGTAACTGAAACCCAGTGGCACAATCTGGTACTATGGGGCGCACAGGCAAAACTGGCCGAAGATTACCTTAAAAAAGGCGATGAAGTAGCCATTGAAGGAAAATTAGCAAATCGTAACTATACTGACAAAGATGGCGTAAAAAGATATGTAACAGAGATAGTTGTGAACGAATTTATGAAAATGCGATAACACAGGGGCACTGCCCTTATAAGATACCTTTACCTACCCTTATCCCAACCGGGGCGCAAAAACGTTGCGCCCCTTTTTGTTTACAAAAAAATAAGCCAGGCGTATCCGCTACCTGGCTCATCATTTAAAAACACACTAAATTTCTCGCTACGAATTTGTTATACGGTAAAGATTCCGATAAGGTTTAAAAAACAAAAACCCTTGCTGTTTTAAGACAAGAGTTCTCGTTAACCCTTTTTGGGTCCAGTAAAATACTTAAGATCAGTCAAGCAGTTTCCTGCCTCTTACTATAAAGGTTCTGACAATCATAAATATTGGCGTAGCAACAATTAATGCTTCAAGAAACAAGGTCTTGTCCATAGCGATTTAATTTAGCAGAAGTTAATAAATAAGAAAACTTTGGTCTATATGCGGATATGATATTTAACGCAAAAATTGTTCCTGTTTGCAAAAACCGCGTTTTAAATTAATGGAGGTATTTTTTTTTCGGCGATGAAAAAACAGGCGAAATTCAGTGGATTTTTTTACCGAAATAGTGGAAAATATTATACACTTTGAGTAATTTTTTACTCAATTATTTAACTCAAAATGAGCACTTTAAAATAGTAAGACTTACTGCACTCTATACACTAAGGAGTCGACAGCGCTACCGGCAAAACCTTACCGTTAAAAAACTGGTGACCCGTTAAAGCAAAATCAGCTATGTATTTGCCCATTTGGAACGCCATAACAGGCGATTCGTACCCCGGGAACGCTTTTTCAAGCATCTCAGTTTGCGCCGACCCTAACGCAAGACAATTTATTTTTATACCTTTTTCGCTAAATTCCTGTGCCAAACATTCGGTTAGCGTGTGCAAAGCGGCCTTACTTGCCGAATATGCCGACAATCCCGGGAACTTAGCGCTGCCCTGGTAACCGCCCATACTGCCAATATTTACAATGTGCGATCCGGCAGGCATCAACTGCAATACACCCTGTATCATGCGCACATGACCAATAAAATTACTTTGCAGCATTTCAACAAAATCAGCCTCTAAAAGCTCGGTAAAATTTTTGTTGACCAGCACTCCGGCATTGTTTATTAAAACATCAATCCGGTTATCAAAATTAGCTTCGATAAATTGCAGCAGGCTGTCATAATCATCATGCACAATATCAAAGGCGATGGCATAAAGCGTACACTCCGGGTTTAAATTATTGGCTATCTCCAGCAAACGTTCCAGCTTATCCTGCGAACGCGCGAGCGCTATAACCTTATGCTTGCCCGTTAATATCAGTTCAATTACCGCCTCAAAGCCAACACCGCTGCTGGCGCCTGTTATAATGATGTTCATAGGTTAAATGGATTGACAAGTTTTACCTTGCCGTCCAACGATTTAAAATCGTTAATATTATTAGTTAGTAATGGTAAATTAGTTACCAGCGCTGTTGAATAAATAATAGCATCCGGCAGTTTTATGCGATATTGCTTTCTGAGCCTGATGGTTTCATTAGCAACATCATCAAACAAAGGTATAATAGTTAAGGCATCACATATATCAGCCAACAGTTGATATTCTTCAACATTTTGAAATTATATCCTAAAGCCTCAATTTTAGTTATTACCGATATAGCAGTTTCATTATTGATCAGTAATTCGGGCTTTAAGGTGTATTTGGAAAGATAGATAAGGATATTCGTATCAAAAATCACGTTCCCACTCCTTTCGGATCTCTTTTTGCCATTCTACGGGATCTTTAATATCCTTAAATAGTTCTTTCCCTTTAGCTGAATCCAATATCTTTTTTATGCGGTTATAAGTAATGTTTGATTCATCTGTTTGTATTTGTTCTTCCACAACAGATTTAACAAATGAAATATCATGAAGTAATCGCTTTAATTCATCTGCCTGATCATCATCAACCATCACTTTTAAAATTGTCATATACCAAATTACAAAGAATTTCCTAAACCACCAATTTTTGCTCTACAGGGTGTGCTATCAAATAAAACCCATCGTTAATGAGTTTTTTATACTCCGGTTCATTGGCCGCTTTTTCCTCAAGAAAAGCCCTGATCTCCGTAGCAAGTGCAGGCTCAGCGTTTTCATGATCGAGCAGTTCCAGTATTTCAAGTGCGCAAAGCCAGTCATCGTGATGATCCCGCTGTAATATGCGCCATACATTGCCTAAAAAGCCAAAATCACCACCTGCATGCCTGCGGTTGCGCACCTGCTGGTATAACTGGTGTAGTTCAAGCGTGCGGTCGTCATACTTTACGTGGTGCGTATCTGTGTTTGATTTATAAACTATCTCCACAAATTGCTCCTTATCGGCAGCGCCGCAAAATACAGATGTGATCTTTTCGCCCACTGCCATATCATATACGCCCCAGTCAGGCTCAAATAATACTTTGCCGTTTTTATCTTTTACTGTACAATTATCAAAGGTAATGATCTGCGTTTTCCCTTCGGATGATGTGATACTTTTTACCGTGCCATTTACTGTAATGCCGCTTTCAAAATCCAGGGTAATTTCTTTACCTTCTTCAATACCCAACACTATAAGTTCCAACGCAGAGAAATCTTCCAGCGGAATATCATACCCTTTCAACCTGCCTACCGGCGAGCTAAAGCCATCTTTATGATAATCCTTACCATGGCCTTTTAATTGCTTATTGTTTACGGCTAACGCAGTCGGCCCAAGGGTTTTAATGAAGATTGGGGCATCGTTTTTATCGGTTTTAAATTCAGTAAAAGTTCCTGACACCTGTAGCCCTGAGCTATAAACTGCCGTGCAAGTATTCCTGCTCTCAACTGCTTTTTTCAATCCATACGCGCCGCCAACCCTGAACGCCATGGTATTAGCGAACTGTTCCAGCACATCAATCAAATTTTGAAAATTAGGGGTTACAAACAGTTGTGGCTGGGTTTTGGTAATATCATAAGTATAGTTTACCGCATCAATTGTGTACCAAAGCTTTTTAACGTGCGGCAGCATACAGCTTACGCTTTCACCTATGGATGATAACAAACCTGCGCCATATATCTTCGGCTCTTGCAGTGTACCTATCAGGCCGTACTCAACCGTCCACCAGTGCAGGCGGCTCAATAACGCCATTTCCGATGGTTCTCCCATGTTATCCTGACGGTGGGTTACCAAATCCTCTGCCTTTTTAATTTCTGCCTCATCAGCATCGGGCATTTCTTTTAATATTGATAAAGCCCTGATTGCTTCATACAATTCAAAATCTTGCGAGGAAAACATGGACTTAGCCCCTATCGACCCAAAATAACTCAGGTATTCATGGTAATCTTTATCGGCAATGATCGGCGCGTGACCTGCCGACTCATGGATGATATCCGGTGCGGGGGTATATTCAATATGGTTTAGCTGGCGAATATCGGCGGCTATCACCAATACCCGGTAAGCCTGGTATTCCATAAAAGCGGCGGGTGGTATAAAGCCATCAACAGTAACAGCGCCCCAGCCAATTTTGGCCAGCGCGTCATTCATTTCCTGCAGATCAGGGATCTTTTCGATGGTTAACCCTGCTTTTTGCAAACCGGGGATATACGGATAGTACGCTATATTTTTGAGGTAGCTGTAGTTCTGGCGCATTACATAGCGCCATACTGCATGGTCAACAGGAGTATAATGTTCATAGTGCTGCTCAACTATAAATTGTTTTAAATGAGCAGGTAATGCCGCAACCTGCGGATTATTAAAATCATTAAAAGTAGCCATTGGTCGGTCAGTTTTTTTGGTCGAGAGTCAAGAATTAAGAGCCAGGAATCAAGACAAGAAGTGAACTATTCTTTTTTGTCTTGATTCCTGAATCTTAACTCTAAATTCTTACAAATAACGTAAAACTAACGAATAAGATTGCTATTCTTTTATTTCCTGAATTTCCTCTGCTTTTGGCAAGCCTTCTGTAAGCCTGCTTGGGCGTAGTAAATAGTAAATGCCTGTTAGCGCAACCAGTAAGGAGATAAGGTAAAACGAGATACTGATGTATATTCCTAATCCTGCATCAATATGAAAGTAATCGGCTGATTTTTGGAAAACCAATTCGCGCGCCCCTGCGCCACCAATAGTTACCGGTACAACTGCCGCAATGGCTGAAATAAGGAAGGCTAATAGATACGGCGCAAATTTGCCAGTGAAATCCTGCCCTAAAAGGATCATAATGATGGTCATTACCTGTAACGACTGTACCAGAACCGCCTTGGCATGCCCGGTAAAAAAGTGACGGCCAAATTCCTTGAAGAATTTCATCACCACCAAATAATATATAACCGTACCTATAGCGAAAACGCCCAGCGGAATAGCTATGTGGATAGGTATTTGCGGAACAAATATTTTAAGGCAAACAATGATCAGCCCTATCGCCCACAAGCCGCTCAGCCTATCAAACAATATCGCCCAAAAAACTTTTTTGGCAGGCAATTTATAGGTTTTGTTCAGCAGGTAAATTTTGTAACCATCGCCGCCAATACCACCGGGCAGCAGGAAATTATAGAATATACCCAATAAGTACAGCCTGAAGTTGAACTTAGGATCGAGCTTTAAGTTTATAGATTTGAAGAAACTGAGTAACCTCCATGATGAGGCTACCATCGACAAGAAATAGAAAAACACGCCTGCCAGCATCCACCAGTAGTTGGCGTTTACCAGCTTTGTTTTTATCTCGCTGAAATGAACTTTGCTGAATACATAATAAAGCAATGCCGAGGTAATTGCTATTTTTAATATGAGTTTAGTAGCACTCCAAAGCCTGTCTTTCCAGGTTTTGGGTTTAACCTCTTCTTCCACCTCGTTTACAATGGAGTCTTCAATTTTTGTCATGCGGCAGCAAAGCTAATTATTTTTTGCACGAAGATGATTCATAAAGTGTTGTTTTATAATACTGAATACTAAGAACGTTACATATAATCACACCAATTTAACATGAAGATAACAATCCCGGTTTACTTTTTTAGTTGAAACTCAGGATGCCCGCATTGCCATAGCACAAAAGCAAACTGATCGGCAAAATTGGCCCAGGTTACGCTTTTGTCTTCTGTAAAGTGCCCGTCATCATAGTTTACCTTCATTAATACCGGTTTACCCGATGTGGATGCATTTTGCAAAGCAGCAGCAAATTTGCCTGGCTGCCACGCTACTACACGTGGGTCATTCCAGCCGCCTATGCAAATAACCGCAGGGTATTTTGTGCCCGAAACCACATGCTGTACGCCGTCCATTTCGTAAAGTGCCTTGCATTCTACGCTATCTTTTACCGTTCCAAATTCGGGAGTATTCACCGGCCCGTTGGAGGTAAACTCCAGCCGCATGGCATTCGCGCAGCCCACATTGCATATCGCGGCAGCAAACAGATCAGGCCTTTCAGTAATGGAACGGCTTATTAAAATACCACCCGCGCTGGTGCCCATACCTGCCAGTTTGGATGTTTTGGTGTAACCATTAGCAATTAAATACTCGCCGCAGCTGATAAAATCTTTCCAGGTATTAGGCTTGGTGGTTTTATATCCGCCCTTGTACCATGCTTCGCCTTTCTCGCTGCCGCCACGTACGTGCGGAATAGCTACAACAACCCCTTTTACTACCAACGTAGCCTCCGCATACCAGAACGAGGATGGAATACTGATGCCGTAAGCACCATAGGCATCCATCAAACAAACATTATTACCATCCAGCTTCGTGCCTTTGCGGTACATGATAGAGAGCGGAATCATTGCCCCATCGTGGCCTTTTACTTCAACCTCTTTAACCTCCAAATTATTATAAGCTGCCGGATAAGCCGGTGGTTTATTAAATGAGCCCGGGGTGAATACACCAGTGGTGGCATCAAAATCAAATTCAGTATTTGGCTTCACCCATGAGGTAAGATCTACAGTGCAAATATTGGTTTTATTATCTAAACAGCTCACCAATGCCGCGCCTGTAAATGGCAATATAAGTTCTGTTACCTTACCGGTTGCCAGTTCATATTTATAAACCTGGCTGTTGATGCCATCGCTATAGGTCATAATCAGGTAATCCTTACAATGTGTTATGGCTTCCAGCGTTTGGTTGGGCCTTTCTGCGGATACTACTCTCGCCTTGCTCCAATCCGGATTTTTAATGTCGACGCCTATCAATTTATAATTTTTAGCGCCGTTATAAGTGATAGCAAATACGCTGTCGCCGATAAACTCCATGCCACGCACCAATTTATCATCGGCAGTACATAGTGGTTTCCATTGAATTTTGGGAGCGCTCACCTGGTCGATGGGCGCGTAAAACATCACCATTTCATTCTGCACACTGCCTTCACCGGCGAAAATATAGTTCTTATTATCGTCGGTTATTTGCGCGTAAGGATAAACTTTTGCAGGAATTTTCAGGCCGGGGTAACTGGTATTACTAAAGAAATCAACATCGGTACTATCCGCCGCGCCTATAGCATGCAGCTTGGTTTTGGGGTTTAGCCTTGCAGATGGGTCAGTATTATCAGCGCTCTTTAGCCAGATATAAAAAATGGATTTATTATCAAATGTCCAGCCTTCAAGGCCTGCCGTTTTAGTTATCTCATCTTTTAAAAACTGCTTGGTATCAACATTCATAATTTTAATGGTTGATACCTCGGCCCCGCCGGATGAATATGCTATTGCCAGCTGTTTGGCATCAAAACTCGGGATAAAACTCTCAATGGTCAGCGTTTTACCGGCGATGTAAGTAGTTGGATCGAACAGCAATTGCTCCGGCCCATTTACTCCCTGGCGGTAATACAACTTGCCTACCTTTTCGCCAGGTAATGTCTTTTTGTAGAAGACCCTGCCGTTTTTATAAACCGTACTCCTGATATGTGCTGGCTGCAATTGATCCAGCATTTTCCATTCGGCAATCAGGCCGTCGCGGCCATTTAGTTTGTTTAATATGGAGTTGGTATAATTGGCCTGATTTTTAAACCAATTAACCACGCTTGTATCCTTAAAATTCTCCAGCCATTCGTAGGGATCCTTATAGGTTACCCCAAAATAAGTGTGGGTGCTATCAACTGTTTTTGTTGCCGGGTATTTAAACTGGGCAAACGCCGAACATGCAGAAAAGCATATTATAGCAATGATATATAGCTTTTTCATTTTACAAGAAATAATAAAGCGACCGATGAGTTAATTGACTGACTATGTGATAATTCAAATATATTTTTTTATTTATAATATGATGAAATATGTTATCAACAATTTCTAAACAATTAACATATACGGCGAATGTCAGCATAGCATAACCTTTTTGTTTTTTAACATACGCCTAACTTTAAAATATTATTTTTGCAGAAATTTTAAAGCGGTATATGAGTAATGTAAAAGTAGGCCTGGTGCAAATGAGCTGCACTGCCGACAAACAACAGAATTTAGATAAGGCCATTGCCAAGGTAAGGGAAGCGGCCAAACAAGGCGCGCAGATCATTTGCCTGCAGGAGCTGTTTACCTCTCTTTATTTTTGCGATGAGGAGAATTACGACAACTTTAAGTTAGCCGAAGCTATTCCCGGCCCATCAACTGATGCTATATCAGCCGTTGCTGCCGAACTGGGCGTTGTAATTATTGCCTCGCTGTTTGAAAAACGCGCGATGGGCGTTTACCACAACACCACTGCTGTTTTAGATGCTGATGGCACCTACTTAGGCAAATACCGCAAAATGCACATCCCGGATGATCCGGGCTTTTACGAGAAATTCTACTTCACCCCTGGCGATTTGGGCTATAAAGTTTTCAAAACCAAATTTGCCACAATAGGTGTGCTCATCTGCTGGGACCAATGGTACCCCGAAGCTGCCCGCATTACCGCGTTAATGGGTGCCGAAATATTATTTTACCCAACCGCCATAGGCTGGGCAACCACCCAGGACGAAGCTACCAATACCGAGCAGTACAACGCATGGCAAACCATACAACGCTCGCATGCCATTGCAAATGGCGTACACGTAGTAAGTGTTAACCGTTCAGGCCATGAAGCAGGAGTTGATTTCTGGGGCGGATCATTCGTTTCCAATCCGTTCGGCAGGATATTATACCAGGCATCACATACCGAAGAAGAGATCATTGTACAGGATCTGGACCTGAATAAATCCGATTATTATAGAAGCCACTGGCCGTTTTTGAGGGATAGGAGGATTGATTCTTATCAGCCGATAACAAAACGATTGATAGACGGAGATTAGTTCTGTATAACCGTCATTGCGAGGAACGAAGCAATCTCTATACTATACAGAGAAGAGGAAAGTCTAAAACTTACAATAGTCGATCTGCCTGCGTAGAGATTGCTTCGTACCTCGCAATGACGCTCGGAGAATTGAGAATAAAACATATTGATAAATACTAACCATGATTACACCACCAAAAGGCTTTTCATTCCCCGCCGAATGGGCACCACATACTACTACCTGGCTGAGCTGGCCGCATAAAGAGGCATCATGGCCAGGGAAGATCGGCATGATATACAGCAAATACGCTGAGTTTGTTAAGGTTTTAACCGAAGGCGAACTGGTACGCATCAATGTGGTTGATGAGCAGATGACTGCTTTTGCAAAAGAGCAATTGCTGACTGCTGGTGTTGACCTGACTAAAGTTGAATTTTTCTTATTCCCTACCAATGATGCCTGGTGCCGCGATCACGGACCTGCGTTTTTAATCAATAGCGATACTAAGGAAAAGGTGATCGTCGACTGGGGGTATAACGCCTGGGGTGGTAAATATCCACCGTTCGACCTGGATGATGTTATCCCAACCAAAATAGCTGAACATTTCGGTTTGCCGGTTTACCATCCGGATATTGTGATGGAGGGCGGATCGGTTGATTTTAATGGCGCGGGTACTGTGTTAACTACTACAGCTTGCCTGCTGAACGAAAACCGCAACCCCGAGTTAACCAAAGAACAGATAGAAGAATACCTGATAAATTACTACGGTGTTGAACAGGTGTTATGGCTGGGCGATGGTATTATCGGCGACGATACCGACGGCCATATTGATGACATCACCCGCTTTGTAAACGAAGATACCGTGGTAACCGTTGTGGAGGAAAACCCTGAAGACGAGAACTACCACATTTTACAGGAAAACCTGGAAACCCTTAAAACCATGCGCCTGCTGAATGGCAAACCGCTCAACATAATCGAGCTGCCCATGCCCGACCCTGTTATTTATGACGATCAGCGCCTGCCAGCCTCTTACGCTAACTTTTACATCGGCAACGCGGCTGTGGTAGTACCTACTTACCGCTGTGATAAAGATGCCATAGCGCTTGAAATATTACAGCAATGCTTCCCCGACCGTAAAGTTGTAGGCATTGATTCCACCGATATTATCTGGGGATTGGGTAGTTTCCACTGCTTAAGCCAGCAGGAACCTGCGGTTTAGTTTTACCTTCTTAAATCATAAAATAACAAAAACTTTGCATTTTGCAAAGTTTTTGTTATTTTTGGTATTATGATCAATATCATTACCCGGCCAACTTTGTTGAAATATATGGCTGAATATCCCACTGCAAAAATAGCGTTGGAAGAATGGTATCATGAATTTAAACGATTCGATTTTAACAATTTTAATGAATTAAAGTCAACCTACGGCTCTGCAAGTTTGGTTGGTGACAATCGGGTAATTTTCAATATAAAGGGTAATGATTTCAGGCTGATAATAAAGATCAATTTTAAAGCAAAAGCGGCTTTTATTCTTTGGTTTGGCACTCATAAGGAATACGATAAAATAGACGCAAAAATTATTGCATTCAGGCGTAATTAAACAGAAAGGGAATCATAATGAAAGCATATAAAATATTAAAGACTGAAGCTGACTATAATACTGCTATTGAAAGAACTATAGAGATTTTTGATGCTGAACCGGGCCACTCGGATTTTGATGAACTGGAGATTCTCTTACTTTTAGTAAAAGACTATGAGGATAAGCATTACACCATCCCTGTTCCGGATCCTATCGAAGCTATAAAGTTTAAAATGAAAGAAGCCGGGTTAAAAAACAAAGACCTGATTCCCTATATAGGCTCTGAAGGCCATGTATCTGCCATATTGAGCGGGAAACGTAATTTAACTTTAGACATGGCAAAAGGTCTAAACACCCGCTTTGGAATCCCTCCTGAAGTATTTTTTAGTGGCAAGTAAAAATAAGTATCCTTAGGGATATTATTTTAATGTCATTTCGACGAGGAACGAGGAGAAATCTGGTGCTGCAAATCTAACACGCGCAAAAGATTTCTCACTATCGTTCGAAATAACAGCGGCTTTTGGGAAAGAATAATTCCCTATCGTCCATCATAATATTTCGCCGGGTAAATCCCACCGCTAATTTTTCACCGACTATTTTTCCCAACTCACCGACATCTTTATTCATACCACCAATATTGCATAGGGTGGCCCTGTTATGCGCTGTACATTTGGTTAAGATTTAAAATTAGTAACGTCATGGAAAATCAAATAAATAATCCGCAACCCGCACATAATGCAAAAACTACAACAGGCATGATCTTCCTGGTAATTGGCCTCGCCCTGTTGTTTAAACATATCGGTTTCTTTTTATTTCCACATTGGCTGTTTAGCTGGCCGTTAATATTAATTATCTTCGGCTTATATGTGGGCGCCAAACATAATTTCAAAAAAACCAACTGGATTATTTACGTTATGCTTGGTGTTATATTTTTATTGCCTAATATTATACCGGCTTTAGGTGCAGGCACCATTTGGCCATTGTTGCTGATAGCTTTTGGCGTACACCAGATCATGAGGCACGACCAACGCTGGAATGGCGCACATTGGGAAAAACGCAATGACAGCACTACAGGCAACATTAACAACATTTAATAAAGAAATATCATGAGTGACAACATAGAATATCCAAAAACCCCCGGCAAAGGCAAAGTATTTGCCGGGCTTATTTTGCTGGGGATAGGTATTATTTTCCTGTTTCAGCAACTCGACTTCTTCTTCTTCCCGCACTGGTTGTTCAGGTGGCCCATGTGGCTTATTATATGGGGAATATTCATCGGTGCTAAAAGTAACTTCCGTAATTCAGCCTGGTTAATTATGCTGCTTATCGGGTGTGTTTTCTTACTGGATGATGCCCTCCCCGATTATAATGTCCACGCCGCTATATGGCCGCTTGCCATCATCGTATTCGGTATCTGGCTCATCGTAAGGCGCAACCATCCCGGGGATTATGGCAACTGGGGCAAAAAGAAATGGGAAGATAAATGGAACAAATACCAGTATCGCAATGATAATCCTTTTGAACCAATTACCCCGGCAACACCGGTTGATGCACCACAGGATCCGTCAGTGACAGGAACAGAATCCGCTCCGAATACGGGTTCAACAAACATTCCACCCACAGGCGGCTATAAAAGCGCGTTTTTAAAGGGTGATGATTACCTGGATACTGTGTCAGTTTTTGGCGGGGTTAACAAAACCATCCTTTCAAAAAACTTTAAGGGCGGCGAAATAGTGAACATTTTTGGCGGTGCCGAACTTGATTTCACCCAAGCCGACATCCAGGGCCGTGTAGTGATTGATATCACCCAGATATTTGGCGGCACCAAGATCATTGTACCCTCAAACTGGCAGGTAGTATCGGATATGGCAGCCGTGTTTGGCAGTGTCGACGATAAAAGGATAAAATCAACCGGAGCCGATGGCAGTAAGGTACTGGTAATAAAAGGCGTTTCGATTTTTGCAGGCGTTGATGTACGCAGCTATTAATTAAATAAAAATTAGTTTGACCGATGAATTGGTACATAGCAAAATTAGTTTTCAGGGTGATCAGCGGAGATGGCAGCCATCATGCGCAATTTGATGAACAATTAAGGCTGATAAATGCCGATAACGAGTATACAGCCTTTGAAAAAGCCAGTCGTATAGGGCAGGCAAACCAGGATAGCTTTTTAAACAACAATAAACAAACCGTACAATGGCAGTTTATTGATGTAGCCGAACTTAACCAGCTTGGCGAACTTAAAGACGGCACCGAACTGTATTACAACATACATGAAACGCAGGATGCCGATCTGTATATAGCATGGGCCCACCATAAATCGGCCCTTTTAGGAATGAAAATTAATTAACCCCAATACCATAAGTTTTGGCATTACTATCAATATCATCATCACGGTTATACGGCTTACTGGTAGCCTGCGGCCTGGCGTGGACAGCGCTGGTTGCCTACGTTGTGCATGATTTTGGTTTTATATGGTACATAGCCTTAACTGATGGTATTGTAAGTTCGATATTATTGGCCGCCGCCTGCTGGCTCATCAACAACAACCTGCGCTATTACCAACCGGGCAAAGGCAGCTATATAAATTTACTGATGTGGTGCCTGTCGCTGGCCGGCATTTGCACCGCGGGTTGCAGGTGGATCATCCCCTACCTGAGCATCAGCACGGTTTATATGCATTTTTTGTCGCAATCATTAACCATTCGTTTTTTTACCGATTTTTTGGCAATAGGCTGGATGGCGATGATCAGCATGCTGTGGTATTCGCAGCAGGACCATAAACAAACCGAAAAACGTAAATCGGAAGCAGAAAAACTGGCCCGCGATGCCGAGCTGTATAATCTTCGCCAGCAATTGCAGCCGCACTTTTTGTTCAACAGCCTTAATTCCATTAATGCGCTGATAGGTTTTAAGCCCGATGAAGCGCGTAAGATGATCCACCAGTTATCCGATTTTTTACGTGGAACGTTAAAGAAAGACGACCAGTTGTTAGTCCCGCTGAATGATGAGCTGCAGCATTTAAATCTTTATTTAGATATTGAAAAGGTTCGTTTCGGTCACCGCTTGGATACGGAGATCAGTTGCGACAAACATTGCGGCGAGGGCCTGCTGCCATCCATGTTATTACAGCCCATTGTAGAGAACGCCATTAAATTCGGCTTGTATGATACTACCGAAAAGGTAACCGTCAGCATCCGCGGCGAAATTGAGGGCAATAACCTGGTGATAATGGTGCAAAACCCTTACGATCCGCAAACCTCACGACCAAAAGGCACCGGATTTGGCCTGCGCGGTGTACAACGCAGGCTTTATTTGCTATTTGCCCGTAACGACCTGATGGAAACCCACCAAAATGATAATATATTTACAACCATTATAAAAATTCCGCAGCTATGAAACGCGCCTTAGTTATTGACGACGAGCCATTGGCAAGAATGGTTGTACTTGAATATTTACAAGCTTTTAAGGATCAGATAGAAGTTATGCAGGAATGCAATGACGGCTTTGAGGGGCTGAAAGCCATCCATCAGTATCAACCCGACCTGATCTTCCTCGATGTGCAGATGCCCAAGATAAACGGCTTTGAAATGCTGGAACTGGTAGAAAACCAACCATCAGTTATATTCACCACCGCGTTTGATGAATATGCTATAAAAGCATTTGAGGCCCATGCCGTTGATTACCTGTTAAAACCCTTCAGTAAGGACCGTTTTAATAAAGCCGTTGAAAAATACCTGGCACAGGTACCAGCCCCAAAACAAAACAAGCAAACCGAAGAACTGCTGGAAGCCGTTTCGCAATCGCCCGCCCAGCACGAACGTATCGTGGTAAAAACAGGCACCAAAGTAAAGATCATCCCGGTATCGGACGTAATATACCTGCAGGCCGATGATGACTATGTAAGCGTTTTCACCCAGGAAGGCTCGTACCTTAAAAACAAAACCATGAATTTCTTCGAGCAAACCCTCGACTCACGCTATTTTGTGCGTGTGCACCGCTCCTACATGGTTGCCATACAGCAAATAACCCGTATCGATCCTTATGAAAAGGACAGTCACCTCGCCATCCTCAAATCCGGCGCTAAAATACCGGTAAGTAAAACAGGGTATGTGAAGCTGAAACAGGTGCTGGGGATATAGTTAATTTGGGGTTTCGGAAATTCGATTTTGGATTTATGTTTCTATATTTCGGATCATAAAAACAAAAAAGCCGGGCATAACCCGGCTTCAAATAAATTCTCTTCAGGGAAGATAGGGGCTATAAGTTCCCTCTCAAGTCCTGCTCTCGCTCAATAGCTTCAAACAAAGCCTTAAAATTACCTGCACCGAATGATTTTGCACCCTTACGCTGAATGATCTCGAAGAATAAAGTAGGCCTGTCCTCAACCGGTTTGGTGAAGATCTGTAGTAAATAACCTTCGTCATCACGGTCGACTAATATGCCCAGTTGTTTTAATGGTTCCAGGTCCTCATCAATGTGGCCCACACGATCGGTAAGTTCATCATAATACGAGGTAGGCACAGTTAAAAACTCCACACCACGGCTCTGCAATTCAGTTACAGTTTTTACAATATCATGCGTAGCTAAAGCCATGTGCTGCACGCCTTCGCCCTCGTAAAATTCCAGGTATTCCTCTATCTGCGATTTCTTTTTACCCTCAGCGGGCTCATTTATCGGGAACTTTACATAGCCATTTCCGTTGCTCATCACCTTGCTCATCAGGGCCGAGTATTCGGTTGAGATCATTTTATCATCAAAGGTGAGGATGTTCCTGAAACCCATGGTATCGGCATAAAAATCAACCCAATGGTTCATTTGGTGCCAGCCCACATTGCCTACGCAATGGTCAACATATAATAAGCCTGTATCTGTTGGGTTGTAAACAGATTTATGTTCTTTATAACCGGGTAAAAACAGGCCTTTATAATTTTTACGTTCGATGAACAAATGCACGGTTTCGCCATACAATTTAATGCCGCTGGTACGCACTTCGCCAAATTCATCGCTGAATGTTTGTGGCTGTTGATAAGCTTCGGCACCACGCTGGGTAGTTTGCTTAAACGCATCATAAGCATCATCAACCCAAAGCGCAAGTACCTTTACACCATCGCCATGTTTTTTAATATGCTCCGCAATGGGGTGATCAGAGTGCAGCGGGGTTGTTAACACCATACGTATTTTACCTTGTTGCAAAACATATGATGCCCTGTCGCGTACGCCTGTTTCCGGCCCGGCATAAGCCAGATCCTGGAAACCGAAAGCGGTTTTATAGTAATGGGCAGCCTGTTTGGCGTTACCCACATAAAATTCAACATAATCAGTACCGTTCAGGGGTAAAAAATCAGTTGTATTTGTTGGTTGTTCTATTGTTTGTGTTTGCATTTGTTTAATTAGTGAATGAGTGATTTAGTGAATGAGCGATTTAAAGCTTTTAGCTTTTGCCTTTCCGCTTTACTCCGCCCAACTCTTATAATAATTCCCGTCCTCAATTCTTATGGCCTCATCCGTCAGCATCAGCGGGCGAAAAGGGTCAATCATTACAGCAAGTTCATCGGTTGATTCTTTTCCTATCGAGCGCTCTACGGCGCCCGGTGCGGGCCCGTGCGGTATACCACCGGGGTGCAGGGTGATCTGCCCTTTAACCACATGCTTGCGGCTCATAAAATCACCATCCACATAGTATAAAACCTCATCGCTATCCACATTGCTGTGGTTATATGGCGCGGGGATGGCTAGTGGATGATAATCAAACTTGCGCGGCACAAATGAGCATATCACAAAGTTGTTGCCTTCAAATGTTTGGTGTACCGGCGGTGGCTGATGCAGTCGGCCCGTTATTGGCTCGAAATCATGTATGGAAAGTGCCCATGGATAATGAAAACCATCCCAACCGATAAAATCAAAAGGGTGCGTGCCGTAGGTGTACGGATAAATGAGGCCCTGCTTTTTTATCAGGATCTTGAAATCGCCTTTTTCGTCATGCGTTTGCAGATCGGCAGGGCGTTTTATGTCGCGTTCACAATAAGGGGAATGTTCCATTAATTGTCCATAAGCGTTGCGGTAACGCTTTGGCGGGCGTATGGGACTGAAGCTCTCTATAATGAACAGCCTGTTATCAGCCGTATCAAATTCCATCTGGTAAATGGTACCACGCGGGATCACCAGGTAATCGCCATAAACAAATTTGATGTTGCCGAAGCCAGTTTTCAAAGTACCTGAGCCCTGGTGAATGAACACCACCTCATCGGCCTGACTATTCTTATAAAAATAATCAGTCATGGAAGTGCGCGGGGCCGCCAGCGAAATATGAAGGTCGTTGTTTACCAGCATCGGTTTGCGGCTTTTAAGGTAATCATCCTGGGGCTGCACGTTAAAACCGATGAGGCTGGTATGCTTCAAATGTTTTTCGCGGGCAATCTTTGGCTCAACGCTATACGGATCACCCAATTCTTTTACAATTGTTGGCGGGTAAGCATGGTATACGAGCGAATACAGGCTCGAAAAACCTTCGGTTGATACCAGTTCTTCGGCATATAAACTGCCGTCGGGCTTACGGAATTGCGTATGCCGCTTCGGCGGAATTTTTCCTAATGTATGATAAATGGGCATGGCCTATAATTGGTTTATATTGTTCAGAACATTTAAATGTTGTGGACCTGGGATTGAACTTGGGATTCAAGCCAAAAACCATCAGCATTTTAAATATAAAACGATTGCAGAGCGGGAATAGTTTTAAGATAATGTACTGGAGCTAAAGCGATTTCCTTTTTATATCCTAAAAATAGCGGGGAATAATTAGTACTGCGCCAGTACTATTTTACTGAGCATAGCATCCCTGAAAGAAGAGGCATCACTCATTGAAGTGAGGCCCAGGGAGAAAAGAAAATGCCTTTGTATGCTCATGGTTAATTATACGAATTTAGTGAATTAATATTATAAGTTGGTATTTGTTGATTAAGTTAAATCCCTTTTGTCTTGCTGAGGTACGAAGCATTTATTCTACAGGCAGCAGGTTATCGCTGTGTAATGAATCCGGATAGGTTCTTCGCTACCGCTCGGAATGACAAATGGGTGAAAATAAACTATCCACCAAATAAACTTAATCAACCACTCACTGCTCATCAACCAAAAACATTAGCTTTGAGTTACCAACCAATTACAAACATGAAATTAGTATCCTACAAAACCGAAGACCGGGAGCACCTGGGCGTTTATATAAATGGGCATATCTATAATTTAAATTCGTGTGATAAGCTGTTGCCCGATAATATGAACGAATTTTTGTGGGGTGGCGACGAGCTGATGGATCGGGCTAAAAAAATTAATACCGATATTATAGCAGGCAAGTTAGAGGCTAAAGAGGAATTGTTTTATGAATTGATTGCCCCTGTTCCGCACCCAAGTTCATGCCGCGATGCTTACGCGTTCAGGCAGCATGTGGAGGCAGGCAGGCGTAACCGTGGTGCCGCTATGATACCTGAGTTTGATCAATACCCGGTGTTTTATTTTACCAACCATAACGCCATACAGGGTTCGGGCGAAATTGAATGTATGCCCGATCATTTTGATAAGCTTGATTTTGAGTTAGAGGTTGCTATCGTCATTAATAAAAAAGGCAGAAATATTAAGGCAGCCGAAGCGGATAACTACATAGCAGGCTACATGATCATGAATGATATGAGCGCACGTACCCTGCAAATGGAAGAAATGCTATTGAACCTCGGGCCTGCAAAGGGTAAGGATTTCTCGACGGTAATCGGTCCGTGGTTGGTTACGCCGGATGAGCTGGAAAGGTACAAAACTGCACCAAAACCCGGCCATACAGGCAATGCGTACGACTTAAAAATGGTATGCCATGTAAATGGCATACAGGTATCGGCAGGTACCGTGGCCGATATGGACTGGACCTTTGCCGAAATTATTGAACGCTGCGCCTATGGCTGCGATATTTTACCAGGCGATGTAATAGGATCGGGGACGGTTGGCACAGGCTGTTTTTTAGAGCTGAACGGTACAGGCTTGCGTAATGATCCCAACTATCAGGCTCAATGGCTACAGCCTAATGATTTGGTAGAGATGGATGTAACCGGGTTGGGAATGCTGGGGAATATTATAAAGAAAGCGGAGCGTGCGTTTTCAATTTTGGCGTTGAAAAAAATATAATTAAGCGCCTTATACACTAACTTTAGTTTGCAACTGTTATATTAAAATACCGCTTACCGAAAGTTATTGCTGTAAGGAATGGCCTGTACCAAACTTGCTTCGGGAAAACAATCCCTGACTATTCAGGACATATTGCAAATGGATAGCCGCCAACGCTTTAAAAGAACCTGAAACAAACAGTTAGCCTTAACTATTATTATTCATCGTTCACAATTGCAGACAAAGCGCTGTACAATTATCAGATTAATAACAACTTACAACTCTAAGTATTAACTATTGATTTATAATTTAATCAATAATAAATATTTTAATCCAATTTATTCCCATTAGTTGTAATAAGTAATGGAATTACTTTATTGGCACAACTTTTACTCACTGATGAGCATTACGAATTTGAGCGTTTCAATATGAATGTTTCTTCAGATCATAGCCTTTCAAGGCACAGTGTATATCGTTCTGCCAATTACGAGGTTGGAAAAATTGCAAAAATGGCTATTTGGGAGCTGGATATATGCTCTATGAGCTTGTCATTTTCAAAAAACAGTTACGATATTTTTGAATTAAACATTCATGCTTCACTTAGCATTAATGAATTGATCAGTTTTTTTGAGCCGGAACATTGTATGATAGCTGATGATGCCATTGAAGAAGCCATTAATAATGGCAATCCTTTTGATCTGGAGCTTTGCCTGCGTACAGCCCAAAATAATGTGATATGGGTAAGGTTTAAAGCCAGCGCTATTACCGACGGCTATGGCAAATGCATTAGCATACAGGGCATTTTACAGGATATTGATGAATGTAAAAAAAGGGAGATCGCGCTGCAAAGCGCTCTCGACCTGGCAAACGAAAGGAACAAGCGGTTGCAGAACTTCGCCTACATTGTATCACATAACCTGCGCACACATACGGGTAATCTGCAATCAATGGTTGATATGCATAACCATGCCCAAACACCGGCTGAGCGCAATGAAATTTTCGGCCATATACAATCTGTTAGCGATAGCCTTAACTTAACCGTTAAGGACCTGGAGGAGGTGGTAAAAATACAGGCTGAAATAAGCAGTGATAAGAAGATAATTAAGTTTGAAACCGTGTTTACGAACATGCTGCGAGCGCTGAGCAATAACATTGAGGATGCCCATGCAATAATTGAGTATGATTTTAGCAGGTGTACTGCCATAAACTACATTCCGGCATATTTGGAAAGTATCCTGCAAAATTTACTTACCAATGCCTTAAAATATCGCCATCCCGACAGGCAAGTTGTTATAAAATGCCATACTTATATCAAAAACAAACATATATGTTTAATATTTGAAGATAACGGGCTTGGTATTAATATGGCACGCCACGGCAATGATGTATTCGGTATGTATAAAACATTCCATAATAAGCCAGGCTCGCAAGGTATTGGCTTGTTTATCACCCGTAACCAGGTAGAATCACTCGGAGGCTCAATAAAACTGGAAAGTATGGTAAATGAGGGAACTAAGTTTATTATAATGCTTACTTAAGCATTTAGTGAATTAGTGAATTAGTGAATTAGTGAATTAGTGAATTAGTGAATTAGTGAGGAACTAATCACTGAGATTGGGGTTTTTGAAATTTGAAATTAATTCGCTTTATCATTCACTATCACAAAAACATCCTCATTATCTTTTTTCATGAGATATTTTTCGCGTGCAAATTTTTCGAGTTTTGCCGGATCTGAGGTAAGTTCGTTCAGGTCCTTGCTTACAGAACTGGTTTGTTTAATATAAAAATCGCGCTCCTGTTTTAGCTTGCTAAGCTGCTGATGGTATTGGTATTGTGAGAAAAGGTCGTTCTTGTCAAAAAAAATCATCCACACTACAAAAGCCGCGGTAACCCAAAAAAACTTGTTTTTAAAAAGGTATAAAAGGCGTTTCATATCACTGTATCTATTTCACAATAAAATTAAAGCAAAAGTTCGGTAGCTGCAAGTGGTATTATTAACTTGTTAACAGTAGCCTTAAAGTTCCCCTCTTGAGAGCTACTATGTGGACACAATTTGTGCCTTAAACCCCGTAGGGGTTATATATTGGTAGAAAAACAGGTTGAATATTTATATGTGCCGTAGGTACATAACATAGCCCGCTTTTAGTTTAGCCATGCCTGTTTTTAATACATGGTCCATTAATATCGCACCTAACGGAGCGAAAAATGTCCTTTTTATATAATTTCTACCAATATTTCACTCCTAACGGAGTCGATCTGCAAACCAATTTTATTCAAAAAAATGTGTCCACACAGTAGCTCTTGAGAGGGGCCGTGGTGCGATGTGCAATAGAAAGGGGTGTGTTCATCGACATAAAAATCGAATAACACACCCCTTGTCCCTCTCAAGAGGGGAACCAATAACACAACCCTTGCAGGTTATGCCCTTTAATCTCTTCTTCCACCACGGCTGTTACCGCCACGGCTTGCACCGCTCATGCTGCCGCTATTGCTGGTGCTTTTATTATTATTACCACTACGGCCACGATCTTTATTGCCAAAGCCACGACCTCTTTTTTGTCCGCCACCGCCTGATTTGGCTGCTGCCTCGGCCTTAGCTACCATACTTTGCGGGCTCATCGGGTAAGGATGCGCTTCGTTAACAGGTATCTGTTTAGCTATCAGCTTATGTATGTCTTTCAGAAAATCAATCTCCTCGGCATCGCAAAATGACAAAGCTATACCACTTGCACCAGCACGGCCAGTACGGCCAATCCTGTGTACATAGGTTTCAGGTATGTTTGGCAACTCGTAGTTTATAACGTGGGTAAGCTCATCAATATCAATACCACGTGCGGCAATATCGGTAGCAATTAATACCCTTGTTGTACGGTTCTTAAAGTTGGTTAATGCCCGCTGACGCGCGTTTTGCGATTTATTACCGTGGATAGCCTCCGCAGTAATGCCAACCTTAACAAGGTCTTTAACCACCTTATCGGCACCGTGTTTGGTACGTGTAAATACCAACGCGGTTTTAATTTCCTTATCCTTTAATATATGGTTAAGTAAGGCTTTTTTATCGCCCTTATCTACATAATAAAGCTCCTGCTGAATAGTTTCGGCAGTCGATGATACCGGTGTAACCTCCACCTTTTCGGGGCGGGTTAATATGGTATTAGCCAGGTTCTGGATCTCGTTTGGCATGGTAGCCGAAAAGAACAGCGTTTGCCTTTTTGCAGGCACTTTAGCAATAACCTTTTTAACATCGTTTACAAAACCCATATCCAGCATACGGTCGGCTTCATCCAGTACCAGCATTTTAATATGATCAAGGTGAACATATTTCTGGTTCATCAGATCAAGCAAACGGCCCGGTGTTGCTACCAAAATATCAACCCCTCTGCGCAATGCATCAACCTGTGGGTTTTGCGATACGCCGCCGAAGATCACCAAATGCTTTAAGCCGGTATGTTTGCCATAAGCAGCAAAGCTCTCAGCAATTTGTATAGCCAGCTCACGTGTTGGCGTTAAAATAAGGGCCTTAATCGTTTTTTGCTCTTTGTGCTGTAGCCTATCCTGATACAATAACTGTAAAATAGGAATAGCGAAAGCCGCGGTTTTACCGGTACCGGTTTGCGCGCAACCCAGCAAATCTTTGTGCTGTAATATAATAGGGATGGATTGCTCCTGTATTGGCGTAGGTGTAGTATAGCCCTCAGTTTTTAAAGCCCTGAGTATAGGCTCAATTAAATTTAAATTTTCGAATGACATGTAATGTTTTTATCTATGTGCTAACGCGATTGCATAGCGGATCTGAAGAGTTGTCGGTGATCAAAACCGTAAGCTAACGGGTATTGCCAGCAAAGATACGCTTTTATTTGGTAAGTAGGCGCAGGCGAAAGCTTAATGGCTAAAAATGAATAGTTTATGACTTTTTCGAGGTAAAAGCTAAAAGGTTTTAATTCCATACCCTCTTTGCGCGCAGCGCAGAGAGGGTCGACAAGCGATACGAAGTCGGGGTGAGTCAAAATGTCCGGATGCCACTTCTAATTATCCCACCTCATCATCATAAGCAGATTTTAACAGACAGAAAATAAAAGCTGAAAGGCAAAAGGCTTGATTCAAGGTAGTAGCATAGCACATTATGCCACTATCTTATACTCCTGATTGATACATCCCCACCCCTCGAAGTATTGCCCGTTACCCGGTATATTTGTTTACGGCCCAGCGTATCCATAACGGTTATATTAAGCTTGTAATTCACATTATCGCCATTAGCTGTACCTTCTATCCGTTGTCCAAATCCTTTTAAATGTACTGGTAATGGGGTAGTGATCTTTATATTCCCTTCAAGCACTTGTATATTTATAAGATCGGCAGTCCATCCTTTATTTGCTAAAAAAATATCGAGGTAATTTTCACCAAATCCACTATTCTCAACCTGTATGTTAGGCATAAAATAAGTATCTATTGATTTTATGAGGTATTTTACACCAGCTATTTTTATTGGCACAATAGAATCAGACAAGCCATAGTATGAATCGCCTGGTGACAGTGCTGCCAATAAGTTAGTTTTACTTATTGTGTCCATTAGTAATACCTTTTTATTCTCACTATAATTCTTTTCAACGTCAGCTTGGGTAGGTTGGCGATAATTTCCTACATCAACTTTTAAAATTGAGCATATAATTGCGGTGTCCGTAATATGTTCAACTTTCAGGAAGTCGCTGGTGTAGAAGTTCGACACTATTTGATCCGACGAGTGTTTCAATTGAAAAAAATCATTGGTTGTAACCCTTTGAAATTTCCATATCAGGTCACCTTTTATACGTTCACGTTTTGCTTCATATTGTTGCTTTTCTTTATACATCTCATATTCCCCGCATATCATCCCACTAAAAAAATAAAGGGCAATTATCGCGGGAAATATCCAGAAAAAATAGCTACCGTCTACCCCTGTCCTTTTTTCTTTAACAACAAGTGTACCCGATAATTTATCATGTAACCCATTATGCAGAAAGAACGAGATAGATTCAAAAGGGATAAAGCGAGAAACCGTACGTACAGCCACATTTTTTAATGCAGGTTTGTTACCCTCATAATTGATCACCCGTGTTTCTGTAAGTAATTTGGCTGGTGTAATACCTAAAATGCCTTCAAACAATAAGTAATAAACAAGCCGGCATACGGCAATATCAAATAACACCATTCCGGGGTTTGAATTATATGCCATTCTGAAAAACATCGGCTGGCCAAATTTTATATAGGCAACCAACTGCCCCATTGGAGAAAAAAGCATTATAGTAACGATAACATCAATTATCGGGTGCAAAACACGGTACCATTTGGATGCCTCGGTAAAATAAGTATGCACAACGTCACCTTGCTCAATAACATCTGTTTGTAAGTCCTTTTGGGTATTGAAATATTGCAGAATATTATAGGACAAATAGATCCAGCAGGAATGAGCGATATAAAATGCTACGTTAAGCAATATAGAAGATATTGGCCTGTCTGTTTTTACAAAAAGTATGAACGCCGCACTGTAAACAAGTGATAACACATTAGACATGAAAATGACCGATATTACAAAACGGATCAGCCTTGTTTCTTTTGTTTTATTAAAAGTGTATAATATAGCCCCAAGTAAAAGCAGTACATCAAAAATTGCGTTAATACTGTTGAGGCCATTGCTTGCCATCAGGTCGCGGCTTAATATCCAATCCAAATTTAACGGATTAATGAACTGTTTAGCTATAACTATATTGGAGTTAATTGTGGTGAAGAACTGGTCATTGATCAATTCTGCTATTGAAACAATAAAGCAGAAGATGATTATAAATTTAGGAGAAAGGTATTTTTTAAGCATGGATAAGGTACTGTTTCTGAAAGATACAAATTACACGTTAAGATAGCCATTATATATTACCAAAACAATTAGAGGCGCAAGTCCAAACTTCTTACTGTATAAAAAATACGTCCGTTCAACGGAGACGCTTAAACGGACGTAAATGAAATATTTAACTGTGCGAGAATTATCCTTCTGCCGCTACATCCTTATTCTCTTCTTTCTCCTTCTTCCCCGTTAAATAAGCATCCAGCAATATCAAGCCCATGCCCGCCATTATCGACATATCGGCAATGTTGAATACTCCCGTTTGGAAGATCACAAAATCAATATGCATAAAATCGGTTACCGAGCCATGTACCACACGATCATACAAATTACCTACGCCGCCACCGATGATGAATATAATACCCACCAGTTTATAGTTGCTCATATTGGGTTTGGTTAAGATATAATACAAGCCCCACGCAACGGCTATCAGTGGCAATATCATTAAAATAATATAACGCAAAGGGCCGCCCAGTGAATCACCCAGACTTAAAAATGCGCCTGTATTCTCCACCTTCTCAAGCGTTACGTGGTTAGATATAAAACCGATGACCTGGTACTCGGTCATGTGTTTGCGGACGATGGATTTTGAAACCTGGTCGCAGCCAATGTTTAATGCAAGTATGAATAATATAATGGCCCCTCTCAGGATCTTGTTTGATTTCATGGGCGCAAATATAGACCGCTGATTTAAATGATTATACGATTTCGTTGATTTTTTTCTGAACCTTGATTTATAGGATTAATGGATTTCCTTGATTTTATCGCCCGGCATCATGTAATCCTCAAATCAGGCAAATCAAGGTTCAGACAAAAAAAGCCCCGGTAAACCGGGGCTTTCATATTTTCAGTTAACTCAATCAACTACTCACGTAATCAACCATTCTAACTACTTTTTGTAAAACTTGAAGTTCTTACCGATAAATTTAGCGTTAGCGCCTAATTCTTCCTCGATACGTAATAACTGGTTGTATTTAGCGATCCTGTCTGAACGTGAAGCTGAACCAGTTTTAATCTGACCGCAATTTAATGCTACTGCCAGATCAGCAATGGTTGAATCTTCAGTTTCGCCCGAACGGTGGCTCATTACTGAGGTGTAACCGTGAGTTTGAGCTAATGTAACCGCGTTGATAGTTTCGGTTAATGAACCGATCTGGTTAACTTTTACAAGGATAGAGTTTGCAGTATCTTCGTCAATACCACGTTGTAAACGGGTTACATTGGTAACAAAAAGATCGTCACCTACTAACTGTACCTTATCACCTAATTTCTCGGTTAAAATTTTCCAGCCATCCCAATCATCCTCAGCCATACCGTCTTCAATAGAGATGATAGGGTATTTAGCTACTAATTCAGCAAGGTAATCAGCTTGTTCAGCGCTGGTACGGATAGCACCTTTTTCGCCTTCAAATTTAGTGTAATCGTATTTGCCATCTTTGTAAAACTCAGATGCAGCACAATCAAACGCGATGAAAATATCTTCACCTGCTTTGTAACCTGCTTTTGCAATAGCTTGCAAAATGGTTTCAACACCATCTTCAGTTCCCTCAAACGTTGGAGCAAAACCACCTTCGTCACCTACTGCGGTTGAAAGGCCGCGGTCATGTAATATTTTTTTCAGGTTATGGAACACTTCAGTACCCCACCTTAATGCTTCAGAAAATGAAGGAGCGCCAACCGGCATGATCATAAACTCCTGGAACGCGATAGGCGCATCAGAATGTGAACCACCATTAACGATGTTCATCATTGGGATTGGTAAGGTGTTAGCATTAACACCACCAATGTAGCGGTATAAAGGCTGACGGCTTTCTTCGGCAGCAGCCTTAGCAACTGCTAATGATACACCTAATATAGCGTTAGCACCTAATTTACCTTTGTTTGGCGTGCCATCAAGGTCGATCATGATGCTATCGATCAGGTTTTGATTGAAAACATCAATACCTTGTAATTCTTTTGCAATTATGTCATTTACATTTTCAACGGCCTTAAGTACGCCCTTGCCCATGTATACAGATTTATCGTTATCACGCAGTTCAACAGCCTCGTGAATACCCGTTGATGCTCCTGATGGAACAGCAGCACGGCCAAAGGCACCGTTTTCAGTTAATACATCTACTTCGATAGTAGGATTGCCGCGGGAATCTAATATCTGGCGGGCGTGGACATCAATTATTAAGCTCATTTTGTATAATTTAGATTAAAATTATACATAGTGTAAAAGGTACACTATGTTTTATTACTTTTCAAATATACAAATGAAATTAAAATATGCTGAAAATAAATAAAGTTTAACGTTAAATTAATATAGGTGGTATCTATTTCTATCTAATAGAATAATCGACTGAAAAAATATTTTGGTTTGAAAGTGATATATCTTAGATTTAGACATGAACATCTTAAAAAAGCTCTTTAGTGACAAGGTTAAAAATTCATTACTGGATTACAACGAATATTTTGACAATCGAACTATTAATAATGTTCCACTTGATTTTTTTACTTTAGGTCAGCTTAATCTTGTTACAGATCAAATTATAGCCTGTGACCCATTGGTATCTCTGCATAATGCACTACCATTTAAGAAACATATTAAACCCGGTAGTTACCCTGTAACTGTATGTATTGCTAAGACGGAAAATTCAGGAGATCGGTATGCGATTGTTAAAATTGAATTTTCAAAAGCAAGAGCTATAAAATGGGAGATGGCTTTGGTCGGCAATCAAAATATAAAGGACCTCAAAGAGGAAGATGAGTTTTTCGGGTTTCCTGTAGATGCTGGCTTAGGATGTTTTTCTGATTTAAAAACTCAAAAGTTTTTTAATGAATGGTCAAATGATTTTGAAAAAAATAACCCTGGGGCCAATATCTATGATGATTTTTTAGACAAAGAATTTAAGAAAAATGCAAAAGACAAAACTAATCCACAAGATGCCGGGGATTGGCTAGATTTTAAGTTACCTAATAAACCTGATTTGAATATTATCATGTTTCAATCGGGATATGGTGATGGAGTTTACCCTTGCTATTGGGGAATTAGTGATACAGGAGAAACGTGTAGTCTAATAGTAGACTTCCAAATTCTTTAATCCGCGTATCAAACCCCTACTCCCACTTAAACAACTTAACCGCTGCCGAGTAAACTATAATGCCCCATATCAACAAGATCAATAACTGGTGGCCAACATCCAGCAAACTGGCACCTTCAAATGCAATTTTGCGCATGGCATCGTTAAGGTAGGTTAATGGTAGCGCCTTACAAACCGGCTGCAGCCACGTTGGGAAAACAGAGATGCTAAAAAACGTACCCGACAACAAGAACTGCGGTAGGGTAATAATATTAGCTATCGGTGGTACAGAGCTTTCATTTTTAGCGATGCCTGATACCACAAAACCAAACCCCATAAATATCACCACACCGACGAATGAGAGCACCAGCATTTGCAACACCGTACTTACGCCATGTATCAGCGTAAAATCAAAAGCGAAGTGGCCTATCAATATAATAAACAAAGCACCTATTAAAGCAAAGGTGATACGGGCCAAAGCCTCGCCCAATACTATGCTGTACCTTTTTACAGGGGTGGCGAAAAAGCGTTTTATAACTAGGGTGATCCGTAAACTCAGGAACACGAATGCCGTACCAAAAACACCGGTACTTAACAGCGAGAAGCCTAACTGACCGGGTAAAATAAAGTCGATGGTTTTGTATTCGCGGCCGGATACGGTGGTTTCCTTTAGTTCAGCAATTACCGGCGGTTCATTACTTGTTAATTGGTTCATCCGGAAAAAGATAGTACTTAATACCGATTTCAGGATGTTATCCTTTTCTGCCGATGCTTTAGTGTACTGTACATCAACAGTAAACAGCGGGCGACTTTCATTTTTGGTAATATTTATAATAGCATCAATATGCCCCTTAACCAGGTCGCTGTTCATTTGGTCGAGCGGCTGGTCGTTTATCAGGTGTATCACGCTCGATTTTGCCAGCGCCGCGTAAACCGGGTTCTGTGTATCGCTGCCTTTCATCACGCCCACATCAACCCTAACGGGGTTACCGCCAATAAAGCCGAACACCAATATAAATATCAGCGGGAATAACAGCGTAAACACCACCGACGACGGGCTGCGCACAATTGATCGGAAACTGGCTTTGGCTATGGCCAGGGTTGCGTTAAAATTACTATAATTATTGTTCATTGGTTCACTTGTTCATTAGTTCATTGGTATCAGTTGCATACCTTTGGTCAATAAGTCATAGTCATTTTTGACTACATATTCACTCCCCCTTCAGGGGTTCGGGGGGCTAACCTTCCCTCCACTCCTTACCTGTCAGGTTAATAAATACATCTTCCAGGTTGGCCAGCTTTACTTCCTTTTTACGCTCGAAGCCCGAGGCTACCAGTTTATCGATAAAATTATCGGGGGTATCAATATCTATAATACGACCGCCGTCAACAAAAGCTACACGGTCGCATAAAATTTCGGCTTCATCCATGTAGTGTGTGGTAATTACCACGGTAGTACCGTTATCGCGGATCTCGCGGATCAAATCCCATAAATTACGACGTGCCTGCGGATCGAGCCCGGTTGTAGGCTCATCTAAAAATATAATGCGCGGGTCGTTAATTAAGGTAGTAGCTATGGAGAAACGCTGTTTTTGTCCGCCGGAAAGTTCTTTGTATTTGGCTTTGGCTTTGTCGGTCAATGCTACTTTTGCCAGCATTTCCATAGGCGTTTTGTTAATGCCGTAGAGGCCCGAGAACAATTCTATCAGTTCGGAAAGATTCAGGTTTGGATAATATCCCGCAGCCTGCAACTGTACGCCGATACGTTTTTTAATGCTATCAGGATCCTTATCAACATCAAAACCATCAACTATGATCTGGCCCGATGTTTTATCGCGCAGGGTTTCAATGATCTCCAGGGTAGTGGTCTTACCCGCCCCGTTGGGGCCAAGCAAACCGAAGATTTCGCCTTCGTAAACCTCAAAGCTAATGTCTTTTACGGCGTTAAAATCGCCGTAATTTTTTACCAGGTTATTTACGGTAATAATGGGTTGTTTTGCCATGGCGCAAAAATGCGATACATTAACGATATAATTATATTTTTTTAATCTGAATGACAGAAAAATTACGGCGTGGTTGTGATTTTAAACGATAGCAATTTGTTATAAAGTACTTATGTAAGTAATAGGGCGTTGCCTTCGGCCCGGGCTGTACAGGGCTGCGCTTCGCTCCGGCCCTCCTCCGTCGGGCTAAACCCTTACCATCCCTAACGCACTTTACAGTCTCCTTCGTCTACACCTCTCCCAGTTTACGGGAAGGCCGGGTGGGGGTAAAACGCGCTCCGTCCAACTCACCCGGTCGTTGCTTCGCTCGCCCGCCCTCTCTTCGCCTGCGGCGTAAAGAGGGTTAAATAATTAAAATTACTATTGCATTTTTAATTCGCTTTCGCTCTTTATCACTTTATTGCCCTTTTCCTGTTCAATTTCATAGGCGGGTTCATCTTTGCTGGCATTGCGTTTTACGTGGGCGCCTTTTATGGTTTTCTCAACCGGCTTGTCGTATTCCTTTATAATTTTGCCTTCTGCTTTTGATTTGCCCCAGTTCCATTCAACTTTATCTCCCTTTTTCATAGTGTCTATTTTTGTTAAACCTATCAATAAGGGAGCCAATGATATGTTTGGGATATTTACCCTTCTCCCGATAAAAGGAGAAGGGCCAACTTTATTATATATGATACTCGTTCACCGGGTGGCAAACCAGCGCTTATTTTATCAGGTGCCCTAAGGTTGCAATAACAGCATGCGCTTGTGCTATGGCATGTATTGCTAAATTTATAAGGTGTATTGTAAGTAACTTTTCCATTGTATGAGTGATTTGATATACCAAAGTTGCACACAGAATGCCTCTACAACCAGTGGTTTTTGGGGAATCCGGCCAAAACCCCGGTAAATGGCGGTAAAATGCCGACGAATGGGGCCAAATTGTTATTCACCGATAGCATGACGTTAGTTTATAATGAATGTGTAATGGGTAGTCACCATGAGCAATGTCATTAAGTTAAGGGGTAGCGGTTGCTCCGTAGGTGCAAAATGTCGGTAGAAAAGATAAATATAAATTTAAAGCATGCCGTCAGGTATGCAACTTCGCCAGTTTCGTACCTAACGGCACGAATTTTTGGTTTGTTTTCTGCTACCAACGTTTCACACCTACGGTGTTCTTTAATTTAATGACATCACACCCTGAAGCACTCGAAGGGTGTGCGTAAAGGCCTTTGCCCGCATGTTTCGAGTGCCTCAACACACCCTCTCTCTATATCGATTACTTCCTTAATTTTATTTATCTTTATAATACTATCACCACAACCATGAAAAAACTGTTCTTATATGCTCTTTGCGCAATTGCCTTATCAGCATGCCATACCAAACCTACCCAGCCAAAGGTTGATTCAGCCGCAGTATATAAGGTGCCAGATGAGGAGGCCATTAATAAGGCAGTTGATAACGCTTATCATTCCATCTGTTTTAACACAGGTGAACTGCCCCGTTATGCCGAGATCAAAGAAGCTTTCATTCCACAGGCGCAGCTGATCAATTACCGTACACCGGATAGCGCCCAGGTAACCAACATCAACCAGTTTATTTACCTATATCGCACCTTTATTGAAACAGGCCATATTCATTATTTTTACGAAAAAGAGCTATTCGGCAAAACAGAACAATTTGGCAATGTAGCCAGTCGTACCAGCACTTATGCGACTTACCTTAATCACCCGGATAGTTTGGCCGAGCGAGGTGTAAATAGTTTTCAGCTGATTAAAACTAAAGCAGGCTGGAAAGTTTCAAGTATTATTTGGGATGTGGAGAAGCCGGGGTTGAAGATACCGGGGTATTATTTGGGGAAATAGGTAATTAAGCTCCCGCCACTGGCTTCAGTTTGCAACTGCACTCACGGTTACATATCTTATGGTATCGCTCATAGCCGTTAGGGCCTAGTCCTTTTGTCTTCGACACAAAAGTACCAAAAAGTCAAGTTAGTAGATTAGGCTTCTTTGCCGCACGAGGCCTTCCCTGCAAATCAGGCAAAACCTGGGCTGCTATATTTTTACCCTGCTGTCGCTACGCACCTGGCCTTTACGCTTCCGTAAAAATCTGCTATGCCCTGCCACGCTCAAAGCCACCATCGTTTTGCCTGCTTTCATCCGAAGCTGTTCTACTGACGGGGAAGAAGCCTCACCCAACCCTCTCCAAAGAAGAGGGCTTTATTGAACCTCGATTAAAAAAGAGCGCGAGGCTTTGACAACAAGGGCGGGCCAGTGTAGAGGCGGGAATGCCGGTTTAGCTTTTTGTGTGATGTGAAGGTACGAATGTACCGAACAGCGAAAAAAGCGTGAAGAACCGGCAGGGCGGGTGGAAGCATCCTTGTTGTCTTGATTTTTTTGGTTACTTTTTGTATCAAGACAAAAAGTGACTTCTTAGCGAAAAGCGATACCATGCGATAAGTATACAACCATACATATGCGCTCTGTATAGCTTAGAGATTGCTTCGTTCCTCGCAATGACGCCCGAAGAGCAAAAGCAGAAAGGGGCAGAATAAATCCCGCCCCTTTCTACCTTAGTATTATATTGAAATTAATTCATCAATTTTATAAAATCATCAAACAAATACCTGCTATCATGCGGACCCGGAGATGATTCGGGGTGATATTGCACCGAGAAGGCTTTTTTATCCTTTACACGGATACCTTCTATTGACTGGTCATTCAGGTTTACGTGGGTGATCTCTACCTTATCTGATGCTCTTACCGCCTCTGGCACTACACCAAAACCGTGGTTTTGTGAAGTAACTTCGCAATGGTTAATGATGATATTTTTAACCGGATGGTTCAGTCCGCGGTGACCGTTGAACATTTTCTTGGTTGGGATATCATTAGCCAAAGCCAACAACTGGTGGCCTAAACAGATCCCGAACATTGGCTTATCAGCCGCTAATATTTCCTTTACCGTTTTAACCGCGTAAGGCATAGCTGATGGATCGCCGGGGCCGTTGGAGATAAAGTAACCTGATGGCGCGAAATCTTTTTCCATTTCCTCGAATGATGTTTTTGCCGGATAAACCTTGGCATAAACGTCACGATCGTCAAAGTTGCGAAGGATATTTTTCTTAACACCCAGGTCAAGTACTGCTACACGGTACTTGGCGCTTTCGTCGCCAAAAGTATAAGTTTCGGTGGTTGACACCTGTGATGACAGCTCTAAACCATCCATTGAAGGTACTTCGGCCAGTTTGGCTTTCAGTTCTTCCAGATCCAATATTTCTGATGAGATGATAGCGTTCATCGCGCCTTTATCACGTATGTGGCGCACCAGCTGGCGGGTATCAATATCACTGATACCTACAATATTTTGCTCCTGGAAATAATCCTGTATACTTTCGTTAGCTTGCTTACGACTGTAAGTAATATTATAATTCTTACAAACCAGGCCGGCTATTTGTATCTGTCCCGATTCAACCTCGTCATCGGCAATACCATAGTTACCTATGTGCGCGTTGGTGGCTACCATTATCTGCCCAAAGTATGATGGGTCGGTAAATATCTCCTGGTAACCGGTCATGCCGGTATTAAAGCAGATCTCGCCGGTAGTAGTACCGATCTTTCCGGCAGCTTTGCCATAAAATACAGTTCCGTCAGCCAGTAATAATACTGCCGGTAATTTGGTGAAGTAAGTCATTT
>JAMFSA010000188.1 GCA_026225055.1 Mucilaginibacter xinganensis | reverse complement strand
TTGCCAATTCGCCCCGGATTTGTACTTTTGTCCCCGGAGAGCTGGCAGAGTGGTCGATTGCGGCAGTCTTGAAAACTGTTGAACTGTGAAAGGTTCCTGGGGTTCGAATCCCTAGCTCTCCGCAAAATAAATTAAGAATAATTCCAAAGCCCTTTAATTTCAAAATTAAAGGGCTTTGGAATTATTTCACTCCTTGTATACTATAAACTTAAACTCCAGTAAAAGTTCAGAAACTATTTTTCACGTGTAGTTTAACTGATCATTTATAAACCAGCACCACCAGTTCAAGTACCTTTACGTAACTCAAAACTATCTTTGACCGCACAGCATTTAACTGCTTTTTACAGATGCGGAAGACGTTCCAGCGACTGGTACTGTCCTTGTCCATCAGGTCGTAACACTCCGTAACTTCTTTTACAACGCTTTTCTTGATCTGTTCATTAAGCCAGGTCTTGACCTTTGCATTGAACGCTGCTTTATTAAACATCCTGCTACTTTGTATTTATTACAGCACTAATATACGGCTATTTAAATTCAGCACGCTGGATTTAAATGGTAATCAAAATCGGTCTGCAAGTAAAGCAATGTGGGGCGAACAAAAATTTTCAGGCCAGTTCTTTTTCCCTTGCTTCTAATTCTTTAGCTTCTAAAAACTCTTTCCGTACGATAGATGACATTTTGTGATCGCCTGTGTGGCTCCAGCCCGGGGGCATAAAGATATAAAGCACCTTGTTTTTAATACCGGGCGCTTTTGCTACATCTTTTCCCAAAGCCACTATCTCGCCAAAATAGGCATCTAAAAAACTATGTTTCTTCATAGGTCTGGTAATCCCGTATTCAATGGGTACACTACGGTCTTCGAGTTGATAAGTGCCGAAAACCCTGTCCCATATGTTTAATAGATTACAAAAATTGGTATCCATATAATTGGGATTTTTAGCATGATGCACCCGGTGGTGTGATGGCGTGAGGATGATGTTATTTATAAACCCGAAACGGGCATCGCTTACCAAATTTTCGCCAATATGTATAAATGCACCCCAGGTACCATCCACAAACATAATTACAAGCAATACGGCAGGGTTTACACCCAGCAAAATACAAATAGTGGTGCGAATGATATCGGCATAAGGAGCCTCTAAAAAGAAATGCGCGTAGGTGACAGATAAATTCATATTGGCAGGCGCATGATGGGTTGAATGAAGGCACCACAGAATTCGCACCTTATGCGCTAAAAAATGGTAAATAAAATGGGCAAACTCCCAAATAATATAACTATAAATGAACCAATACCAGGTAAATGTAGTTTTAAAGATGGCATGTTTTTCAAAAAGGCCAATGCAAATAGCTACCATGGCAAAAGAGATCAACCGGCCTACAAACGCGTTTAATACGTAAGTAAAAAAAGAAATTTTATAATCAATTACTTTAAAGCGCTTGTAAAAGGAAGCCCTTATAATTTCAATGATCAGCAAAAATGGAATGAGCGGACCTAAAACAGAAGTAATGCCGTGATAGGTTAAAAATTCATTATAGTTACCTGATTTAAAAATATCTATCAGGTTACCAAAGCCAAAAAAGCCTGTAATTTCGTCATATATAGCCTTCAGGAAATTCATATTTTTATAATTGGTGGTTTTATAAATTTATAAAGAATTTTCCTGATAATAAATAGTTAACCATTCTAAATACGTTGACAGATTTATGATTGTTTGTTTACGGCTACCTCATTTAAAACAAGAATAGTATATTTACTATTGTGGTATAAGTAAAACCTATCTTATGAAAAGCTTACCGGATCAATTTAAAGTAGCCAACGATAACAAGTTCTCATTAAAAGATTATGATACCTCCTACTCCGCTAACTACGAAAAGGAAGATGCGGCAGCCCTTTTAAAAGATCTGATAAAGCAAACCTCAAAATTGCAAACAGAGCTTTATGCGTCAAATACTTATTCATTACTAATCATTTTCCAGGCTATGGATGCAGCAGGCAAGGATAGTGCTATTGCGCATACCATGTCGGGCTTAAACCCACAGGGTTGCCAAGTGTTTAGTTTTAAGCAGCCTGGCCCCGAAGAATATAAGCACGACTTTTTATGGCGACATTATTTAGCTTTACCTGAGGACGGCCGCATAGGTATACATAACCGCTCCCATTATGAGAATGTGCTTGTAACCAAAGTACACCCGGAGCTAATATTAAAAGAAAACATTCCGGGCATCAGCAATATAAAGCACATCAATAAAAAATTCTGGGATCAGCGTTACGAAAGCATCCGCAATTTTGAAAAACATGTAAATGTGAATGGAACTGTTATCATTAAGTTTTTTCTTAACGTATCAAAACATGAACAAAAGGAGCGTTTTTTAAAACGTATTGATGACCCTGAGAAGAACTGGAAATTTTCATCAGCTGATATATTGGAACGCGACAGATGGGACGATTATATGAAAGCCTATGAAGCGGCTATAAAAGAAACAGCTACCGAAGAATGCCCTTGGTATATTGTACCGGCAGATAAGAAATGGTTTACCCGGATAGCCATATCAACCATTATATTACAAACGCTCGAAAGCCTTAAATTAAAATACCCTGTACTGCCAAAAGATGAAATGGAAAAGCTCAGGGAATCAAAAAAAGAGCTGGAAAAAGAGTAACGCAGAGTTATAGATTATAGAATCTGGCAGCATTACCGCCAAATATATTATCCTGTTCTGTTTTGGTGAATGCTGAAAAGTATTCTTCTACAATACCCAATACCTGCCCATAATCAGCAGCAACTTTACAAACCGGCCAGTCGGAACCAAACATAACGCGATTAGTGCCGAAATTATCTGCAATAACATTCAGGTAAGGATTAAAATCAGCCGGTTTCCAATTTTGCCAGTCGGCCTCTGTAACCATGCCTGATGCCTTGCAAAAAACATTCTCAAATTTGGCGACTGCTTTTATATCCTTTTCCCATTCCTTTATCTCAGCATTTTTTATGTTGGGTTTGGCAATATGATCAATAACAAAAGGCTGGTCGGGGAACTGCTCTGCAAACTTTGCTGCATATTTCAATTGATCGGGGAAGATCAAAATATCATAGGTATAATTGTATTTTCTTAACAGGCTAATCCCATTTAAAAAAGCAGGCTGCAACATCAGATCGCGTTGAGGTTCGCCCTGCAATACATGCCGGAAACCTTTCATCTTTTTAAATTGCTGATAATGGGCTAAACGTTCATCAATATTTCCCGATTGCAGATCAACCCAACCTACTACACCTTTTATAAAGCTGTATTTTTCGGCATTAGCTAACTGGAAATCATTTTCCTGTTCAGACTGATGCGATTGAACAGTAACACAGCCATCAAAGCCATTAGCTTTTAAAACAGCCTCCAGATCAACCGGTAAAAAATCTTTTCGTATAACAGTCATGCTGTCATCTATCCAATCGTATTTCACCGGATCATATTTCCAGAAATGCTGATGCGAATCTATCCGTAACATATAATCAGCTTAACCGAAATATCTTATCCATCAACACCCATTTCTCACCGGGTTCAGCCCATGATAGTGGCTGCTGAAACTTCCACATCAACTGTTCCCATTCCTGTACTTTTGGGTTTTCGATATCCATCTCTGCTTTTATATCAAAATCAAATGAATCAGTAGTGTCCATTATCATAAAAAGACGATTCCCCGTCCGGTATATTTCCATACCGGTTATACCTGCATCTTTAATACTGTCCGTTATTTCGGGCCAGGTATTTTCCTTTTTATGCCAATGTTCATATTCTGCAATTAATGCAGGGTCATCTATGAGGTCAAGTGCTAAACAGTATCTTTTCATTACAGGATATTGGTATATTCTAAACAGTTTCTATCTATCAATTCATGATTGATCATTTCCTTCCAGAATGCCTTTGGTACTGACACTTCTGCCATCGCAATATTATCCTTTACCCTTTTAGGGTTGGTAGTACTCAAAGCAATGCTTTTAACTCCCGGCGCCATTAAAGCAAATTGCACACAGGCCTCGGCTGGTTTTATGTTAAATTTAGCACATAATTTAAAAAAATCATCGCGCCATTTGGTTAATGTTTTATGCTGAGGTGCATTTGCATCAATAAGCTTATAATCGAAATAATCGCCGCCGATTAAATACCCGGAATGAAATACGGCAGAATTGATGATCTGTACCCCATCATTTTCGAGCTTTTTCATAAAATCGAGCAAAGGTTTTGGATGGTTTTTAATGGTCATGCTATTGGCAATCATCACCCAATCCAGGTCTACGTCCTCATAAACCCGGGCTATTGACCGCCAGTCTTTGGCCCCCACGCCTATCGCCTGGGCCTTCCCTTCCTGCTTTAATGTTTCAAGCGCACGATAAGCCTCCAGAATGTCGTTGTATAACTTTTCATCCTCATTTGCCGATGTCGCTTTAGCAAGGTACTCATCCGGATCATGTACCGATACCATTTGGGGTATATAGCCATTCAGCAGTTCGTTCCCTTGTTCAAAACATTCAATAATGCCATCATAGCTGATGTGCTGCTCGGCATCGTATTTTAAATCGCGCCAAACACCGGGCTCAAAAGTTGGTTCAGGTGTTTTTAACTCGGTGCGTACCCAGCCTAGTTTATTACTGATGATCACATCTTCCGGATCAACATTTAAAGCTTTTAAACATTTTCCCAATGATTCCAGCGCTAAACCTGCACCGTATTTACCCGCCGAATCAAATATTAGCTTACCTTGTGTGTGAGCAATACATTCTTTTACTATCTCTTGTTTAACATCATCATGTAAGGCAACAAATAAATTGCCTAAACCGCTTGTACCAAAAATTACCGGCGACATATCCAATGTGTATGGTTTAAAATCTTTATTGGGCATATATAATTAATGTGTAGGAATTATTTGAGGTTCTGCCGGTATTTCTTCTATATGTTCATTCGGTATTTTTGAACCTTTAAAAGCATAATAAGCAATATACAGATAACATATTAATGGTATGACCATAGAAACGGCCATACTTTTTGCTGATTCGGCAATTAGTCCCATTATTGGTGGGAAAAATGCCCCACCAACAATAGCCATTACCATAATTGAGCCGCCAATTTTAGCGTTATTACCCAGACCGCGAATACTGAGCGCGAAGTTTGTAGGGTACATTAATGACATAAAAAAGCTGGTAAAGAATATGGCCCAAACACCAACAACGCCAGGAAATAAGATAGCTATAACAACAAGGATTATATTGATTACGCCATAAATTCCCATTAATTTGCCTGGCGATACATAGCGCATAATGTAGGTAGCTGAAAACCTGCCCAATCCAAATGCAACCAATGTTCCTGTTAAAAAATATCCTGCTATTTTCTCGGGCTCGCCTGTATAATCCTGAACATACTGTATAAAAAAGCTCCAGGTACAGGTTTGCGCGCCGCAGTAAAAAAATTGTGAAAACACGCCTTTATAAAAATGAGGATAATTTAACAGCTCCTTTGCATTGGCAGGAGCTTGTGTTTCCTCTTTTAACTCATCCGTACCTTTAGGGAACTTAGTAAACATTAGCAGAATGCTCCATAACACAGCGAAAGCAGCTAATACCAGGTAAGGCGTTACAACCCGCATGGTTTCCTGTTGCAGATAATGCTGGTACTCGCCAGATAATTTCATGGCGGCAATTTTTACCGGATTATGCTCGATGCCTGACAGAATAAATATGGTGCCAATTAAAACACCCAAAACCGCACCTATTGGATTAAATGCCTGTGAAAAATTAAGCCTGCGCTCAGCCGATTGTGCATTGCCCAGTTTTACAATAAATATATTGGCTCCGGTCTCTAAAAAAGTTAAGCCTGAAGCGATCACAAACAAGGCAAACAAAAATAAGCCATATTTTCCGGCGATAGCGGCAGGCCAAAACAAACAGCACCCTAAGGCAAAAAGTAATAGCCCGGCAATAAGTCCTGTTTTATAGGAGTATTTTTTCATGATAAGCCCTGAAGGCACTGCCAGAAAGAAATAGCCCATATAAAATGCCGATTGAATTAATCCGGCCTGAGTACGGCTCAATTCAAATGATTTCATGAATTGTTTTATCAAAATATCATTCATGTTATTGGGTATACCCCAGATCAGGAATAACATAGTAACCAGTGAAAATGATACAATGCTCTTCGCAGGTATAAAACCAAAGATTTCGCGATCTTTTGACAACACTTCAGACATGATGGAAAAACGGTTAATTGGTAAATTGATATATCCCAAAGTAAGTTACTATTTCCGTTATTCAATTATGAAATATTAACTATTTATTGAATTATATGATCATAAACGGCTAAAAATATATAATCTGGCTCAATACATAAAAAACATATGCATTAGATAAAAACTGTACGGTAAATGTGACTAACGTAATTCCCTTTAAAAACAAAAAGCCTCAATCTTTCGATCAGAGGCTTTAAGTAAGATTATATCTTATATTATACTAAGTTGGTTTAGGCATAGCATAATTATTCAAGGCATACCTATTCACTAATTAATGGAAAGGCAGCCCCAAAAAAGTGTAATAAGGTTTAGATAAATAAGAGGTCAGTTATGTATGTGTTTATTGTATTCTTTCGCTACACGTTTAATAGCATGTTTGTAACTGTAATAGTTGTGATCGTTGTTGGGTCGCCAACATGATTATCAACGTTAAACGAATACTTTTTGAATCCGTAAACTTGCTTAGTTTTAAGCTTTTTGAGTTTTTGTCCAGTAGCTTTCATGTCTGATGTTTTAATTTTGCAAGAAGATAGTAAAGCCGTTTCGCTTCGAAAAAGTTATTACACCAACTACATTATTGTATATACCAATTCCATTATTAACGGCTTGTTTTTTTTCGATTCAGGGTAGCATAGGGTTTAAAACTTATTATAGCCAACTAAATAATACATTTATATAAATAACTACTTTTGGCTTTACCTAAAGCCTATTACGGCTATTCATGAAAACACTAAAACTTGAGAAGATAAAATTGCATGTTATTTTCTGGGCAATATTTATTGCCTATGAACTAGCTGTTAGTTTTTCTTTTGGAGGACGATTTACAACTTTCCCCGATTATGCCAGTCACTATCTATTAAATATAAGCTTGTTTTATCTCAACGCCTATTTAGTTTTTCCAACCGCCATAAACCGCGAAAGAAAATCTTATTTCATATTGGCTCTACTCATAATAGCTGAACTTGTATTGTATATGTTACTTAAGTATTTGCTAACGAATTTACTGGTGGGTTTTAATTTTCAAATCAGCAGGCCGATAACAAATACGTGGTCGTTTCTTATGGAGAGTATATGGCGGGCTATTTATTTTATTGGTTTAAGTACAGGTTATTGGTTTGCCTTATCAACTATACAGGACAGGAAAACAATTGATAATCTTGAAAACATAAACGTGAGGAACGAACTGCAAAATCAGATACTGGAAAAAACATTGCTGAGTACTGAAAACGCATATCTCAAATCACAAATAAACCCGCACTTCCTGCTAAATACATTAAACTTTTTATATAATTCAGTTTCAAAATTTTCTGAAGAGACGGCTGAAAGTATATTGCTGTTATCAGATATAATGCGTTATGCGCTAACTAATGCCGATGAAGATGGAAAAGTGAAACTGGCATCGGAAATTGAACATATCAGCAGTTTTATTAAATTAAACCAGGCCAGATTTAGTCAAAGACTTAACATCGACTTCCGGATAGAAGGTGATTTTGATAACTTAAGGATCATTCCACTGGTGTTGATCACGCTGGCTGAAAATGTTTTAAAATATGGGGATTTACTATCTGAAGAACATCCTGCAAAAATAATTGTATTAATTGAGGGTTATAATTTAACTTTTACGACTCAAAATCGTAAACGGAAAACAGTTCATGATCATAGCTATGGAATTGGGATTAAGAACGTAAAAGATCGTTTAGCTATGTATTATAAGTACGACCTGACCATTGAGGATAGTGAAACCGAATATAAATCAATACTAAGAATTGAATTATAACACCTATGAATACATGTTACGTAATTGATGATGAGTATCATGCCATTGATACGCTTATTGGCTATATCAATAAGTTTCCGGGCTTAAATCTGGTTGGCAGTAACACAAACCCCCTCGAAGCCATCAATGAGATAAGAAACGCTGCGCAGGTTGATATAGTTTTTTTAGATGTTGATATGCCCGAACTTTCCGGATTGGATGTTGCTGATATCATCTCGCCATACACCTCGGTAATTTTCACAACGGCCTACCCTAACTATGCGGTACAGGCTTTTGAAAAAAATGGTTCCGACTTTATTTTAAAGCCCATATCGTTTGAGCGGTTCACCAAGTCTGTTACAAAAGTGCAAAATCTGCTGCGATCAAAAAACATGACAGATCACCCCCCGGCAAATGAACACTTTTTTATAAACCCCGGCATTAAAGGCCGCATGATACAGTTAAGCTACGCCGATATATTATATATTGAAGGCTTAAAAAACTATGTGGTTATTTATACAACCGAGGGTAAGTATATCACCTATTTATCCATGAGGGAGATTGAAAAAGCAATCCCCTTATCAAAATTCATCAGGATACACAAATCCTATATCGTTAATATCGACAGGATAAAATCAATTGATGGCAACAATGTAATATTGGCTCAATCAAACGAGTTACCTATCGGTATTTCATTTAAAGACAGCTTCATTAACATGATCAATACGATGACACTGAGGAGCCGGAGGCAAAACTAAAGACATTTTACATTTTCGGGCTTCAATAGATATATAGTACTTGTAAAGTAAATAGTATATAATAAACTCCTGTTTGCGCTGTTTCTCGTTAAATAACCGGTTCAAGTGCATGTGGATCAGGTCTGCAACCAGCTTCAGCAACTTTTCAGTAGTAAGATGGACTGCATTTAATTTTAATAATTGCAGCGTCTTTAAATAATTATTAAATTCTTTCTTACCCGTAATTGCACTAATCACCTTGGTGTTTGCCTGCATATTATTAATAAAAAAGGAATATTCCCTGTATTTATTATCCAACTGAAATTTAACTTGTTTACTATCATCAAATTCATGCTTCATGCTTTCATGTATACCTTTAAGTAAAGTTATCCGTTCGGAATTTTGCAGAAAGAAGATCTCAAGTACTGAGTTAACTGATATAATAGCTAAGTGTAATTCGGAATAACCGTTAGAGGCCTTTTTAAGATAAGCTAAAACTAATTCGCTACTTAACTGAAATACCTTTTCAACATATTCAATAGTATGTTCACCATATCTTTCTATTTCACGCTTATAAGTATCGAGCAATAAATTATTAACACTTCCTTTTTCGACCTGATGGCGTATCTTTTTTTCAAAATATTTGAGCACTTCCGTAGCATCATTTGGATTGATCTGGACCCGTACCCTTAAATGATTGTCAGGATCAGCATATCGTATAAAATACCAACTTTTTAAAATGTGCTGCTTTTTTAGCCAGGTTACCAGGTTTATAATATCCTTGATCAGGATGTTATTTGATATGGCCGAATGGCAATATAACTTGAGATAGATCCATTCATCGCCTGGCAGATACACTCGTTTAACTTTATTGTTCTTACGGTATAAAGGTTCTAAAATATTTAGATGGTAGGTGATGTCATTTGAATAAACTGATGCTACAAATTGCCCTGCAAACGGTTTACCCGACTGATCTCTTACAGATGCTGACTGATCCAGAAATGCTTCCTGTAATATCACCGATGATTTATTTTTTATTACCGTTACGAATAATGCTATTGATTCTGCCACATCCCGGTCAAATATTAATTGGTTGTCCCCTTCAGTAAGTGCAAAATGTTTTTGGAGCCTGATCTTTTCACTCATTTTTTCAAAATTGCACTTAGTGTCTTTTCCCTGCACTATTTCAGCAATTTCATCGCTCCTTAAAATCCATGTCGCGGGGAAAAGAATACAATTTTTATATTCAACCCTGGGATAAAAGTTAAGCCCGGGGAGCAAGGATTTAAGATCGAGGTTAAAATTAGATTTTAACCCCTGATGTTGCAGATCGCACAAGAACCGGAATATTGACAGTTCACTTCGGCCGTAGTTATACGCTGAACTTAGTCTTGGTATAATGGTCTTGTTTAATTTTCTTGACCTTAAAATAATATTATCATTTACTATTGATACAGTGATATCACAAAGGTCAATAATATTATTTCTTTTTAATGTAGAGTGTACCCCTATCGGGATCTCATATGCCCTTACCCCTGCACTCGAATTAATATTAGCAGCGTGTTCATCATTAAAGCAGGATATTTCGGCAAAAATTACTTCCTTATTAATTTGCTCTTCCATTGCTGCCACATACCGGGCTTCTTCCAATACGCTGTCACTAAACAAGGTAAACCTACCTAATATAGCGGCTGAAGTACATCCACCTGCTTGTTCCACCCATATCTTATCACCAAATATCCGGAATAATACCGAGAAGCTTGGCGGGCACTTTAGCTCTGATTGTGATTGAAATTTTTCCATGTCTCTGTCAGAAATAGATATGCAGCCGTCATTCTTATTTTGTGAAAGTTTGGTTAAAAAGAACTCATGAACGGGTGTCCAGCTAAAATTTAAACTGTTTGATTGCAGATCCAATTGAATCCCATCCAATAATTCACTTGTGGCTAAATTGGCTTCTAATCCCTCATATCCTATTCCCGCCTCACGATCAAGTGCCAAAAGGACAGGTATTTCCTGATCCTCAAACCTGGCTTTAAATTTACTTTTAAAAGTAATAAGCGATCTTGTAGCGCCGCCAAAGGTTAATTTATTCAAACAGTTTAAGCCATCCTTTATATATTCCTGATATTTTTTATCGATTAAAGATTGAGCTATCCTTTCATAACCAACATAAAACATTGATTTTAATTTCTTGTCGTAATTTGAGTATAAATTACTATTAATAAGGTGTTTAATATCAATATCGCATTCCTGTTTAATACTGCTGATCAAATATCTATAAGCTAATATATCTGCTGCAAGTTTGTCTTTTGTATTTGCGGCTGCTATACCTGCCAGCCTGTTAAAATACTTTTCTCCTGTCATATTAGGATTTAGTTCAGATACCAATAAGCCGGCTTCAACCAGGTCGGCAATATATTCTTTTGCATCACCTTCATCGCCTATCAAATTATCAAGCCAGGCAACTATCTCGGTTTTGGTTCTTCCTTCTTTACAAAAGTTCATTAGCTTATTTAACAACCTGTTTGCTTTATAGGATGAGATCAGAAAATCATTTTTCTTGTGGTCTGCATCAAAAGCATTTGTTAAATATCGTTTTTCACCTTTTATGCTATAAATAGCATTGTTTGAATAATATTTAATATTGCTGAACGCTGCTGACCTTTGCATCTTTTTAGCAATGTTGATAGTAAACTGGAAATCAGGGTTAATACATATATACCGCTCGTCATCTAAAATACACCCCCCTTTATTCTCTAAATTATCCCAATAAAGTGAACTAAATGCCGAAAACATACCAAATGGCGTTGGCCGGTAACACATCCTGTTAAAGTATTTTTGCAGGCTTAGCCTTACTTTTTTATCCAATAAATGGTAATTAAATCCGCAACGACTTAATTCAGTGTAAAGGCTTTCGCTTGCAAAAAATATTGCTGCCTGAAAAAATGGTGACCCAAGCATTTCTTCCAACATGGATGAATTATAATCATCATAACTTAAGGCAGGCGTTCTTAAGAACAGGTATGGACTAAAACAAACGTTAAGCATACATTTATGAGTTTAAGTAATAGTAAAATCGACTAGGTTTAATAAATATGTATCAGGAAATTATCCGAAGCTGGTAATTATAACAAGGCAGTATAAAATGGAAACATTATATTAATCGGAATGAATAGGCTTTATTGATACAAAGGCTTTTGCAGTACTAAATTAATAGAAATTGTAACAGAAAAATCAACTTAGTTGATTGAAAAGCATCAATGATTATTATCACTTGTTAATCAATACTAATATTTTTACGTTAATTAGTAATTAAAACCATTAACCTTATTATTTAACCACAATGTCCATTACAGATGAAGTACAGCACGTGTTTACGCATGCTTTTAATGAGGTAATTTATGACGATTGCATCGATCATCAAACGAGAAGCTTTCACTTAAAAATTACTAATGAAGATAGTGGTCAGCTTTTACATATAACATCATATACAAAAAATACCGAACAAGGCTTTTGCGAAGCAGGAGCTTTTATACAGAAATTAGCGCCTTATGATATAAACATTCTTTCCTATTCAAAATCTGATGAACCAGTTATTTCATGTATCATATTATTAACCTTCAACTGTTTTTTTGTACAAAACTTTCTTATCCCCTCAATAATTTCGCATACCACTGTACCTTATGAAATTATTATAGTTTATAACGGCATAGCAACGGATTTAACGGCATTTGATAATTTTAATTTGATTGAATCGGAAACAGGATGTGTTTCCAAAGCTTATAATAAGGGTGTTGCTGCCGCTAAAGGTAAATTTATAGCAATTTTTCATGATGATTGCCTTATAACAATGCATAGCTGGCACCAACCTATGCTGGCGGCTATAAATGATGGTGCATTTGCAACCAGTACCGAAAGTGTATATAACCCTCATTTTAAATTTGATTTCTTAAAGGGAACACCATTGGTAATGAGTAAAGCAAATTATGAATTTATCGGAGGGCATGATGAGTTTTATTTCGCTGGTATTGAGGATATGGATTTTTCATACCGTATTCAGCACAAAGGCTATAGCGTGAAAAGAATAGCTATCCCGTACCGTCATTTTAATGGAATGAGTACAGTGATCTTATTAGCTGGAGATTCGACATTAATGAGAATATTATTTGGCTACTGCCTGATACCCGAACACATCATTGAAAAATGGAAAACCAGGTTAATGAATTCATCAGAAACGCAGGATATGATGCAGGCGGTACATGGTGAAAATCTCAGATACTTTCAAAATAAGCTCCAATCAGATGAGCTACTAAACTCAAAATCTTTAACCATAGGGCAATACCCCGCATTGTATAATATCCGTTTAACTTATCAAAATTGGCTTATACAGCAATTCTCATCTGGCGATTTTAATAATGAATAATTGCCAAGTTATTTAAATTCTTCTCATCCTAAACATAGTTCTAATTGTACTCCTCTTGTACAAATCCTTTCTTATTAAACGCTATGCCATATAAATCGGCAATTGCAATCATTGTTTTTCCAAACCGATTACTCGCGCAATACATACAACCACAGGCTCTATAACTTAATTGGTACTGACAAAAGCTGAGTTAGTGTAATAAAGTTATTTCCGGCATTTATAAAATTTAGTTTTAAGTGCTGGTTAATAACACAGCTATTGATTTTGAATCTACCTAAAACCAATTATTAAATATTATAACCTATTTCCTTTATCTAATAAACAAAACCATGGCGAAAACAAAAAGCTTTAATGGAGTTACTCCGGCTATATGGGAGTGCGTGAAAACCACATCGTACAAAGAACATGGCACCATTTACGCGCCGCCGGGCGCAGCAAGTGGGACAGCCACTACCAGCACTCCGGTTGGAGAAGTAGCACTAACTTATGATTATAATGTATCTGCCAGCACTGTTAATTACACCATTGTAAAAAAGCCATTTATAGTTGGCGAGGGCACGATCTGGGATGGCATTCAGGATACTATTAACGGTTGCTCCAATTCCTAATTTTCATTTTTTAATTAATAAAAATAAATCTTATGACAAAAGTATCATCAGGGAAATTAATTTTTTCCAACCCGGCTCACCCGGATTCCGCCTTTACTCCTGAAATGAAAAGCCTCAGTGAAGTAACAGCATTTACAGCCCACACTACAGCTCCTAAATTAAAAAGCGGCGCAACTGCTCCAAAGGTGGCCGTGTACACTGCCCCGCCCAATGTAATAGTGACGCCCAGCAACCCGCTTGTTATTAGCGGAAGCGGCCCGGTATCTGTGCAATTTGGCACGGTAACCATTGAACCTGGCGGCCAAATATTGGTATACACAACTGCTGATATCAGTATAGAAACATTAGTTAAACAATAACTGATACAAATTCAAACAAATAATTTTAATACTAACCAAAATCTTAAACTTTTAAAATCAATACAATATGAGCACTTTAACAGGTGATATTATAATATCCGGAGCTGATGGCTATGCCGGTCAGCCGGGACAAGGTTTTGCAAACCCCGCACCAAGTGGTAATAATGGTGTTGATGCGTCGTGCGGTTGGGATTCAGTATGCCGCCCAAACTCAAGCTCTGGCACACCAGGCAGCAACGGTGCTGATGGCGGTGGCGCGGGTAATGCAGGTAATGGCACCGATTGCCCAACAGCAACTATTAAAATCAACAATCTTCAGGGAACATTATTTGTATCTGCCGGTGCAGGCAATGGCGGTAATGGTGGCAATGGTGGTGCCGGTCAGGGAGGTGGAAACGGTGGCAACGGCGGTGCAGCTTCAGGTTGTCCTGCAGGTAGTGGTTGCAATGGCAGTCCGGGTGGCAATGCCGGTAACGGCGGCAACGGTGGTGGCGGTGGCAATGCCGGTAATGGCGGTAATGGCAGTACAAGTGTTATCACTTATCATGGTGGTAACGTAATTACTTCAAGCCCTGCTCCTAAAAGCGGCAATGCCGGTGTAGGTGGCGTAGGTGGCTCTGCTGGTCAGGCTGGCTCACCAAGCGGTTCTGCGGGCAGTGGTGGCAAGGCAGGTTCCGGAGGCACAGCCGGTAATAATGGTACCCCTGCAAATATCATTACTCAACCAGTTTAATATATAACCAGGTATGCTCGATACTAAAGAAAAGATTATTAATCATATTGAGCAGCTTTCATCCCTTGCTGCAGCACTTAGTAAGGCACCTGCTCAACAGGTGCTGCAGCTTAGAGATGAATTGCTAGCATTGCCAGGCGAAGATTATCCATTTGAACCCGGCGGCCGTTCTGGTTTAAATGCAGATGGTACTCCGCTGCAGTTTTGCATCAGTTCATCAACAAACGGCTTAAACGGGCGCTTTATTAGTGACCCTGCATGTATTATTGGCTCAACCGGGCAACGATATAGCCATAGTTATGCGGCGCTTCAAAAACTTTATAAAATAACAGGCACAACTGCTATTCAGCAAGTTTGCGAAGAAATGCTCCGGTTTCATTTACCCATTGAGAAGGAAACACTTGATGATTATCCTGATGGTGTACTTTGGCTGGGCGCCTCTCCTGATATGGACGGTATAGCCGTATACATGGATGGGCGGCGTGGAGGTAATGATGCATCATGGCAACGATTAAGAGACTGGTTAAACTACCTGATGCCACAAAATACTGAGGTAAATGATTTTATAGATCATGTAAGCCAGCATGCCGGTATAATGAGCATCGGTTTAGAAGGCAGCTCTATGGAAAACCTGCGTGCAAAAATATATTTCCGTTTATCACATGCGGCAACGTTAAACGATCTTGGTATTCCATTACTGCTGCGTGAAGAGTTTTCTATTTTCATGGATGATGTTGTTGGCAAAAAAGAAATAAAGCTATCAGGCCTGGTATTTAACATTGGTTTTCATATCGTATCGGGAAAAATGTTTGATGCAAAAATTGACATATGTGGCTGCAAAGCATGCGTTAACATTGATGCCGGATCATGGATAGATGTATTAAAAAATACTGCTTCCCGCTATATGTTAACACCTTTTCCAATCAGTACAGATATGCTTGATGATCAATGCGCGGTATCTTTTTACGGTATCGGTGTAGATCGTAAAGGCGATGTAAGGATGAACCTTTATCTGCAAAACAAAAAAATATAATTATGCAACAGAACAATCTTGTACCACGAAACAGGATCGTGCTTTATTACCAGGGTTACTGCAAAAAGTGCCAGATCTTATCAAAAATAGTGGTGCTGATGTCATTCAATTTCATCAAACGCATTCCACTTGAAGTAGACGATAGCATTAAATTATTTTTTGAAGATTATCCAAGGGCAAAAGGCTACCCTATTCTTTTTATGGGCAGCAAACCTGTTTATAATTACTGGGTATTTCCGGCTGTTCCGTTTGCCATAGTATTATCATGGTTCTACACTTTAAGATCGATGGTTTTATCTGAAAGATCGACATCATTGGCTAAGTCTGAGAATCAATATCCACCTTTTTTCCCCAACTAAACAAATAACATATGCGCCCCATTTTTAATGATCCCGCAATACAGGCGGAATTTGATAATAAAGGTTATGTAGTGGTTGATTTTTTAACCACTGAAGAATTGAACACATTAACAGCGGCTTATAAGAGTTCTAAAAATCAACCTATACAAATAGGTTTTTCAACTTCAAATATGAGCATGGATGCCGATTACCGCCGTAAAGCATCTGATACTGTTACCATTAGTTTTAACAGGGCTATGAATCATTATTTTGATCGCTGTAAAATATTCTTTGGCATCTTCACCTCTAAACAGCCAGGCCACGAAAAAAGCTTATGCCCTATGCACCAGGACCCCGCTTATGTAGATGAGGCCAATTACACAGGCCTTACCATATGGGTACCCTTAATAGATGTTGATGAAACAAACGGCGCTCTTGAAGTAATTGACAGGAGCCATTTATTGAATGGCTGGCCACGTAGTACACTTCCGCGCTTCCCCTATACCGACTTAGTACCCCTATTGTTAAAAAAATATTTTAAACGAATAAACATGAAGGCCGGGCAGGCATACCTGGGCAGTTCGAAGGTGTTTCACTGGTCGCCACCAAATTTTAGTAACACCGAAAGGGTAGCCGCATTAGCCTGGATGGCGGAAGAAGAAAGCACCATGCGCTGCTATTACCAGGATTATCAGAATCCCGGTGAAACCATGGAGGTGTTTGAATTGGAGCCCAATCATTACATAGAAAAACCGCTCTTTAGTCGACCGGATGAAAGTAAAGCCAAAAAGATTGGTGTTATCCCCTACAAATTTGAAGTACTTGATGAAATAAAAATTGACGCCCTGATCCATTATGCTTAATTATATGGAAACGATTCTACACCCATCGGAAGTCAGGTTAAATGGCTCATCTAAAAAAAAACGGCAGCTTTTCAGGAATCCGGTATTACAGGAAAGCTTTGATCACGATGGCTATGTTGTAATTGATTTTTTAAACCCGGATGAAGTTGATGCACTAACCGAAGCCTATAACAACTTACAAGGTGATTTGGGTACACCTGCATTCGCTTCCACTGTAATGAGTTATGATGCTGAATACCGGCTCAAGGTATCGGCAATAATTGAAAACAATTTCGCACGTGCAATAAATGAAACATTGCAGGATGCCCGGTTCTTCTGGGGCAACTTCAATATAAAGTATCCCCGCAATAATATAGGGGCCGTTCCACTGCATCAGGATCATTCCTTTTTAGATGAACGGCTTTTTCAAACACTGGGATTCTGGGTTCCATTAGTTAATACTACTCCGGAAAACGGTGCATTGCAGGTTATACCCGGCAGCCATACATTGTTAAAACAATTAAGATGCGGCGGTCGTCCATTTCCATATGCCACATATCAGCAAACTTTATTGGAGCAATTTGGTAAGCAATTATTGATGAAGGCCGGGCAGGCTTATATCGGTAGTCCGGCATTGTTCCATGCGTCGCCGCCAAATGTAAGCGCACAGCCCCGTATTGTAGCAGCGGGATTGGCGGGCCCAAGCGAGAGTAGCCTGATATACTGTCATTATCACGAAGTAAACAACACAGGTATGGCCGAAATTTTTGAGGTTGATCATAGCTATTATGTAACTGCACCCCTGTTCAGCAAGCCAGATATAGGCAAGTACATATTATCAGAGATCATACGAGTCGATAAATCCTTAACAGATATAGAATCAATAATTGAAGCACTCAACGATTTCTCAATTACAAAATAATGTTTGATACAACTGCATCAATCTTGACTACAAAGCCATTTTCGCAAACGCCGAAAATAGATCTCCCGGAGATAAAAAATCCCTGGCAGGCATTAAGCTATAAAGGATTGGAAAATTTGTTAAAAGAATATAATAACGGATTTGCCGCAACAAAGCATGTGATGCCGTTTCCGCGTGAAGTTTTTCAGGTAGATAAAGATTTTCAGGAAGGCGATATATTTCAAAGGGCGCTTATACTGGATACATTGCTTGATTTCAACCCAGAGCTGCAAAATCAGTTAAATATCATTATTGATGCAGAAGCAGATTATCTTTTTAACGCACGCCGCAAAACGGGGATTGGCGGCTGGGCCTATTTCCCTGATCTGCGGGAATTGCCTCCCGATGCTGATGATCTTGCACAAGTAATGCAGGTGTTATTACGAGCAGGATATTCTAAAACTGCCATTCCATATTTTGAAGAAGCCTTAAACGTACTACTTAACGACCAGGCTAACACAGATAATGGTTGGGAATCGTGGATCATACCTAAAAACAATCAAACAGAAGAACAGCAGTTACAAACCATTTGGGTTAATAAAGCATGGGGAACCGGTTCTGATATTGAAGTAGTTGCTAATTTAGTATATGCACTTATCTTATTCGACAGTGAAAGATTTGCTGCTGTTGTTGAAAGAGGAATCAGTTTTTTACTCAATAGTCATAAAAACCATTATTGTTGGGAAAGTACCTGGTACTACGGTGAATATTATGGCACTTATGTAAGTCTGCGGGTTATTTGTGCGGCTAACGGCCCTGAAAGCACTATTGAAGGCGCGGTTGTTTTCCTTGAAAACAGCAGGCAACCCAATGGCAGCTGGGCCGAGCGAGAGGAAAGCAGTCCGTTACAAACCGCGCTTGCATTGCTTGCATTAAGTATCGGCAAAAAACACCTTGGCCTTACTATAAATGAGCAATGGCTGCAAAGCAGTTTAAACTATCTGCAACAAACCTGCGATGAGAATGGCAACTGGCCAGCAAGTCCCTTCATCCGAATGCCAATGGGTAGGCCATCAGGCTTTGTGCATACTATACTTACCTATGAAAGTGCTACCATAACCAGTAATTATGTAGCAAAGACATGTCATCACCTATACCAAAACCATATCAATAAAATCTAAACTATCATGAGCAATTCCAATAGTAGTGACGGCATAAGTCAGCAATCGGTGCCCCAAATTACCACTTTCCAATTCAGCAATGATGCGGTGGGGCAGATAAAAGATAGCGTAAACCTTTTTACAGGTACAGCTAATATACCTATCAATATAGCTTCGTTACCGGGGCGTAAGGATTTGGATATCAACATTGGTATTATGTACAATAGTAATGTGCAAAGCGATGTACAAAATTGGAATTTAAGCAACCCTACAGGCATTATTGGCCTGGGATGGGAAATGACCTTTGATAAAATCGTAGTAAATAAAAATGGCAGCGGTACCCCAACATCTAATGATTATTACCTGTTAAACAATGGTTCGGGTAATCAATTGATACAGGATGGCTTCACTCCTGCCAACCCGGCAAATATTCTGCTATTTCAACTCCGTAATTATGAGTTTTGGGATATTAAATATGATCCTTATGCTGAAAAATGGACGGTTATTAAAGAGGATGGAACAGTATTTATTTATGGCGATAAAAACAGTGGACGAAATACATTGCAATATGGCGTTGGATGGGGCAACTGGCTGGGCGATTCATCAACGGTTATTGGCCAGGAACAATATGTTATAGCATGGAACCTTTCAGAAATGCAGAATGTATGGGGCGAAAAGATCACCTATAGCTATGATAATGTACAGGTTAAAGTAGGTGATACTACAGGTTTGGAATACACGCAAGTCTCCTATCTTAAACAGATCATAGATAGCTTTAGCAGAACCATCACCTATAACTATGGAGAAAAATATGGGGCTAAGAATCCGGGTACAAAAAATATTGTTGAATACCAGGCTGCACATACACAAAAACCCGCACCAAATGCTTATCAGGATCAATATGAAACAAGATATTTGGATCATATCGATGTGCAAAATTCTATCGGAGATTTGCAATTCACCATATTGTTTGAGTATGATTTCATCAACCTTGGGGCCAGCAGCCAAACAACTGTATATCCGCTAATGTGGAAACGTGTGCTCACCAGTTTTTGGCAAGTACAGCCGGATGGCAGAACGCTGCCGGGCATGGAGTTTGAATATTATGATAAAAATGCAGATATAAACGCCGGTGCCTTAAAAACAATCACCTATCCGCAGGGAGCAAGGGCAACATATAACTACAAACAACAGGCGCTGAATACTTCGCGCAATATAAAACTGAATAGCCCTTTAACCGGTGCTACACCAAGGGTATGGTTTGGGTCCGACTATACGGTTATAACCTGGTATAATGCCTCAACCAAAACACTCAGAGGTACGGTATATTCATGGTGCGGTAACTGGATAACCTTTGATCTGAACAGCGACCAGCCCTCCAGCCATTATTTCGATAATGTAGATTTTGATATCGATACTCTTGGCGTAATTACCCGCCAGGATTTTATAGCGCTTTATTTTACCGAAAAGACCAAAAAACAGGTGCAGTTGTTCCTTTACAGGCGAAACCAAACCAATTTTGGTGTATTTAATTTATCGGTCGGGCCGCAATACCTGCCTGTAAAAACAGCTACTCCAAATGTAGGTGTTCAAGCGGGTAAAGACTTCGTTATTGCTTTTAGCAAGGATTTTACTACCAATGCCATCACTGCATATCAATGGAACTGGAAACAACAACGTTGGGATACCTCACCAACCAATAATCCGGGCACAGGTTATATACCAGTAATGCTGCCTTCGCCAGCTGATGTGGCTAAGGCAACTAATATCGTTATCTCAGCTAATGATAATTATTATATAGCAGCGCTGTATAACCAAACCAGTATGCTATTACAATTCCAATTGTTTTATCAAGATGGCAATAACGTGTGGAATAACAGTGTGTTATACAACACATCTAACGTAAAAATTTATCAGGATCCGAATAATACAACTGAGTTCCCCTTCAGTTTATCATTAAGCAACTCCTTTGCTGTGGCTACCTATGTTACGGCTATCACCGCTACAGAGGCTGATTACAGTCTTCGCATATTGCAATGGGATAAAAGTTTTAACCTGCTAAATCCGGGTACTCCACTGGTTAACAATTATAAATCTCCGGTTAGCAGTGGACAATCGCAATTCAATGTGTTTAACACCATCCTTTCAGATTCATTAATTACCAGTAACCCTTACCTGAACCGGTATACCGGAGGGCCCGGCAATAGTAATAACCCGCAGAACTGGAAACAGGCAACATTTACTACCAAACCAACCGATAAGCCAAGCTTTATCACCGGGCAGGATATTTCCATAATGTCTATTCCGCAGGGAATTGTTGCTACAAATCAATACTATCAATTCAATCCTGATACAGGTCAATGGGGAATTGCGCAGAACCTGGGATCTACAGGCACCAATCCAACTATAGGTGGCAATTATATTACCGCGGGTAAAGACATATTTTATCAAAACACTAACGGACAATGGATCAAACAACAGCAGCAATTAAATAGCCTGCAAGCACCCGAAACAGTTCAAAACCGTGGTGCTTCCTACATTGCTTATCAGGATAATACAACCATTAACGCGCAAACCTATTTTGCCAGTCCGCTTAATGGAATTCCGGGTAACCCGCAACCGTTACCTGTTATAGCAGGAGGAACCGGCCAAAAAATAATGGTACAACAGGATGTTGTTAAAGCAGGGACTTTATTGGCCGGTGCTGATACTTTTGTTACGTATCCTTCAAATCAGGATTTCACCACAGCATCCTCATTAGCACTTTACAGGGTTGTAGGTGGTAAGGCCTCAGATACCTTACAGGTAACACCGGTGGCTTATATTGAAATTGATAATGAATACGATCCTACTAATAATTATTATCAATCATATGACTACGCTAGTTCGGCACAATCGGTTATTACTTATAATGCGCAGAATAGCCTTGCCCAGTTCCCTAAAGTTACAGTAGTAACAAGTTCAAAGATACCTGATGCAGGCTCTGCTCCAGCAGGTATCTCTATTAGTTATTTCTCAAACGGGGTATCTGTTCAAAGTGAGATCCCTTATCCAAGCAATTGGATCTACAACTTTAACCAACTGCTTAACGGCGCTTTATTGCAAAAACTACAATATAATAAACAAGGCCAATTGGTTACCAGTGAAACCAACTACTGGCAGGTATTTCAAAACAACATCGTAAAGAAAAACTATTTTTTCGGGGCATTTTACAGACTTAGCAAAAGCGTTGTTATGCAGGATGGGGTAACCCAAACTACTGATATAACTTACTTTCAGGATTTGGGCTTACAACAGTCGAGCACAACATCATATTACGATTCCAACGGTGAAAGAAAGACTGTACTCGCTGAAAAAGCCTATGCCATACAAGTGGATGCCTATAATATTGCGATGACAAGCAAACATCTGTTGAATGCCGTAGCCCAGGATACCGTATCTGTTACCGGAAAGGATGGCGTAAAAAGATATACATCATCAAAAGCTGTTACCTGGAAAAACTGGGCAAATGATGGTTCATGGAAATGGGCGGCTTATCAAAATTACCAATGGCTCGGCCCTGCCGATGGAAACCCTTTATTTGATTTTACAGCTGGCGCTCAACGATCAGGCTGGCTTAAAAAACAAGAGGTGATCAGTCGCAGGTTACCTTATAGTGTGATCACCGAGATGGCCAATGTAGATGGCGTAGTATCGTCATATATTTACGATACACAGGGACGTTTCGAGGTAGCCGAATTTCCCGCTGCAAGCAAAGCTGGTGATGAAGCATCTTATTACAGTTTTGAACCGTATGAAACAACGGACGGATGGCAACTCAGTGCAGGCGCATCTATTATACCAAATACAAATGATACTACCATCGATGCTCAAATGGGCATCAGCTCGCTCAGGATCGGTACAGGTACAGGAATACAACGGCAATTCACTCCCAAAAATCAACAACAGGATTATGTATTTTCCAGCTATGTAAAGCTGCCCGATGGTTTTGATCCCGGCAACGGTAACGCAAACTGGCTGGTATCCTTTAGCCAAAACTCGGCACCGGTAGGCAATGATATTATATTGCCATTTGGTAGTATCGCAGGTAATTGGCAATATGTTTATTGTATTATCAGCCTGCAGGGCATTAATAGCGGAGTAAATACCCCTATTACTATAAATATCAAGGCCCAAAATGATAATACAGCGTCTACAGTACTAATTGATTGCCTTCGCTTCTCCCCTTTGCAAAGTTTGTTTGCCGCCATATCCATGAATATGGATAGCAATATGGTTGATGCTGCATTAGGCGCTAATGGCGAGATAAGGCGTAAATTCTTTGATAGCTTTCAGCAGTTAGTTGCCACAACAGGTTTTTCAGGCGAAACAACTTCTATCGCCACTAATTACTTTTCGCGCATCGGTAACAATAATCAATTTTCAATAAGCGACCCAAATAGTAAAATAAAAGTATTGTCGGCTGGTGGCGGCCCTGCGCTCTCGTTTACAAAAAGTAGTGAATGGAAGCAGTATTGGGCTGCAGGCAGTGGCTCCGTATGGAATACGGATGGCGGTACGCTTAAACTCAGTTCTTTCCAAACCACAGGTACATTAAGCTATAGTGGTAATATGACCAACAATTATGGTGTACTAACCAATGTATTACCTAATGAGGCCGTTACACAACCACTGGGTATAAAAATAGGCAATATGTTTACACTGCAATGGCAGCCTGCAACCGGGCAATGGGAATTGCTTGATACTGCAGGCGTGGTATTGCAGCAAAAAAAGGTATACCAGTTCACTATCAATACACCATTGAGCGATATAGGAGCGCTGGTGCCATTTATACAGCCAATTTTATTAAGGCATGGAGTAAGTATGAGCAATGAACAGGCAAGCTTAATAAAGATTGATAGTGGCATCTACGATGCTCAACATCATCAATATTTCGCGCTGCAAAACAATGGTGCTATTACTGAAGTAAGTGGCATTGGTACACAATGGTCGTTACTGGTGAATGAAAATAGCTTGCTATTTTTTGTTGATGGAGAACTGGTTTTTAATTACGTAAGTAGTGCTATAATTAGTGGCACAGCTACCCTATTCGCAGGCAATAAGATCGCATTAGATTATCTGCTTACCTCATTTAATAACCAGATAACATTTACCAGCATTAATGAGGCCGGTAACGATTTGCAATCACAATTATTAGATAATATCAAGCTAACGATTATTGAAAATATTTATGACAATCTTGGGCGAATAATCGCCAACACCAAGCCGGCTTTTGTTACAGCAGATCAGGCACCCCTATTTCAATACATAGCTAATTTTGCTACGTATAATTCAAGCACTGGTGTTATGACGGGCCTTGTCGCGAATTATTATCCCGCTGATAATGGTTACCCCTATTTCGGTACCCGTTATGAAACATCTCCGTTAGGCCGTCAAGTTGAACAATCGATGCCCGGTACCGATTACAAAATGGGCACTAATACAGAAACCACCGTGTACGGCACTAATAACAGCTCGCTCGGCTTACCTGCAGGTGAATATTTCAAAACAAACATTACCGATCAGAATGGTAACATGTCATACTCCCTTGCTGATAAAAGAGGACTGGAAGTACGTAAGTTGAGCCAAAAAAGCGTTAGCGAGCAGATCATTTCATCCGTTTATTATGATGATTCGGGTAATGCTATTGAATTGCGGTCGCCAAATTACCAGGAAAATGATCCGGATAATGCTAACTGGATAACTTATTATGGGTATAATTTTATCGGTCAGTTAATCAGCAGCACTTCCAACACCAGCGGAACGGTAAACATGATTTATGATCAGGCCAATCGATTACGGTTCAGGCAGGATGCTGAGGCAGTTGCACAGGGTAATTACCAGTATTTTAAGTACGATGTCCCGGGCCGGATAATTGAAACAGGTTATTTAACCGGCATTTGGAACGGCGATCAATTACAACAACAGGCAAATAATAATCCTGCTTATCCTGCTACTCCTGCCACCTGGAGAACACAAACGTTTTATGATAATAATGGCACATCACAGCCATTCCAGATCGGACGAGTAATTAAAACTATTAATAATCAATCTGACAATGGTTCTCCGGATGTGGAGGAAAATTTTGTATATGATGTTTTTGGTAATGTAACTATTCGCAGTCAGCAGGTATTTGCTTTTGACAGTAATAAGTATATCACCGCGTTTAGCTACAATAACTTGGGCGGCATTACACAAATTGATTATCCCACCCAAAATGTAGGCTCACCATTAAGTATACTCTACCAGTATAACAGCATTGGACAGCTTATAGGTGTTGGCAAGCAGACTAACCAGCCTGATGGCCTTGCAGCATACACTTATAATGCAGCAGGCAAACCCGTTCAGGAAATACTTAACCAATATGGTAATGAGCCTATAAAAAGGGCCTACAGCTATAATTCGCCTGTATGGTTAAAAGAACTACAGGATAACAATAGCCAAAACGATGAGCTATTTGATGAGACATTAAAAACAGCCGCTCCGAATGGCCCGTCGTATTATAATGGGCAATCGGCAGAGATCGCGTATCGGTATCCGCAAGGCATTCAATCCGGCTCTGTTTATACCAATTATTATAATGGCATTAATGCGTTAACGCAGGTTGATGAAACAAGTGCTTTCGCACCAGCAATAAGCAGGCAATATGATTTTGATAATAACGGAAACTTCAATAATGTAAATATTGGGTCCGGCAATTATCAATATAATGGGCAATCCGGCAAAGGAAACCAATTGCAGAACATTACCGATAAGAATAATAGCCAATCGTTGTTTAGTTTTATATATAACCAAAATGGAGCTATCAGCAGCTACATAGCTTCTGGTGGAGATGGTTTGCCAGCTCAAAACCTTGGTTTTACCTATGACTCCGGCAACCGGATGACGACTGTTGTTGTTGATAATCTCAATTCAAAAACCTATAAATTTTATTACAGCAGCTCAAACGACAGGGTGCTAAAACAGGAGCTTACGGGCACTACTGTTAATTCATCGACCATGTATGTAAGCAGTTTGGCTGGTAATACACTTGTTCAGTTAGATGCGCAGGGCAGCACAACGCAACTCACCTGCATTATTTATGGGCCTATCGGGATCATTGGCTTTATTAAGGATGATAAGCAATACAATACCCTCAAAGATCACCTGGGTTCGATAAGGGTTATTCTTGATGATACCGCGACCGTTGTTGCAGCTTACGATTACGATCTATATGGCAATCTTAATATTTTACTACAGCCGGAAGTCAACTTTTTCCCTTACCTGTATAGTAGTCAGGAATTTGATTTTGAATTAGGGATCTATAACTACAAAGCCCGCTTCTACTTCAGCAGGGTCGGCCGCTTTGGTGTGGTTGATAATTATAACCAGTTTTATAGCCCATATATATTTGCGGGTAACAGTCCGCTAATTTATGTCGATCCATCGGGCAATTTCTCTATTGGTAATTTCTTCTCAGCCATAGGCGGGGCTATTATTGGTGCATTTGAAATATTAATAGGTGTTGCTGTAGATGCCATCGCGGGTATACTCGAGGTTATTACCGGGGGATTATCAACCCCGGCAAGTATTGGGCTGGCGAGCCTTGGCGGGGCCTTTTTAGGTGCGGGTATCAGCGCGGTCTCCTACTCAGCTGTTGGCTTAATTACCAATGATTTCAGCTGGAAGGATTATGGTGTAAATACAGCTATTGGCTTTGTTGCGGGTGCAATTACTGCTGGCTTCGGCGCTGCCGGATCAATAGCCGCCGAGGCTGCTACAGGTGTTAAAGCAGCTGAAGAAGCCGGGCAAGCGGTAAGCAGTTTGGCCAAAGCCGCAAATTCAGGCATCAAAGCCGGTTTCACTATCGCTGGCGGTGAAGCTGCTGCAGCCACATCGACATTAATTGATAACTCTGCTAATGGCCGTAGCCTTAGCACCGGTTTGGGTGATGCACTGCTTAGCGGGGTACTCAGTTCGTCATTATCATACGCATTACCTAGCCTTGATTATAAAGCCGGATGGGGAAACCTGTTTAGCCGAATGGCAACCAATATCGCAAAATCCGAAGCGATTGGTCTTACGGTACAAATAGGCACTAATGCCGTACAGGGTGACAGTTTGAGCAAAGGGTTATTAAATACCGTTGTTGGCGGACTTGTAGATGGTAGTATCGGCAATTTAGGAACAAGGGAATATGCCAGTGAACGGACTAAAAACGAATTAAACTTTATGGGTATTAAAAATTCACCGAATGCAGCACCTTCTGATGGGATCATCAGGCTTTAAAAAATAAATGGTATGAGTTTTATTATTGAAGATTTTCGTCAATCCTCTATTGATAACTGGTACTGGTTCCAGGAGGCGTTAAGCCCCGCTGAAATAGAGTTGCTGGAAAAATTGCAGGCAAATATTCCCTTTAAGCAAGCCGTAATAAATGGGAGCGCGCACGATTTGGAAGAGTATCGCAAAAGTGAGATCAAATGGCTGCCACAGCATCAGGACGAATGCAGATGGCTATATGAAAAGTTTGTAAACATGGTTACAGAAGCCAATCGCTCATTGTGGAATTTTGAGCTTACGGGCATTTTTGATGATCTGCAATACACTGTTTATCATGAGGGCGGCAGCCATTATGATTGGCATATGGATATTGGCAGTGGTGTTTTTTCAAGGCGAAAGATAAGTATCACAGTCCAGCTCTCCGATCCTGATGAGTATGAAGGCGGTGATTTTGAGTTTTTGCTGGGTAAGGATATTACTAAGCTTCCGCGAAAAAAGGGATGCGCCATTATATTTCCGTCATTCTTTTTACATCGTGTAGCACCCGTTACAAAGGGCGTTCGCAAGTCATTGGTACTATGGATCGCCGGTCAGCCCTATCGTTAACCGGCATCAACTTAGCAATTACAATTTTTAACCTAAACAGCTAAAATATTATGGATGCTATCCAAAGAATTGAATGCAAGAACAAAGCAGCTTTTGTTATGTCATTTGTGATCACTGACGGGAAGTTCACCACCCCATCATCAGGCGATTACCCGGTTTTACAATCACGTACCATTGATCTTGCACCGACCAAATTACCCCAGGGCGATGTGGTTTGGGCTGTTGTCTCAGCTTACTGGGGCTCAACCAAAGCCGCAAATGAGAAATTCATTTTTGCTATGAATGGTAAAATTGCTGTTTATGAAGTGGAGGGGGTTCTTTGGGACTATTCCATAAATTTTAAGGGCATTGAAGATGATCCCGCAAGCCGCCCCCCTGGCTTCCCAATATTTATCCCTATTAAACAGGAAGAGTTCCTGAACTGGGCTCATACTATTGATGTTCCCGGAGTTTGGACATGCGCGCCCCGCAGTGCAGATGATGTTGTTGCAGCCTGCAACTGGGCAGCACAAAACGGATACACCGTAAGGCCAAGAGGTATTATGCATAACTGGTCGCCCCTATCAGTAACACCGGGTTTGCCTGATTATAACAAATTACTGCTTATAGATACCACCGTGTCGTTGAATGATATTACGTTTATTCCAGCGCACGATTCTATTGGGCCGTCGGTAAAAGTTGGTACTGGTGCTACGATGTCTGCGCTGATGCAATTTTTAGAAACCCAACAAGGCGGAAGCGGGGCTGCACCGGGTTATAGCTTTCCGCATATCCCAGCCCCTGACAATTTAACTGTTGGTGGTGTAATGGCTATTAATGCACACGGCACCGCGGTACCAACGCCTCCAAATGATGATTTCGCTACTACCTATGGCTCAATGAGTAACAGGGTATTATCATTAACAGCTGTTGTAACAGATCCGCAAGGGATCGATCCAACCAAAACCTACCAGTTAAAAACATTTGAGCGGGGCGATCATGAAACTACAGCATTTATGACCCAGCTTGGCCGGGCATTCGTAACCGAAGTTACCATACAGGTGATTGATAATTATAACCTGCGCTGTCTCAGCATAACAGATATTGATAGTGCCACTTTATTTAAAGAACCTGCCGGAGGCCCGCCATCACCAAACAGCTGTGGCGATTTTCTTAACCAAAGCGGGCGTATTGAAGTGATCTGGTTCCCGTTCACTTCCTATCCATGGTTAAAGGTGTGGACCGATGCTGCCAAACCAGCAACATCAAGACAAGTGGATGGACCCAATAATTATACATTTTCTGATAATCTGCCCGATTTTGTGACTAATCTTATAGATATCATCCTCAACAGCGACCCAAGTTTAACTGTAAAATTTGGCCAGATGATGCTGGATATGACTAATAGCGGCCTTGATGGATTGATTTTGGGTTACCCTGTGCTGCCACAATGCAGGGATATTTGGGGTGTATCAAAAAATACATTATTTTATGTAAAGGATACTACATTGCGTATAACAGCCAATGGGTATGCTGTACTGATGAATAAAGCTGGTGTGCAACAGGCAATAGCCGATTTCACTACCCAATTTGAAACTATGCTGACCGCTTATCAGGCTCAAAATAAATTTCCAATCAATTCACCTCTTGAAATACGCGTAACAGGTTTGGATAGTGGCGATTGTATGCCTTCAGTTACAGGTGGCCCGGCAGGCCGGCCGGCAATATCGAGTTTGGCAACAGATGAAGAAACCATAAAGAATAATTGGGATGTAGCGGTATGGTTTGATGTGCTCACCATTCCGGGTACAAAGTATGCAATGGATTTTTACACCGAACTGGAGGAGTGGTTTACGCAACATTTTACAGCGCCCGCAGCCAAAGTTGTACCCGAGTGGTCAAAAGGCTGGGCATATACTACAAATGGCGCATGGACTAACCAAGCTTTTATAGACGGGATAAAACAAAGTTTTACAGCAAACCGTGCTGCCGATGATAATTGGGCATGGGAACAAGCTATACTGGCTAAATACGATGCTTATAATATATACCAAAGTCAGCTTACGCAGACCTTGTTTTCATGATTTGTTTTTAAAGAGAGCAAATGCCTTGTCATAAACAAATTAAAAGCGTGTTAATTTCTCTAAAATATTGCCATTTTTAATTAAAAGGTAATATTTATTCATTTTTTGTTCATTAAAACCAAGATTTTTCGGGATACGTACATATTAATGTCATTAAATTAAAAAAAACAGGTTTGTAATTTTGATGTTATAACTTTATAACGTGCAAATATGAACGGTATTTTTTAATTCTACGACCTGATTAACTTATATCAATTGAACAAATCTTCTAAAACAAATTTAGGATCTCCGAAAAGGCAAGCATTTTTTGTTGATCACCTTAACAGGATCTATTGCGCAAAATCACATCTGGCCGAACGCCTGCCTGAAATATACGAAGAGGCAGGATTTGCTGATTTGAAAAATGCTATTAAAGAGACAATTCAAATAATTGAAACTCAGATAGCACGAATGGATGAAATATTTGAATTGTTAAACTTGCAGTATTCATTTGAAAACTGTAGTGCGCTCATTACCTTTTTAGAGAAAACTTTTTCAGATCTGCAACGGCAATTCAGTGATCATGAACTGCGAGATCTTCTTATTGTAACTTATCTATATCAACAGGAAAGTGTTGAAATGGCTTCTTTCCGGATATTACAAATTGCCGCAGCAGGAATTACTGAACCCAAAGTAAAAGAATTATTGAAGAAAAATTATGAGGACGCTCAGTCTGACAGAGCTTTGTTAATGGCACTTACAGATAAGTATATAAAAAGCTACTAATCAATCTCATATACCTGTAATTGCTTCCAGTTTTCACACAGTAAACCTTATTCATTTTATCCATTTTCTTTATTTAACAACTATTGGGAATACAGCCCTGATAGTTAACTGTATTTAACATTACCTTTAATTATTGATTAATTACACTGCAAAATTTTCATAAGAGGAAATGTAAGTGAAATTTTGAATTTTAAACCACCTAAGCTATTACCATATGATTAGCCACTTATCGAACCATAATCTTGAACTTTTGAAAAGTAAAGTTCAATATACATCAGGTCTGGAAAGTGTATCACCTGCAGATTGCAAAATAATATCGTGCCTGATATTGAAAAAAACGAAATGCAATATAAGCGAAACAACTATAAAACGCATTTATGGTTTTGCTGTGAGCCGGTTTAATCCCTCTCTTTTTACATTAGATACACTTAGTATATATTGTAATTTTAGCGGATGGGAAGATTTTTGTGAAAGCCAGGCATCGTCAAAAAATGCTGACCATGATGCAGCAGATTGGTTTAACTTGCAACGCAATGCGGCTAAAATCACACAATTTACGATAGATGCTATAAAAAACAGATCAGGCATTCCCTATAACAGAACCGTTAGCCGGTCGTTTATAGAAGATCATTTTAATAACTTCAGAGAATCTGATTACACAGGCGCGGTTGTTGCAGCGCCAGCAGGTTATGGAAAGAGTATTTCACTTTGCCAATGGGTTGAGCATCAGGTTGAATTAAATGAATCACAAACTACCAATGATGTTGTATTATTTTTTAGTTCTATAGCTTTGGTGAGTTTTCTGCTTTCGGGCAGGGATATAAATTACTGGTTGCTTGGTTTACTTGGCTACACATCTGATAAGGATATAAACGCTATCTGGGATGAAAAACAGCGTAGAGGAGGCAGGTTTTATTTAATAATTGATGGCTTTGATGAACATTCATTTAAATCCGAGCAGTTTAGGTTGTTATTGGGCCAAATTGGTGACCTTCTTGCTTTACATAAGTTAAACCCATGGATGAAGGTCATTTTAAGCATGCGTTCTTGCACCTGGATCAATCACAGGCACGAATTACTGGCAAATGATAACAGGTGGTTAACAGGTTTCAATACTGATGAGGATTGCATTAATGTACCTTTATTAAATCATGCAGAAATAAAAGCGCTTTGTTATAAGATCAATCCTTATTTACATCAATTTATACCTATCCGCCTGGCAGAAGATTTTGATCACCCATTGTTTTTTCAATACTATTATAAAAAATATAAGGAAAACTTCTCCCCCGTTCATATGGATCATAGCGCTATATATGAACTCATTTATTTTATGGTTCAGAGTAACATCTATTCGGGTGGAAACGCGGATGAAAAGGTATTACTTACAAGAAAACTGGCAGAATGTATGGATTCGGAGTGTGACAATCATACGGCTGACAAATTACAGATATACGATGTTATCACTAAACACAATACGGCTTATCTTGAATTATTAAGTTCGGGTTTTTTAAAAGAGATTAATGAGAGCGATTTTAATCATTATCATGTTGCAATAAAATTCAGCACCCCTTATTTTACCAGCCTGGGCATTGCCCAATTGCTGTTATATAAAAATAAAGACAGGTTTGATACTGTGCTTATTAAACATTTACACAGCCGTTTTGCAAATAATCCAATAAAATTGTCTTTAGTAAAATGGTGCATATTACATGCAATAAACACAGGGCAACCAGCAAATCTGATACATCTGACAGAATTACCTTTAACCCCGGTTGAAAAATGTGATATTATACTTTTTTTGGGTGATGTACTTAACAAAGTTCCAGTATGGCAAAAAGAAGAACTTGATGATAAACTGTTTGATTATTTCCTGGGCGCCGAACTACTGCATAATGATTATAAAAAAACTTTAAAAAATTTATTAGAGTTTAACTTATCGCCTAAAAAAAGAATACAGGTTTATTCCTTACTGGCCATGCTGGCCGTTATAAACCTGGAACTGGATGAGCTTTATACCTGCATTGTAAAACTTAAAAGCTTTCAGGCGGAAGACATGCTCTTTTTCGCTGTAAATCCATTACAATGCCTTGATGCCATTTACCAATTTTTAAAATATGGCATCATAAAAAAAGAGGCATTAGAGGCATTAACCAAGCTGGCCTTTACACCACCTAAAAACGATCATGAGTTAAAGAATTGCGTAACAAATGATATGCTATACATGCTCGGTATGTATACTTTATCTATATGTAATAATCCTAAAAAATCTATACGCTTTATCCACGCTATACGCTCATTTTATAAGAATGATGATCTATACAACCAAACGTCTGTTTATGGTTTTATGGTAAAGATAATATCTGCTGATGCTTATTTCAGGCTCGGTGATAATCATATGGTTACAGCATTATATTATGCCATATCCAATGCTTATGAAAGGTCAGAAGGATTAATGTCGCCATTTATGAAAACCTTATTTTTAAGTTTAAAAATAAAGTTTCTGGCCGGCACACATGAAGATTATGCCATTATGGATGAAATTAAAGTGTTAAAAGCTAATGCCGAAACATCAGGCAATAAATTATCCTTGCTGTTAATATTGATATTTTTAATGAAAAACGAAAGGTTGGCTGTTACTCATCCCAAGTTTAATGTGCTGCTTTATAATGATTATAAAAAAATAGTTTATCAGTGCAGTGTTAATGCTGATGTATTAAGCAGCCATTGTAACTTAGTTTACAAATAGCTGCTTAGTACGGTAATTATTTTGACAGTGTAAAAATTAGTAAAACAGTATTCAGTAATGTAAGCGCGGGTTGAGCAATATTTGTTAAGTTCTGAAGCTTTTCGTTCTTAATAGCATGTCTGCTTTCTGAAACATAAATTATATCCTGATTTTGCAATATACAAGCCGGGTTTGATAGTGAACTAAGTTTACTCAGATCAATTTCAGTAACCTGCGGGTTTTCCTGCGGGCCACGAATGATCTTTATATTTTTTTCATCGCCTTTACTAGTAAGGCCCCCGGCTTCACCTAATATTTCTGTTAATGTGGTTTTATCCTTTACTAACTGATAATTACCCGGTGTTTTAACCTCCCCCATTAATGTAACTTTTAAATTAAGTATTTTAACTTGTATAACCGGGTCCTTTAATAGTGTTTTACTATACAGATAAGCTATTCTTTTTTCGGCTTCATAACGGGTTAAACCGGCAACTTTCACATTGCCTAATACCGGCAAGCCAACAGTGCTGTCTTCTTCTACCTGGTAGGTTTGGTTGTCGGCATTTACAGATGATGACGAGGAAGATGAGGCTGATGGTGCATCATCAACAATGTATTTTACGTTTTGCAAATTTCTGACCTGTAATATATCCTGTGGCCTGATGCGATAGGCCGTAGCTGCGCTAATACTTGTATTTGTTTGTTTACTGCCTTCAAAAAGCACCTGATCCTGTTTATAGGAACACGAACTAAAAGGCAACAAAATTGAGGAAAGTAATAGCGCAAGTGATAAATAATGGTTTAGTGTTTTTTTGTTCATGTTTTTAGTTTAAGCTGGCACAAGTTTTATATTCTCAATTTTGATATTGCGGGTACAATTGTGATTTATGATTCATTGCTTCAAAATACGCGTGTATAAGTGTTGCCAATAAGGTTCACGGTTATATGCTTGTCGTACATTGTTTTCCGGTTAAATAAATAGCAGATTTATTATATGTAATTATCTTATAATCAGACAACTTATCTTACTATTTACATATGACTAATATTACGGATAACAGTACTGATTTACGTTATTCTTTGGGTAGATGAACAGATTGCATAAAGGTGTAATTATGAACAAAATGAACTGAATGTGAATCCATTATTCGACAGAAATTATCCTTATAATTAATGTAAATAATAAACTCTTCTACATGAATAAAACATTGAAGTTGCTTGGCCGCATCAACCTAAAGACCATATATTTCAATTTCAAGTATTTTCCTTTTGGCATAGCCATTAGGTTGCCGGTACTCATTTCAAACAATGTTTTTTTATATAAAGTAAAAGGTCAGGTAATAATTAATGGTCCTATTAAAACAGGTCTTATTCAAATAGGTTATGGAAAAGTTAGCATAGCCGATTTTAAACGGTCGCGGGCTATTTGGGAGGTTGAGGGCGATGTTATATTTAACGGCAGAAGCTATATTATGCATGGCTGCAAAATTAATGTTATGAAAAATGCTCAGTTAATTATAGGCGACGGTTTTAATATGAGCGTTGAATGTGCTGTTATTGCTCAAAAAAGGATACGTATTGGTAAGGACAGTGGCATTTCATGGGAAAGCCTGGTGATGGATACTGATTTTCATCATATTTACGACAAAACCGGTATGGAGTTTAATCACCCAAAAGAAATAATTATTGGCGATAATGTTTGGGTAGGTTGTAAATGCACTATTCTAAAAGGAGCAGTAATCCCTTCGGGATGTATAATTGCGGCTAATTCAATGGTCACTAAAACATTAATTGAAGAGAAAAGTATTTATGGCGGTAACCCGCTTCGTGTACTTAAAAGCGATATTACCTGGAAATATTAGCTAAATTATAGGAATAACCCCATCGCCAAGATCATAGGTTAATTGATGGTTACGTATAGCAATTGGTTTTGCAGGCACGCCCCCAACAACTGTAAAAGGCATTACATCCCGGGTTACAACCGCGCCTGCAGCTACCACTGCCCCGCGCCCAATTGTAACACCGGGTAAAATAACTGCTCTTGAACACACCCATACATAATCTTCAATAATCACTTCTTTGCCTGTTGTTTCAAAAACTGTGGAGTTATAGTCGTGATGTAGGGTCCATATCATTACCTCATTACTAAGGTTAACGTTGTTGCCAATAGTTAAGCCACTTCGGGCATCCAGCAAAGCATTATGGCCTATTACCGAACTATTGCCTATTTTCAATTTCCAGGGGCTTCTTACCTCAAACCCTCTGTACATGCCTGTCTTTTTGCCAATTTTAGCTTTCAGTGATCGTAATAAGGCTATTCGTACAGTATGAAAAGGTAACAAGCCGATAGTTGCACAAGCCATATAAATAAACGCACCCTGAAGCTTGTTTATATTATTATCCATATTTTGTAACATCAGGCCTTGTTATACTTTTAATGATTACTTCTACCTGTTCTGCTTTTCTATTTTTTAATACCCGGCCAGGTACGCCAGCTACAATTGAATTAGGCGCAACAGATCTGGTTACCACACAACCAGCAGCTATTACAGACCCTTCGCCAATAGTTACTCCGGCCAATATGGTAGCACCAGAGCCAATCCAGCAATTGTTTTCAATAACTACGCTGCTGCGCGATACGCCCTGGTCTTTAATGTTTTTATTGGTATCAGAAAAATTATGGTTTTCGGAGAATATTTTCACGCCGGGGCCTATAATTACATGATCCCCAATTTCAATCCCCCCCTGCCCGGCAAGGTAACAACCTGCATTTATGCCCGAATTGTTACCAATAGTAATACCAACGCCTTTATGAGCTATTACACCCGTACATATCATGGTACAATTACGTGCAAGTGATACATTATCCTTAATAAATATCCCTTTGCTGGATAAAGCGTTGATATAAACATGATCTTCCAGAATAAGGTTTGCACCTGCGGTAAACAGGTAAGCGTGCCTGATAATAACTCCCGTACCAATAAATACCAAACCATTCGAGGCTTTGAAAAAGAACTTTTTCCAACTGCCACGCGCTACCTGTTTAAATCTTACCAGCATAATTGATGACAGATCCCTCAGGTCATATTTGCTCTCCCATTTATAATCCGGATTGCCCTTAAGCTTCCTTATAACTTTTTCTATCAACATATGCGTAGTTTATTAAGTCAAGTATTTCATTTGCAGATTGTTGCCACGAGAACTTGGCAGCATGCCGGATCCCGGCCATCATTTTTTCTTCATATAAGCAATTATCACTCAGCAGCGTATTTATTTTTTCAGCTATATCTGCCGGATCATCAGGATCTATATAGGTTGCCGCATCACCGCACACCTCAGGTATAGCGGTACGATGAGATACTATCACAGGTACTCCACATTGCATAGCCTCCAGCGGAGGCAGGCCAAAACCTTCGGCGTATGATGGAAAACAAAAAACAGTTGCAATGGCATAAATAAGATGCAGATCATTTTCAGGTACATGCCCTGTAAAAATCACCCTCTCAGCTAAATGCAGCTCATGTATCAATTTTTCCAGATCGGTACAGTTACGCCCCTGCTCGCCTACAACAAGTAATTTAAGATCATTGTCATATAATAGTGATACAGCACGAATGAGGTTAGTTATGTTTTTACGAGTATTTACGCGCCCGACATACAGCAGGTATCTTTCAGGCAGATCATATTTGTTTATTATTTCCTTTATTTTTTCATCGGGTTGATGCGTTAGGGGTTTAAAATTTTTATTTATACCATGATAAACTACTGCTATATCATCAGCATCACCCACCTGATTTTTAATCATCCGCTCTTTTTCCGTATTGGATATAGTAATGATACCGTTTGCCCTGGCTGCCAGATTTTTCATTTGCCTGAAATGCAATTGTTCCAGCCTGGTATAATATTGCGGATGATCCAGAAACAAAACATCATGTATATAAACTATTTTAAAGAGTTGCTGTGGCCATACACTGCCAAAGTTTTGAAACAGCATTATTTGTATACCATATAAACGCGCGACCAACGGAACCAACAATAAATTGGACAGCATATTAGGCATCCAAAACAAGAAAATAAGCTTAACATCCGCCGGAAAATATGCTTGTGCCTGTTGTTTATTTTTAGCATTTAATAATAAAAAGATCTCGAACCGGCCATTGTTATTCATGATCATTTCATCAACAAGATTTTTTACAACCATGTGCCCGCTGGGTGGTCCATCAAAGAACCATTTGGCATCAATACCCAGCTTTACTTTTCCATCCCAGTTTTTATGCATTTTGTAATATGATTAAGGTTTCTTTATTAGGTACTCTTGATTTGCCATATAATTCAATGGCTTCGTTGTAGTAAGCGTTTAACACCTTCGATCTTTTCTCCCAGTGATGTTTAGTGGCACATGTAACAGTATCCAGGGCAAGGTCTGCTAAAATTTCAGGACGTAATAAAAGGTGATCTATAGCATCTGCAATTTTCTTTGCCATTTCATCATGTGCTGCTACCATTATTTTAATACCACATTTATTGCACAGTACATCCCCCATCCCACAATGATCAAGTGTTAGTGTTGGTACCCCTAATCGTAAAGCCTCAAATATCACGGCAGGGTTATCTTCAGCAATACTGGTGATAATATGTAAATGAGCACCATTCATAACATTTATTGCAGCTGCCCGTGATAATTGGCCATGCCATGTAATATTGGCCGATAACCCTGATTCATCAGCTTTTTGCTTTAACTTACCGGTGAGTGGGCCGGTACCTAAGATATGCAGGTGCCAATTTTTGCTTTTAACCAATGCCAGTGAATCCAGGCACAAACCGAGGTTCTTTCTTTCGATATGAGTACCCGACCAAACAAGCTCTACGTATTGACGAATGTGATTGAATTTTGCTTCATTTATCTCGATATCGCCAACTATACCTTGTTCCGGCAGCCAGTGGCTTTCCCGTTTAAAATTTTTCAATATAGTTTGCTGTCCGTCAACCGTTGCTGCAATTAAAACATCAGCCCTGGAAAATGCCTCTGCTACCCGGGGAGAGAAATTCAATTGGAAATAGTTGATTTGATGTTTAACCCCAAATTTAAACCGCGTTAGTAAGGGCTTATTTTCTAATAAAACATTATCGATCACCTTCATACCGCCAATTGATCCCCATACCAATGGCTTATCCAGGTGTCCCAGAAATCCAGGCTCCCTAAATCCGATTGGCCCCAATTGATGAACTACATCGATGTTCACAGAAGCTAAAACATTACGTGCTGCTTTTAACGCCTCCTTTTGCCATAAATAGTATGCTATGTAAAAAAACCAGCCTAATCCTATCTTATTTAACCTGTTAATAGCCATAGCAACCCTTCCGGCCCTTACTTCAATAAATGTTACCGATGGTACCGGGTTTGTTTTTATAAACTCCCGCAAGGTGTTCGTGTCACCCATATGATCGTCAGATATACCATAAAGCACCCATAATTCGTGGTGCTTGGCTAATTGGGTAATAGTATCCCAGGCGGCTCCATACTCCGATCCTTTTACAGGAGATATGGCATAGGCGGATAAGAGGATCTTTTTTTTCATACAACAACTATTTTAGTTTTACATTAAAAGGATTCTTGTAAAAAAAACGCCACCGCAGCCTGTTCATATAGTTGAAGGTATAAGCCATAAAATAGTTGAATTGCGTTAAGTATCTTTTCATCACCGTAAGCTCTTCTTTATGCATTTTGGTAACATTAGTACTAACACCACCTGTACGCATGTATGCCATTAATTCATCTATATATTTAAATTTCAAACCCTTATGTTTTATTCGCAAAAACATATCAAAGTCCATCGCTATTTTTAATGAAGTATCGTAAGAGCCTATTTGCCGGTAAACTTCAGTTCTGATAAAACATGTGGGATGCATAATGTACATCCCCAGATTTAGCCAGCTTACTTTGCTCTTTTTTATCCGGCTGAAACCATTATTGCCCATCAGCATAATGTTACCGCAACATACCTGGTCATTTTCTGAAACATTTTCAACCATTAACTCAACAGCATTCAGCGCATACCAGTCATCGGCATTTATCATACCTGTCCACTCACCGGTAGCTAATGAAATACCTTTGTTAAAACCATCTGCAATACCATTATCAGGCTCGCTTATTATATGCGTGATCTTGTCTTTATAATTATTGATGATCTGCTGTGTGCCATCTGTCGACCCCCCATCAACAACTATATATTCTATGTTTTTGTAAGTTTGATTAACAACGCTTAATATAGTATCCTCAACTGTTGCCACAGCATTGAAAACAGTAGTAACAATTGATATCTTTGGTAATATATATCGCTGTTTCATAAGCTATAATTAAAATTACTTACATATTTACTTTCAGAAATTTCAGCTTCTTCGCGTTCCTTTAACCGGGCTAATAATGAATAGAAATTCATATAACTATAACCGAGGGTGATCATTATAATGCTCATCTCTACATTGAAAAAAGAAGTAATGATGTAATTGGTGAGCACCAGGCTTAAAATGCAGCCAATTGTTAATGCGGCAAACAGGCGTATAATAGGTTTACTTTTTGCGTCGGCATACTTTCTCCAGTTAATCACTATCAGCCCCAAAAATATCACCAGGTAGGTAAGTACACCGGCAGCACCGGTTTTTACAAGGATATACAGCCAGCCATTATGCAATACAGGAATGTAACGATAATCTGTATCGACACCCAGGCGCACAAACGTTTTAAGATCAACCAGTTTACCTAAACCACCAAATACCAGGCCTTTAGTATCACTCTCCAAGTAGCCATTAAGCGCCATAAACGATTCATAACCACGATACCGGATATTGATATCCTGTTCGGTATTGTAATTACCAATGCTGATCTCGCTAAAGGAACTTACCCACTTGCCCAAAAAGGTATCTGATGATTTTTCAGTAAAGACACTGGCAGGTACTACTGCAAAAAGTATTATCGCTACCACTACTACTGGTATTATCCATGTTTTTTTTATGCGGTTGGCAAATAGCAGAAATGCGAAACATACCAGTACTATAAAATAGCTGCGCGATGCGAACATGTACATGCCCAACATATTTATGGCTAAAAAAATCTTAAACCAAAATGAGGTATATAGCTTTATATTGAATTTTTGGGTGAATAACAGGCAGGCTAATGACACTGCCGGTACCGGCGTGCCCAATATACCCATTGCATAATGTGCAGCGTAAGGATTAATTAAGGCACCAAAGCCGGAATAACATACAGATATGACTGTTACTATTACAGAAGCTACAGTTCCTGCCAAAACCAGCGTTTTTAAAAAGTCATCTATTTCAAGCTGGTAAGCCAGAACTATCCCGCACAATACAAAAATCAGGGGGAAGGTGAAATAATAAAAATCCTTTAAAATAAGATAAGTATTATTTTCATACCCCACTATTAGCCCTATTATTGGCGGTACCAGTAAAATCACAAATAATCTCAGCATTTTCACAGATGAGAAATTGTAAACCGAAATAATTATTATTAAAAAGGCAATACCCAGCACTATCGGTTGCGAATGAAAAAAGGACGCAATAACCAATACAAGCATTAAAACCTGATATACCCTGCTATTCATTTACTACTCTTTTTAGTTCGTTACTATATGTGTTTTTTACAAACTTTGCCGGATTGCCTGCCCAAATCTGTTCGGCCGGTATACTTTCAAATACCACTGACCCTGCTCCTACAATGGCGTTTTCGCCAATGGTTACCCCTTTTAAAATGGTGGTATGCCCACCTATAAAAGCGCCGTCATGGATAATCACCGGCCTGCTCTTTACACCTTCTATACTTTCGGGATATTGGTTCCTGATACTGGCATCAAGTGAATGAAAGTCAGTATCATATATAACTGTATTGATACCTATCTTAACATTATTACCTATGCTGATCTTGTTATGGCAAATAATAGCAATTGAAGTAACGCCAACATTATCGCCAATAATTATTTCGCCACCTTTTGCAGCAACAAAATAGCATTGCTGCTGCCTGCCACCCATGGCATGATACTTACCGCTATTAAACCTGAATTTTTCACCGATGGTAAATGATCCACCGGGATTGATATCCAGTATTGGCACCCCATAGCTTATAAAATCCTTATGAAACTTTACATTGTTTAAGTAGAATTTAAAACTGGTTATTACATATGAATACATACGCGCTGTTTCATAGTAACCGAAGCGTGACCCCCTATATAACTTCCTTATTAGCTTCATATATAATAATTAATTATAGGTCAGTAAATTCTTCTATATTCCAGAACTTTGAGATGTTGGCTTCTAACCATTGTTCATCCTTGTTCCACCATTGAAAATTGTTCAGATATTCAATCTGGTCATCCCTAAAGCGTTTTTTTATAAACTTCGCAGGATTGCCGCCTACTATTTCATAATCTCCAACATCCTTTATAACTACCGAATTTGCAGCTATTATAGCACCGTTGCCTATAGTTACGCCATCGGCTATAACCGCGTTTGCACCCACCCAAACGTCATTACCCAGTGTTACCGGGTTATAGCTTTTAAATTGGGCTTCCTTAGTAAAGTTTTTTATAAAATTACCTTGAGTGTTATAGGTTACAGGATGTGTGCTTACAAAAACTGAAGAAGGATGTTTGCCCGGGGCTATCTTTACGTTAGGGCCAATAGAGCAGTATTTACCTACATTTGCCCATAAAACATAGCTGTAACTGTTTATGTAACTAAAACAGCCAAGCTTTGAATTGGTAACCAGGCAGTGGCTGCCGATGATGTTATAATTACCAAAATCACAATCAACAACATGGCTTAAATAACCTATTCTGAGATGTTTACCCCAGTTATGAAATTGAAATAAGCTTTTGCACTTAAGCCATTGCAAATACTCGCTTACCGGGTTTGTAAAAAAAGATGTATCAATAAATGTTCTCATGTATAAGTTTATCATGCATTGAAAATTCCTGAAGCTGTTTTATTAATAATCTTGTTAGTTTGTATAGAGAAAATAATCCCCATTATAGCAATAAGTATTACGTTTGAAAAAGTAACGCCTGCAACTCCCATTTTTCTACCTAAAAGAATAGACAACGGGATGTTAACAATTGAAGAAAATATTACCAGGTAAAATTGCAGCTTGATTTTCCCTGTACCATTTAGCAATTGAACATGTGAGGCCTGCCACACAAGGCTTATCATATATAAACACATGGCAAGTGAAAGGGTAAATGGTATGATGATGCTCTTCCCTACCCATATTTTATACAACCATGGCGAACTAATGAGCATTAGTATACTCAAGATACTTAATATGCCCCATAGCTTGTTTATTTTAGCAATGGCTGTCTTTATCCACGCATAATCATCTTTAACATATGCTTCGGTAAATGCGCTCCAAAATGGAGTGATCATCAGCATAAAAATCATTAGTATAACTGAAAAAAGCTTGTAGGCAACGTTAAATATGGTTACCTCCCTTGGGCCAAATAATTGAGTAATGACTATATTATCTGTTTCGTAAAGCACCAGTGCCCCTATTTGAATTATAAAGAATGATCCACCAACGGACAATAGCTCTTTTGCATAACCAAAATCAATATCAGTAATATTGGGAGCTATCGATCTATAACTTCCCTTAAATAACATTATAGTACCGGCAACCATTACTAATAAGGGGATGCCAGCCATAATTATAACCAGTTCTGTTAAAGACCCTTGCCCACCCTTAATAGCAATTAAAACAGCTATCAGCGTTAATAACTGCGCAATCATATTCATAAGCGCTGATTTTGCCGGCGCATGATTTGCAAATAATACCGTATTTATAAGCCCAACTACAAACTGGCAGCAAAAGAACCCGAAAATAATAAGCACCAACTGGCTTAATTGATTATAACTATCCCCCTGCACATTTAAAACTCTTGACCAGTTGATGTAAGGGTTGATCAAGCAAAATATCAGGAAAAGCAAAGCCGAAATAATTATCAAAATTGCATAAGTAGAGCTTACATAACTTTTTGCTTTTGATGTATCATTCAGTGCAACAACTTCTGCAAGTTTGTTCTTTAACCCGTTACCCAAACCCATATCAAACAAGGCAGCCCAAGTTATAATTGAGCTTAGCGTTAACCATATGCCATACTGAGTTGGGTTTACATAGTTAATAGTTAACGGAATAAGCATAAGTGAAATAATCACACTACCGCCTTTTATAAAAACAGATTTTATAATGTTTTTTTTTGCGCGTAATGATCGCTCATGCCCTTGTGTAAGGAACCGGGTAATATTTGTTTGGATAGCCTGCAGCATAAAATATTGTTTAGCGGATAACCGGTTTTAGCTTTTTTATTATTGAGTTTAATTTACTGCCATCTTCAGGTGCCAGGGCATAACCATAATGGCTTCGATAACCGTGCCCATAGCCAGTAATGACATTGTTTTTTAAAGGGATGTCGTTTACGATCAGATATAACTGCTTTACTTTCTTTGTTTTATATAGATCATTTACAATTCCAAGCTGTGATTTATAGGTGAAATTTTGTCTTACCACATAGCAGGTGATATCGGCAAATTCTTCAATAAGCAACGCATCTGAAACAAGGCCCACAGGTGGTGTATCGATGATCACATAATCAAATTTTTGCTTTAGCTCATCTATCAATGTTTTTAACTTACCATCCATTAATAATTCGGCTGGATTTGGAGGGATCGGTCCGGACGAGATCAGGTAAAAATTCTCATTTAGTGTAGAAGGTTGCACGAGGCCTTTTATTCCATTTTCATTATTTGATATAATGTAATTAGAAAAGCCGTAGTCATTATCAACGCCTATGCTTTTTAATAATCGCGGTTTACGCAAGTCGAGTTCAAGCAGTACCACCTTTTTGCCTGATATGGCAATAGAATTAGCCAGGTTTAATGATATGAATGATTTTCCTTCGCCACTCATACTGGAGGTGAACATGATCACGTTTGCTTTCCCTTTGGCTGTTATATATTTTAAATTGGTGCGCAATGCCCTGATCTCTTCGGATATAATGGATAAAGGATCGCAATAGATCAGGAGTTTTTTCATGTTCCCGCTGCGGCTTATCTCGCCAAGTAATGGTACATCGGTATGCTTATCAATGTCCGATTTATTTTGTATCCTGATGTTAAGCATCTCTTTAATGCTTAAACCCGAAATAGGCAACAAAACGCCTGCAAATAACCCAATTACATATATCAATGATTTTTTGGGAGCGAATGGACTGTCACCGCTCTCGGCATCATCCAATATGCGGCAGCTTGATATGGTTGCTGTTTGAGATATGGCTGTTTCTTCTCTTTTCTGTAGTAAAAACAGGTACAAGTCTTGCTTTAAACTTTGTTGCCTGGTATAATCGAGATATACCCTCTGCTTTGAAGGGGCGTCAGCTATGCGGCCATTAATTGTTGAGTTTTGTGATTTTAATTGACTCAGCGAGGTTTGCAGGCTGTTACGGTAATTCATCAGGCTGTTTTTAAGCGCCTCACGTGCCACACTGATCTGACGATCCAGATCTGCAATAACCTGGCTGCCTTCAATAAATGATGTTTTAAGTTGTTCGCGCCTTAAGAGCATCTCATTATACTCATTGATAGATGAGCCAAAAGCAACATCCTTAGTTATCAGTGTGCTGGGTACCAATTGTGGTTTACTGGCGTCATTTACGTATTGATACAAACTGTTGGCTATTGCCAGTTGTACCTGATTTTCATTTAATTTATTCTGATATTCATCGGCATTCTCAACCAATGCTTTTGATTGTGTGGTTATGTCTGATATGCCATTGTTCACTTTATACTGCTCCAGGTCCTTTTCTACATCAGTAAGTTGGGAGCCTACCAATATCAAACGCCTGTCAATAAATTTCATGGTGCTATCAGCCAGCCTAACCTTGTTAGCCAGGTTATTCTGCATGTATATCTGCATTAGTTTTTGCAGTATTACTTCGCCGCGATCAGGGTCTTCATAATTCAGTTGCAGATCAATAACGGTAGCTTGCTTATCATCAAGCGAGGCATTAAAAGCTTCTGTCAGTGTCTTTTCAGCTTGTTTTAAGGTGAATACCTTGATAACATAACTGCCATCTGCATTAAAATTCTCGGTTTTATTAAGGGTAAGCAGATATTGGCCCATGTCAACAGGTTTACCAAATGGGGCTTTGATGTTGAGGCCTTTTTTTGATGTAATTCTGAAATGATCATTATCCAAAACAGCTACCTGGTAAGTACCAGCTTTAAGGCTATCGGTTTTATAATTTATTGCAACCTTAAATGGTGCGTCGGCATATAGCTCAACATTTCTTATTCCGCTATTGTCGTATAAATGAACGTTTAGATTTAGCGCTGTGATCACGCTTTTTAGTAAGCTGCGTGATTTTAGTATTTCAACTTCATTATCGGCATTGCTTTTAATATCAAAAAGCGAAGCCAGATCAGCGTTAACTCCATTGGTTAATGATTTCCCTGGCGAATCCTTATTATCCTCAACAATAATTTTACTATTTATTGCCCACTGGCTAGGCAAATACTTAATATATAAGAAAGCGCCCAGCACACCCAAAACAATACAAATCAGAAACAAATACCAGTATCGGATGCAAAGTGCTATAAAACTTCTTACCTCACTTGAGTTCTCTTCCTTTTTATAAGTAAAATCTAATTTGTCGGCCAAAATGTCCCTGTTATTCATATAGCTGTTTCACGGTAAAATGATATTGAAAGTTAAGGCTATAAAGCCTCATATTCACGATCACCCGGTACAATGAACAGGTTGAATACTCAATCTATAATGAATAAAATAAACAGGGATTTCTATAAATACACAAAGCTAAAAGCGCATATTATACAGCTGATTTAAGAAGGAAACAATATAAAATCATTAGGCTGGTCTTGATGAACAGGTCTTTTTGTATAAATTTTCTTACTTACTGGCAATAAGTGTATAATAACTGGTCGCATTCATTTCAAAGGTGATCGCGCCATTCACTGGTTTTGAAATTGATGTTTCCTTCATATTTGAAGTTTGATTAGTAACATAAAGGTGCATTTTCTTCAAATTAGCAGGTAGCCCCGTTAATGTTAATTTGCGCGCTGTTCCATTATTAACCAGGTGCAGGGTGTAAACACCTTTGTCATTATCACCTAAAGCGGCACATGATACATCACTTGTACTGCTGGTAACCGGCATAGCAAAAAGATGCTCAGGGGTTGATGCGAGTTGTTTCAAATTCCAAAAACGCTGACCGGGATGCAATGGTTCATTATTGCCAAAGATACCGCCGCCTATAAGTGGTGAATAGTCGGTAGTAAGCTGCCATTGCAGTATGGTTACGGGCTGGCATATATTCAGTAACCGGGTATATAGATTAATTTCCTCTAACGCATAGGTTGGTTCCTTAAATATTTGCGGATAGCCCCATGCCTGGGCATCAATACTGCCTTCACCCACAATCAGCGGCACATTGATCTGTTTAGCAGCATCGGCCCATTTTTGCAATGTTTCTGTATCCCATCCACGCCATGAGTGGAATGAGATAGCGCCAATATAAGGCAATGCGGCAGGATCATTAAGCGTTGGGTAGATAAATTTATAGGTTGTCGCGTCTGAATTATCGCCCAAAAGCATTTTTGTTTTTAAACCATGTGCTACAAAATATGCACCTAAGCCCTTTATTAATTCATCATGCTCCTTTGGCGATACCCTAACGTTTATACCCAGGTCAGATTCATTAAATGAGAACATGCTAACATCTACCCCATAATGCGCTTTGAGGTAAACGATATAATCAGTAATAGATTTATATATAGCCTGCGTTTTATCCGGGTTTAAGGGGTTACCCCAAACACCGTTAACAGGCCTGAAGTTCATTTTACCAATTATAGCCCATGTTGGCGGAAACCATGCCGTAAGGATGATCGGCATTCCTTTTTTACTGAGTCGCTGCGCCATCAGCATTGAATTAACCACCGGCTTTGCCTGGTTTGCCGAATCTGCCGGAGACATATTTTCCTGCGATTGCCAAAAATGCCACGGCATTTCAACCCGGCCCCATGCCACGCGTAAGTTATCAAGGCAATAATCAATTACCTCCGGGTCTGTCTTTGGGAATTGCAGACGGAAATTTCCTCCCAAACCATCAAACGGACGGCCCTGTATAGCTGTGTTCACTGCAATATTTACCGGAGCTTTATCAATATCGCCCGATACTTTTATTGTGAAAGTATTTTGCAGTGTATCGCCTTTATGCATGCCCACCAGAGTAAGAGCTACATAAAATAACTTATTGTCTTCCTTACCGATATCATTTTTCATAATAACCGCGGCTGGTTTATCAAATGCAATGTTAAATGTACGGTGTGGCGAGCTGATACTGAAGCCGTGGGTCATTAATGAACCATTCATTAATCTTTTAATATTTAATTCGCCGTTGCCATAATCCTTACCTGATAATTTAATGCAAAAATATACTCCATCAACCGCGGTATCCTTTTTTGCATTTACTTTAATATTTACTCTTATAGTTCCTTCTGCCTCATCAGTTACGGTTTGCTTAAAGTAGATGCTATCTATATTAGTAGTAACAATTTGGCTGTTACCCTCACGTATATAATGAGGCCTTTGTGCCTCTTTTGCAGTAATAGCTATTTTTGAATCATCCTTACTAAAAACATTTAAACTGGTTTCAAAATCAAAAAGCTGGCCTTGCTGGCGAATACCCATAATGTTTCCCCAGGGGGCAACTTCTGATTGCGCATTAACATTTTCTACAAAAAATAACAATAAAAACGACAGGGCTAGATAAGCGAAACGATATTTAGGATTCATGATTGGTAAGTGAACGATAAAGTTATGCTTAATTAAAGGCTCAGGGCAATGAATTTTTCTCATTTAATATCATTATTTTAACATGATGCGATGAATATAGGCATAAAGAGTAAATTTAGCATACCAGTTATTTTTAATCTTTCATTTTTAGGCACATGAAAATCAAACTACTTATTTTAGCGCTTTTTATAAGTTTTGGAGCGATGGCCCAGATTGATACTTTAGGTTTATTTGAACATCACCAGGATATAGGTAACCCTAAAATTGCAGGCTCTGCAAAATACGATCCGGTAACACATACTTATACACTTTCGGGCTCGGGTTATAATATCTGGTTTAACCGCGATGAATTTCAATACTTGTTTAAAAAGATAAAAGGTGATTTTATTGCTACCGCTAATTTTGAATTTATTGGCGATAAGGGCAATAATCACCGCAAGATTGGATGGATGATAAGGGAATCAACCCATGAAAGCTCCATACATGTAAGCGCTGTAGAACATGGTGATGGCTTAACAGTACTGCAATGGCGATCAATACAAGGTGAAAACATGAAGGATCCTGAGGGAGAAATCTTTTTTCCGGATAAGGGGTTTGAGGTTATAGAGCTGCAACGGATCGGTAAAAAGATCATTATGCGAATAGGCCATATTGGTGAACCGCTTAAAACATTGGGTGCACATGTTATGCCGAATTTGTCAGATGAAGTTTTGCTGGGATTATTCATTTGCTCACATGATCCAGCTGTTATTGAGAAAGCAAGAATTTGGGATGTACATATTGAGCAGACCAGTGTAAAAGCGCAATAAAATTATTGCGCTTGCCGGCCGAGGTATTTAGTTTAGTAGTTTTTGAGTTATTGGTTATATCGCCTGGTTTAAAAAGCATATTCCAAGTGTTTATTTTGATAGAGCTTAAAATTCTGTTTAAACTTCTCAGCTAATACTAAAGCTGAAGTATTATAAGCTTTTTTATCTGCCCATGTTTTGGATGGATCTAAGATTTCTGAAGGCACATCAGGGCAAGTTTTAGGCATTAATAAGCCAAAAACAGGATGTGACTGATATTCCACATCATTTAGTTGTTCGGTTAGCGCAGCGGAGATCATGGATCTGGTATAAGCTATACTTATGCGTTTCCCTGTTCCATAAGCGCCGCCTGTCCACCCGGTGTTTACCATCCACACATTGGTTTGATGATTCTCCAGTTTTTCTTTAAGCAAACGTGCATAAATACCCGGATGCAATGGCAAAAACGGGGCGCCAAAACAAGCGCTGAAAGTTACCTGCGGTTCTGTTACACCTTCCTCTGTACCTGCCACCTTTGCGGTATAACCATTAATGAAATAGTACATAGCCTGCTCATAAGTAAGCTTACTAATGGGTGGAAACACACCATAAGCATCGCAGGTTAAAAAGAACAGGTTTTTAGGTGTAACCGCGACAGATGGAATCTTACTGTTTTTAATGTAGTCCAACGGATAGCTTACCCGCGTATTTTCGGTAATCACTTTACATTGAAAGTCTATTTTATTGGTACCTTTTACAAACACAGTATTTTCAACCAGGGCACCTTCGCGGATAGCCCTGAAAATATCGGGTTCATATTCGGCTGATAAATTAATGACCTTGGCATAGCAACCACCCTCGCAGTTAAAAATACCTTTGTCATCCCATCCGTGTTCATCATCACCGATCAATTTACGCTCCGGATCTGAACTTAATGTGGTTTTTCCGGTTCCACTAAGGCCGAAGAACAACGCGGTATCCCTCTTTTCACCTTCATTGGCACTGCAATGCATGCTCAATATATTCTGCTGTGGCAAAATGAAGTTGAGTACTGTAAATATCCCCTTTTTGATTTCGCCGGTATAGCCGCTACCGCCTATCAGGATAGTTTTGTGTGTGAATGAAACTACTGTAAAATTACCTTGCCTTGTGCCATGGCAAACCGGGTTAGCTTTAAACCCGGGTGCCTGGATAATGAGCCAGTCGGGCTCAAAGTTTTTCAACTCTGTTTCAGTAGGGTCGATAAACATATTGGCGGCAAAATGATTCCCCCACGGATTTTCATTTATAACGCGTAATTTCAAACGTACAGCCGGGTCGGCGCAAGCATAAGCATCCCTGATCCATATGTCACTTTGCTGTACAAGATATGTTATCATTTCATCCTTTAGGATTAAAAAGTAAGCTTCATCTATAGGATGGTTAAATTTATTCCAGTCGACAATCTCGGCTGTAAGCTCATCTTTTACAATAAATTTATCAGCCGGGCTCCTGCCTGTAAATTCACCGGTATTAATAACAAGCGCACCGGTATCGTTCAAAACCCCTTCTTTTCTTAACAGTGTTTGCTGAACTAATTCTTCAACATTTAACTGGTAATGGCCCCTTGATTTAAGTGATAAATTTTGCAGTTCCAACTTTTCCATAAACCTCAATTTCTTTACTGTAAAGGTTTGCAGTTTTAGTATAACATGCCATAGTAGTGCTATTATTTAGAAAATATGATTATTAAATATTCAATTTTAGGTCATATTGACTATTTAAGCTCTTTTTTGAGCTATATTTTAATAAAAAAGTAAAGTTTCGGTTACTTAAATTCACATCTCAATACACTAAGTAAAGTTAAAATAAAGTCAAAAATTTGCTTTTTATTCTTATTTTAACTTACATTCGTCCCAATAATTAATCAATTTAATACTGTATATTTTACACTAAGTACATGAATAATTTCACTACGCTGGGGCAATTTATCATTGAAAAGCAGGCCGACTTCCCATATGCAAAAGGCGAGCTTTCGAGACTATTGAGGGACATAGGAATAGCCGCTAAAATTGTTAACCGGGAAGTAAATAAAGCAGGTCTTATGGATATTTTAGGCAGCGCCGGAAATACCAATATTCAAGGAGAATCGCAACAAAAGCTGGATGTGTATGCCAACGAGCAATTCATCTCGGCCTTACGCAGTGGCGGTGAATGCTGTATGGTAGCCTCGGAAGAAAATGAAATGGTGATACCTATTGATTCAGTGGTATCAAAAAGCGCCAAGTACATCGTTGCTATTGATCCGCTTGATGGCTCATCAAATATTGACGTAAATGTGCCCGTTGGCACTATATTTTCCATCTATCGCCGTATATCACCCGAGGGCCCTGCCCTGCTAAGCGATGTATTGCAAAAAGGTACAGAGCAGGTAGCAGCCGGTTATATTATCTATGGCTCCTCAACCATGCTGGTTTATACAACTGGGCGGGGTGTTAACGGCTTTACGCTCGACCCATCAATCGGGGAGTTTTGCCTGTCGCACCCGGAAATGAAGATACCGGAGAATGGGACTATATATTCTATTAACGAAGGGTATTATGTTCATTTTCCGCAGGGAGTAAAAAGCTATATCAAGTATTGCCAGGTGGAGGATGAAGCGAGCAACCGCCCTTATACGTCACGTTATATAGGTTCCATGGTAGCCGACCTGCACCGGAATCTGATAAAAGGCGGTATATTTATTTACCCATGTACTGCCGCTGCACCCAATGGCAAGCTGCGGCTGGTTTATGAATGCAACCCGCTATCGTTCATAATTGAACAGGCCGGCGGCAGGGCAACAAATGGATCAAAGCGCATTTTGGAGGTTGAAGTGAATGAATTACACCAGCGCTCGCCCATATTTATTGGTTCCGAAAAAATGGTTTTAAAGGCCGAGAGCTTTATGAATGAAGTATTTGAACCATCCTATCAATATACCAAAACAGAAACAGTATGACAAAGTATGTGCTTGATGAAACGGATAACGAGATCCTTAGATTACTGCAACAGGATGCCCGGCAATCACATAAGGAACTGGCGCATAAGGTTAACAAAAGTATTACTCCTATTCATATTCGTGTAAGGCGGTTACAGGAACTGGGATATATTAAACGCTTTACCGCAATTGTGGATGCTAAAAAGATAGGCCGCGGACTTGTAGGCTATATACAGGTACAACTGGTTAAGCATACCGAAGAAAGCCTGACCGCTTTTATGCAGGAAGCCGTAAAATTAGAAGAAGTGATGGAATGCTACCATATGACCGGGACATTCGATTTTCTGCTCCGGATAGTGATACGTGATATGGATGAATACAGCACCCTGCTGATGAAAAAACTGGCAAACCTTCCGGGCGTGGGTATGTTTACCAGCTACTGGGTAATGTCGGAAGTAAAGAATGAAACGGCTTATGTGTTGAGATCAGAATAACAATTGATTACTTGGCAAGCCATAAAACTGCGTCCTCAAACATTTTATTCTGTGTTGCCGAATCAAATATCTGGTCGCCGTGCCCCATATTCATATAGATCATTTTGTATTTGGTGTTAGTCCACACCACCGGTATATCGCCTTCAGTAATTATATCTTTTTTACCTAAGGGATAGTTTGATGGCGCAAGTGTAACCAACACCCGCACATCTTTATTATCACGCGGGTCAGGTTTCCAGCCGTACCATTCATTTATTGGTGCGATATAACTCTTTGGCAGGCGTTTTGTTGCCGGATGAGTATTGTCATCCACGATAACTTTAGCGGGTAATGGCGGCCAGTTATTGTTATAAAACACAGCTCCACCTAAAAAATTCACGTACCAGGGCCAGTGTGTATACTGATCATTATAACCTGCTACGTGAAAACCGATCCAACCACCGCCATTCTCCATATATTTTTCAAAATCACTTCGCTGCGCTTCCGTTTGCGGGAAATCATTTAGCCAGATCACCATTTTGTAGTTTTTAAGGTTTTCGATGTTTAGCTCGTTCCAGTTTTGAGTGGTATCGAAAGCGAAGCCTTTATCAGCAGCCATTTTTGAATAAAATTTGATGGCATCCTTTGCAAAATCAACATGATCAGATTCTACCTTAGTAGAGTAAAACGCCAGCACCCTGAATTTGGGTGTTTGCGCAAATACAGCTTGCTCAAGCATCAACAGAACGAATAAACAGAAAATGGTTTTGAGTAAATTTTTCATCATGTGGAAATTATCTATTACTCATTTCATCTTCAAGCGATGCCATCAAAGCGGTTTCATTTGAGGCAACCCCTTTAAAAAGTGTTTCATCCTCTTTAGACCATGGCTTGCCCTGCCTGTAATCCCACCAGCGGTATTCTATTTTTGAATATTGATTAGATATACCGCTTTCTATTGGTTTCTCATAAAATTGATCAGCCGTGTATGTATATCCATCGTTGTAAACCTTAATAGTGATAGCAAAGCGCATAAAATAGTAATTGCCGGTATTGCTGGTTAATATTTTAAATATGCCAGTGCCGGTTATTTCGCCGGTTGTTTTATCTGCGGATAGTTTGATCTTTTGCGTATTCAGATAATCCTGCTTGAACCATCTTTTGGCCCGCTTAAATAATTCGTTTTGTTGCGTACTATCACTCAGATTATAGCTTTTTTCATAATACACTTTTCCCTTTTTCATCGGGATATCTATTTTACTGGTTTGGGCCAGTACGTGTAACGAAAACAAGGTAAATACTCTGATGAACAGGATTTTAAACATGCTATATCTTATTATTTGTGATATAATTAAGTACTCTCAAATATCATGAACCATGAGGCTAAAATTAAATTATAATGCACTACATCAGCACTACACTTTATTGATATACTATGCGATGCAGAAAACCATACCTGAAATGAGTTATTTTCGTATTCAATCTAAGCAAAATGAAAATAACGCCGGCTTTTATATGCCTTGTACTATTATTAACTATTAACCATACTGTTCAAGCTCAAAAAGTTACAAAGCCGAGGTTCAGGGTGATAGCTCTTGCCGAGATTGGTGGCGGGCATGCAAGGTTTGACACAGCGGCAAAGATCTGGCTAAACAAATTAGCGATCGACAGCAACTTTAGCATTGATTATATCACTGATACCAAGCCTATAACAAAAGAATTTTTAAGCAAATACAAATTGTTTATCCAATTAGATTATCCGCCGTACCCCTGGAGTGATACGGCACAAATGGCTTTTGAAAACTATATTAAAAAAGGCAAAGGTGGCTGGATCGGCTTTCATCACCCTACCCTGTTAGGTGTATTTGATGGCTATCCGATATGGCAGTGGTATTCGCAATTTATGGGTAGTATTGAATTTAAAAATTACATTCCGGGTGGCGCATCGGCATTGCTGAATGTTGAAGACAGAGATCACCCCATAATGAAAGGCTTACCGGCATCATTTATAACAAAGGATGAATGGTATATCTACAACCAAAGTCCGCGGGCTAATATACACGTGTTGGCAAGCATTGATGAAGCGACCTATGATCCGCAGAAAAATGTGAAGATGGGCGACCACCCCGTGATATGGACAAACGAGCATGTAAAGGCCAGGAACATTTACATCGCCATGGGCCATTTCCCGTCCTTATTCCAGGATGAGAATTATACTACCCTTGTACGAAATGTTATATTTTGGGCCGTGAAAAAGTGACCACAGCCCAAAATATCACATCAATAATTTATTTGCTTGCAGCCCAAAAGATAGCGTTGGTGAATAATCTTTTATAATCCTTACTTTCAAAAAGTATAGGTGAATGGCCCATAAATATGTATACATTTTTTGCCTTATAGTTAGGGTTAGTCCATATTACCGGGTGATCTCCACCCATTTTAATGTCGGAGTTAGGCTCGTAAGTTGATTCATCAACCGTTGCAATCACATGTACATTAGGGCGAGGATTTTTATCATACGTATACCACTCCTCTTTCTCAACCACAAATTTTGGAGATACGCCCTTCATAACCGGGTGGTTTTTATCCTCTACATCAACCGTAGCTTTTGCAAAAGTTGCAATATAGTTTTTGAACCTGATATCGCCCATAAACTGGTGAAACCATTCCCATATGGGGAAACCGTCGAACTCGCCAATTAATGTAGCATGATGAAAACCGATCCAGCCACCTTTGCCCTCAGTAATGTATTTCTGAAATGCCGTAACAGCTTTATCCTTCCAGGCATATGGCGGATAGTCCAACTGAATGAACAGCTGATATTTGGATAAAAACTTATCATCAATACTATCTGTATTTTGAATATAATCGATACTGAAATTACTATCGGCAGCCAGTTTATCCAGCCATACCCGTGCAGCTTTTGAATATTCAATATGATGGCCACCATTTTCATAAAGCGCTATTACTCTAAACCGGGGCATTTTTATTTGCGCGGTTAAAGCGCCTAAGCTAAAAAGATAAAGAAAGATCAACAAGAGAGTCTTTTTCATGAGTCGGTAATTAAGATATTTTATTTAGATGCTGCCCAAATAATGGCATCATGCATTAGTGTTATATAATTTTGATTGGTAAAATCATCAGGCGAATGACCAATACTAATATAGATCATACGCCTGAAGTTTTCGTTTGTCCAGATAACCGGGTGATCGCCCATGGGCTTATTTTGTTTATAGGTTGATTCATCAACACTGGCCAATACATGCACGTTCGGCTGCGGACTTTTATTCCACTCATACCATTCGTCAGATATTTCAAACTTCGCTGGTAGATGTTTGGTCACCGGGTGTTTATGATCTTCAACAATAACAGTAGCTTTTTGAAAAGCCGGGTGCGGTGAATATAATACCCCTCCCATAAAGCCTTCGAACCATTGCCAATAGATGGTATTCTTTGCCAGAAACTCTTGCCCGGTTAACCCTGCAGCATGTATACCAACCCATCCCTTACCAGCTGATGCAAATTTTTGCAATGCAGCCTGCTGACTGTACGACATATCAAACGGCGCCAGTTGAAGCATTACAAAAACCTGGTAATTGGCCAGGTTTGCATCATTAATTTTGCTGGTATCATCTGTAAAATCAACATCAAAGCTGCTTTTTTTGCCGAGATCTTCAAAGAAAGGTTTGGCGGCGGCTATCATTTTTAAATGGTCGCTTGCTCGTGAAGCCACTATCAAAACCTTAAAGCGTTGTTGCGTGTAACCATGCAGGTTTATGGCCAAAAACCATATCAGCGTTAGCACTACACTTTTTTTCAGTAGATGATTTATCATTTTACAATTGGTTTATAGTAATTTAATTATGAGTGCATTAGCTATTCAAATATCCACATCAGATTAAAAAAAGCCAATTTGTTTACCACTACATTAGTACTACTAAACGCATTAAAAGTGGCCTATACATTTCATGGCCTTTGAAATACACTATATTAACATTTAATTTACTGTAGCGATACGTTTTTATAATGAACAGAGTCCTATTTTTTATTGCCTTATATTTATTTTCGATAACCGTGGTATCGGCACAAACCACTATTGGTTTACCGGCAATTCGGAATTATAAAAGCAATGATTATAATGCCGCTACGCAGATTTATGATGTAAAACAGGATAAAGCGGGCATACTATATTTTGCCAATGATGATGGACTGTTAACTTTCGACGGTAATTATTGGAAGATATACGCAATGCCGAACCATACTTCCATAAAATCAATTGCTATAGATGCAAGCGGCAGAATTTATGCGGGCGGGCAGGATGAAGTGGGCTACTTCTACCCTAACCAGTATGGTATTTTAAAATTCCATTCCATAAAACAATTACTGCCACAACAAGCAAAACAGTTTGCTGATATATGGGATATAGTAATTGATGGCGACCAGATCTTTTTCCGCACAATCGAAGCCATTTTTAAGTATAAAAACAACCACATTACTGTATTTGATGCGCCGGATGGCTGGAAGTATTTAACAAAGGTAAATCAATCGGTATTTGCATTTGATAAGGAAACCGGGCTCTCCATATTTAAAAACAATAATTGGGAAACACAAATTTCAAAGCCTGCCCTGGCAGGAATGCGCATTACTGGTATTTGTAACTACAGTAATGATACGCTGTTGGTAACCAGCCAAAAACAGGGGCTTTATCTGCTACACGGAAAAAATCTCACCAAAAAAACTACTCAAATAGATGCCATTATTGCTAACGAACTTGTGAACTGTATTCAGAAAATCGACTCGGATAAATACGCTATCGGAACAGCGGCCAATGGCGTTTTAATCATTAATGCAAAAGGGCAACTGATTCAAAGGTTGTCGAATATAGAAGGCCTTCAAAACTCAAACGTATGGCGTATTTTGGCAGATCATGATAAAAACCTTTGGCTCGGGCTGGAGAACGGCATATCATTTATTAATTCCAATACCTCTATAAAGAGCATATCCCCTGTTAGGGGAAACCAAACTGTAAGCACTGCTATACGAATATTTGATAAAAAGCTTTATATCGGTACATCAAACGGGCTTTATAGTATACCCTTAAATAATGGTATGGGTGATATAAGTTCCAGTTATGGCGCATTTAATGAAGTAGTAAATACTAAAGGCCGCGTATCGAGTTTGAGCGAAATCGACCATCAGCTTTTTTTAGGCCACCAGGATGGGGCTTTTATTGTTAAGGATAACAAGGCAGTTCCTTTAATGTCCCACCAGGGAGTTTGGTCGTTCCAGGCCTACCCTTCTGCACAAAATATAATTGCAGGTACCTATACCGGGCTTGAACTCATTAACAAAACAGCTGACGGAAGTTTTAAAGATGGCGGTAAATTGGAAGGTGTGTATGAATCACTAAATAATGCAGCAATTGATAATATTGGCAACGTATGGGCATCGCATCCTTACAGGGGAGTTTTTAAAATACAACTTTCTGCCGATCGGAAAACAATTACCCATCACAAAAATTACACACGGGATAACGGTTTACCATCAACCCAGAATAACCATGTTTACTTTATAAAAAATAAGGTGTTGGTAGCTACCGAAAGAGGTATATACGAATACAATACCGCTGCAGACCGATTTGTTGAATCTTCTTTTTTCTCCCCTATTTTTAAAAACACTGCTGTTGAATATCTTACTGCTGATAACAACGGCAATATTTGGTTTGTGAATGAGCAACGGGTTGGGGTAATTGATCTCAGTAAGAAAACTGCCCGACAGCCATACACCGTTATTTACTTTCCCGAGTTAACGGCGCAAACTGTAAAGGGTGCTGAATTTATTTATCCATACAACAACCAGAATATATTTATTGGTTCAAATGACGGCGTTTTTCATTTAAATTATAGTCAATATACCCAATCAACAACACCGCTGAAAGTAATGCTGAGCACTGTAAAAGCTATTGCTGATAAGGATAGCCTTATTTTTGGGGGATACTTTTTTAATGAGAACAATTCGGCTTCGGATCAGAATCTTAAACAGGTAATCAGTTTGCCTAATCAATGGAACTCTTTTCATTTTGAATACTCATCAAGTTTATATGCGCAAAAAAACAATGTTGAATTTAAGTATAAATTGAAAGGCTTTGACCAGGAATGGTCTGCATGGTCAGTTAAAACTGAAAAGGATTATACCAATCTATCGTATGGGATTTACACTTTTTCGGTAATTGCGCGTAACAATCTCGGCAATGAATCGCAGCCGGTTAATTATACCTTCGTTATAACCCCAGCATGGTATCAAACAGCGTGGATATACTTGTTTTATGTGGTTTTAGCGGTTATACTCATACGAATATTCACTTTATGGCAACGCAGAAGATTTGCCATACAGCAAAGGAAGCATGAGGAAGAGCAAGCCCGGTTAAGTTATCTGCATGGCCTTGAATTGGATCGTAACGAAAAGGAGATCATCGCGCTGAAAAACCAAAATCTGGAAACTGAACTGCAATTTAAAAACAAGGAGTTGGCAACCATTACCATGCACCTGGTTGAACGTGGTGGCATATTAACCAACTTTAAGCAGGCACTGCTTGGTATGGTGAAAAAAATAAAAATCCCAGATGCCGAATACGAATTCAGAAGTGTTTTTAAACTATTGAACGAGATAGAAAAGAATGCTGACGACTGGAACCATTTTGCCATTTATTTTGACCAGGTACACAATAACTTCCTCACTATTATTAAAACAAAATTCCCTGAACTGAGCTCGACAGATCTGAAGTTATGCGCTTATTTAAGATTGAATCTTAGTTCAAAAGAGATCGCCCAATTAATGAATATTTCGCTTAAAGGAGTTGAGATCAGCCGCTATCGTATCCGTAAAAAGCTGAACCTGGCAACAGAGATCAACCTATATGACTTTTTAATTGAAGCAGTAAAAAACCCGCTGTAAACAAATTACAGCGGGCAACCAAACTATTCAAACATAAAAAAGCCTATTTATATATCCTTCCCATTAAAGGATCATTAAAAATTATCTTTCTTAACTCCTCAGGATCAATAGCCCCCTGATGAGCATAAACAATTTTACCATCCGGATCAACCAGCATAGTGTATGGCAAAGCCCCATCCCATTTTGGGTCAACGGCATCGATCATCTTGTATTTATCATCGCCGGTATAAATGTAATTTGGACCTGATGCTTGCTTGTTCACCAAAAATTTCAACGCTTTATCAGTTCTTGAAGGATCATCGGCGCTGATACTTACAAATTCAAGTCCGCGATCGCGATAAGTATGGTTAAGCGTAACCAGGTCTGCAAATTCAGCCACACATGGGCCACACCAGGTAGCCCACACGTTTATAAGCCTAAGCTTATCTGTATGGTTCTTTACAATTTCAGCTATCCCGCTGGCGCTGATGGTATCCAGTTTTACAGGCTCCTTAGCCCATTGAATGGTCGCTTTTTGTATCCAATCACTTTTATCTTTCCATTTTATAGAGCAGCCAAAGGTTTTTGTAACCGCGACAGGTATTTCTTTGCCGCTCAGTATGGCATCAATTGCATTGCGTGCATCCTGACTATGCGGTGTTTTGGCAGGATTCTCCATGTCATCTATCCGGCCATTATAGCGCAGCTTTCTGTCCTTATCAAAAACAAAAACATGCGGTGTTGATACCGGCCCATATTTATCCGAGGTTATTTCGGTTTCGCCATCGTACAAATAAGGAAAATTAAAGCCAGCATCTTTAGCCCGTACTTTCATATCGTCAAATGAATCACCTACATCGCTATAACCTAGTTCATCTAAACGTAGTCCATCGGGATTATTGGGATTGATGGCGACAACAGCTACTCCTTTAGGTGCATAATCGCTGGTTAGTTTAATTATCCGTTGTTCATAGGCCTGTGAGGTTGGGCAATGATTGCACATGAACACCACAACCAATACCTTGGCGCTTTTAAATGAGTTAAGCGTGTATGTTTTACCATCAATGCCGGGCAAACTAAAATCCGGTGCACTGGCACCAATTTCTAATGTTTTATGATCGTATTGGTGGGCGGCATCCTGCGCTGATACAACATTTGTTATTATCAGCATGGCTATAACCAACCCCAATCCTATTCTTCTGTAATTCTTCATCTGTTTATTTTTAGTTTATTGGTTTGCTACCGCGAATAAATACCATGCGGTGTGCGGCAACCATTGCTCGGCCCAGCGCCAATCGTTATCCTTACCTGTTGTGGTATAAGGGATATTAAAATCAATATCGTGCTCATCATTTAAGCCTGATGTTATGCCATTTACAATGCCTCCCGGTGCGTTGGTGTACTGAAATGTGCCGAAGAAACCATAAGCCGGGTTATTGTGGCCTGTACCCTGCAGCATACTGGCATCAAAAGGATTAAGCCCTAATATCCAGTTCAACTGATCGAGTGCGAAACCCTCCAGCTTATCGTGATAAGCTTTATCATCGGTAAAAACACCCGCAGCCATACGTGCTGCTGCAGCCATAGAAGCTAAACGTGCATCCTCACCCTGCCACCATGGCGCAGCATCGCTGCCATGCGGAAAAAAGAATGCGCTATGGCGGTTACCCGATGTATCCTGCACCAATTGCCTGCTGTAACCAAAGGGGTTGTTAACCTCATGGGTTATAGCCAATTCAAAATCCATCGATTGTTTTACGGCTTTCTTTATCGCTGCCTGCAAATCAGGCGAAGCATATGGGTAAAAACTCAGCAAACTCACAACCGGCATACCTGCATCAGCCGGATGAAAGAACGGACGATCAGCATCATCGGCCCTCCAATAGTTTTTATAACTATTCCAGTTGGATAAACGGCTAATTAAACTCTTCGCGCGCTTTTCGGCTGCCGCCTTATAAATATCTTTATGAGTTACTTTATAAAGTTCAGTTGCCGCGCTTAAAGCGCAATAATCATCCAGTATATTTTCTTTGCCATCGTAATCCATTAGCTTATTATCCTTTTCCAAAAACGCGAATGCTCTTTCGGCCGCGTTTAAATAATCAGCATTGGTAAAATCACCTGATGTTGGATACGCCGAAGCCATAGCCAAAGCTGCGATGGCTATTCCACCACCTGAACGGTAACTACTTTGATAACTGCGCCAATTAGCACTGGCAGCATTTCTATTAAATACAGCATCCTTGGTTTGTTTAATTCGATAGCTGCCCTCATTGGCTTGTATCACCCTGTCCTGTGGCAGTTTCCCGGGGCCGGGGCCCGCTACCGAACGATAAAATGAGCCATCTTTTGCCTGTACCCTTACCAAATAATCAGCGCCATACATAGCTTCATCTAATATCCGCCTGTCTATTTGTTTAAAGTCTGTTCCGGGGCGTTCTGATAAAAGCGCATAGGTTTTAAATAAGCTCCAGGCAGTTAATGATACCTGCTGCGGATTAAAGTAATTTGAGAATGATAAATGAGAAAGGTGCTTGCCATAATCCCCGGTAGCGTCATACCAGCCGCCATGCGCATCAACGGTATCGGTAGTTTTACCGGCTAATAATAAGTGATGATCGGCCTTATCTATTAAACCAGAGCTTCTTTGCCCCTTAAAGTAATATACTACGTTTGATATGGTAGACTGCTCTAACACGTTTTTACCTATGATAAATGGATATGAGGAAACGGTTCCATCGGGCAAAGTGATCTGTATTTTATAAATGCCATCGGTAATGTAATCAGTAAAATCAACAGTCCAGAATTGCCAGTTCTTCCATTTATCAACCGGGCCGCTAAACATAGGTTTACCTGTATAAACAGCTTTACCAGTAGCGGCATCAACAATACTAAAACTTGCAACATTAAGCTGGTGATCACTCATAATAACAGCATGCTTGGCTTTGTTATCCTCATAACCAACATGGTTGGTTACAATTTTAATTGATTGCGCCTGGATAAAAAGAGGAATATTCAGCAAGGAATAAAGCAGCCATTTTCTTGTTTTTAGTATAGTCATAAGATCTGGTATAGTTTAAAGGTGTTTAATTGGTATATTCTACTCTGCTCAATAATCCCTTATCACAAATCTAATTTATTGAAATTATTGAACAGATTTTCATACCACTACATAAGCACTACGCTATTATATTGTATCTCATTAGTTACAGTTTGAAGCAAAATTTTAAAAAAATTTCAGCCGGCAAACTGGTTATCGATTGGATTAATTTCTAACTGAATTTCCTGATAAATTACCTGTTATAATTACAGTAGTGCTTATGTAGGGGGCTAAAAATAGCATATCAGTTAACTTTTAAGGATAATTGTATTGTGTAAATAGTACAATACTTACAGGTATAAAATCACAGGTATATAAGCTGTTTTATTAGTCGCGAGCATGTATATTTAAATATTGATATTTTAAACCAGTTAAACAGCTAATGGAGCAACCTAAAAAACGAAAATATCTGATCGCTACACATGGCACATTTTCTACAGGCGCAAAATCGGCCTTAAATATGATAATCGGAGATATGGTAAATCTGTATATTATAGAGGCATATGTAGATGATACGGTAAATATTGAAGACCAGATCAAATCGGTGCTGGATGAGATCGGTGCTGAGGATGAATTGATTATTTTTTCCGATATTATGGGTGGAAGCGTAACGAACCAATTATTACAACAGGCCTTACAGCCAAATATGCATATCGTATCAGGGTTTAATTTACCATTACTTATCGAAGTAATGCTTGCTGATGCAGAAACACCAATAAATGAAGTGATAGATGGTGCCATTTTAAATGCCAAAGAGCAAATGGTGTATGTAAACAAATTAATAAACTCAAAATAACTAAGAGGCTCAGGATGATTAAGTTAACCAGGATTGACGATAGGTTATTACACGGACAGGTTGCATTTACATGGACACCGGCTTTAAGCGCAGATTGCCTTATTATAGCTAATGATAAAGTGGCGAAGGATGAATTTTTGAAAATGACATTAAACCTGGCCAAACCAGCCGGGACAAAACTTTTAATTAAATCATTAAAAGATGCTGCCATTTTTTTAAATGATGATAAGCATAAGAAGCTGAATATATTACTGATCATAAACAGTGTTACAGATGCCTATACACTGGCTGTTGATGTACCCGAAATAAGATCGATCAATTTTGGCGGATTGCGATCAAAAGAAGGCGCTAAACTCATTTCAAAGGCTATTGCTATTACCGATGATGATATACCTGTTATTAAGGAACTAATGAACAAAGGTATCGAGCTTGAAATACGACAGGTACCTACGGATAGTAAACAGTTGGTTGAAAGCCTTATCTGATCAACATTAATGCATAAATTAATAGAAGCTTTTCAACCTTAAATACCTTATATAAGTGTCAGTATCATTTATTCTTATTGCGCTGATCGCCATGTTCGGTCACTCTGAAGATTTCCTTGGCACTACCCTGCTTAGTCGACCACTGGTGCTCGGTCCGTTGGTTGGGCTGGTACTTGGTGATTTGAACCAGGGAATAATCATAGGCGCAACGCTTGAGCTGATTTTTATGGGTAATATAAAGGTTGGTGCTGCCATACCTCCCGATGTTATTACAGGCGGTGTGTTGGGAACAGCGTTCGCCATTATCTCGGGCAAAGGACCTGCTATTGCATTGGCTATTGCTATACCGGTATCTATATTGGCTGAGATGATGATCAGCGCATTGTTTGTGTTAAGGGCCATGCTCAACAAAAAGTTTAATCAATATGCCGAGGAAGGCAATTACAAAAAGATCCAATGGCTGCACATCCTATCGGGATTGATCAGGCCGCTGTTAATGGGCTTTATTGTATTGCTGGCCCTGCAATTAGGCGCTAATGCAATGCGCACATTTTTAGATATGATACCTGCCTGGGTACAATCGGGCCTTCAGGTTGCGGGGAATATGCTGCCTGCGCTGGGCTTCGCGCTATTAATGAACCTGATGTTCAATAAAAAAGTCGCTCCCTATTTCTTTCTTGGTTTTATACTGGCCAGCTATTTAAAACTGCCTATAATTGCTATTGGCGGCATTGGGGTAATTATCGCGCTCATTATTACGCAATATATGCCTGCAAATGCCAATGATGACGATGACAGCGAAACAGAAGAACTTGCTACGGAGCCTACTGTAATTCACAGGCTTACTAACGGGGATATCCGGAGCATATTTTTCCGCTCGTTGGCATTGGAAGCTAATTTTAATTTCGAAACCTGGCAGAATACCGGTTTTGCATTCTCTATCATCCCGGCGTTAAAGAGAGTTTATAAGGATAAAAAGGACATGGCAAAAGCGTTGAAAAGGCATTTGCAATTATTCAATACCAGCCCGTATGGCTCAACCCTTGTATTGGGCATTACAGCCGCTATGGAGGAACAAAACAGTCGGGATGCAGATTTTGACGCTGAATCAATAAGCTCCGTTAAACTGGGGCTGATGGGCCCACTGGCTGGCATATTTGATTCACTGTTTTGGGGTACGTTTAAAGTGATAGCCGCGGGAGTCGGTACATCACTCGCCTTAAAGGGGAATATAATGGGCCCGGTAATATTTATACTGATATTTAATATTCCTCATCTGTTACTTAGGTATAACCTCACATTCATAGGCTATAATGCGGGTACCAAGTTTTTGAGCAACCTGGCCAAAAGCAATGTTATGGACAAATTAACTACCGGGGCATCCATTTTAGGATTGATGGTTGTTGGCGCCATGCCGGCAACACTAATGAATATTACAACACCCATTACTATTGGCACTTCCAAATCAGCAATAACCATACAGGGTATATTAGACCAGATAATACCAGCTGTAATACCATTAGGACTTACCTTTTTAGTGTATTATTTTGTAAAGAAAGGCACTAAAACAGCTTACTTATTATTGGGCCTGCTGACACTGGGCTTTGTTGGCAGTATGATACATTTATTTGCTTAAAACAATGAAAGGGATCGGCGTTTCACCAGGTATTGCGATTGGTAGGGCTTGTGTTATAAAGAATAGCAAAGCCGAGGTAACAGGCGTTTTATTGAAGGATGAAGCGGAGATTTCAAATCATATAAACAAATTTGACGAAGCGGTTAATCTTGCTATTCATGAGATTGAAGCCATTAAACAAAATCCGGATTTAACACTTCACGAAGAAGATATTGCCATTTTAGATACGCAAATTGAATTCTTATCTGATCCGCAACTTAGAGATGATGTGTTTGAAAAGATAACCGCTGATAAGAAAAATGTAAGCGATGCCTTAATTGAAACTATTGCCAATATGGTGCAGCTCTTTCAGGAGATGTATGATGAGTACATGAAAGCAAGAACTACTGATATACAGGATATTGGAAATCGTATATTAAAGTATCTAATTAAATCAAATTCAGGATTTACACAAGCATTTGAGCCTGGTACAATTATTATTGCTGAGGATATCGCGCCATCTGATACCATAACTATGGATACCCAAAACGTAGTTGGTTTTTCGACCCAGATGGGCAGCAAAACTTCACATACGGCAATCATTGCTAAAGCAAAAGGCCTGCCTGCGGTGGTTGGTTGTGGAGATGAATTAACAGCTATTAAGGATAATGATCTGATTATTTTAGATGGTTTAACAGGGCTTGTTTTTATTAATCCAGAAGATAAAATAATCAATGAATATAATTATAAAAGAGACACTTATGTATCAAATTCAAACAAACTTAAGCAACTAAAAGAAATACAGCCCATTACTACAGATGGAACTGAGATAAAATTGTTCGCCAACATATCAAGCGCTGATGATCTGGAAGCAGTTTTTGATAATGGTGGCGAAGGTGTAGGCCTGCTACGAACCGAATTGCTTTTTATGGGTCGGGATTCATTCCCCACAGAAGATGAGCAGTTTGAGTTTTATAAGAGAGTAGCTTTACAGTCAAAAGGTAAACCGGTAATCGTCAGAACCATTGATATTGGCGGCGATAAGCAACTACCCTATTTTGATTTACCTGCGGAACAAAATCCGTTCCTGGGTTACAGGGCCATACGCATTTGTCTCGACAGGACAGACCTCTTCATTACCCAGTTAAAAGCGATTTTAAGAGCAAGTATATTCGGTGATTTAAAGATCATGTTGCCGATGATCTCCAACGTGCAGGAGGTTAGACAGGCAAAAAGCATTATCGCGCAAGCAAAACAGGAATTGTTACAGGCTAACATTTCATTTAACGCAGCTATTGAGGTTGGGATTATGATAGAAATACCATCAGCGGCTATAACTGCTGATATTTTAGCTAAAGAGGTGGATTTCTTCAGCATTGGCACCAATGACTTGTGCCAGTACACTTTGGCTGTTGACCGTATGAATGAAAAGATCTCACACTTATATGATCCTTATAATCCTGGCGTGTTGCGACTAATAAATTATATAATCCAGCAAGCACATCAGCATAAAATACACGTTGCCATGTGCGGCGAAATGGCATCAGATCCGTTAGCCACATTGCTATTACTTGGAATGGGTTTAACTGAATTCTCAATGAGTGCGGCAGCTATCCCAGCGATAAAAAATATCATCATCAATAACGATACAATTAAAGCAAAACATATTTACGACAAAGTAATGGCTATGGATAGCTCCGATAGCATTACTCAATTTTTACAGGAGTACACCGTTCAATGATTACGAAGGAATATATAATTACATCGGCACAAGGCATCCATGCCCGGCCGGCAACAACATTAATCAGGCTTACCAAAAGCTATAAATCAGTTATCAGCATAAAAAAGACCGATAAAATAGTACGGCTTAACAGCATACTGAATATCCTTTCAATGGCTATAAAAGGTGGTGAAACCATAACCATTTTGATCGAGGGTGATGATGAGACAATTGCAGCCGAAGCATTTGATCATTTTTTTAATGAAGAATTAAAAGCTTTATAATACTTACAATGAAAATAACTATAACCAAAAGCGAACAGGAATTTGACACAACCGCGGCATGGCGTATCATAGCTCAGATGCTGGAGAAACGTAATTCAGTAATAGGCCTCTCAACGGGGCAAACCACTATTGGCATGCACCGCGTGGTATCTGAAATTTATAAGCAATACCCGTTTGATGTAGGGGATATTACTTTGTTTAACGTAGATGAACTTACCAACCTATCAAGAGAATATGCAGGCAGCTGCTACACCATGATATTGAACCAGATAGCAGGCCCGTTAGGTATACCTGAGGGAAATTTCATCATGCCTCCCACCCTTTCTGATGATTTTGAAGCGGAATCTATCCTGTTTGAAAAACGACTTGCCGAACGTGGCGGTGCTGATCTGCAAATGCTGGGCATAGGCAGCAATGGGCATATAGGCATAAACCAGCCCGGTACGCCGTTTGAAAGCGAAACATGGGTATCACCAATGGATCCTGATTTTGAAGCCCGTGTACGCAGGGAGACACAGGTACCGCCCGAAACGGTATTAGGCGGACTTACCCGCGGTGTAAAAAATATAATGCATACACGTAAGCTGATATTAATTGCCAAAGGCGCTCACAAAGCTGATATTATTGAACAAGCCATACTTGGCCCGGTAACAACAGACATACCAGCATCGGTGGTACAGTTACACCCCAACTGCGAGATATTGCTTGATGCGGATGCAGGCTCAAAAATTGCTGAGTATGCTAAAAAGCGTAACTTTAACTTCTAAAGTTCTGGCGCTAACAGTAAACGAAGAAGCCGTTTCATTTATCATGAAACGGCTTTCTTTTTGGATAATGTTCAGGTTTTAAAAATTACCTTTATTTACATCCCACCATAAACGTGTACCTCCGTTATCCGGGCCGCCTAAAAGGGCTACACCGGCTTTTACAGCAGGCCCGTTGGTTGAATACTCACTTACCGGATAAGATAAACGCCTTACCTGTATTTGGGTGCTGATAGCACCACCGCTTTGATTGTTCACAACCGGGAATATTTTAGGATACCCTGTACGGCGGAACTCTGTCCAGGCCTCCTGCCCTTCAGGGAACATAGCCAGCCATTTTTGGGTGATGATCCGTTCCAACTTCACTTCATTTGTTGCAGATGGGTCCCACTTAACGGTGATAGTTGAAAGCGCCGCTATGTTATCAGCTGCATTTTGTGGGTCAACATAATCCGTTTGCTTGCTTGTACCATCTGCTATATAAGCCGCTGCACCGCTGCTCACGCCATATTGGGACATTGAACTGTTTATACCAGCTTCGTAGTCTGTTTGGGCATCTCCTGCGCCTGTCCAGCCTCTTAATGCTGCTTCGGCTTTCAGGAAGTAAACTTCAGCGGCAGTCATAACAGTTTCTTTTGATGTTACTAAAAAGGTGGTATTGTAATTATACACAGAGAACCCAGAGTATAGCGGTTTTGAGTGCACGTTAGTACCTAAACGGATACCAACATATTTCCCGGCATACTGAGCCGGAAGCGGACCCTGTGTAATATCAACTGGGGTAAAGTAAACAGGCAAACGTGGATCTTTTAGGCCTACCATGTAAGTACCGATAGAAGCATTCATAGAGTTATCAGTATAACTTGCTGTAATTTGCCAGTAGTCATTCTGCCCAGCTACGGCAATCGCCGCGTTATCCGATGGATCTGACAATAAGCCCCCTGGTGCAGCTAAAGCAATTTCAGCTTGCTTTTGTGCTGTTACCAAATCGATTTTTGTAAGGTGCATGGCTAAACGAAGTCGTAATGAGTTGGCGAATTTCAACCATTTGGTATAATCGCCAGCGTATACCACATCAGAGTTTACAAATGGGGTTGCACCAGGATTTGCAGTTATAAAAGCATTTAAGCTTGATGTAGCAGTATCTAATTGCGCGAACATTTGCTGATAGATACTTTGCTGCGTATCATAAGGCGTAGTTACTAACGATTTACCAATCGCGCTGTAGGGCACAGGGCCAAATTTATCGGTTATCCTGTCAATAGCTTCAACCTGTACAATTAATGCAACTGCCCAAAAATCAGGCAGGGTGGTTTTTACACCGGTTGCAGCCAGTTTATTTTTAATCGGGCCAAGTAAATTGGTGTATATACTATTAAATGCTTCCTGGTTCCAGTTATCTACAAAAACATAGTTCATGTTATTTAATGTGGTGCCGAAAAATTGCGGAGGACATGAATATCCTGCATAAATATCCGCATTCAGGTTCTGCCCTACCTGGTAGCCGTCATCTGCCGAATACATGATTTCCTGCTCAAATGGTATAAAAACCGAGGCTATCTGTACATCTTTATTGGCTATGCCTGATGGGTCTGTATTGTATTTTTGAAAGTTTTTGGTACAACTGGTCAATCCTAATACTATTGTACACAGGGCTGCTAAATAATAGCTGCTCTTTTTATGTTTTATTGATCTATATATCGTTTCCATTATTGCTGATTTTTAAAATGCTTATAAAGTAACATCCAGTTTTAAGCCGTAGCTGCGTAAGGCAGGCTGATTAAATATATCCACACCGCCTAAGCCATTACCTGTAGATGAAGTGATCTCCGGGTCGAACGGTGCTTTTCTATAGAAGTAGATCAGATTACGGCCTGTTAATGATAATTTAAAGCTTTTGAATACACTTTTATTTACCGGCAGTGTGTAGCCAAACGCCATTTCGCGTAAGCGAACTGTGGTAGCACTATATACATACTCACCTAATGCAGCGTTACGGCCACCTATAGCAGTGTACCAGGTTTCTGCATCAACAGTAGTTATAGCCTTGCCATCAGGACCAACACCGTTTACTTTTACACCACCGGCTGCACGTGCGTCGCCATAAGCTTTTGATACACCGTATGAATCCAATATAGATTGCATTACAGACACTACCTGTCCGCCAAATTTACCATCAACCAGGAAATTCAATGAGAAATGCTGATAGTTGAAGCTATTATTCCAACCCAACTGGAATCTTGGTTCAGGATTAGCGATCTTAACAAAATCACCTTTTTGCGGCGTTCCATCAGCCTCAAGCAATAATTGGCCTGAACTATTTTTCAACAAGGTCTGACCATATATATCGCCATAAGAACCACCCTTTTTAACTTCGGAAACATAGCTGCTGCTATTGGTAAGCTCTATACTATCGATACCGATCTTTGAAGCTACATCCAGCACTTTATTGATGTTACGTGAGAAGTTAACCTGTGAATTCCAGCTGAATTGCTTGCTTTGAACCATGTTATATCCCACCGTGATCTCAATACCTTTATTTTGAATATTGGCAGCATTGATATTACCCGAGCCATAGCCAGAAGTAGCCAGCGGAGAAAAACCGATGGTTTGGTTAATGGTATTGGTTTTATATAAAGTAAAGCTGAAGCTTAATTTGTCACTCAAAAAGCGCAGATCAGCACCACCTTCATAGGTTTTTGTGATCTCCGGTTTAAGGGTTGGGTATGGCGCAGTTGAGTTAAAGGTAACCGTATTGGCATTAGGATAGTTTACGGGATTGGTTTGGTATGCCCCCGGCGAGTTACCTACCGATGCATAATCACCCCTTACCTTGGCGTAAGTAATAGCCTGTGGTAAGATAAACATCTGGTTTAAAATAAACGACAAACCAACTGAAGGATAACTGTAATGATAAGTTGGTGTAAATGCTAAGGTTGATGACCAGTCCACCCTATCGGTTACCGACAAATATGCCCAGTCTTTGAAGGATAAGTTAGCGCTTCCGAAAACTGCCTGGGTCTGATCTTCATAAGTTGTGCCGCCACTAACGTTGCTGCCGTAAGGATTATTAGAACCCGCTGGTGCAACTTCTATATTCTGCAGGGTAAACAGATTGGGAATAAACAAACCAAACAGTGTTGGAGCTTGTGGGCCAGGGCCAAAAGATAAACCTGTTCCGGTATTATCAGTGATACTCGCGCCTAATAAACCATCTATTTTAAAGTCCTTTGATTTTAATGGTACATTAAAGTTTACTATCGCGTCAGCATATCGCTGCGAGTTGGTTGAGTTAAAACCATTCCAGCTACCATTACCGTTCGGTGCGGCAAGTGGTGCAAGCGTACCTGCCCAATATTTCTGATCACCAACGTCATTAGTACGATCCAAACTTCCCCTTGCCTGTACACTTAACCAACTGGTAATTTCATATTTAACACTTCCGTTCAATAATATGCGGTTACGGGTAGCCTCATTAGTATTCCTGTTAATGATCCACCATGGATTTTGCTGGATATCTTCCTGGAAGGGCCAGTTTTCAGTAGGCACGCCATTAGTACCATTTGGGCCTTCGAAGTTTTTATACGGCGCTATGTTTTGACCACGGGGGAATAAATATAAACCTGTTAATGGGTTTGAATAATAACCCAATGCAGGGCTGTTATCAAGAGTTTGTGTAATGTAGTTTACGTTCCCGTCAACAGTTAATTTATTGTTTAAAAACTTAGCTGTTTCATGCAAATCAAAATTATTCCTGCCAAGCTTATTGCCCGGTTCTATACCTCTTGAAGTTGTGTTTGTATAGGAGAAATAAGTTTGCGCTATATCAGATCCACCTGCTAAACTTAAAGAATTGGTATAGTTATTCCCAGTTTGGAAAAACTGACTCAGGTTATCAGGCGCGCTTGATATAGCCGGCCCAAAACTGGTTGTAGCGCCCGCTGATGTTTGCCCATATCTGCTTTGAAAAGCAGGTTCATAGGCTTTATGATCAAAAGATGCAGATGATGAAAAATTAATGGTTGTTTTACCGGCTTTCCCTTTTTTAGTTACAATAACGATTACACCGTTTGCAGCACCACTGCCATACAACGCGGCAGCCGGACCGCCTTTTAACACGGTCATACTTTCAATATCATCCGGGTTTAAATTGCCTATACCGTCGCCACCTTCAGGGTTGCCACCATAAGCATCACCCGGCTGACCAAAATTGTTACCCCCATTAGAGATCGGCACACCATCAATCACATACAGTGGCTGGTTATTCCCATCAAGTGAACGGTTACCACGCAGTAATACTTTTGAGGATCCACCGATACCTGAAGCACTTGGTGTAATGGTAACACCCGCAACCTTACCGCTCAGGGCGTTTACCAGGTTATCGGTTTTTACATTGGTAAGTTCAGAACCTGCAACCTGTTGTGTTGAGTAGGTCAATGATTTTTCAGACCTTTTTACACCCAGGGCCGTTACAACAACCTCGTTAAGGTTCCTGGCATCAGTGCCAAGTTCAACAAACAAGGCATTGATATTTACTATGGTCACTTCCTTTTTCGCGTAACCAATAGAGGTAAATACCAGTACATCTCCTACTTTGGCCGATATGGTGAATTGTCCGTTCGCATCAGTTTGAGTACCAATACTTGTACCTTTTATACTTACTGATACACCGGGTAGTGTTTGTCCGGTTGCATCCTTCACCGTACCCTTAATGGTTGAAACATTAAGCAGGGTTTTGGTGTGCAGGCTTTGGCTCACATGCAAGCCTGTATTAATTACCATATGCTCCTTGTAGAGCGAACTCGCCCTAACCTGAATACATGGAATTAATAAAATTAGTGGTAATAGTTTTTTCATTTTTCTTTTTTTAGTAGGTTTTAGAAATTTAGTTAATGAGTTAATACTGAGCTTTGCATAGTAAATTTTAGTAATGAGTAAAAGATGGTTAGTTTAATGGCTGGTTAGCATCAGCGGATCAGAATAGAAGGTTTGATCTGCCTTATCACAAAGCTAGTTTCACGTTTTCTTAAAGGAGATTTTGACGGCACTACAATTGCACTACCAATACAAAATTGTATTTCGGCTGATTATTAGGCAGATAATACAAAAGCGCAATTCTTTCTTATAGGTTATTTCACAAAATTGGGTTGTGGTAAAACTTTATTTGGTTACAAGTAGTGTAAATGAAGGGGTAAAACTGTTGCGCCCCTGTATGAGTAGTGCTTAAATGATAATCATCCATAAAATAACAGCACATCTCATTTCTTATCCTACATCAAGTCTATTGCCTGATTTGTGCAGTAAATTTGTATCAACAAATCAATTTTAAAACAATGGAAAATCAAATAGAAGGCATTCATCATATTACCGCGATAGCCGGTAACGCAAAACGCAACCTCGACTTTTATACCAAAACACTGGGTTTACACCTGGTTAAAAAGACCGTTAATTTCGACGATCCAAATACTTACCACCTTTATTATGGCGATAAAGTTGGTTCACCGGGCACGATTTTAACATTCTTCCCATGGGAAGGTATTACCGCAGGCCGTCGTGGTGCACGCCAGGCCACTGAAATAGGCTATTCAGTACCACAAGGCAGTTTGGATTTTTGGTTGAAACGTTTGGAAGATCGCAACGTGATCCATAACAAGGTAGCCGAAAAGTTTGGAGAACAGTACCTTACCTTGCTTGATCCGGATGGATTAAAGCTGGAATTGACCGTAGCTAAAAACGCGGATACACGCACACCGTGGGAAACTGATGAAATAACTGCTGAAAATGCTATCAAAGGTTTTCATAATATCACCATCACCACCAATAAAATGCAGCCAACAGCCGATATTTTAACAGGCGTATTTGGTTACAGGTTATTGGAGGAGCACGTAAACAGGTACCGTTTTATAACTGATGCGGTTGATAATGCAAATATTGTTGACCTGGTTGAAGTTGCAGGTGAAGTTGCAGGGCATGTTGCAGGCGGATCAGTTCACCATGTGGCTTTCCGTGTAAGGGATGAAAAGATCCTGATGGAATATCGTGATAAAATAGCGAAACTCGGCTTGCATATTACTGAAAAGATCGACCGTAACTATTTCTACTCACTCTATTTCCGCGAACCGGGAGGCGTTTTGTTTGAGATAGCAACTGATAACCCAGGCTTTGCTGTTGATGAACCGGTTGAAGAGTTAGGCACACACTTAATGCTGCCTGCCCAGTACGAAAGTCAGCGCAGCCAGATAGAACAAAACCTTCCAACTTTATCATAATCATGTACACACATCAAAAACAAATTATAACAGCCGGAACCCCTTTGGATAAAGCCAAAGGGGCGTTAGTTATGCTGCATGGTCGCGGCGGCACTGCAGAAAATATCATTTCGCTGGCGGGTGAATTTAATATAGAGAATTTAGCCATTATTGCCCCGCAGGCATCAAACCATAGCTGGTATCCATATAGTTTTATGATGCCTGTTGCGCAAAATCAACCTGCATTAGATTCAGCATTGCAAATTATTGGCGAACTGGTCGATGATCTTATTGCCAAAGGCATACCTGCCGAACATATTTATTTTGCAGGCTTTTCTCAGGGCGCTTGTCTTACTTTGGAGTATGTAGCACGTAATGCCAAACGCTTTGGTGGTGTAATCGCCTTTACCGGCGGCTTGATCGGCAAAGAACTTGCAACTATAAACTACGCAGGTGACTTTAATAACACACCAGCATTAATTACCACCGGCGATCCTGACCCGCATGTGCCATTAAGCCGTGTGGAAGAAAGCGCGGCAATATTAAAAAACTTAAATGCCGATGTTACTGTTAAGGTTTACAAAGGTCGCCCGCATACTATTACGGGTGATGAAATTGAGCTGGCGAATCAGCTAATATTTGTCCAATAACAGTATATTGCATTTATTATGAATTACTCCGAAGTTCCGCTTACCAATAACGAGGCGCAGCACAATTTTGAAATGATTGTTGACGGCCACAGGTCGTTTATTGATTATATGCTGAAAGGTGATAAGATCTACCTCGTCCATACCGAAGTGCCGCAGGAACTGGAAGGAAAAGGCGTAGCACCCGAAATGGTTGAGAAAGCACTGCAATATATCGAGGATCATCATTTAAAAATGGTGCCGCTTTGTGCTTATGTGCAGCATTTTTTAAAACGCCACCCGGAATGGAACCGGGTAGTTGCCTGATAGATTAGCATTTTTAGGTGCAAAGCCGTACTTTCGACTTAATGTCGACCAATCTTATTATTGATAGTATTACCCGCCATATACAGCTTTCGGCTGAAGAGAAGGAACATTTTATATCCCTCCTTCAGCCGAAAGTTTATAAACGGAAGCAATTTATTTTAGAAGAAGGTGAGATATGCAAATATTCTACCTTTGTAACTAAAGGCTGTTTGCGCGGCTTTACTGTTGATCAGAACGGATTTGAGCATGTACTTAATTTTGCCCCTGTAGGTTGGTGGATTGCCGATATGTATAGCCTGCTTACCCAAAAACCGGGTATACTGAACATTGAGACATTGGAAGAAACGGAAGTTTTGTTGCTCTCCAAATCCCGGCAGGAAAAACTTTACCTGGAGATCCCACAGTTTGAACGCTTTTTTCGCATCATTACCGAAAACTCTTTGGTATCGTACCAGCAAAGGCTTATTGATAATTTAAGTCTGACTGCCGAAGAACGTTACAATAATTTCTGCAGGCGATACCCTACCCTTATCAATACGTTACCAAAAAAACAAATTGCCGCATATATTGGTGTTACGCCTGAGTTTTTCAGCCGGATGCAAAACCATATACTGAAAGGTAAAAAGTAGTGTAAATAAGATCTTACATTCTTCATTTCTTATCCTACATTAACTTTTAACTAAGCCTGTGTGCGTAAATTTGTTATATAATTAAAAAACATCATGGCACAAACAATATTTCACCCTGCAGCGTCACGTGGCAAAGCAGACCTTGGCTGGTTAAAAAGTTACCATACTTTTAGTTTCGGCGGATATTACAATCCCGAGCGGATGCATTTTGGTGCGCTTCGTGTTTTAAATGATGATACCGTTGATGGCGGCGAAGGCTTTGGCGAACACCCGCATGATAACATGGAGATCATCTCCATTCCGTTAAAGGGTGGCTTAAAACACCACGACAGCATGGATAATGTTGCCGTAATAAATGATGGCGATATCCAAGTGATGAGCGCTGGTACAGGTATTTTTCACGAAGAACATAACGACGATCAGCATGAGGCTGTTCAGTTTTTGCAGATATGGGTTTACCCAAATGTGCTAAATGTTGAGCCCCGGTACGATCAACTTACGTTGAACAAAGACGATCGCCATAACAAGTTACAGCAGATCCTCTCTCCTAAACCTGATGACGACGGCGTATGGATCTACCAAAATGCCTGGTTTAATTTGGGTAGTTTTGATAAAGGCTTAAACACCGAATACAAATTAAATGCTGAAGGCAACGGTGTATATGTGTTTGTTATTAACGGATCAATAAAAGTTGATGGCCAAGTTTTAAACACACGAGATGGCTTTGGCATATGGGATACCGACAAGTTCAATATTGAGATATTTGAAGACACCGAGTTTTTGCTAATGGAAGTTCCTATGTCTTTTTAATAACCTTAAAGTTAAACTCATGCAAAATATTGAAATACTGATTATTGGGAAACATCCGGATATCATGAAAACTATCCTCAGGCTCCTCAACAACAAAACCGGATGGAATGGCACTGCTGCTTTTGCAGCTGATGAGGCTATTGAAAAAGGTAATACTATATTATTTGACGTTGTGCTTTTAGGTGCAGGACTTACCGATATCGAATCAAAGCAAATTCAAGCACATTATAAAATACCGGTGGTGCAGCATTACGGTGGCGGCAGTGGTTTGCTTTATGCCGAAATATACCAGGCATTGAATATCCAACCATGAATTGTTTGAATTTGACAAGTATTGGTTTGATACTGGCAATCCAAATCAATTAATTATACCTCACCTTTGTGTTATAAAATTTTGAGATCATGGACACAAAAAAAGTATGGTATATTACAGGTGCTTCAAAAGGTTTAGGCCTTGCCCTGGCAAAAAAACTATTAAGCGAGGGTTACAGAGTTGCCGCTACCTCACGCACGGCTGAGCAATTAAAAAATGCTGTCGGATCAGCTAACGAAGACCAATTCCTTGCACTGGAAGTTGATTTAACCAGCGACGAATCCATCAAACAATCCATTCAAAATACCCAGGCTCATTTTGGGCAGCTGGATGTTGTTGTAAACAATGCTGGTTATGGCATAGGCGGTTCTATTGAAGAACTATCGCAAGAAGATGTTTATAATAATTTTAACGTAAATGTTTTTGCCACCATCAAGGTTATTCACCATGCATTGCCTGTTATGCGTGCCCAAAGATCTGGGCATATTATTAATATTTCTTCTATTGGCGGCTTTGCAGGGGCTACAGGATGGAGTGTATATGCAGCAACAAAATTCGCGATAACCGGCATGACGGAAGTTCTGGCTGAAGAAGTGCGTGCCTTAGGTATAAAGGTAACCGTTGTTGCACCGGGCGGATTCCGTACTGAATTTCTTTCAGCTGAATCATTAGTAATGGCAGAAAATACGATCAATGATTACCAGGCTATCAGGGATTCGCATGCCAAATACAATACCATGAACGGCAAACAGGCGGGTGATCCTGACAGGGCAGCTGAAGTTTTTATAGTGCTTGCTGAAAATCCTGAACCTCCGGTAAGATTATTTTTAGGAAGCGATGCATATGCCAGGGCCTCAGCAAAGATCACCCAGTTAGGTAATGACCTGGAGCAATGGAAAGACCTGACTTTGAGTACAGATTTCCCGGGTTAATTGTTTTAATTTTGCAATATGGCCGAAACAGAAACACTTGAGCAATTTTACCAGCGAAAGTTTAACTGGATGCCCGATGACTTAAAAAAGGACGTTGGGCATTTCAATATCTTCAATTTTGAAGATAAAACCAGACATGGTGCAACTCCTGTAAAGTACACCCGCCGGGATTTTTATAAAATTATGCTAATACGTGGAAAGCATATTTTTCACTATGCCGATAAAAGTCTTGAAGTTTCAGGGGCTACCCTATTGTTTTTTAACCCGATGGTGCCCTATAAATTTGAGCCATTAACAACTGATACCACCGGGTACTACTGCATTTTTAAAGAAGCCTTTTTCAGCGATCATATCCGCAGCAGTATTAAGGATCTGCCCATGTTTGCGCCAGGAGCAAAAACTGCTTATGTGCTCAATGACCACCAGGATGAGCAATTGACTAACATTTATAAAAAGATACAGGATGAAATAGCTTCGGCTTACCCTTTTAAATATGACCTGATCAGGAGTTATATAACTGAAATGATCCATTATGCTTTAAAAATGGAACCATCTGAAACGCTGTATCAGTATATCAACGCCAATGCCCGCATTACAGCTGTTTTTAATGATATACTGGAACGGCAATTTCCTATCGAATCCCTTTCACAGCAAATCAGGATGCGCTCGGCAAAAGATTTTGCACAAGAACTTTGCATCCATGTAAATCACCTTAACCGTGCGATAAGACAAACTACAGGAAAAACTACTACAGAAGTAATATTTGAACGAATGATAGCGGAAGCAAAGGCATTACTAAAACACACCAACTGGAATATTGCAGAGATCAGTAATTGCCTTGGCTTTGAGTACCCTGCGCACTTTAACCATTTTTTTAAAAAGCAAACAAGTGCAGCTCCATCATCATTCAGAAATTAATAAAACCCTCTTAACTCAGCTTTGATAATACACCCAAACCCGTACAGGCATCCCAGCCTGGTCCGGCGGCATAGCCTGTATTCGCAGATGTAGTTTTATTGTCACCGCTTGTTATATCACGTAACAAACCCGGGTTGGCATATATCTGCGCATGAATATCACCGGCAGGTTTGCCAGTTTGTTCATTAATAAGAGCAATTAACCCGGCCATTAAGGGAGCTACCGCGCTTGTTCCGCCTATAACCATATCCTGCCCGTCTACCCTTACTTTATAACCGGTATCAGGATCTGCGTCTCCTGCTACATCAGGTACGCCCCTACCTTTAAATTGAGTATCGAGCTCCAACGGAACATTAGCATTGGCCTGATAATCCGGCAATGGAAAATAGGTGCTTACCCCGCCACCACCTGCTGAGTCACTTGATTCATGCCATACCACTTCTGATGCGATCTGGGTACCATTTACTGTTAGCTTAGTACCACCGCACGCCAGCGCATATGGACTTGATGCCGGAAAATCCACGTGCACCTTACCATCGGTTTGATCGTCTCTTGAGCCGCTATCACCGGAGGCTATACAAACACTTACACCCAGGGCAGCAGCAGTTTTAAAAGCTTCGTTAAAATTATCGAAAGCCTGCTGTGTCCAGTTTACTTCTGCTGACCCCCAACTAATGGAGATAACCGATGGCTTGTTTTGCGTGTCATGTATAGCCTTGGTTATAGCATCCAGAAACCCCTGGTCGGTATTGCCTGCAAAATAAACAACAATTTTTGCACCGGGAGCTACGGCCCCTGCAACTTCAATATCAAGCATAACTTCACCATCGGCTCCATCGGCTGTTGAAGGGCTATTCTTTCCTCCATCAACGGATACCGCTTTTACCGTTGGCTTGGTAACACCAATTTCTTTAAAGTAAGCCGTAATGTCTTTAGTTCGATAACCACCGCCTAATTCTATTATTGCTATACATTGGCCCTTGCCATTTACCCCTGTCGGGAAGCCATATATCCCGGCTAATTGATTAGGTGTAAAAGCCTGGGGTGCCGCCGCGTGCGAAACGATCTTCCCTTCGCTTTTTGCTATTTGGAACATCGGGCGGGCTATAGGATGGTTATCCAATCCAAATACGCCCACAATTACATCTTTCAGTGCCTCAGGAACCTGCACTTCCGACGCTAAGACCCTAAAATTATTCTCGCTCTTTACAGTGGTATTAAAGGCTTTTTCAAATTCACTTATCGTGCCCGTTAAATGCACACTCCGGCGGGCCAGGTTTACCGATACCGTAGTTAAACCATATTCATGCGCGTAATTTTCCACTTGTTCCGCCTCTTCTAAAGCGGCACCATACTCGTTTTCATAGGTTTCGCGGCTTAAAAAATTACCTTTAATTGCATCTGCGGGCAGTGCCTTTTGCCTGCGCAGGCGTACTGTAACAGTTATAAATTCGTCTTTGCTGGTATCCTGCAAATTAGCACCTGCCTTTAAGGGCTTAAAGCTGCCTGTTAGTTTAGTGTTTGGTTGATTCTCCATTGTGATTAAAATTGGTTATTACCTATTAATTAATTAAAGTTAACGCATAAAATCGTTAAAAAACAAAAAACCTCTCTAAATTGCTTTAGAGAGGTTTTTTTATTCAGTGCGGAAGAAGGGACTCGAACCCCCACGCCTCGCGGCGCCAGATCCTAAGTCTGGTGCGGCTACCAATTACGCCACTTCCGCATTAGGATTTTGTGAGGTGCAAAGATAGCGTAAAATGGTAAAGAATAAAATTTATTTAGCATAATTACGTAAGCCATTAATCATTAGCCATTTAATTTTCGCCACCCTGATAACTATAACAATTTTAGATGTTTTATACGGTACTTATTAACCCCGACATATATTGCGGCGCTAATAACAACCTGCTCCCATACCATGAAAACATCTCCCCGTCAACCAACATTATATTAGCATTGGGCAATATTGCTTTAAATTCAGCCACATGTTTTTCTGCAAATGGATATGGTTCTGATGAAAGGAATACCAGGTTGGGATTAGCATTGATAAGCATTTCCTCATTTACTTCAGGATATCTGCTTAAATCAAATACATTTATCAATCCGCATTGCTGTAGCATACTATTAATAAAAGTATCATTACCCGCAACCATATAGGGTTTGCGCCATATTAAGTAAGCAACACGTAGTTTTAGTGGCGATGGTTTAAGTTGATCGAATTGATGAATTATTGAATAACTGAGTGTTTCGGCCTGTGTTTTACAATCAAGCATATTTCCTACATTAGTAATCATTTCAACAGCGCCTTGCAGGTTATTGATATCACTTATCCAAACCGGGAAGTATTTTATCAGCTCCTCAACCTGTGCCCGGTCGTTTTCTTCTTTATTGGCGATGATGAGGTCGGGATTTAATTCCTTTATAAGCTCGATGTTAAGCTTTTTAGTGCCACCAACTTTAGTTATTAACTTGATTTTATCACCCGGATGGGTGCAGAAATTGGTAATACCAGCTATCTTTTCATCAAGGTCTAAATCAAACAATAATTCGGTTTGTGAAGGTACTATAGATATGATCCTTTTAGGAGTGACCGGAAGATTTACTGCGTTATTCAGTTGATCAATAAAAACAGGCATTTTTAAAACGCGTTTTCGTCACCTTTAATGGTTCCCCAAAAAGTTAAGAAAATAATTTTAAGATCAAGCAGGAACGACCAGTTCTCCAGGTACCAAACATCCGCCTCAACGCGTTTAAGCATACTTTCGGTATCTTTGGTTTCCCCTCTCAGGCCTTTTATTTGTGCCCAGCCGGTAATACCCGGTTTAAGAAAATGCCTTACCATAAACTTATCAATTAGCTGGGAATATTGCTCAGTGTGGCTTATCATATGCGGCCTCGGCCCTACTACTGACATGTTACCCATTAATACGTTAAAAAACTGAGGTAGCTCATCTAAACTGGTTTTACGCATAAACGCGCCAATTTTTGTTATACGGGAATCGTTACGGCTGGCTTGTTTTTTATCCGAATCTGAATTTACACGCATGCTCCTGAATTTGTAGCATTTAAACGGGTTATTATCGCGCCCTGAACGAAGCTGAACAAAGAAAACAGGGCCAGGTGATTGGATCTTTATAATTATAGCCAGTATAGGAAATAACCAGCTAAAAATAAATAGTATAACAAATATGGAGAAAACACAGTCGAAAAGGCGTTTTATAGCCCTGTTCAATATATTTTCAAGCGGTTCTGGTCTTACCGATATAACAGGTATATGACCAAAACTTTGTATGTAAGTAGGCTTTTTAGCGTAATCGTAATACTCGGGTATAAACTTAAAACGAATAAGATTTTTATCAGCATCAAGCATCAGCTTTTCAATCTTATCGGCTTTGGAGTTAGGCAACGTACAAAATATCTCATCAACCTTGTTTGCTATCACGTAGTTTATACATTCATCGGTACTACCCAGATATAAATGTTTATCTTTTACTTTTTCTGAATGATCATCAAAAAAACCAATCAGGTTATAACCACGTTCTTTGTTTTGATCAAAGAAATGATAAAGATCATACCCTATCCTACCGCCGCCTACAATAACCACATTACGATTATCAATTAAGGAGGTACGATCGCTTTTACGGATACCCAGGAATATTAACTTCCACAAACCCAGTAAAAATCCAAATAACGCCAGTGAATAAAAGAGGTATTCGCGAGTAATGAAATACGGCTTAGTACCAATCAGGATTATTATAGTGAAGCATATAAAACTCACAAAAATGAAGTATGTTTTAATTACTCCCCTGTATGTTTTAATAGAATCTTTATTTAAAACATGTTCATACAGACCTGTAATGTTAGCTGCCAGCAGCCAAATGAGATTAAAGACTAATACGATAGGCAGATAATTTTTATTGTTAATCCAAAAAAAGTTGGATTTATCAACTATAAAATAAGAGATCACCATACTTATATTTAATATAATATAATCGGTGGTAAGATTGACGGCCTTAATAAAAGTTGCGTACCTGTGAATCATGTATTCTTCCTGTTACGAAACATATAAAATTGGTTAAACAGAATGCTTCTAAAAGTTTGCAATATGAAAATTTTATATGGTTTAACTCGTATCGAACAAATTTAGAAAATTATAGCTAATCTTTTAGTAAAATCATAAAAATCTAAAAATAGAAATCTATAAAATCACTAAACTTGTATCACTATTAGTTAAGTATTGCACAACAGTATATTATATTTGACATTTGAGTTAACAAATTATAAAACTTCACCTTATATAGGAGTGTTAATTATAAATTTGATAAATACCGGCTATATTTCTTTGTTCGGCATTGCCAACAAGTATGGTGGTTATTTTTTTCGCCATCATTAATTTTTCTGCCTGCCCTACAAATTCTTCACCATTAATAATCACCGGGTTTTGCGACATCATATCTGTTATACTTAGCTTAGATGTATCAGGATTGCGTAATAACGCCCGCCTAAGGTCGCCATCGGTAACTACACCTTCTACGTAGCTGGCAGATCCTACAATTACCATACCCAGTCGCCCTTCTGACATACGGAGCAACAGCTCTGTAAATGAAGCCTCCTTTGCTATAAAGGGCAGGTTATCGGTACGCATCAGATCCTTTACTCTTGAAAGTAGTTTATGGCCCAAACTCCCTCCCGGATGAAAACGGGCAAAATCTTCCTGCTGAAACTGCCGCGATTCCATTAAGGCCACCGCAAGTGCATCCCCCATAACTAAAGCGGCGGTGGTTGACGAGGTTGGCGCAAGCGCAAGCGGGCAGGCCTCGCGGGTGATATTTATATTAAGATGATAGTCGCTATTTTTGGCTATTGTTGATTCTGGATTGCCGGTAATGCCTATAATGATATTCTTATTCCACTTTAAAAAAGGGATGAGCTTTAATACTTCGTCTGTTTCTCCCGAATAAGACACCAGCAATACCTGGTCATTTTCGCCCACCATACCCAGGTCGCCATGAAAAGCTTCGCCGGGATGCAGAAAGAAACTGGGGGTACCTGTACTTGATAACGTAGCTGCTATCTTTTTGCCGATAAGCCCCGATTTACCTATGCCAATAACTATAAGCTTACCATTGGCTTTTAATATAACCTCTACTGTTTTTGTAAACTCATCATCAATTAAACCTGCAACATGCTGCAAGGCTTCAATTTCAATATCAAAAACCCTTTTGGCAATATCTTTCATTGTGTTATATAAATCCCGTTCAATAGTATGGTTTTTAATTTCAAATAAATTATCCAAGCAATGGTATTATCACGTTTTCAAGATCGTGTAATTTAACCATGTTTGGGCCATCGCTGAGGGCATTGTCCGGGTCGGGATGCGTTTCCATAAAGTAACCATCAGCACCAAACGCTTTGGCAGCAAGGGCCATCATGGGTACAAAAGTACGGTCGCCGCCGGTTTTACCACCCGCTGCGCCGGGGCGCTGTACAGAGTGCGTACAATCCATACATACCGGATGGCCGAAGGTTTTCAGGTCATGGATATTCCTAAAATCGACAACAAGGTTGTTATACCCATACATATTGCCGCGTTCGGTTAATATCACTTGGTTATTGCCCGCTTCAATCACTTTCTGGGCTGGGTAAAACATATCCTGACCCGACAAGAATTGCGCCTTTTTAATATTAACGATCTTACCCGTTTTTGCTGCCGCGACTAAAAGATCAGTTTGGCGGCATAAGAAAGCAGGGATCTGTAATATATCAACCACTTCGCCAACAATGGCGGCCTGGTAGCTTTCATGTATATCAGTTAATACCGGCAAGCCGAAACGTTCTTTTACTTTCAGCAACATTTCAAGGCCTTTTTCAATGCCCGGGCCGCGATATGAGTGTATTGATGTACGGTTAGCTTTATCAAATGATGATTTAAATACTACCGGGATATTGTACTTCTGCCCTATTTCGGCAACTTTTTCAGCAACGGTATATAATAGTTCCTGGTTTTCCATTACACATGGGCCCAGTATAAAAAACGGTTTTTGCCGTATTTGTTCAAAAAGCATAGTTTATGAGTATGTAGGTATACGATGCAAAGATGATAATTTTTATGTGAAGTGTGAAAAGCCTTTATAATGACAAGTTCAAGTTAAGTATGTATACAGTAATGATAAATTTGATTTTCGTACATTTGATAATGACCAGATTTGTTGAACTTGAAACCTTTTATAAGCATTTACCCGATGAGGTTTTGGGGAAGGTGAAAAGTGAGGCCGGTAATTTCAACATCTTTAAAATTGAAGATATCATTTCGCCAGGCAATAAACAGGTTAATTACAGCAGGCGTAATTTTTTTAAGGTGAGCCTTATTACAGGCCATAATAAGCTGCATTATGCCGATAAGTGTGTAGAAATAACTGAAAGCGCACTGGTATTTACCAATCCGATGATTCCCTATTTATGGGAAAGGATAAGCGATCAGCAAATTGGCTATGTTTGCATTTTTACCGAAGATTTTTTTAATCGCTTTGAGCATATAAATGAATATCCTGTTTTCCAATTAACGGATAATGCTATTATTCCATTAAATGCAATGGAGGTGCTTAAATACTCCGCCATATTTTCCAGAATGTATGATGAATTACAAGGCGACTACATTTATAAGTATAATTTGCTGCGTAACCTGCTGATGGAAGTAGTACACGATGCGCAAAAAATGCAGCCTGCTATATGGAGTTTAGCGCCGGGTTCAAACGCATCAAACAGGATAGCTGCCTCATTTACTGAATTACTGGAACGGCAATTCCCTATTGAATTAAGTAACCAAACTATAAAGGTAAACTCACCGTCGGCATTTGCTGAGCGATTAAATATTCATGTAAACCATTTGAACAAGGCGCTGAAAGAAGTAACAGGGCAAACTACATCGCAGTTGATTAACGACAGGCTTTTACAGGAAGCTAAGATCCTGCTCAAAAGCACCAGTTGGAGCATTGCTGAGATTGCCTGGACCCTGGGGTTTGAAGAGCCCAATCATTTTTCGAGTTTTTTCAAGAACAAGGTGAAGATACCGCCAAATAAATTCCGCCAATCGAAAGTTGATTGATTTTTGTACTTTTTGGTTTCATTATGGTATAGTGAGTGCCTGTTCTTTATTGAACTTTGCTGCGTAAAATAAATTTAATATGTGGACAAAAGATAATATCACGGATCAGTCCGGAAAAACAGTTATAGTAACTGGTGCCAATACTGGTATTGGCTTTGAAACAGCCCTGGCTTTATATGAAGCCGGTGCGCACGTTGTATTGGCCTGCAGAAACCTTGAAAAAGCACAGGAAGCAGCTACAGCGATAAAAGAACATACCGGCAATGGAACGCTTGAAATAGCTTTGCTTAACCTTGCCAACCTGGCAGCGGTAAAAGAGTTTGCAGAAGATTTTATAAAGAACCATCAGCAGCTTGATGTATTGATCAATAATGCAGGAGTAATGATCCCACCAGCCTCGAAAACAGATGATGGCTATGAGCTACAATTTGGTGTAAATTTCATAGGCCATTTTGCGCTAATTGGTTACCTGTATCCTTTACTCAAAGCTACTCCCGGTTCACGTATTGTAACTTTAAGTAGCATGGCTTATTTACATGGTGCTATTGATTTTGATAATTTAAGATCAGAAAAAGATTATGAGCCGATGCGCGAATACAGCCAAAGTAAACTGGCAGACCTTATACTATCTATTGAATTACAAAGAAGAATTACCTCAGCCGGAGATAAAGTACTTTCAATAGCCGCTCAACCTGGCGCTAATTATACAGAACTGGCCAGACATATGGATCCTGATGCATTTAAAGCCGCTGTAGAACGTGTTGGCGAGCTTATGAAGCCTTGGCAGGGCGCATTGTCATCATTATATGCTGCGGTGTCTGTAGAAGCTGAAGGCGGTAAACTTTACGGGCCTGATAAAGACGGTGGTTACCGGGGCTATCCTGCTGAAGCGGTTATTACGCCAAATGCTTTAGATGAAACTGTTGGTAAGCAACTGTGGAGTATGGCTGAAGAGGCTACGAGTGTATATTTTCCATTAGAATAAACATTTATTAAACAACAAAGCCCGATACTTTCGTATCCGGCTTTGTAATAAAATCTGGTGCCCCCAGGCGATCCAATTTTTAGATAATGCTAAACGGATTGAGACACTATTTAATGATTGGTGACGATTTAATATCTAAACTATTTTCGACTAAACTGTTCCGCTATACGATGATCATTTGATCATATATTGAATACCTTATGGAGCCGGATCAACAATGACCTCTTGTTCAATGGTTAATGATTTAACTTTTTTGCCCATTGTTAAAAAAGGCCGTTCAAATAAATAGAAAAATCCATAAGAAATAATTAATATTAATGGACACCCCCCAATAATTAATAAACCCGTCGATAATAATCTGTCTACATTCAAAGGTTTAATAATATATTCAGAAATAAGCGCAATTAATGGGGAATGAATCAAATAAAGGCTATAAGAAAACGTACCGATAAAAACTAAAGGTCGCCACGACAATATTTTACTTAGGCTATTATTGTTTTTACTTAACTCTGCACAAACAAATAAAATAAAAGCAAACAATACGCCTAATAAAACATCGTACACCTTAGTTTCTAAATGTATTTCTGCGAAATGAGAATCATTAAATATCCTTAAATAATGCCTTATGACTATGGAAATACATAAAAAAGCCAAAGTAGCCATTACAATGATAAAGGGAGATATCCTTAGGTATGCTTTTCTAATGGATAAGCATCTATGATTGTTGGAGAACGCCAGGTTAGCAGCAATCATTCCTAACGTAAATAGAATAATGTAGGGACTTACACCTGTTCCTAATGAAATATCAGTGTTTGTTTTATACAGTATATAAAGTAATGATGAACCAATTATTGATACTATTACCGAAAAAAGCAGGGTTGTTATTGCTCCGATTTTTTTCCAGATGAATACCATTAAAGGAAAGAATATATAAACCCTGCATTCTACTGCAATTGACCAAAATGCATGATTAATGCGCGAAGCTGTGGAAGTCCAAAAATCATGTATTAATAAAATATGATAAATCACATCATTTAAATTAACAGGAATACTTACATCCCAATGCGATTCCGTTTTATGTCCGACAAAAAGCCATATTAATATTAAAGAAAACAATGTAGCAATATAATATGGTGGAAGTATTCTAAAGGCACGGCGTTTATAAAACTGAATATTACCATCTTTTAACGATAAGTTATTTTTTGTCACGGATAACATTAAACTAAATCCAGAGACGACAATAAATAAATCAACTGCATAATTGCCATAGCCGAAAAAATTCAGAATCATTTTAGTTAATATTGGTAGATTATAATCATCAACCCCCTTATACGGAAAAAAATGACTATCATAATATTGTAACATCGAATGATGTATCACTACATAAAGAGCAGCTAAAGCTCTAATGCTATCTATAAATAACAAGTGGGATTTAAGTTGAATTTTTGAATTTGACATATAGTCGAAATTATTAAATATATAATTTGGTCGGTAATAAACTAAGATACTTGCTTCAAAATCTTGAATGTAACCATAAAACTGTTCGGTTTAATTCTTTACTTGATAACTTATTACTTTTGTCATTTATCCAAAAACAACAAAGCCCCCTGATTTCTCAGGAAGGCTTTGTACCCAGAGCCGGGGTCGAACCGGCACAACCGTGAAGTTATTGGTGTTTGAGACCAACGCGTCTACCGATTCCGCCATCTGGGCCTACGTTAAGAACGGTGGATTAGTTCGTTCAAAATCGGGATGCAAATGTATCTAAACTCTCCTTAATTCGCAATAAATATTTTTGCCTAAAGTAAATATCTGCAATTTCATTCAACCTGCTTTCCTTCGCTGTATCATCCAAAGTTACGTAATCAACCGTCAAGCTTTCCAGCCTCTCATCCATATCACCCTCAATAGCAAGTACTTCTCCGGTTATCGACCCAAGCTCATGTGCATCATCAACTTCCATTATGCGCTCATTTATATCCATCATTTCCATTAAAAAATCTGATGGTAATTGTGGTTTTGCACCCTCCGAAACCAGTTCATGCAGCCTTAAAATGTATTCCAGGCGCTTTGCAGGGTTCGAAAGTGTCTGATATGCCTTATTATTCAGCGTTGATAATTCAAGAATTTCCTGTTGCTTTTCTTCACTTTCATTGGCATAAAAGTCGGGATGGTAAAGCTTGCTCAGCTCATAAAACTTTTTTTTTACCGCTCCTTCATTAAGCTGGAATGCTTCAGGTATCCCGTAGAAATCAAAATAATTCATAACACAAAGATAAGGGTTATGACGTAAGTTGCCGAAGGCAGGAGTTTGAAAGCCGGTTTTATTCAATAATTTTACAGGCTATGGATATTATTTCGGTACCTAATGCTGTTAAACACCAGGCGCAGATAAAAGCCGGCGAGATATCATTTGTACACTACCACGACAAAGGCAGCCTGTTTAAGAATCATGTAGTATTTGATCAATATGCTATCAGTTTTGTATTGAATGGCCAGAAGGAAATTTACCGTGCGACTGAAAACACCGTTCTGCGGGCAGGCCAAGCTATGCTGATACCGCAAGGCAACTCCATTATTGCTGAACATAGCCTTAATAAAGACCCTTACAGTAGTTTCATCGTATTCTTCCCCGGTAGTTTGGTAACGGACTTCCTGGCTAAATATCCGCAAACTGCAAACCGGATTAATCCTCCGGAGCATATACTACCGTATATCCATTTTGCAAGTACACTTTATCTTAATGAATATGTAAAAAGCATACAAACGCTTATTAGCGGAGGCCATCAGTTGTCGTACGCTATTGCTTTGCATAAGCTGGAAGAACTTTTACTGGTTATTTATGAGCTATTTCCAGCTCAATTAACTGCTCTTTTCAGTAAACACCAAGACATTAGTCAATTATCATTGAAAAACATTGTCGAGAGTAACCTTTTTAACAATCTTACTTTAGATGAACTGGCATTCTTAGCTAACCGGAGCCGCTCTACCTTTAAACGTGATTTTGAAAAAGCCTATAATATATCGCCGCAAAAGTACATCCGCGAAAGAAAGCTTGAAGCGGCTTGTTCCGAGTTATTAAAAGGTAGGCAAGCCAGCGAGATCTATGATACCTATGGATATGAAAATCTATCCAACTTTAACACCGCTTTTAAAAAGAAATTCGGGGTTACTCCTGCTGCTTACCGCCAAAACGTAGCTATTTGATCTTATTGCAATAGTTTTTGAACCGTTTTCAATATCGGTTCAAGGCATATTTAAGTGAATTTTGGAGAAATAAATATCCAAAATCATGAAAGCAATTTTCACACTTATTATCAGTCTGTTTTTAATGCAGGCTGCGTTTTCACAAACATTCACCATTAAAAGTAACGACCTTGGCGGGCAGTTCACCAATGAATTTACCGCCAACTCTTTTGGCTGCAATGGCGGCAACAAATCGCCTGAACTAAACTGGGCAGGCGCCCCTGATGGCACGCAAAGTTTTGCTATCACCATGTATGACCCTGATGCGCCTACAGGTAGTGGTTTCTGGCATTGGGTAGTGGTCGATATCCCGGCAACTGTTCATGAGTTTAAAGCCGGTGCAGGGGATATTAAAAGTAATATTGCCCCGCAAGGCAGCCTGCAAAGTATGAATGACACCGGTGCTCCCGGTTACCAGGGCCCATGTCCCGGCGAAGGCGAAGCTGCTCATCGTTATATTATTACGGTGTACGCTTTAAGAACAGCTAAATTGGGTACTACAGCCTCAACTACCGCCGCTATATCTGGCTTTTTGTTAGGTAAACAGGTGTTAGCTAAAGCATCATTAATTGTATATTGTAAAAGATAGATTAGTATTACTAAAAGTGTGCCGCGGAATACCCGAAACAGGTAAAACACACGGCACACTTTAGCACTCACACAATATTATATAATCAATTCACTATAAGCATATTATTCATGTAATTTTGCTCTTTCGGGATCAAAATGCAAGCCAGGTGTTAACCAATACAGTAAAATAACCCTTGAATACCTGAAATGAAACGGTGAAAGTAAAAAGGAAACACCCAAAAGTATGGCGCAATATAACCATGGCGATGTGCTGCCGGTTAGTATATAAGTCCCTACTGCCAAAGTAACCATTTCGGCAACATTCATGGCGTAACTTACAAACATGGCCACATAAAAATAGCCGGGTTCTCTTTCAAATACTAAGCCGCAGTGAGAACATTTTTCGTTCATTTTTTGTGTGCCGAAACTATACATAGGGCCTGCAAACATATCGCCCCTACGGCATCTTGGGCATTTGGCATGTAATGCGGCTTTAAATTGTGAAGGTTCCTTTTCCATAACTAAATTTAATGTTTTCATGATCTTTTTGAAATAAATTGTTTCCTGAATTCTTCCGGGGTCAGTCCGGTTTGCTTTTTAAAGAACTTGGTAAAATAAGAGTTGTCGCTAAAATTTAGCTGACTGGCAATTTCTGTTATCCCGAGTTCCGGGTTCACCAATAATCGTTTTGCTTCCAGTATTACCCTGTTACGGATCACCTCGCCAGCCGAAATATCAAGCAGATCGTTACACAACGCGTTTAAGTGATTGGGGGTGATATAAAGCAGCTCCGCATATTCTTTGGGTAGTTTTAACTTCCGGAAGTTTGTTTCTATTAAATTTCTGAAGCTTTTCAACAAGGTTAAATTATACGGGCTGACTTGTTTTTGTTCATTCGGCGCTGATAAACGGCCTATTGAAATAAATAGCTCTACAAGTAATAATCTAACCATATCCAACGCACCACGTTGTTTGCCTTCACTTTCGCGTAATAGCTTCTCAAACAGATTTATCATATCAGTATGCAGTGCAGCAGGGACATCAATTACTGCTTCATTTGCATTACCGTTGAAAAAAGAGAACTGCTCAAAATAATCAGTCTTTAATAAAAATGATTGAAAAAAACTGGCCGAAAAATTAACCACATAACCATCAACATGCCCGTCAAAGGCCCAGTGGTGTACCTGACCTGGAATCATAAAATAAAACTGGAAGGGCTTTACCTCAAAGCTTTCAAAATCGATAGTTTGACTTCCGGATCCATCCGTAAAAAATACCAGGTGATAAAAATCATGCTTGTGCGCATGCTGCAGGTTTTTATGAACAGCCAGGTAAGGGGCAAATCGGCTGATGAGAATGTCTTCCTGTTTGAATTCATCCAACTGGCCAATATTTATAACCGGAAACTGATCTTTTATCATGATACAAATTTACAATGATTAAAGATTACAATTCTGGTACTTTTAATTGGAGTGATGGTACTATTTACTTATTCATGTAAAATTTCATCTCAAGTTCAGTACAAGCGCGTACATTTTATATGGTAAATATCATTGATGTTATGTTTAATACAGGCAGCTTTACAGTAAATATTTCAATCCAGATAATCAGGTGGAAATAGTTTCTGTCCATATTTTTCAGCTACAGCGAGTAGTTTTTTCAGAGATTCTTCATCCAACTGAGGTGGCGGCAGGAAAGTGCCGCCAACAACCGGTACACCTATCTCCTCAAAAAACTCTTCCAAACCAGATGGCACAACCGTGCAAAGAATATGCGCCATCTCCTTTGATTCATTTTTAAAGCAATGCACCATGCCTCCTACAGGGATACTTACAAATGCGCCTTTTTTTGCTGTATAGCTATGCCCTTGGGTTTTAACCTCAATCTCTCCGTCTATCACATAAAATGATTCCTGAAACGCGGCGTGCGCATGCGGTCCAGGGCCACCGCCGGGAGGTATTAACATATCAATAACAGCGAAAGTGCCATTGGTTTGTTTACCGCTCACCAATATCCGGTAGGCATCGCCCACAACAGATAAATATTCGCCTTCCTGCGGGCCAAGTGTAATGGCTGTATTTGTGTTTTCCATGTTTTTAAATTGATAGATGTATTCAAATCTAACTGATATTCTGTGCATAACAATTCATAAACGGCAATTAAATTCAGCTTAGATCACAATATGATATTATCAAACGTTAATATTATTTATGTCCTGAATAACCCCATATATTGTCATTATTCGCCCTGTTAAACGTTGCTTGCACTTAATATCCTTGCTATCATAACCAATTAAGCCATGCAAAAAATAACCACATTCCTAAGTTACAACGGGCAGGCCGAAGAAGCTGTCAATCTGTACACTTCTATTTTTGAAAATTCAAAGATCATCAGCACATCCTACTATGGAGAAGCTGGCCCCGCTCCTGCCGGCACCTTTATGAGTGCTATTTTTGAATTGGAGGGACAAACATTTTACGCACTAAATGGCGGGCCAATGTTTACCTTTTCATATGGTATCTCGCTATTTGTAAATTGTACCACCCAGGATGAAATCGATTATTATTGGGAAAAGCTATCCGAAGGAGGTGAAAAAGACCAATGCGGGTGGCTTAAGGATAAGTTTGACGTATCATGGCAGGTAGCACCAAGGTCCGTATTTGATATGTTAAATGATAAGGATACCGAAAAATCAATCCGGGTAATGCAGGCCATGCTTAAAATGCATAAGCTTGATATAAAAACATTACAGGATGCCTATAATGGAATTTGATCAGGTATTCGGATATAAAGTTTTAGCATGATCAACGGCATTAACTATCATTTCCTTCAGCACATCTACATTAATATCACTTAACTTTTGTATGTAGATACACCCCTTGCCGCCTTTGTGCTTCCCCAGTTTTTGGAGTAGCTCCTCTTTCTTTTGTGGATCTTGTGTAAGGTATAAGGTGATAGCAGCCTTACGCGGCGAGAAGCCAGCTAATGGCATATCACCCTCACGCCCGCTTTCATATTTATAATGGCAACTGCCAAAGCCAATAATTGCCGGTCCCCACATTTTTGCCGGGAAGCCTGTCTGCTGCTCCATTATCTCAACCAAACTAAAACTATCAGCCCGCTTTGCTTCGTCGGCAACTGAATTTATGAAATCAGCCACGTTGCTTTCAGTTTCAAAAGTTTTGTTTTTTGCCATTGGTAACATTAATAATAATAATAATAATAATATAGTTGTTACTTTTCATCAGCCATAGCAGCTACAGCCTGCAGGTACCAGGCAGCATGTGGAATCCATTGTTCGGTCCAGCGCCATTCATTGCCATTATCTTCTGTTTTATAGTCGATGCCACTGCCATCAGGATTTCCTTCCTTGCCGGTAATTCCATTTGAGACCCCTCCACGCTCCGAGCCATGCCCAAAGTTTGAGTGCATATAAGGCACATTATTTCTGCCGAATTTATACATAAAACAAACCTGGTATGGGTTGCAACCCAATATCCAGTTTACCTGGTTATAGGCGAAAACTGTTAAGGCTTGTTTTTTCTGAGTGTCTTTAGGTGAATTGTACACCAGTATTGCACCAATTATAGCAGCTGTAGCCAGTGAACTTAAACGGGCATTTTCGCCCTGCCACCACCAACCGGTTTCATTTTCGTGCGGAATGAAGAAGCCATTTTTTATCGAATCCTTATACCTGAAAGTTTGCCTGGCGTAGCCGAACGGGTTACTCACATTGCCTGTCACTTTCAGTTCATAATCCAGCGCGCCTTTTATGGTTTGTAATGCCTGTGAACGATAAGCCGGATCGCTTTCTTTTTTCAAATACCTGGCTAACGCGATGATAGGCAAACCAGCATCTGAAGCATGCCAGTACGGACGCGTACCGTCGTCAGCTATAAAATAACCATCTTTTGATAATCGCACCGAAAGATTATGCGCACGTTTGCGTGCCTCGTTCTTATACAGCTCATCATTGGTACTTATCCAAAGCTCGGTAGCGGCCATCAACGAGCAATAATCATCAATAATATTTTCCTTATGGTCGTCGTCATATTTGGTATTATTGACCAGCAGGTGGCTAAAAGCACGTTTCGCACCATCAAGATATTGTACCGATGTGAAATCACCATGCTTTTTCCAGCGTGAAATCCGGGCCAATGCGGCAATCGCCATCCCGCCACCTTCACGAAAGGCGCATTGATAATCATTAGTAGTTACGCTGTTCGCCAGCAAGCCTACTACCCTGCGTGCGTTGGGGTCTTTATTAAAATAGCTAAACACTATCATGTAAAAATAATCATTCTTTGATAAGGCCCGCATCATGTAATCAGCGCCCCATAAAGCTTCGTTATCCAATGAATCCTTTACGCCCAGCTTATTTAACAATACAGGTATTGCTTCATCGGTATTAATGAGCGACCATGTTACCAGCGGCGTTTGCTGCGGCGACATAAAATTGGCATAAGCCAGGTGCGAAAAATATTTGCTCACATCACCCGATGCATCACACCAGCCGCCGTGCATATCAACTGTATTATCGCTGCCAAAAAGTTTAAGATGTGAGTCTACTGCCAGTTCTGTAGGCGTATTTGCCCGCTGCTTATGATAATAATGAATAACCGATGGAATTGTTAACTCCGCCAAAGCATTATGTGCTATTTTAAACGCATCTGACGTATAGTTTTTACCAGATACGGTAATACTTAACTTATACTTACCGCTCTTCACCACTGAAGAGAAATCAGCTTTATAAAAGTATTTACCCGGTGCCCAGTCCTGAACCTGCTGTTCATTCTTGAGTGTTCCGGTATAAACAGTTTTTAGTGTAGAAGCATCAACAATATTAAAACCTATTTTACCAGTATACTGCTGATCATCACCAATCAATGCTGATTTCGGGGCATTACTGTCAAAAGCTACCTGATTAATGTAGATAAGTGGCGTGGCATTGGCTGAATTGTAAAATGCTGCAATCAGTATTAAATATATAAAAACCAGTTTTTTCATAAGATGATCTTATTGCTTATTTAATGCTAATATATCACCTCATTTTCTAATTTAAGCCACTACAAATTCCCTCATAAAGGTAAAGTAATGGCGTCGATAATATTAAAGCTTACTTTACCAGTATATTACTGATCATCGCCTATCAATGCGGACTTTGGGACATTGCTATCAAATACTACTTCATTAATGTAAATAACCGGTTTATTATAAGAGCAAGATAACCAGGTAAATAATATTAGTATAGATAATAGTTTTCTCATGATATCTCTATTGCGACAGTGCTTTAATAGCAATGCTGTCTTTTGCAGAAGGCACAATGATGGTATAATTTTTAAGCAACTCATCGTTTATAGCTATGCCATTGTTACAAATATTACCTTTTTTATAAGTATCCTGTTTATCAAATGCCAACACGTTGTTTGATTGATTAATTCCATTCGCAATAAACTCACTCTTATTTATGGATATCTCGTCCACTTTCGCGCCTAATAATTTGCCCCAAAAGTGTTCCCCCTCTTCTATAAAATAATAAGAAGGGTAAATGTGATCAAAAAACGACGTATATTTCACTTCAATAACTAAATTAAGATCCTTTTCATGGATCCATAGCAAACTCATTTCATCAGTTTTATCCAATAAATTATCAGGAATTTCTAATCTGTAAGATCTTAATAGGAAATCATTACTCAGAATAAAGGTTAGTTTATAAAAAGCCTTATTATTTTTGATGGGGAAGATTGTAACCTTAAGATCATCCGAGCCTTTATCGCCAAATCTATCTAATGTATATCTATAATCAGCCAAAACCTTGTCGGGTAAATAATCGGTTATCATGGCAGACACCAGGGCGTATCTGAAAGCCAGGTTTGGATCGATATCAGACTTGAAATTCTTCTTCACGTCATGTCTGTCTTTATTGACATTTTCCTCAAACCTACATCTTGATGCGTTGATTTTCAACTGTATATTTTTAGGCGAAGTACGATCAAAAAAATAACTACAGATAGCATCAGAATATTCGGTGCATTTGGCATTGGTAAAAACAAGTTCACGATAATAGCCATCCAGTTTCATTGGCGAAACAAAGGCCATGGTATTATGCCTGTTAATACTATCCAGCAATTGCTTTAATGTAAGGGGCCTGATCGCCACTTCTTGTAGATTTTCAACCGTAGCTTTAAGCTTTACTATCAGGTTTTTATTATTTATTGCAGTATTGATACTTACCCTTTCTGGCTTGTAACCAATACACGAAAAAATTAATGAATCCTGTTGCTTACATGGCGGGGTTAATACGATAACAAATTTGCCGTCGGAGTTAGTAATTGAGCCAATCCCTTTATTACTCCATGCTATAGTAACACCGTCAATGGGTTCACCATTATCCTGTGAAATAACGATGCCCGAAACAGGGTCCTTAATCTGAGCAGATACATAAAGAGAAATAAAAAGCAGATAAATAAGTAAGCCAAGCTTAGGGGAATATTTTAACATGGGATATTATTATAGATAGAAAATACTTCCTAAATATAATTTTTATTTTTAGTTATTCCGCCTTTTTGAATGGATGCTTATATCAGCAATGTATCAACCCTGTGCGCAAGTACTATCTGATCGCATGGCGACCAGGAGAAGATCGTAAATCTGCCATCCTGCGAAGCTACTAATGCAAATGCGTCCTGCTGATCAAACACAAACTGTGCTGCAGAAAAATGTCTGGTTCCACCATTGCTTGATGGTGGGATGATCCGTGCAGGTGAATCAATAATAGGCTCAGTAACCATCATCTGTTTAACAGATTCGCGACCCGGCGACCGGGTGATCTTGGCACCAAAAGCAAGCAATTCGTGCTTATCGTTAATTATAGTAGCACCATCAACAGCGGTAAGGCCCGCTACCGATGCTATTTCATCGTTTAATTCTTCTTGCCAGGTTACAAGGTTATGCTCGCTTACATCCAGGCTCATCAATATCGATAGCCTGTTAAAAGCCGGAAAAATTGGATATGATATAGGCTGAATAATAGAATCTCGCCATTTGTCATTTGCCGATGGCACAACCAATAATGTTCCTCCACGCCCGTGGGCACGCATAGATACCGCCAGTTGAACGTGCAGGTTAACCGCGTTATTCCATGATGAGGTATCAGAAAAGCCAAGCAATGAATTTACCATCGCCGGACAATCAGGCAAACTAATGCTTTGTTCGTCAATTATTTTTACGCTATCGCCCTGTAATACAGCAACGTTTACAAATTTGCCAAAACCATCAACCCTGCGGTGTTTAACTACTAATAAACCCGGTTCAACAACTTCTAAAACGAAACAAAAGCCGGGTATAATTTGGGTGGTTCCCCATATATACAATTCGCCTTCCTGTTCCCAAACGCCCAAATGTATACCGGGACGTTCAACTGCCGGGGCAAGTTTAATCAATATATCAGCCGTTAAAGCTAAGGGAAATTCAAACATCAGCGGCTTGCTTACCTTATCCGGCGGTAAAAATGCCAGTGATATTTTGGGTGAATGCCCTTCTTCTTTTCTAAGGCTTGCCCAAAATGCCGTATCAATAATGGCCTCAATGGCTTGCTTTCCGGGTTCCGGTGCAAGATTTTTCTCGCCTCGTAAAAACGCTTGCGATAATTGGTGCGAAAAATGGCGCTCAATAGCCGCTGACGCCTTTAAAGCCGCTTTATAAGTTGGATTTGACGATAGATATTGTGTGGGAATGTCCATTTAGTAATTTACAGGTAGTTAAAACGTCCTAAAATTAAAACCTGATTTACGCTAATGCAAATTACCAATAAAATATGACGTTGCCATGCCTTATTAAAAAACTATAGCTATACAAAAATAGTCCTTTGGTAAAACCAAAGGACTATAATTAAAAAAACCTAAACTTTTTTTAGTAATATATACTTATTCTTCCTTTTTACCACCAAGTCCATGTGCTTCTCGTTCAGCTTTATTACGTGCGTTTGATTCGGCAATTTCGTATTCCAGTTCAGGATCAATGTTTGATTCTTCCACCTTCTTAGCTTTCTCCATCAGCTCCTCATGGTGCGACTGTAACCAGGCCAATTGTTTTTTTCCGTATGAAAAACGTGTGAATATCACAAACAGAACTGGTACTATAAAGATAGATATAGTTGAAGATGCGATCATCCCGCCCAAAACTGTCCATCCTATCGTATTCCTTGAAGCACCACCTGCACCTGTTGCCAGGGCTAACGGTAACACACCGAGTATAAATGCCAGTGAGGTCATTATAATAGGCCTTAAACGCAAGCGTACAGCCTCCAGAGTTGATTGTATTAGTTCTTCACCTCTATCTACCCTAATTTTAGCGAACTCAACAATCAGGATGGCATTTTTAGCCGATAATCCTATCAGTGTTATCAATCCTATCTGCGCGTAAACGTTGTTTGTAAGCGGCGGCAAGCAGGTTAGCGCTACTATCGCTCCAAAAGCGCTTATCGGCACAGCCAATAATACCGAGAACGGCACCGACCAGCTTTCATACAATGCTGCCAGGAACAGGAATACAAACAATATAGAGAACATAAAGATGTAAATAGTAATAGAACCGGCCTTTATCTCTTCGTAGCTCAGGCCTGAGAATTCATAAGTATATCCGCGAGGCAATGTTTTAGCCGCAAGTAACTTCAATTCATCTAATGATTGCCCGCTGCTATAACCATCTGGTATTGCACCATCAACTTCGGCCGAACGGAAAATATTAAAGTGTGTAATAAGCGGAGGTGCTACCGTAGGCTTATAACTGATCAAAGTACTCAGCGGCACCATGGTACCTGCCTGGTTGCGTACATAGTATTTATTAATATCAGACACCAATGCCCTGTATGATGTATCAGCCTGTACAACAACATGATATGTTCTGTTATATAAAGTAAAATTATTTACAAATAAGCTACCCATGTAGGCTTGCATAGTTGAGAATACATCCGTGATATTAACGCCCATTTTCTCACATTTCTCCCTGTCGACGGTAAGATCATAACTCGGTGTATGCGCCGAAAAATAACAGAATGCTGTTGAAGTAGCAGGTACCTTTTTAGCAGCAGCAACAAACTTGTTGACCGCTTTTTCAAACGCGTGTATGTCGTCGGTTGAGCTACCCTCTTCAATCTGCATACTGAAACCAGCAGCAATACCAATACCACGTATAGGCGGCGGCGGTATTACTACTATATTGGCATTTTTAATACCTGCCTTGGCAATCCTATTTTTCAATACGGTGAGCAAACCGGGCATCATGGTTTGTTTGGTGGTACGCTGATCCCATGGGGTAAGCATTATAAACATGGAACCACTGTTTGATGTTGCACCGCCATTTAATATATTAAAGCCGGATGAAGCTGTATAATGAAGAATCCCTTTTGTTGAACTCACCACTTTCATCAATTTCTCCATAACATCTACCGATTGAGCGGTCGAGGATGCATCTGGCAATGAATAAGTAATATATAAACGGCCGCCATCTTCGGTAGGCACAAAACCTGATGGTTTCTGTTTAAATAAAAGAACGGTGGCAATACATATACAAACCAGTATAATAACTACAAATTTAGAATGTTTAATACCCCGCTTTACACCATTTGAATATTTATATGTAATGCGCTCAAACCAGTTATTAAACCAGTCGAAGAATTTATCGAGCCAATTCTTTTTTTGGTGATGTGATGGCCTTAACAATAAGGTACAAAGCGCGGGTGTTAACGATAAAGCTATAAATGCCGATAGTATAACAGATATGGCAATAGTTATAGCAAACTGCTGGTACAATCGCCCAACTATGCCCGGTATAAACCCTACCGGTACAAATACCGACGCCAAAATAAGGGCGATAGCAATTACCGGGGCCGATATTTCTTTCATGGCATGATAAGTAGCCTCCTTGGGCGACATATGTTGCTCATCAATATAATGCTGCACCGCTTCAACCACAATAATGGCATCATCAACTACAATACCGATGGCCAGTACAAAGCCAAACATGGTAAGGGTATTTATAGTAAAGCCAAGCGGGATAAAGAATATGAAAGTTGATAATATAGATACCGGGATAGCCACAATAGGAATAATGGTTGACCGCCAGTTTTGCAGGAACAGGAACACCACTATGGCCACCAGGCCAAGCGCTTTTAACAGCGTACCCACCACTTCTTCCATCGATACCCTGATGATGGTTATAGATTCAAATGGAACTATATAATTTACATCGGCAGGGAAGGATTTTTTTAGCAGATTCAGCTCATTATAAACATTATCTGCCGTTTGCAGCGCATTACTTCCGGGTGATTGGTATACCTGGATGATAGAACACCTGTTACCATCAACAAATGAGTTGCTGGCGAATGTAAATTTACCAAGTTCTACCCTCGCAACATCTTTCAAATAAACTAATGCGCCTGTAGTTGGTATGGTTTTTACAACAATGTTTTTATAATCAGATGCTTTGTTAAGCATACCATTAACCAAAATGCCGGTTTCAAAAGCCTGTGATGAATTTTGTGGCGGCGACCCTACAGCACCGGCTGCCACATACACATTTTGGGCATTTAACGCGGCGGTAACATCAGCTGGGGTTAAACCGTAGGATGCCATCTTATCGGGGTTCATCCATACACGCATACTAAACTGATCGGCACGGGCGCTTACATCACCTACACCCGGTACACGCAATATGGCATCCTGAATAAATGTATTGGTATAATTATCCAGAAAAGTAATATTGTGCGTTTTTTTAGGCGAATAGATCGCTATCAGCATCAGCATATCCGGGTTACTGGCACGTACCGTTAAGCCCAGTTTACTTACCACCGAGGGCAATGACGGCTGGGCAATACCCAACCTGTTTTGTACGTTAAGCGCTGCTATTTGTACGTTGGTGCCAATGTTAAAAGTAACCCTTATGCCTATACCACCGCTATTGGTACTGGTACTTTGCATGTATTCCATGCCGGGGGTACCATTTACCTGCTCCTCAATTGGCGTTGCTACGGTTTGCTCCACGGTTTGAGCATCAGCACCGGTATATGACCCGTTGATAGATACGCTCGGGGGTGAAATATTAGGGTACTGATCTACTGCCAGATTGTTAATGCATATCACACCCGCGATCATTAATACAACAGATATAACGATAGCAGTTACCGGTCTTTTAATAAAGGTATTTGCAATCATGCGTGATCAGATTTACTCAATTCACGGGATTTATTTATTTCGTACTCCAATTCAGGATCTAT
>JAMFSA010000187.1 GCA_026225055.1 Mucilaginibacter xinganensis | reverse complement strand
TGAGGTAAAATGCCGGGTCCGGCACCAAAATTATGTTTCATATTATTAATAATTTATAGCTAAATACGTAATTAACAAATTGCTACTTAGCCGCGCCGAAGTTAATTAATTTGACAAAATATATAGACATTATTTGCTTTTTTTTCAAAAGGCAGACAATTCTCCGACTAAAACGGATTAAGCAGGAAAGATCAGTTAAAATGAGGATTTTCAGGTTGATTGTTAAAGCTTTACGATCGCGATAAGTTATCGAAATGCTTTAAATTGGCTATAGTAGCCGTTGGGGCGGGCGATGCAAACACAGCGTTTCCCGCTACAAATACATTGGCACCTGCTTCACTAAGTTTGGCAATATTGGTTTCATCAACACCACCATCAACTTCAATCAGCAATTCGGGATTATAGCGGCGTTTAAGCGCTTTAATATCAGCCAGCTTTTTGTAAGTATTGTTGATGAATTTTTGTCCGCCAAAACCAGGATTGACAGACATAATAAGCACCATATCCAGATCAAGGATAATATCTTCTAACAAAGCTACAGGTGTATGAGGGTTAATGGCAACGCAAGCTTTACAGCCAAGCTCTTTTATCACCTGTACGGTACGATGCAGGTTTGGGCAGGCTTCGTAATGTACAGTGATGCTTGCGGCACCAGCCTCCTTAAAATCTTTTAAATAACGCTCGGGCTGTACTATCATTAAATGAACGTCCAAAGGCTTTGTAGCATGCTTATAAACAGCCTTGACAACGGGCAATCCTAATGAAATATTAGGTACAAACATCCCGTCCATCACATCAACGTGGATCAGATCGGCCTCGCTGTTATTAATAAGTTCAATATCGCGTTGCAGATTAGCAAAATCGGCAGCTAAAATAGATGGAGCGATTAGATGGTTCATGGCTCAAAGATAGTAATTCGGATGTTAGTCGGAAAGTCCGGAGGTCGGAAAGTCAGAAAGAAAAAGTTAGATGAATGTAATACTTTCGGTCTTTACAGACTTTCGGTCTTTTCGGACTTGAACTAATCACAATTCAATAACAGATCGTAATATTTTTTCATGAGGATGGTATCGTAGTTAACCAGCGAGCTATAGGCTTCAGATACTAATTCGTTCAAAATAGAGGCACCGAGCTGACCACCACCATTGGGGATGGATTCATAATATTTTATCAATTCTTTAACCCTTATAATTTCATATAATAATTGCTGTATCAGATCAGTTTGAGCGCTGTTCCGTATACTATTCGCATTATTATCAAGAAAATCTAAAGGATCTTCAGTAGTAGATGTCATTTTTCGATAAAAAACTCGGCTTTTTGCAACTATTTAACAGATAGAAAGCCTAAAAATTAGCTTTTGTTTTAAATAATTAAAATAAATTTTCAACAAAATAACAAAGCCCTCTTTATGAGGGCTTTGTATATACTAATTATTTGCTATTTATTACTTAGCCGGTTCAGGCTTTGGCAATAATGCTTTTCTTGAAAGTTTGAATTTACCTTGCTTATCAATATCCAGCAATTTAACACGAACTTCATCACCAATCTGGAATATACCATCCATAGTTTCTATCCTGTGGTGGTCAATTTCAGAGATGTGCAGTAAGCCATCTTTACCCGGCATAATTTCAACAAATGCACCGAAAGGCATAATTGATTTCACTTTACCTTCGTATATTTCACCAACCTCAGGTTTTGAAGCAATGTTTTTGATACGGGTTACGGCTTTGTCAATTGCTTCTTTATTATCAGCAAATATTTGAACTACACCCTGGTTGCCAACTTCTTCAATTGAGATGGTAGCACCGGTTTCGCGTTGCATTTCCTGGATGATCTTTCCTCCCGGGCCAATTACCGCGCCAATGTATTCTTTATCAATACGGATAGTGATAATACGTGGTGCGTGTGGTTTGTAATCTTCACGTGGCTCAGTAATGGTTTTAGCCATTTCACGAAGGATATGTAAACGGCCTTCTTTTGCCTGGTTTAAAGCATTTGTTAAGACCTCGTACGATAAACCATTTATTTTCAGGTCCATTTGAACAGCAACAATACCATTTTTAGTACCGGTTACTTTAAAGTCCATATCACCTAAGTGATCTTCATCACCCAAAATATCAGAAAGGATAGCATATTTAGTACCCATTTCATTGGTGATCAATCCCATCGCGATACCTGATACCGGGTTGGTGATTTTAACACCTGCATCCATCAAAGCCAATGTACCGGCACAAACAGTAGCCATTGATGATGAACCGTTCGATTCTAAAATATCAGATACAATACGGATAGTGTATGGATTTGCGTCTTCGGCTGGTAATACACGTTTTAATGAACGCATAGCTAAGTTACCATGACCAATCTCACGACGACCAGCTCCCCTGTTTGGGCGAACCTCACCGGTTGAGAAACCAGGGAAGTTATAATGTAATAAGAATTTGTTGTAACCGTTGATAAACGCGCCATCAATCATTTGCTCATCATCCTTAGCACCTAAGGTAACAGTAGTTAATGATTGTGTTTCGCCACGGGTGAATACAGCGGAACCGTGTGCAGATGGTAAATAACCAACTTCACTCCATATCGGGCGAACCTGGGTAGTGGTACGACCGTCTAAACGTTTGCCTTCGTCTAATACCAGGTTACGGATAGCATCATACTCCACATCGTGATAGTATTTTTTAGCTAAGAATTTAGTGATATCATCAATTTCGCCTAAAGTAGCGATGTATTCGTCACGTACTGCTTTAAATTTAGCACCACGCTCGTCTTTACCAGATGCCTCAGCAGCAATAGCATAAACTTTATCATAAGTAGCAGCATAGATAGCTTTCTCTAACTCATCGTTGCTGTGCTCATGGCTGTAAACGCGTTTTTCAGTTTTTCCAACTGCAATAGTCAGCTCTTTTTGTATAAAGCATTGTACCTTAATAGCTTCGTGTGCAAATTTAATTGCTTCAACTAATTCAGCTTCCTGTATCTCAGCACTTTCACCTTCAACCATGTTGATGTCAAACTCGCTACCGGCAACAATAAATTCTAAAGTTGCAGTTTGCAATTGAGTTAAAGTTGGGTTGATAACTAATTTACCGTCAACTTTAGCTACACGAACTTCGGATATAGGGCCATTGAAAGGAATATCAGAAACTGATAATGCTGCTGATGCGGCTAAGCCAGCCAAACAATCAGGCATAACATCTTTATCAGCTGATATTAAGGTTATCATTACTTGTGTATCAGCATGATAATCCTCAGGGAACATTGGGCGTAATGCACGGTCAACCAAACGGGAGATCAATACCTCATAGTCTGATAAACGTGCCTCACGGCGTAAAAAGCCACCTGGAATACGACCAGT
>JAMFSA010000186.1 GCA_026225055.1 Mucilaginibacter xinganensis | reverse complement strand
GGTCTTCAATACCTACATCCTGTTGCGAAACTACACCTATCATCCGGTCGCCTTTATTGGCATCGCGGATCAGTTTTATAGATTTATCCCTGCCAACAGTGATCGGGATCACTACGCCGGGAAATAATACGGTATTACGTAAAGGCAATATGGGCAATACATCCGGAACCAGCTCGTTATTCATCTCCGCTTCATCCTCTGATGACATTAACGGGAAAAATTCGGCGTCTTCGTTCAGCATCGGCATCGCACTTCTAAAATCATATGGATCAAAACTCATCAGAATCCTCTTTTTATATGTAAAAAAAACGCCATGTTGTCACCCTGTAAATAACAGAAATAATTTAAAACAGCGTTTTTTAATTGTTAAATACTATATGCCAACACTTATGCCAATATACAGTAATCGGGTATAATATTTATTTTTATGACTTAAAATACTGATTATATGCTGATTGTGTATTAAGGGCCGATTTTTTATAATTACCGTGAATTATAATTAAAGATGAAAAAAAGTCATGCTATAATTAGCATAAACGCCAATTGTTAATAAATATTTGCAAGTAAATACACACCTTATATAATATTTACTTGCAAATTTAGTTAATGTTGTATTAAATTTGTTTGACAATAGTCCCCGGATGAAGTTATCGGTCATAGTATCTTTGTTAATTTTCTCTACGATTGAAAGCACATTTGCCCAAAATGCTTATGTTAAATTAGGACAACAGGCTTTTATGGATGGGGATTTTAAAGCCGCCATTCAGCAGCTTGAGAGAGGCTGTATAGCCGATTCAACTGATGTTAACGCGCTTTGGATGCTTGGCTATTCCTATTACCATAGCGACAATTACAAAAAATCCATAACGGCATATACCAAAGTTATTTCCATTAAACCCACTGATGCTTCTGCATATTACTACAGGGCAAGGGCAAAATGCTACATGGCTAAAGATCCGCAGCTTTCGCCGGCCGATAAGGAAAAATATATGTTAGGCTCGATATATGACTTTACCAAAGCCATAGAGATAAACACCGACCCGTCAGATATTAAATTTTACCAGAACAGGGGTATAGCCTACCATGATTACGCTGTGTTTAAGTTACAGCCGACCCCTCATTTTTACGATAAGAACAGGGCCATCAATGCGTTAAAAGCTTCAATTACTGATTTTGAAAAGGTATTGAGTGCTGATCCTACACGGTCTGATATCTCATCGCTGATGGAGCTTTCAAAAACCAAGCTGGCAGACGTTTCAGGTACTCATCATTGAGTGAAAGCCCCGGTTATTTTATAATTGTTAATCCCGATCACCCTTACAGCCTGCATTTTTTCGACCATATAAAGCGAATCAGGAAAATAGCTTAATTTTTCGCGGGTGGTATACAGCAAATTCTTGGTGTAATTACCTATCAATATCCATTTTACTTTTCCTTTATCCAGTTTGATAACGATCTCGCGGGTCTTCAGGTCGAGAGTTTTTGCCCTGTATATTAAAATATTGCTATCGACTTCAATAGTATAACTATCCCGCCAGGCAGGCCTGTTAATGTCTGATGATTTAAAGAAATTGAGTTCGGCGCCCCAGTTTGCTATATGTACTTTTTTGCTTTCGCTAACGCCGTTATGCACAACTGTTTTAAAAACCAACGGGTTTAATTTAGCAAGTCGCGCCGAATCCTTTTCAAAATATCCTTTAATATCAAAGTATTTTAATTTGGCTCCGGTCTCTTTTATAGCAGGTTTGCAGGCGCTTAAACAGCATATAGCTGCTGCAAAAGCGACTGCAAACTTTGTTTTTGATTTATACCAATACATTCCCGGTCATTTCAGCAGGTATAGCAACGCCTAAAAGTTTTAATACAGTAGGTGCAACATCGCCAAGCTTACCATCTTTTACTGACTTTACATCGTTATCAATTATAATGCAAGGCACCAAATTGGTGGTATGCGCTGTATTAGGCGATCCATCTTCATTTACCATGAAATCAGCATTACCGTGGTCAGCCAAAATAATAAAAGAGTAGCCATGTGCCAACCCTGTTTCAACAACAGCTTGTGTACACCTGTCGGCTGTTTCGGCTGCTTTAATAACGGCTTCAAACACACCGGTATGGCCAACCATATCAGTATTGGCAAAGTTCAGTACCACAAAATCAGGCCATTCGCTGATCAGTTCAGGGATGATAGCATCGCGTATACCTTCGGCGCTCATTTCGGGCTGTAGGTCATAAGTTGCCACTTTTGGCGATGGAACCAATAAGCGTTTCTCATTAACAAATTCTTTTTCACGGCCACCCGAGAAGAAGAAAGTTACATGCGGATATTTTTCAGTTTCAGCTATACGGATCTGGTTTTTTCCGGCGTCCTCTAATATTTCACCCAGCGTTTTGCTCAGATCATCCTTGGTAAATACCACCTGCACATTTTTAAATGTTTCATCATAGGTGGTCATGGTGATATAATGCAGGTTAAGCGGGTGCAGGTTATATTCAGGGAAAGATTTTTGCGTAAGCGCAATAGTGATCTCGCGACCACGGTCGGTCCTGAAGTTAAAGCAGATCACCACATCACCGTCTTTTATAACAGCAAGTGGGTTGCCATCCGCGTCAACATTTACTATCGGTTTAATAAATTCATCGGTAACACCTTCAGCATATGATTTTTTTATAGATGCCAGTACATCCTGGGTAGCTTCGCCATCGGCATTAACCATCAGGTCGTAAGCCAGTTTTACGCGTTCCCAGCGGTTATCGCGGTCCATAGCGTAATAACGGCCAATAACCGAAGCTATTTTTACAGGTGTAGGCGCAATATATTGTTCAAGGTCGGTTATGAAATTTAACCCTGATTTTGGATCAGTATCGCGGCCATCTGTAAACGCATGGATATAAACGTTGTTCAGGTCATACACACCGGCGGCATCAACTAAACCTTTTACGTGTTTAATGTGCGAGTGTACGCCACCATCGGATACTAAACCAATAAAGTGTACATCTTTATTATTTGCCTTAGCGTATTCAAAGGCGTTTTTTAATACCGGGTTGGTAGGTAATTCGTTATCTGCAACTGCTTTGTGTATACGGCCCAGCTCCTGGTAAACTACACGGCCAGCACCTAAATTCATGTGCCCAACTTCCGAGTTTCCCATTTGCCCGTCAGGCAAACCTACGGCCATACCCGATGCTTCCAGCTTTGAGTGCGGGTAGTTAGCCAATAAAGAATCAACAAAGGGAGTATTAGCAGCTAATATAGCGTTCGACTCATCATTACGACCGTAACCCCAGCCGTCTAATATAATTAATGCAACTTTTTTCTGTTTTTCCACAATGCAAATATAAATGCCCCGTTGTACATTACGGAATAATATTTATCTCCATTCCATTTTTCTTTGAAGCAGATTTTAACTATATTACGTATATATTACTATGAAGCTTATATACCTGTCGTCGCTTGTTGTTTTATTCATTTTTACGACTGCCTTCCAGTCAGATAAAATTGATAATATAGCCGGTTTCATAAAGCAGGGCAATACGCCCGAAATAGTAAAACTTTGCGCCTCAACGGTTGAAATGACGGTGATGGGGCAGGAGGATACCTACTCAAAACGGCAGGTAGAGGATGCACTTAATAAATTTTTCAGCCAGAACAAACCCCAGCACGTGCAATTGTTACATAAGGTAAACTCCAACCAAAAATTCCTTTTTGGGGTAGTAATACTCAAAAGCACAGGGGGCACTTACCGCATAGCCTATACGTTAAACGAAACTGAGGGCGCCATGAAAATTATTGAATTGCGTATTGAGGCCGAAAAAACTAAATAATCAACCTTCAATAGCGAGTGGAAAAGCTGATAAATTGTTTTTTTATTTTATTAATAATAATGTTGGTATCGTGTACGGGAAATGATTTTCATTATGACGCTGGTAAACAAGTTATTGTGAGTAATCACGACGGATTAAAACACATCAGCGTTGATGTTCAAAGTTTAACAAACATATATGTTTGCGAATGTAGCTTCGATAGTCGTGGAGTTGACTCTATTTATATAAATTCATTACCCTCTTTTTTTATAGGAAAAGATACTGCTTGCTTCAAATCGATTTACAAGGCGAATACTTTTATGACCATTCGAAATGCGGGTGGTGATGCTGGCCCATTTACAATTAAACTATTAGTAGATTCTAATCGAAAATGTAAATTGATTGATTAGAACTGAAAAATATCTAAACTAAGCACATCCAAAAAATGTTCTTACTTTTGAGCTTTCAAAAAAAAGAACAAGATTTTGGATAAAGAACTCGTAGACCAGTTTATCATTAGTTCGTTAAAAGAAGATGTGGGCGATGGCGACCATACTTCACTGGCAACCATACCTGCCGACGCTGTTGGCAAAGCAAAGCTTTTAGTAAAAGATTATGGCGTATTGGCCGGTGTTGAACTGGCTGCCGAGATATTTCATATCATCGACCCTGCGTTTAAACTAAATGTATTTATAAATGATGGTGCCATTGTTAAGCCAAAGGATATAGCTTTTGAGGTTGAAGGCAACGTGCGGAATATTTTAACGGCCGAACGTTTGGTATTGAACTGTATGCAGCGTATGAGCGGTATTGCCACCAAAACCCGTGAAATTGTTGACCTGTTAAAAGGGACTAACACCAAAGTTTTAGATACCCGTAAAACCACACCCGGCATGCGCTACCTTGAAAAATGGGCAGTACGCATAGGCGGAGGCGTGAACCATCGCTTTGGTTTGTATGATATGATATTGATAAAGGATAATCATGTTGATTATGCAGGAGGTATACGGGAGGCCATTGAAAGCGCACGCAGCTATGTTGCTGGGCTCGACAAAAAATTGGCTATAGAAATTGAAGTGCGTAACCTTGAAGAAGTAGAGCAAGTGCTGCAAACAGGTGGCGTTGACCGTATATTGTTAGATAATTTTGGCTTTGATGACCTGTGTACTGCCGTAAATATAATTGAAGGCAGATATATTACTGAAGCATCTGGCGGTATAACAGTTGATAATATACGCAGATACGCTGATTGTGGGGTTGATTATATTTCTGTAGGTGCCCTAACTCACTCAGTTAAAAGCCTCGACCTAAGTTTAAAAGCGATAAAAGGGTAGTTTTAGTTAAACAGGGATTATAGACCAGAGATTAGTTCCTGGATGTTTTACCATAGCTAAACTAATCTCTAACCTCTAATCCCTAATCTCTATTTAGTAATTGTTACCTTTAATTTAAGTTTATCATTTTAGTATGATTTCAATTTAGTAATATTGTGGTGAGATGATATCAATCTATTCGATTTCAGCGCTCATACTGGCTTATTTGTGTGGATCTATTCCTACCGCGGTATGGATTGGGCGGGCATTTTTTGATGTGGATGTACGCGAATATGGCAGCGGCAACGCCGGGGCGACAAACACCTTCAGGGTACTTGGAAAAAAAGCCGGTATCCCGGTAATGCTTATCGACATTTTAAAAGGCTGGACGGCAACCAACCTTGCCTTTTTTATAGGGGTATCAACCACTGGTGCCTATAATTCCGCGGCTTACATTAACTATGCGCTTGCCTTGGGCATTGCCGCTGTAATGGGCCACTTGTTCCCAATTTTTGCAGGTTTTAGGGGTGGTAAGGGCATAGCAACTTTATTTGGGATGATACTGGCTATTAATCTGCCAGCGGCATTATTATGCGTGGGGGTGTTTATTGTGGTGCTGTTGATCACCCGTTACGTATCCCTGGGCTCAATTTTGGCCGGATTTACTTACCCAATTTGCGTAACCTTTATTTTTCCGATGTATATCCGCTCGGTAATTATATACGGCATGTGCATGTGCCTGCTGATATTGGTTACCCACCAAAAAAATATTGAACGCTTATTAAAAGGCACCGAATCAAAGGTAAATCTGTTCAAGCGGAAAACAACTTGAAACATACAGGTATGGTAAGCGTTAATCCGGCATGAATACCCCCAAATTTTTAAAGGCACAATGGAAAAACCTGTTGATGCTTAATTACGAAGTCGACCCTGAGATACTAAAACCTTACTTGCCGGCTTACACGGTACTTGATCTGTGGCAGGGAAAAGCTTTGGTAAGCATGGTGGGTTTTTTATTCAAGGAAACCAGCGTATTGGGTATAAAGTGGCCCGGGCATGTGAATTTTGAAGAGGTGAACCTACGTTTTTATGTAAAGCATTTTGATGGTAAGGAGTGGAAACGAGGTGCTGTATTTATCAGCGAAATAGTACCTAAAAGCCTGATTGCAATTATCGCCAATAATTTATATAAAGAGCATTATCGTGCCTTACCTATGCGCCATTCCATTACGCGTTGCTGCAAGGATCACACCGATTTTTTATACGAATGGAAAATAAAAGGTAAATGGAACAAGCTAGGTGGTATAGTTAGCGATACATTTACACCTATACAAGCGGGTAGCCCCGAGGAATTTATTTTTGAGCATTACTGGGGCTATAACACACTTGGCGACAAGCTAACCATGGAATACCAGGTGGAGCATATATCATGGCAGGTAGCCGAAGTAAAGGATAGTATTTTTGAGGCTGATATTGCCAGACTATACGGCAAAAATTTTGAACCTTTTTTAAGTGTAAAACCATATTCAGCTTTTTTTGCTGATGGCTCGGATATTAGTGTGCGGATAGCTAATAAGCTGCGGGCTGCCCCAGCGCTTGCAGAATAGCTTTGGCTTTCAATAAACATTCTTCATATTCCTGCTCGGCATTGGCATGGTAGGTGATAGCGCTGCCAGTGTGGAACGACAGATATTTATTTGCTGAATTATATAGTAATGTGCGGATCACCACATTAAAATCAAAATCATTATCCGGACTAAAATAGCCCATAGCGCCGGAGTACACGCTTCTTTTGCTGCGCTCATACTGTTCCATCAATCGCATAGCACTTATCTTTGGTGCACCAGTCATGCTGCCCATCGGGAAGCTGTGCCTTATGGCATCAATAGCTGTTAGGCCATCCTGCAGCTCACATACCACTGTGGATATCATTTGATGCACCTGGTTAAAACTATAAATGCCGAATAATTCTTCTGTCTTCACAGTACCTGGTTTGGCCGATTTAGTTAGATCGTTACGCACCAGGTCAACTATCATTACGTTTTCCTGTAACTCTTTTGTGTGGGTTCTTAATTGTTGTTTAATGGCCTCGTCTTCCGCTAAAGTTTTGCCTCTTTTAGCGGTGCCCTTTATAGGTTGGGAGATGAGTTTATTATCCCGTTTTGCCAAAAAGCGTTCGGGAGAGGCAGATAGGATATAATTGTTTTTCCATTTAAAAAAACCGCCGAAAGGGTTGGGAGATATAGTATTCAGCTTTAAAAAAGTGGCTAAGGGATCAATCTCCGCGTGTTCAGCAAAAAACTCCTGGCAAAAGTTGGTCACATAAATATCCCCGCGACTGATATGCTGTTTTATCTTCTCCGCAGCATTCAGATATTCTTCTTTACTAAAGCGGGATTGCAGGTTTACAGATGGAGATTGTTGTGGAAAATTAAGCGATTGCTGCTCAATCTGTTCCAAAACATAAGCAGGATCATCAGCCGATATCTCTATTTCATCACCTTTAATAATGATGAGATACTTCGGCACAAAAAAATATAAGCCGGGAAATTCGAGCTGATCGGTATTGGAGGAGGTTAGTTGTTCCAGCTCGTTCTTTAGGTCATAGCTAAAAAATCCGGTTAACCAACCCGGATTTGCTTCGCGAAACTTTGATAATAAATCAAAAGCATTGCCCGACTCTGCCACCAGTTCCTGCTTTGCGCCAACGGCTATAAGTGCATCAAATTTGGAATACGGATCGTTAAAGTTATTGGAATCCAGATAGCAAATGGCATCAAAAACACAGGCCCATTGCAGGGCCTGTTGTTTGAATTTTTGAAGGTCGTTTGTGTTTGTTATCACTTTACAAATTAATCAACCTGTAAATAGCCACCCCGTCATTGCGAGGTACGAAGCAATCTCTACTTAGGTAGGTCGGTATTGGAGATTCTAAGCCTTTCTATCCGCTCTGTACAGTATAGAGATTGCTTCGTACCTCGCAATGACGCGAGCCTTAGTGAAATTATTAATACAATTCCAGCGTTTGAACCCTATCAGGTCCAACTGATAAATATTTTACCGGGACACCTAATTCTTGCTCTAAAAATTTAATGTATGACTGTAATTTCTCAGGTATCTGCGATAATTCAGTAATACCTGTGATATCCTCATGCCAGCCATCAATTTCTTTTAAAACCGGTATTGGCTCAACAGCGCAAATATCATATGGCATGTAGTCAATAATTTCGCCTAAATAATTATAGTGGGTGCAAGCATAAATCTTATCAAAACCGCTTAATACATCAGCTTTGGTCATTACCAGTTCGGTAACACCGTTAAGCATAATGGCATATTTTAAAGCCGGTAGATCAATCCAGCCTGTACGGCGTGGCCTGCCTGTGGTAGCACCAAATTCATGGCCTATACGGCGCAGTTCTTCGCCTGTTTCGTCATTCAGTTCGGTAGGGAATGGGCCGCCACCAACACGTGTGCAATAAGCCTTGAAAATGCCTATTACCTCACCAATTTTATTAGGGGCAATACCTAAACCGGTACAAGCACCTGCAGTAGTAGTGTTTGATGAAGTAACAAACGGATATGAACCAAAGTCGATATCCAGCATAGTGCCCTGCGCGCCTTCGGCTAAAACTTTTTTGCCTTGTTTAAGATAATCATTAACCAAATGCTCTGAATCAACCAGTTCGAATTTCTTGATCAGGTCAATAGCTTCAAAAAATGCAGCTTCACGTTCTGAGAAATCAGCAACATCACCATAAAGCGATTGCAGCATGGATACGTGCTTATCAACTAGTTTTTGATAGCGTTCCTTAAAGTCGGGCAGGGTAATATCGCCAATACGCAGGCCGTTACGCCCGGTTTTGTCCATATAAGTTGGGCCAATACCTTTTAAGGTAGATCCAATTTTACCTTCGCCCATTTTCTTTTCAGATGCTGCATCAAGCAGTTGGTGGGTAGGCAAAATAAGGTGTGCTTTTTTAGCTATAACCAGGTTTTTCTTCGCTAAAAGATCATGCCCGGCATCTTTAAGTTTATCTATTTCTTTTTTAAGGGTAATAGGGTCAATAACCACACCGTTACCAATAAGGTTTAGGGTGTTATTGAAAAATATGCCTGAAGGTATGGTGTTCAGTACAAATTTCTTACCATCAAACTCCAGGGTATGCCCCGCGTTTGGTCCGCCTTGAAAGCGCGCTATCAGATCATAGTCGGCGCTTAGTACGTCAACAATTTTTCCTTTACCTTCATCGCCCCATTGGAGGCCTAATAATACGTCAACAGCCATTAATTTTATATCGAATGTTAATGAAAGGGGGCAAAGTTATATTTTTCTGTCACAAAAACCTGCTCTTAATTTTGCACAATCGCCATATAAATTTAAAGAGTGGTGTTTTATCTCAAATTTCAGCAGGTCGCCCATCATGCTTTGTATCTGCTGAATACGCGGATCGCAGAATTCAACAACCTTACCGCAATTGATACAAATGATGTGATCATGCTGTTTATAGCCGTATGATTTCTCAAACTGGGCCATGTTTTTACCAAACTGGTGTTTGGTAACCAGATCGCACGATACCAGTAATTCCAGGGTATTAT
>JAMFSA010000185.1 GCA_026225055.1 Mucilaginibacter xinganensis | reverse complement strand
CATCTTTACGGATATTGCGGATCGCAATTTTACCGGTTTCAGCCTCAGCCTTAACTTTTTTAACTAAATCGCGGCGACGCTCTTCAGTAAGCGGCGGTACGTTAATACGGATAATAACACCGTCGTTTTGTGGGTTTAAACCCAGGTTAGATTCTTTAATAGCTTTTTCTATCGGAATCAATAATGATTTTTCCCATGGCTGTACCACAAGGGTACGGGCATCAGGCGAGTTTACATTACCTACCTGGCTCAATGGGGTTGGACTACCGTAGTAATCTACCATAATATCATCTAACATTGCAGGGTTTGCTTTGCCTGCACGTATTTTCTGTAGTTCGCTTTCGCAATGGTCAATGGCTTTGTCCATTAAAGCCTTTGCATCAGTTACCTGTTTTTTAACGAGTTCGCTCATCGTTTAATATTTTGGACAAAAATAGCAAAAAGTATCATTTCTGCCTTACTTAAATCTTACCCATTAATAGGCACTTTGAAATTCTATTAAAAATTTAATGTGATTACCCCTTATGCTGCTGCGAAATTAACTTTTCAACTGGGTATCCCATTGCTCTGCATTTCTCCACTAACTCATCATATACCCTCTTATCTAAACTGGGCTTGCGACTCATTATAAACAGGAACTTATGATCCGGGTGACCAACCACCACGTATGAATAATCACTTGCTATGTCAATTATCCAGTAATCTACCTTAATGGGCCAAATAAACTGGGCCTTCATTTCACCATTATTATCCTTATCGGGAAATAGTTTTGAAGTGTAAGTATGTACTTCATCATCTTCGCCCTTTTTTGCACAGGTAATAACGTTATAGTAACCATCATTATTTAATGTGTAGGTGGTGGTAGTTTCGCGTGTACCCTTATCAAACATAGTTGGGATGGAATACAGTGAATACCATTTACCGGCATATTTATTAAGGTCGAGCCGGGCAACCGCCCTGTTTGAGGATGGCGCTATAACAGTTAATATAGCTATTAATGCAATGCAAAGGCTTTTCATGTTGGATAATGTTTGTAAATGATTTACGTAATTACCGGGGAATGGGGATTTGAAGTTCTTAGAGACTGGAGGGGTAGGAATGCTCCTTTTATCCGAGCGTCGAGGAACGAAGCAATCTCTACGTAGGACAGGTCAACTTTATGCTCGTCTATTCACTCTGTATAGTTTAGAGATTGCTTCGTCCCTCGCAAATGACGAGTGATAGAAGAATCAGCGTAAAAAAAAAACTTGCGAAGTTTTTTTTAAACTTCGCAAGTTTGAATATCTAATATGTATGTGTGTAATGGCAATTGCCTGCGCACTTTGAGTGCCTCGGTGTGACTGTCTTAATTATTTAACCAATGTTCCGATAGCTTCACCTTTGGCAATTTTCATGAAATTACCGGGTTTATTCATATCGAAAACAATGATAGGGAGATTATTTTCCTGACAAAGAGTGATGGCAGTCATGTCCATTACATTAAGGCCTTTATCGTATACTTCCTGAAAGGTTATTTCGTCGTAACGGGTAGCTGTTGGGTCCTTCTCCGGGTCGGCGGTGTAGATGCCGTCGACACGGGTGCCTTTTAATACCACATCTGCCTTAATTTCAATAGCACGAAGAGAAGCAGCTGTATCCGTAGTAAAATATGGGTTACCTGTTCCTGCCCCGAAGATCACGATCTTGTTCTCCTGTAAATGGTGCATTGCCCTGCGGCGGATGTATGGCTCGCAGATCTGTTCCATCTTTATGGCAGATTGCAGGCGGGTTTCAACACCTATGCTCTCCAACGCGTTTTGCATGGCCATACAGTTAATTACTGTTGCCAGCATACCCATATAGTCGGCTTGGGCGCGTTCCATGCCCGATTTTTCGGCGCTTAGGCCTCTGAATATATTACCGCCTCCTACAACAATTGCTATTTCAATTCCTTCATCATGCACATTTTTGATGTCTTGTGCATATTGCAATACCTGGTTATTATCAATACCGTATTGTCTTTCGCCCATCAGGGATTCGCCGCTTAGCTTTAGGAGGATTCTTTTATATTTCATGAGGTAGTGTTTGTCAAAAGTATATAATTAAAATCAGTGTTAAAATATTATGTCGACTTTGTTAAATAATTGCCTTTAAATACAGTTGCATGTACTTCAAAGTCGCCATTAAAAACAATCATATCAGCATTATAACCGGCTTCAATTTTCCCATTTTTATTTAATGACGCCAATTGTGCCGGATACAACGATGCCATGTTCACTGCCTCAGCCATGCCAATGCCCACGTGTTCCACGCAATTTTGCACAGCCTTTAGCATGGTAAGGCATGAGCCTGATAAAGTACCGTCAGGCATTACATAGCGGTCTTTTTCAAACCTGTGCTGATAAGTGCCTTCAGTTGCAGCGGTAACAGCATCAGTAATTAAAAAGAGCTTGTCGCCCAGTTCGCGTTTGGCCAAACGGATCATGGCAAAATCAACATGCACGCCATCGGCAACAATGCTGGTATACGGTCTTTCTTCAAAAATAGCAGGGATATAGCCAGGCTCGCGATGGTGCATCTGCGGCATTGCATTAAATAAATGCGTAACCGCTTTTATAGGGTTATTCAAAAATGTTTTTCCTTGCTGATAGGTAGCATTGCTATGGCCCGACGACAAGATCACGCCATGATCATTTAAATAATCAACCACTTCGGCATCCTGTAATTCAGGTGCAATGGTCATCATAGTGACAACACCATCGGCTTGCTCTATCCAGCTTTGTACAAGTTCAAGCGTGGCTTTTTTGATGTATTTTTCGGGGTGAGCACCTCTCTTTATTGGATTCAGAAACGGCCCTTCCAGGTGCACACCTAAAAAATTGCCTTTACAGGTTTCACGATAAGTTTTGGCGGCTTCAATACCTTCCTCAACAATATCATCGCTATTTGTACCGATTGTCGCAAAAAAACCAATTGTACCCTGGCTCAGCAGGTCATCTTCCATCCGCTCCAAAGCGGCAACTTCGGGTGTGCCGGCAAATAGTTTGCCGCCGCTGCCATAAATTTGCAGGTCAATCAATCCCGGTGCAAGGAATGCGCCGTTAAGGTCAATTTTGTTTACATCCTGTGGAATGGCGTTTTCATCAATAATGCTGATGATCTGGGCGCCGTCAACTAAAACGGCTTTGCCACTGGCTATAGCGCCATCAGAAATAAGCTGGAGGTTATGGTAGGCAGTTATCATATATCAGGTAAACTTAACAATTTAACTAAATGTCATTGCGAGGCACAGCCAAGGTTGTGGGCAAGTAGTGCCGAAGCAAACTCGTCGCATGCATATTGAACGCGACGAGTTTGCTTCGTCGTTCCTCCTCGCAATGACAGTGGAGGAAACAATATTGCAAAAAAAATCCCCCTCGTTAAAAACGAGGGGGATAAAATATTTAAGCTCCTAAAGCTACCCGCTTAAACGCGGTAACTGTTAAACCTTTTTCAACAGTGCTCAAAAACTGAGCAACGTTTTTAGATGGGTCCTTTACAAACTCCTGGTTTAGTAAAGTTGAATCTTTGTAGAATTTATTAAGCTTGCCAGCAGCGATCTTTTCAACCATATCTTCTGGTTTGCCTTCAGCGCGGATCTGCTCTTTAGCAATTTCAAGCTCACGCTCGATAGTTGTAGAGTCAACACCGTCTTTATCTAAAGCAACTGGGTTCATAGCTGCAATTTGCATAGCAACGTCTTTACCTGCTTCATCAGCACCGGCAACGTTAGCGCTTAAAGCAACCAATACACCTAAACGGAAGTTACCGTGTATGTAAGCGATAACTTTTTCGCCATCAACAACTTCATATTTAGATACGCCGATTTTTTCACCTATTTTACCTGTACGGTCAACAATAGCTTCAGCTATTGAAACACCATCAATTTGTAACTGACCTAATTCTTCGATTGAAGCAGGTGCGTTTTCTACTGCTACGTTAGCAATCGCGTTAGCAAAAGCAACAAACTCAGCATTTTTAGCCACGAAATCAGTTTCGCAGTTTAATTCAATAATTACACCGCGTTTTCCATCTGCAGAAGTACGTGCTATAACAACACCTTCGTTTGATTCCCTGTCCTGACGGCTGGCAGCTACTTTAGCGCCTTTTTTACGTAAAAAATCAATAGCAGCT
>JAMFSA010000184.1 GCA_026225055.1 Mucilaginibacter xinganensis | reverse complement strand
TAAAAAATTATTACCTTTGCCCAAATCCACCCCCAACGATGCAAAATCTTACACTGCTCGACGGTCAAAAGTTTCAGATCACTATTCAGCGTTTATGTCGTCAGTTAATTGAAAATCATAACGATTTTTCAGGCTCTGTACTCATAGGCATTCAACCGCGCGGCATTTATTTGGCCAAGCGCGTAGCTGAAGAATTACGCAAAATACTACCCGGCAAAACTGTATTACAAGGCGACTTAGATATCACCTTTTACCGCGATGATTTCCGTCGGCGTGGCGAACAGCTGGTGCCTAATCAAACTAAAATAGATTTTATAATTGAAGGCAAAAAGGTAATCATGATGGATGATGTACTTTGGACGGGTCGCACCATCCGCGCTGCAATGGATGCCATGCTGGCCTTTGGTCGCCCTGAAAAGATTGAATTACTGACACTGGTTGATCGCCGCTATTCAAGGCACATACCTGTGGCAGCAGATTACATAGGCATCGAGGTTGATTCCATCGCATCGCAAAAAGTGGTGGTAAGCTGGAAAGAAACCGATGGTGAGGATAAGATTGTTTTATTGTCGGAAGCGAAGTGATTTGATTTCGGATTTCGGATGTTCGATTTCGGATGTCAAGGAAACAAAAACAATGAATATAATATATTAATGGATAAAACAGAACTAAAGCGAAGAACACAAAGATTTGCCATCGACATCATAAAGTTCGTCGAGGCATTACCATCTAATCGTTCTACTAATGTTTTATCAAACCAATTAATACGATGTTCTACTTCAGTTGGTGCAAATTACCGTTCAGCATGTAAAGGTAAATCCACCGCTGATTTTATTAATAAAATTGTGATTGTTGAGGAAGAAGCTGATGAATCTATTTATTGGCTTGAATTATTGGAAGAAGCTGGGTTAGCCGATTCAGCACGTATCTATCCACTTAAAAAAGAAGCAAATGAGCTTACAGCAATTTTTACAGCTATAGGCAAAACAGCAAAATCAAATCAACAAAATAATAAACTATAAATCAAAGAAATAAATCCGAAATCGAACATCCGAAATCCGAAATCAAAACAAAATGGCAGGACTAAGCACAAGGCACTTATTAGGTATAAAAGATCTGAACCCGGCGGATATTCAACTTATTTTTGAAACCGCTGATACATTTAAATCCGTTTTAAACCGCCCGATAAAGAAAGTTCCTTCGCTGCGTGATGTTACCATTGCCAATATATTTTTTGAAAATTCTACACGTACCCGCCTTTCATTTGAATTGGCTGAAAAACGTTTATCAGCGGATGTAGTAAACTTCGCGGCATCATCATCATCCGTAAGCAAGGGTGAAACGCTGATTGATACTGTAAACAACATATTAGCCATGAAGGTGGATATGGTGGTAATGCGCCATCCCTATGCAGGAGCGGGCATCTTCTTATCCAAACACGTAAAAGCCCAGATAGTAAATGCCGGTGACGGCGCGCATGAGCACCCTACCCAGGCCCTGCTTGATGCTTTCTCCATCCGCGAAAAATATGGTGATGTGGCAGGTAAAAAAGTGGTTATTGTGGGTGATATTTTGCATTCACGAGTAGCGCTATCAAACATACTATGCCTTAAACACTTAGGTGCCGAAGTAATGGTTTGCGGCCCTACAACGCTTATCCCAAAATACATTGGCTCGTTAGGTGTAAAGGTGGAGCATAACCTGATAAAGGCCCTTAACTGGTGCGATGTGGCCAATATGCTACGTATACAGTTGGAGCGCCAGGATATTAAATACTTCCCTTCCCTGCGTGAATATACCATGCTGTACGGGCTAAATAAGGACATATTAGATTCGCTGGATAAAGAGATAACCGTAATGCACCCCGGCCCTATCAACCGCGGTGTGGAGATCACCAGTGATGTAGCCGACAGCAAGCAATCCATCATCCTTGATCAGGTGGAGAATGGTGTAGCTATCCGTATGGCGGTACTATACCTACTCGCCGGGCAAACACCATAGAAGCCAATATTTTTTTCGCATATTCGTTAAAGCTGTAACGTATATGAAATCAGGAAATATTATCAAACTGGGAATTGCACTTTTATTGGTCTTTACTTCCCTAAACAGCATGGCCCAAAGCATCCAGCAGAAAAAAACTGACTCTGTATTTAATCTGGTTAAAAGGCAGTTTAATGCCCAGCAGGCCGATTCGCTGTATGCCCTCGCCGGTGCCGATCTTAAAAAGGCGCTTATCATTGAAACTTTCAGGAACATCTGCAATAACCAGCTTTTTCCGTTAGGTGCAATTAAGCAGTGGTCGCTGATCAGTTTCGTCAACAACAAAATAGCTACTTATAAACTTGTTTTCAGCACAGGAACCGTGTTACAGTTACTCATGAGTCTGGACGATGAAGATAAACTACAGGTATTTCTATTTCAACCTTATAAAGAACCTGTGGGCAGTAAACAGACGCTCGTGGCTACATCAAATCCGCTAAAAACAACTACTGATAAAAAGGTGGATAGTGTAGCACGCATCTATATACAAAAAGCCAATACGGTTGGTTTAAGCATTGGTGTATTTAAGGGTGGCAGCATCAGCACCTATAATTATGGCGAAACTGTTATAGGTAATGGCAAACTGCCGAGCGCAAATACTATTTTCGAAATTGGTTCTATCACCAAAACATTTATATCAACCATACTGGCATATTATGTTAATGAGGGCAAGGTTAAACTCACCGACCCCATTACCAAATACCTGCCCGATTCTGTTACTAAAAATCTCGAATTGCAGGCCATTACTCTTGAAAATTTAAGCAACCACACATCAGGTTTGCCAAGCCTGCCCGATAATATTTCGGGGCCAGAAACTGATGCACTTAATCCTTATAAGGATTATACCCAAAAACAGCTATATGCTTACCTGAAAACCTGTCACTTGAAAACCAAACCGGGTGAGGTATATTCCTATTCCAACATGGCGGTAGGTTTACTGGGCAATATCCTGGCACACATCGGTGGGAAAACCTACGAGCAAGTGGTTGCCGAAATTATAACCGGGCCACTGGCCATGAGCAGCACCGAACAACATCTAACTCCATTACTGGCCCAACGCTTTGCAAGCGTGTATAATGAAGACGGCAAGCTAACTCCCGCCTGGAATTTTGATGTACTTGCCCCCTGCGGCGCGTTACGATCAACCGTTAATAACCTGCTGGTATATGCGAAAGCTAACATGGTTAAAAGCGATACAAAGCTCTCAAAAGCATTTGAACTCACTCATCAGGTTACTTTTAATAAGGACGTGAAGATTGGCCTTGCCTGGCATATTATCACCGTTAATAATGTGGACTATATTTTCCATAACGGTGGCACCTACGGCAGCAGCAGCTTCCTGGCTTTTAATACGGAGAAGAATATTGCTATTGTGGTATTATCCAATTGTGGTGAAAGTACAGATAATGTTGGTGTGGGGATATTGAAGAAATTGCAGTAATACACACCATATATCTTTTCTTTTAAATTCCCTCCCATGGGAGGGACGCGGTTGGCAGCGCAATGGCAGGGAGGGGTTTCTACGCTATATATACCGAATTAAACCTCTACCTCCTCCTTCCCCCGAGGAAGGAATCGCACGAGACCCTCGCTTCTTTTCTTTTGCCAGGCTATCCGCATAAAACAAAAAAGATCAGGCTGAATACTCATCCTGATCTTTTCACATCACACGCACAAATCTTTATTTATTGTTTCTTTGAAGAATCCTTTTTGGCTTTATCATCGCCTGCGGGGCCGCTTGCCGGTTTACCATTTCCTGTATCTTCGTGGCCCGGTGCTTTTTCAGCTTCAGGGTTGGTGTTGATCTTAACAGGTGATCCTGTTCTTATTTCTTCAGTTGCAGATTTCACCAGCTGATCGCCGGGTTTAATATCAGCAAAAACTTCTGTCATATCACCTGATTCAAGGCCTTTTTTAGCATCAACCCATTCAGCCTTGCCATCTACTACCCTAATGATAAATACCTTTTCAGTTGAGGTAACTACCGCTGATTTAGGAACGATGAAAGCACTATCGCGAGATGGCAATGGTACATTAACATCAGCATACATGTTTGGCAGTAATTTGCCATCCTTATTATAAACATCCATCTCTAAACGTTCCGAACGTAGAGTGTTATCCAACGCACCGGCTAAACGTTCAATCTTAGCGGTGAATTTTTCGCCCTGCAGTTCCTTTATCGTGAAGGTTACTTCATCCTTATTAGTTAAACCACCGGTGTAGCTTTCAGGTATTGATATTACTAAACGTAGTTTTTTATGATCTTCAATTACAAACAGAGGCTGGTTTGTACCACCCGCTGCCGGGCCAACATAGGTACCTAAGTTAATATTACGTACGGTTACCACACCATCAAACGGTGCCCTGATCTGCAAATAAGCCAGGTTAGCAGCCACTGTTTTGTAGGCTGATTTAGCAGCTTCAACATTTGCTGAGTCTGATTGCATTTTGGCAATGGATTGCTCCAGGTCATTTTCTGAAACTGTACCCGGTGTTTTGCTGGTGCTGTATAACCTGTCATAAGTTGCCTTGCTGGCAAAGTATACCGCCTTATTTTGCTGGATGCGTGATTTAGCTTCCTCCAGTTGAGAGTTGATCTCTGGCGCTTCCAAAGTAGCCAATAGCTGGCCCTGGTGCACCTGTGAACCGATATCAACTGTTAAGCTTTTCACGTAACTATTTATCTTGGCATATAAGTTAACCTGTTGAAAAGGCTGCAATTCACCCGGAACTGTAATGTTCGAGGTCAATTTACCTTTTGCAGCTGTTATTAATACCACTGTAGGGGTATCAAGCGCGTTCTCCTGATCTACAGTTTGTTGTTGCTCTTCTTTATCCTTTTTAGTGGGACCGCAAGCGGTTAAAAAGCTTGTGCCTGCAACCATAAGGGCTACGGCAATAATTAATCTATTTTGTTTGATGTTCATGATGGTGCAATGGGACATAAAATTTACTTTCCTTATCTTCAGGGTCTAATGAAACAGAATCAGTGGTGGCACCGCCTTGTACCCAGGCAAATACCAATGGCAATATAAATAATGCGGCAAATGTTGATGCCAGCAAACCGCCGATTACCGCGCGGCCCAATGGTGATGTTTGATCACCACCCTCGCCTAATCCAGATGCCATCGGTATCATACCCACAATCATGGCCAAACTGGTCATTAATATTGGGCGTACACGAATTGCAACCGCATCACGTGCTGATTTAAGCGCGTCGCCGTTTGCCTGTCGTAGTTCCTCGGCGTTGGTAATTAATAGTACCGCGTTGGATATGGATACACCCACCGACATGATCATACCCATGTATGATTGCAGGTTGAGCGTTGCGCCTGTTATTTTTACCAGGAACAATGAACCAAATAATACCGCCGGAACCGTTGACAATACAACCAACGATACTTTGAACGACTGGAAGTTTGCCGAAAGCATTAGGTAGATAACCAAAATAGCGACTAACAAACCTGTTTGTAAACTATCCAGCGTATCGGTTAATGTCTGGCTCATACCACGCAGTTCAACCGTTAAACCGTGCGGCAGTTTACCTAATCTTGTAATAGCTTTTTTTACATCATCTGTAGCTGTACCCAAATCTTTTTTGTTGATGTTAGCTGTAACTGATAACGTTGGCACAGCGCCAATATCATCATTTTCACCATAGGTAGTATCTACCTTAATATCGGCCACATCACTTAGTACTGGCCTTGGCTGGTTAGCTAAAACCGGGATCTCACGAATATCGTTCAGGCTCGCCATTTTGTACTCGGGCACTTCAACCTGCACCTGGTAACTTAAGTTCGATTTTTCATCTATCCAAACGTTCTTTTCAGTTAAACGTGATGATGAGGTAGAGGCCGTAAGCGTACGCGATATATCATTGATACTCACGCCAAGTTCGGCAGCTCTTGTCCTGTCGATATTTATGTTGATTGCCGGATATTTATATGCTTGTGCTATCTGTACATCGCGCAGGTATTTTATGCTATCCAATATCTTTACCATCCTGGTGGCATAGCCTACGTTAGCTACTTTATTTTTACCGGTAAAGGCTATCTCGATAGGCGTCGGCGATCCCTGGCTCAAAATTTTATCAGTAAGCTCTATCGGCTCGAATGACATTTTCACATCAGGCAATTCTTTTTTCATCGTATCCCTGAAACGCTCTTTCAAATCGTCCAGATTTACTTTGTAGCCGTCGGCAAGCTGTACTTCCATAACTGCTTCCTGCGGGCCTGCCATAAACAGGTAGATAGGGTTTGTAGAGAATGATGCCGGGTGTGTACCAACTACTGTTGATGTGATGGCTATATTCTTTTTACCTACCAAACCTTCCAGTAAATGCAACGCTCTTAAAGTTGTTACCTCTGTACGCTCAAGCCTTGTACCATCAGCACCGCGTAAACGAACCTGGAAGGTACCTGAGTTAACTTTTGGTAATACGTCGCGCCCTATTATGGTAAACAATAGGAATGCCAGGCCAAACGCTACAACCAGGTAAACCGTTACAATTAGCTTGGTTCTGCGCAGCATACTATCTATAACACCCAGGAACCAGATCCTGAATTTATCGAATCCTGTTTCCTTTTCTCCTTTTTTATGTTCGGTAGCGTGTTTTACAGCTTCTTCTTTTTGCGCGGCTTCGTCAGCATCATCATCCATCGAGTAGCCTTTTTTCTCATGCTTGTTAACCATTATCCAGTTGGCCATAATAGGCACAAAGGTTTGGGCTAACAGGTAAGAGATGATCATGGCGAAACCTATTGCCAATGACAATGGAAGGAACAACGCGCCCGGGATACCGGTCATGGTAAACGCAGGAGCGAATACCGCCAGGATACAGAACAGGATCAATAACTTAGGGAAGGCAATTTCCTTACAGGCATCCCATATAGCTAATGCCTTAGGTTTACCCATATCAAAGTGCTGGTGAATATTCTCGATCGTTACCGTCGACTCATCTACCAGGATCCCTATCGCCAGTGACAAACCACTCAACGTCATGATGTTGATGGTTTGGTGGAACAGGTAGAGGAAGAATACGCTGGAAATAACGCAGGTAGGGATCGTTAATATTACGATCAATGCCCCCCGCCTGTCGCCCAAAAACAGTAATACCATTAAGCCTGTGAGTACGGCACCAATGGCGCCTTCTTCGGCTAAACTTTTAACAGCGTTTATTACATATACTGATTGGTCAAATACAAACGATAGCTTAACATCCTGCGGTACCAAACCCTGGAAACGCGGTATAGCCTTCTTCAGGTTCTGCACCACTTCCCATGTTGATGCTGATGATGATTTGGTGATAGGCAGGTAAACTGAACGTTTACCATTTATTAAAGCGTAGCCCTGCGTAACATCGGCACCATCTTCAATAGTAGCCACATCATGCATAAATACAGTTTGTACACCGTTTTTATAAAGTGGGATATTCCCAAAATCACTTACAGCCTTAATGGTAGTATTTGTTGGCGTTAAGTAGTTCAAATCGCCAATACGAACGTTACCCGCAGGTGTGTTCTGGTTGTTATCGCGCAATGCCTGTACCAACTGGTCTGGTGTTAAATTATGCTGGCGTAATAATTGCGGATCGGCTTTAATAACAATGGTACGCTGGTTACCGCCAAATGGCGCGGGAGCAACCAGGCCTGGTACTGTGGTAAATGCCGAACGGATATAAACCAGCGCAAAATCAAGCAACTCGTTATTACTACGGGTGGCACTGCTTAATACCAGTTGGCCAACCGGAAGTGTTGAAGCATCAAAACGAAGGATGAACGGCGGCTGCGACCCTTGCGGGAAACCAGCCTGTGCCCTATTGGTATACGCCGTGACCTCCGCCGCGGCCTGTGCCATATTTGTGCCCTCGTAAAATGTGATCTTGATAAGTGTTAAACCCTGTACGTTCTTTGATTCGATACTTTTTACACCCGATACGAAAAGCAACAAGTTAACGTATGACTTGGCAAAGTATCCCTCCATTTGGTTTGGTGTAAAACCACCATAAGGGTGCGATACATAAATTACCGGCAAGTTAAGATCCGGAAATATATCTATCTTGATACTGCGAACCGCATTGATACCAAAAAAGAATAATCCAGCTACTATAACCAGTATGGTGATTGGCCTTTGAAGGGCCGTTTTTATCATTCCCATTAGTTCTTGTTCTGTAGATTAAAAATTATTTATAAAGATCCCGAAATCACCCGTAGCGGCCGATTTATACAATAATGCCTGCCAAACACTGTTTGATGCTATATCCTGGTCAACTTCGGCACGGTTTAAGGTGTAAAGCGCGTCGGTAAAGTCAACAATGTTAGCTAAGCCATTTTTGTACAGGGCAAATTTTTGTATGTAAGCGCTGTTTGCAGCTTTCACCTCAACAGGTGCTTCGGCATAATTTTTCAAAGCGCTGTTTATCCTCGTTTCAGCCAGTAATTGCTGATCCCTTAACTGTTCGCTTTCCAAATCATATTCATTCTGGTATTGTGCCGAAGTATATTTCTGCGATTTAACCTGGTAATGAACCCTGAAAGGCATAGTGATGTTCCATACAACACCTACACCCAATAAATAGTTATAGCGTGTTGGATCGGCACCGGCACCATAGCTCGAGCTGTAATCATTCTGATTGGTACCATAATCATTTTTAAAGCCTGTTCCCCTGCCCTGGTATAAACCAAATAAGCTAAAGGTTGGGTAGGCAAACGTGTTTAAATACTTCGCCTGCTCATCGCTTACACCAATACGGTTGCGGTAATACTTTAATAATGGGTGCTCATCGGTACTAATTGCAGGCTGTACCAAAATGTTATTAGGTGTTTTGGTAACAAAGGCACTATCGAGCAGAAAATCCTGCGGAGTAACACCCATGTAATTTGCCAGCTGGTTGCTTTGATCCTGCACTGTTTGCTGCGCGTTAGTTAATGCAATGCGTGCATTAGCCACCTGCGCGTTGGCCAGTGATGAATCAACACCTGGGTTTAAGCCGTTTTTTACACGGGCAATAACCACTTTTTGCAAGTCGGTGCTGCGGTTAAGGTTATCCTGCTGGGCTTTTGCAAGCTGCTGGGCAACCAATAAATTAAGATAAGCGCTGGCAACTCTCACTTCATGTTCAAATTGTTCCTGCGCCAGATCGGTTTCATCCAAATTAACAATGGATTTTTGCACTTTAACCCTTTCCCTTGCTTTACCAAAAGAAAAGAAATCCCAGTTTACGTTTGATACATAAAGGGAACCAAAGGCGGCGTTCCAGTTTTGGTTAGCTAAAACCGGGCCCGAAGCCGCAGTTGCCAAACCATGATAACCTGAAAGCGGGCCATACTGGCTGTTTACTGTTCCGTAAACATTTTGTGCTGATAAGTTTACATCAGGCAGGTACTCTGTTTTAGATTCCGACAGGGATGCTTTAGATGAATTTAACTGATTTGCTTTTGCCTTGATGGATTGGTAATTAGCAAGTGCGGTTTGTTCTGCATCTTTCATGCCCAATGTTTTTTGTTGGGCCTCAGCATTTATGAAATAAAAAATACCTGATAAAACTAAGAATAGACGTTTAGATATTGAGACTAACATATTCGGTATTTGTTGCTGCAAAAGTAAAACTATCGGATATATGAAAAAAATGAATTAATTT
>JAMFSA010000020.1 GCA_026225055.1 Mucilaginibacter xinganensis | reverse complement strand
CGCTTAAAGGTGAGGGTGGTAAAATAGCGACCATTAAAATGCTTGGCACCACCAAGGATGTAAGCTGGAAACAAAATGACAAAGAACTATCGATAATGCCATCAGGCAAATACCCGTCGGATTACGCGGTTGTATACGCTCTCACTTTTAATAAACATTAATAAGAAACGTAAATGATAAAAACCAAAACAGAACGAATTTTTTCATTAGATTTTTACTTTAGAATATTGGAATTGAGGCTTAATACCTGGGTCGAACTGATAGTTAAGACAGCGCCTTTCAGATTTTCCGAGTCTGCGGTTATGATGATCTTACCACTTTTTACCGTCGACCTAATAACGGCAAGCGCCAGGCCGTTAAAGGCATTGCGTTTGGTGCTGTTCATGATTGTTTTATCCTGCGGATCGCCATTATCAGTACCAGCCAATATTCCTTCGCCTTCAACTTTAAACTGAATAGGGCTATTAGCATCAGGAACTATCAGGCCATCTTTGTCAATAATTTCAACTTTGACATTGGCAATATCCTGTGCATTTGCATTTATGCTTATTTTGTCTACCGATAAAAGAATAGCGGCAGGTGCAGATGTGGTATGTATTTCTTCGGTTATAATTTTTCCGTTCTTCCTGCCGATTACTTTTAGCGTACCTGGTTCATATGGCACATCCCATGACAGGTGCAGGTCGGAGGTTGTTGCATTAACAAAAGGGCGGGCAAATTTATTATTGCCGCCTGAATTACCCTGCTGAGGGAATGCAACCGATTTACTGCCAAAAGATCTGCCGTTCACAAACAATTCAACACTATCACAATTGGTATAGGCCACTACCGGGATAACCTGGCCTTCATGACCGGCCCAATTCCAATGAGGGAAAAGATGAACCATCGGTTTGCTGGTCCATTGGCTTTGATAAAAATAATAACTGTCCTTCGGAAAACCGCTAAGATCTATTACACCTGCAGCCGAATTTTTAACCGGCCAGTTTGATTCACCCAAAAAATCAATTCCGGTCCACATAAAATCACCGATGACATAATCATGAGTGGCAGTAAACTTCCACAATTGTTCGGCTTTTACCATACTGGTGTTATAATTGCCGCCACGGCCACGCGGCCACGTACCTGGGTTGTCAGATGCAAGTATATACCTTCCCCTTACACTGGGGATAGCTCCATTTTCTGTTCCTATCATTTTCCAGTCGGGGTGCTCCATTTTGTCAATGCTGTAATATAATTCCCTGCGGTTAAGCCAGCGGTCAACATAATTGTACCCTACAATATCCTCTTCCTCCAGGAAAGCAGGCTTGGTTGGATATTCTACATCAGCAATCCTGTCATTCGCAACAGTTACTGGCCTGGTGGGGTCTTCTTTATGAAATGTTTCAATCAGTTTTTTAAGCACTTCAACACCCCGGTCTTTGCCCTGGTCTAAAACTTCATTACCGGCGCTCCATATCACAACAGATGGATGATTACGGTCACGATGGATCAGGGAGATCAGATCGTTTTGTGAGTTTTCGGCAAAAAGAGTATGATAACTGTACCGTACCTGGCCTTTTGCAATCTCCCATTCGTCAAATGCCTCATCCATTACCAGGAATCCCATTTTATCGCACAGCTCCAGGAAATCCGGGTCTGGCGGGTTATGAGCTGTGCGGATGGCATTACAGCCCATTGCTTTTAACAATTGCAGCCTTCTTATCCATGCTTGTATAGGGACGGCAACCCCAAGGCAGCCTGCGTCCGGATGCAAACAAACACCATTCATTTTAACATGTTTACCGTTCAGGAAAAAACCATTGTCCTTATCATATTCAATTTTGCGGATGCCAAAAGGAGAACTCAGGTTGTCAAAAACCTTGTTTTCGGCTATTACCGATGAATGCAATGTATATAGTGAAGGATTTTCGATGGACCAAAGTGCAGGCTTGCCTATTTTTATGGTTTGCACCGCATCCGTTTTGCCCGAAGCAGGAAGGGAAACAGGTGTTTCAATACTTGCAATCTCCTTACCCGATCCATCTTTAACACCCGAACGCAATAGTATATTTTTAATGGTGGGGAGATCATTTTCAATTATAGTATGGACAGAAACAGTTGCTGAAGTGGAATCAACCGAAGGGGTTGTTATATAAGTACCCCATTGGGCAATATGTACCGGGCCGGTTATGTTAAGCCATACATGACGATAAATACCCGAACCTGAATACCAGCGGTTATTGGGTTGAATGGAGTTATCAACCCTTACAGCTATAATATTATCTCCTTTTTTAATAAAGGGAGAAAGATCATAGTAAAAACTAGTGTACCCAAAGGCATGTTTACCTAAATGATGCCCATTGATCCAAACATCGCTGTTCATATACACGCCTTCAAATTCGATCCATGACTTTTGATCTTTCTGAATTTCAGACAAAATAAAATGCTTGCGGTACCATCCAATGCCAGTCGGCAGATAGCCTCCGTAACCGGTAGTCGGTGCATCCTTTTTAAACTCCCCTTCTATGCTCCAATCATGCGGAAGATTAAGCGTTCGCCATTTGCTGTCGTCAAAATGCGGCTGTTCCGCATTTACTACATCAGTTTGAATGAATTTCCAGTTATAGTCCATTAATAAATGTCGCCTGGTAATAGGTTTAGCCAAGGCATTCATTGAAAATAGGCTTGTAAATACTATACTGCCAATTATTAAATATCTTTTCATAATGGTTATAAAATTAAGACTAGCACAATTTGCATTTTTAATAAAGCCACCTTGCTATTTTTTTGATTAACAGGTCCATATTATCGCGCTATCAGCGATATCTGCAATACCGTTGGTGAAGCTCCAAAACGCGGGCCGCCCCAGTCGGTTTCATCGCCGTTAAGTATGCGGAGTGCCTGAAATACACCGTTCTCATAATGGCCTTCTACCACTTTCAGGTATTGCCAGGCCTTGCCCGTGTTGCTGCCTGCCGGTTTAAAAGTAATATGGCTCATGGTGCCGGCAACCACAAATTTGTTGTCGTCCAATTGAACAATCATCATTTTACCGTTCGCATCGATGTTGGTTTTTGCCTCATCCCTGCGGCCGCCGCCGAATGATACTATCGCCTGCCATGCGCCCAGGTCGATAGTTTGCTCCGCATGATCTTCACGTTCAATAACCGCCTTTATTTTTCCTTCAAAGCCCCATTTGGCCAGTTCGCGCATCATGGGCGCAGCCATAGCATATTCCTGACCGAAAGGCGTAAGGCGTTTGCTCAGTTCATCCGTTGTTGATCCACGCCCGTTATCATCAATCCCAAACGGCGAAAAACCGATGCCCCCACGGGCGATAACCTCATACATATATTTCGCGTTTCCGGCCATTAAACCGGCCTCGGGCACAAAAAGGGCATTATCGGGGCGACAATACAGATCGAGCACTTTGAGCACCTTTTCGCTGCCTTGCAGGTAAATGTCAGGTGCAAGCAGGTCAATAGCCCGGGCTGCCGCCTTCCATATCGGGATCACGTTATCTGTTGGGCCGCCGCTTTCATAATTGTTAGCTGTTGGGTTGGTTAGCGGATCGCGTAACGCACAGTTTACATACATCGGTAACGCGTATTCCGCCTTGCCCGCAGCAGCCACCTGCCCAATAAACCGGGCAACCGACCATGCCTGAAAGTATTCATCCGCCCGGTCGCCAAACACCTGCGCCCAGGTACCAACCGTAACCACAGGCACATTAAGCGCTGTCAAAATCTCGGGTTTCATCAGTTCAGCAGGTACCATCCCTTCAAATAATTTTTGTGCAAGGGGCGAATAATCCCTCACACTTCCCCAAGCACCCGATTCATTCTCTACCTGCATCATGATCACCGTATGCTGCGGGTCAGCCTGCTTCAAATAGCGCATTACTGTAGTAAACGCCTTTACATCCACAGCCAAAGTAGCTGCAACATTTGGCGATGGCGAATCAACCGGCTGTCCGTCTTTTCCTGTTATATCCGGATATTTCGCGGCATCGCTTTTCATCCACTCAGGCATGTAATGGTTGCTGCCGTTTTTCCAGGTGGCAAACCACAGGAATACCAAATGCACCTTATGCTTCCGCGCCTGCAACAGCAATGTATCCACTACCGAAAAGTCAAATTTCCCCGGTTGCGCTTCTATCTGTTCCCAGTAAATCGGCACTTCAAGCGTGTTTAAATGCATAACCGAAGCCGCCTGCCAAACTTCCGGCATCATGCCCGGCCATCCGCTGGAGTTATGCGCCTGCCCGCCCAGCATCAGGTATGGCTTACCATCTACCAAAAACGCGTGGCGGCCGTCTTTCTCAATAATAGCAGGCATTGGCACTGCATGGCTTTGCGCAAAGATTTTGGCAATTGCAAGTAGTGAAAACGTAATGTATAGGCTTATTTTTTTCATTATTTTTTATATTGATAACGCTTATTTTATAATTGGATTCAATGTCGTTAGTTAAATCCTCCAGGCAGCTTGCGAATCCTTTTAGCTAAACCACATTGTATCTCAATTACCTGTTTATTATTTCACTTCAATCACCTGCTGCTCCTTAATATCTGCCGATGAACTGCACACCATTACCTGCACCGGCTCACTCTCTACAACAAAAGTATGTTTGGCCACGTTCCAGTAAGCTAAGGTTGATGCAGGCAATTGCATATTAACGGTCTTGCTTTCACCTGGCTCAAGCGTTACCCGTTTAAAGCCTTTCAGTTCTTTGGTTGGTCTTTCCACCTTCGATTTCAGATGCTTTACGTACAACTGTACCACCTCGTCGCCTGCGCGGCCGCCTGTGTTTTTTACATCGATGCTAATGGTGATCTCGCCGTCCTTCTTCATTTTTCCTGCGCTTGTTTTCAGATTGCTGTACGTGAAGGTGGTATAACTCAATCCATAACCGAACGGATACAGCGGCTTGCCCTTAAAGTACATGTACGTGCGCCCGTGCCTGATATTGTAATCCATCATCGGCGGTAGTTGCGCTAAAGAATTGGGCCAGGTCTGTACCAGCCTGCCACCGGGATTAATATCGCCAAATAACGCATCCGCCAATGCATTGCCTTCTTCCTGGCTACTATGGGTGATGTGGATAATAGCCGGAATGTTTGCTTGCTCCCAGTTGATGGCATATGGGAAACTGCTGATGAGCGCCACCACCACGTTCGGGTTAACTTTATACAGGTCTTTGATTAGCGCTTCCTGTGCCGAATCTAAGGATATGCTTTCGCGATCAACAGCCTCGCGGCCTTCCGTTGGCCCGTCAACCTTTTTCCAGCCCAAGTTGCCCGATGGGTTGTTGCCTACGCAAACCACCACCACATCGGCAGTTTTAGCCAGTGTTAGCGCCAAATTTGCATTGGTGGTATGGGTTACCAGTGTGTTTGAACCCACTTTGTTTTTAATCCCTTCCAGCGGACTAACACTATACGCCGGTACGCCACTGTACCAATCTTCATAAACCTCGTCAGACCGGGGGCCGACTACCGCGATTGACTTGATCTTATTTTTATCGAGCGGTAATAATCCCTTATTGTTTTTTAGCAGTACAATTGATTTTTGGGTGATGAGCCTCGCAAAATCACGGCTCTTTTGTGAAAGCCAGGGTTCAGGGCCGGTGCCGATGGACGCATAGGGCACCATTGCCGGCGGATCAAGCTGCCCCAGTTTTATCATCACCCTGAAAACACCCCGCAAATCCTGGTCAATATCAGCTTCGGTGACCAGTTTTTTTGCTAATGCATCCATCGTGCCCTGTTTGTAGGTATCCAAAAACTGGTTAATGCCTGCTTTAATACAGGCTGCGGCAGCATCGGCCGGGGTGGCAAAAGCATGGTGTGCCGTTACCAGCAATTTATAAGCGCCGCCATCGGTACTGATGATGCCGTTTTGGCCCCATTCGTTTATCGCCATATTTTTCAACATCGGGCTAACCGTTTGCGGCACGCCGTTCACGCTATTGTACGATGCCATAAAAGCCCTCGAGCCACCGAGCTCCACTCCCATGCGGAATGAAACCGAATAATACTCGCGCAGCAAACGCTCATCAAAATCGGATGAACTACTGTCGCGCCCATCTTCATTGCTATTGGCTAAAAAATGTTTCATCAGCGCGGCGGTTGTCCAGTATTTCGGGTCGTTGCCCTGCAGCCCTTTTATATAGGCGACGGCCATGGTACCGTTAAAAAAAGCATCTTCGCCATAACATTCTTCGGTACGGCCCCAGCGCGGATCTCGCCCGATATCAGTATTCGGTGCACGTACTACCAGGCCGCCTTTATGGTATTTTTCGCTCTGGAACATATAACGTGTTTCGAAAGCTTCAATAGCCGCGGCCTGTTGTAACAGGTCAGTATCCCAGGTTTCGCCTAAACCTATTGACTGCGGAAACATGGTAGTAGGCACCGGCGTTCTACGGCCCCAGTTACCCTCCAAACCCATCGCCAGTCCGTGCAAGCCCTCCACATGCCCGGTTCCCTTAACCCTTAGGCGTACAACCGTAGGAACGGTGCCCAGGCAGTTCACCTTTTCCTCCAAAGTCATCAGCGACAACAGGTTGGTGATCCTGTCCTCCACCGGCATATCCGGGTTCTGGAACGGATATTTATATTGCGCAAATGAAGTGCGTACCGCCAGCAGTAAGCACAGCAGTAACAAGTACTTTAAGCCATTATTTATTTTCATGATGTCAGGTTTATAATATGATATTCGTCCGTCCGTTTTCTACAACCGGTATTTCGTGTCTGCCTGCACTCGCTCGCTCATGGTTTTATCCATGTGGATATAATTTTATATGTTAATTGCGAGGAGGAACGAGAGTGGCATAGTTCCAGCGGTAAGCGCCGCCCATATCGGTTCGGGCATACCGCACGCCGTTTGCCATAGGGTGAAAAATAATACCATCCACAAAGCCGCTGCCGCTCGTCTGCATATTTTCCACTTATAGCGCACCGGTTCTTTTGGTGATTGGGCGTTGATGTCCGCAGCCATAACCGCGACAAAAAACAACAATAATAAGTACTTCATTATTTTACTGGTAAATCGTTTAGACTGCGTTTATAAGGCTTTAACGGGGGGGTTAGGCACAATCAAATATATCTGCCTGTAACTAAACGGTATGCAACATTTGTTAAAAAATATAGCACAAATATTAATGCAGTTGGTATGATTCATAACTTAAATATCTATAAATCAACGATGTAATATCAAAAGTTACATAACACAGAGGCGCGCGTTGCTCCATGATAAGGTTCGGTAGATGTTAAATAATCCTTCAAACTGGTATAATCTGCTACAACGCTGTTAATGCTCTTTTCTTTCCCGGAATCAACAAACTTACTAACCATGCGCCGTAATTAGTAATGGCAGGCTTTATCCCGTTCTTGTTTGTTAAAGTAAATAATCTACACGCTTATCGTTGATATTTTCTCAAATGCATACTTCACGGGAGGCTGGTAAATCATACTATGATAACAGTTAGGAACCGCTAGGTTTAGTTTTATAATCTCATAAACTCAAAACTGAATGGGACACCAAAAATAAAATTAACAGGTGGAATAAAATCCCACCTGTATTTAACCAATTGTAAAGCGAGGTCTAAAACCAATTAAACAGCGGAACTGACCAATTAAACAGCAACGCCTAACCCTCGTTTATTTTAAATAGCGTTGAATCCTCTTTTAACTCGTTTAAAAGCCTTAAATGTGTTTGCGCGCCGCAATGCATCGCATCTTCTCTAAGAACATCATTAAACAATATTTCGGCTTCCCTAAAATCTTGCAACCCTAAATAGCCTAAGCCTGATATATATCTGCAATGGATGTGATTTCGCTTCTGCAGGTCATCTTCAAAAATTAGTAGATCTGGAAGAGATACAGCGAAATAATCAATTCTCATATCGTCATCAATATGGATATTACTATAATTAACTAAGTTCTGAAATATCTTGTTCGCCATATCTTTTTCTCCTAATTTTTCCCATGCAAATCCTTGATAGAGTATTTTGTCGGGTTGCTGGTCATTGTAGAACATTGCGGCGCTCGGTTCTGTTAAACCAACAGTAGCCTTGGTCCAGTATAATATTGCCTTTTCATGATCATTCAAGCCATAATATGCACAACCCAACCAATAAAAGATATCATTTTCCTGGGCACCAGGTAATTTTCCCTCGCCGAGATTAAAAGAATATACTTGTGCCTTTTCTAATTTATAGACCGCTTCAGTAAAGTTTCTTTCTTTCAGATCAATTTTCGCTAACTCAATCAAACTATAAATATATTGGCCCGATACCTTGCCTTCGCCACCTTCCCAAGGATGGAATTGCCTAGACATGATCATTTCAAAAGCTAAACTATAATCCCCTAGAAAATTATGAAGAGAGGCTATTTCCAGATAAAGGTCATCACGTTTTTCGGCAACAAGTTTTTGAGCTTCCAAACGGGCCAAACGCTCTGCAGGTCGGTGATTAAGCCTTTTGTATAACTGATCAAGTTCCATTAAAACACGTGCATCACTTTTATCCCTCTGATATGCCTGTTCAAAAAGATGCTCCGCTTTTTCAGGGGACTTTAATTTATTATAGGTAGCGATAGCCAGGTTACGGTAAGCGGTAGGAAAAGCGTCATCAAATAGAATAGATTTGGTCCAGCAACTTATGGCCTCATCGTATTGTCTTTTATCGTACCAAAGATTACCCAACAGGTAATATGCCCTGGCGTCAGCCGGAAAGATGCTTAGCGCAAATTGTAACACTAAAATATCTTCCAGCCTATTAGGAAACGAAATTGTTAAATATTTGGCTGTCGCATTTTGCAAATAAGCAATACCCTGATCCTGATTCCCCCCTTGCACCAGTAATGTCCGATGTAGTAGTTGAGCATAGCGTCATCACTACCTTTAGTATCCGCACAAAGCAGCAACTCTGCAGCGTCTTTGTACAACCCCAAAGCGGCGTATTCTATGGCAAAGTCGATCAACGTATGGGCATTGCCACGGCCTATCAACAGGAATCTGCTAAACAATTCGTCCGTTTTGGATTCATCATCAAGGTCAACGTAACAATTATACAGTTCATAAAGTGCACTGAGATTGAAGTTGTCTCTCTTGAGCGCGACATCAGCTACGTAAATTGCCTCGTTAATTCTTTTTAATTTACGAAGCGCATGTATTTTCAACAGGTAGGCCTTTCCATTCCTTGCATTCCTATCCAGCGACCAATTAATATGTTCAAGGGCGCGTGAATAATCTTTTCGCTGGATATCAATCTGTGCCACAGAAAAATAGGCGCCGTCCTGCCAAGCACTGCTCCACGCTGCTTTGAAAAATGCGTTGTAGGCATCATCCACTTTGTTCTGGAAACTTAACGACAAACCAAGGTTGTAATAAGGTTCGCTGTCATATGGATTGGGATTGCGTTGAGTAGCAGTTGCTATTGCAGTCCGAAAGTATGACTCACTCTTAGAAAACTGCCTCTTCGCAAGTACCATGCACCCAACGCGTTATTGCTGCGCAGATCAGTAGGATCACGAAAAAGTGCCTCCTGATAATAAGGAACAGGACTATAAGTTGCATGACGATATTGTTCTAAATGCTGGCCAGTTAAAAATAATTCTTCGTTATTACTGATGTCCGATGGCTGTAATGCAGGCTTAGCTTCTTGAGGCAACTCCTTATTTTGGTCAGTTGAAATTGTTGAATAAGTAATAAGCACGTCTTTTTTATTGCCTTTTATTTTTAGGATAAGCTCATTAAAATCAATGCCATCTGAAGTTAGCTCTTTTACGAATATCACTTCAGGAGATATCGCCGCGATTTCGTCTATTAATATGCGATCTTTCTCTTTCAAGGTAATGGTTAAGTTGAACTGATCAGATGTTGCGAACGCCCGAATGATTATTTTTCCTCCTTCTTCCTCTAAGCCAACAAGTAGATCCTTAGTTGCGTTCTTTACCATGCCGACTTCACGGTAAGGCATAAAGTACTGTGTAAAGGATTTTTCCTCATAAGGCATAATCCAGGCAAAATCAGGCTGATTATCAGTATAAACCCCGGTCATGAGCTCTATATATGGGCCATCCGCATCTGTTAGATTCCTATCCCAGGCTACACCGAAATCACCGTTCCCCCAAGTCCATTGCTTTTTACCTGGCGAGATATGGTGATCAGCCACATGAAGCATCCCTGCCTTGGTATCATGTTCGTAACCGCCGACAAAGTTATAGTCGGACCCGACCGCCATGTAAGAAGTAGGTACAGGTATATTTTTGTACCTTGAAATATCAGTACCGGGAGAGTAATCTACTTTATAATAGGTTCCGGTGGCTATTGGAAAACTGGACACATCTCTTTTACCATGATCGAATACCGCATGGACATCAGGCGGGAAAACTGATTGGTAATGATCGCCAACACTCACAGCTGGATTTGCCCACCACAAAAATGAAAAAGAAAGTGATTGTCTTCGTTGCCTTTCTCCCACGGTAATGGAAAGCCTATATCGTTAGTTTCTTATTAAAGTCGAATATCTCCCGGTATTTGAAATATTGTGATCTCATATAGTTCCACTACGAAAAAATACGGAGGGACGGGTCTTGGCCTGACGATATCCAATAAATTGCTTGGCTTAATGGGAAGTAAGCTTGAACTAAAAAGTACGCCGGGAGAGGGTAGTTCATTTTATTTTGATGTTTCCTTTAAATCCGAACAAGGTGATGCGCTTAACTGGGCGAATATCAGCGAAGTAAAAAACGTATTGATTGTGGACGATAATGAAAACAACCGGCATATCGTTTCCGCGATGTTGGCACTAAAAGGCATTTATACTATAGAGGCCGCCAATGGTTTTGAAGCTTTGCAGCTATTAACCCAAGGAAACGCATATGATGCCATTGTTATGGACTATCACATGCCCTATATGGACGGGCTCGAAACGATCAGGAAAATCCGGGAAAACTTTTCCCGGACTGCTCAAGAGCAACCCATTATTTTGCTGCATAGTTCATCGGATGATGGGAAAATCATTAAAGAATGTGATGAACTCGATGTCGTATATCGACTGGTCAAGCCGCTAAAAATGCAAGACATCTATCACGCCTTATCCCGCCTGCATCAAAAAGACACGAAAGCGACGCTAGTTACAGAACTGGAAAATCAGCCCTCTGAGGCCGCATTTAATGTGCTGATCGCCGAAGACAATGCGGTAAACATGCTCCTTACACGAACAATCATAGGTAAAATCACGCCCAATGCCACGATTACCGAAGCCCGGAATGGTTTTGAAGCCTTATCTTATTGTAGAAGGCAGTTACCAGACCTGATCCTGATGGATGTGCAAATGCCTGAAATGAATGGTTATGAAGCGACGCACGCCATCCGCGGAATCAGCAGCCACCTTCATATCCCTATAGTTGCCCTGACTGCTGGCAATGTAAAAGGCGAAAAAGAAAAGTGCCTCGCTGCCGGAATGGATGATTTTGTGGTTAAACCGATTGTTGAAAATAATATTATTGCTATTTTCAATAAATGGCTGGATCTGAATAAGGATGATGGTTTGATCAAAACACCTGAATTTGCAGACGAAGGAGCACGACACTTTAATATTAACAAATTAAAGAGTTATCTTGGCGATGATGATTTTATCATCAATGAGGTACTCAGCCTTGTTAAAACAGAATTAATTACTACAAGACTGGCCATGGAGAAACACATAACCGGTCCAGATATGTCAGCACTAAATAGCATCGGACACAAGCTCTACGGAACGGCTATATCTTCGGGGATGTACCTCCTGTCCGGTATGGCCAGTGAACTGGAGCAATTGAGTGGTTTGGAAGTCGACAGAGAGTTAGAACTTATTGGCGAAATTGAAAAAGAAATTAATATAGTTTTATCAACAATCGGCGATAGAAACTAGATTATCCCTTGAATATATTCGTATTTCGCAAGCATTTATTTTCCATTGATATGTTGCCTTTTGAACTTCGGAAAGTACTGCCTATAAATCATTATGGTTTTAAATTTAGTGCTCACGCTCATAACTTAAATAAATATAGTTGCCCCTGAAAGCAACTTTTAAATTAATAATAATATATTTTAATTAAATCACTGATTAGCCATCCGTTTTTTCAAATTCTGCATATCCTCACTAAGTTTTTGCTCTACCACTTTAGCATATACTTGCGTGGAGCGTATTGTGGTATGTCCAAGCATTTTACTTACCGATTCAATCGGTACACCATTGCTTAAAGTTATGGTAGTAGCGAATGTATGCCGGGCTATGTGAAAAGTAATAGCCTTATTAATATTGCACAAATCAGCAATCTCTTTGAGGTAGGCGTTCATTTTTTGATTGGAGATTACCGGGAATAAAGTACCGTGATTAACCGCTTTGGGGTGGTCTCGATACTTCTTTATTAAAGCTTCTGCTTGTGGCAACAACGGGATACGAACATCAGTATCGGTTTTTTGCCTGCTTGTGACTAACCAGTCGTTTCCATCAATGCCTTTGACGATGTTTTCAGTAGTCAGGTTCATTGTATCAATGTAAGCTAAACCAGTGTAGCAACTGAAAACAAAAAGATCTTTTACTACCTTTAAACGTTCTATAGCGAACTTTTTATTTTCAATGGCTGATAGTTCATCTTTAGTCAAATAAAAACGCTCTACCTTATCAAAATGCTGTTTGTATTTGGCAAATGGGTCTTCTGCAAGCCAATCCATAGTAACCGCCATATTAACCATTTTACATAGTCGTTCAATATGCTTCATGATACCATTGTTATGCAATGGCTTTTGATGGTCTTTCGGCTGATGCTTGCTTAGATAGTTTTCAAAGTCCAATATGAACTTGTAATTCAACTCTGCGAGGCTTATATCATTTCTATGATATTTTTCTTTTAAAAACTTTGCGATATACTTTTGGGTGGTATAATAGTTTTTCATAGTACCCTCTGCCAGTTTATCTTTCATATCGATGTTGTGATAATCGCTAAGCTTAATTGCTCACATCTTCTTTGATATTGATTGGGGTTTGTTGGTATGATAAAAAACAAAAAGCCCGCAAATCAGTGTAATTTGCGGGCTTTTGACTTCGATTGGTATCGCTTTAGTCGGGATGGCAGGATTCGAACCTGCGGCCTCCACATCCCAAATGTGGCGCGATACCGGGCTACGCTACATCCCGAAAGGGAACGCAAAGGTAAGCTTTAAAATTAGTGATGCAAATCTTTTTTAAAAAAGTTTTATCCGGCTTATTTAGCGCTTTAAAACCACCCATTTAGCTGTAAAATGCAAGATTAATTGACGGCTAAATTCCCGGCCTTATAAGTACCTGTGCAACAATTATATGACAGCAAAGCAACATTTGTATGACAATCACTTTTTGATTAAACATTCGCTGTAATTTCACATCTAATCCTGAACAGAATATTTATCGCTCATATACATCGTCTGATAGTTTATTCTTTTTACCGGCATCATCAATTAAACAGACATGAAAAAGGCATTACCTATATCAAGATCAGCAGCACTCGTCATCCTTTTAACCTGCATTTATAGCAATCTGTTAGCCCAAAAAATACAAAGTGTGCAAGAAGGTAATCTATGGGCACCATCAACAGTAAAAATTGATGGTAAGCTTACCGAATGGGGAACCAGCTTACAGGCATATAATAAAACAGTTAAGCTGTGGTATACCATAGCCAATGATGATAAGAATATTTATCTCGCCATAAAATCAACTGATATGGATAACAACAATAAAATCTTAGCCGGTGGCATAAGCTTTATATTGAATACTGCCGGCAAAAAAAAGGATAAGGGCGCATTTAGTATTACCTACCCTGTTGTAAGCCATACAGGTGGCGGCGGGCGCGGAGGGCGGTCAAGAAGAGGCTTTGGGCAACAGGATACGCCGGATACAGCGTCTATCATCGCGCAGCAAAAGCAAACATTAGCTTCTGCCAAAGAGCTAAATGCTTTAGGCTTTAAAGATATTACCGATACCGTGATATCTGTTTATAACGAATACAGCATTAAAACAGTAGCTAACATTGATGACAAAGGCGTTTTTGTTTACGAATTAGCTATCCCGTTAACGTTATTAGGTGTTGCTCCCGGCGATCAGAAAGAGATAGCCTATGACATTAAAGTTAATGGTTTACAGCTTGGCGGCAACAGCATCAGTATAGGCGGAGGAGGCACCCGGCTTAGCACTGGCGGAGGCGGCTACGGCGGCGGATTTGGTGGCGGTGGCGGCCCAACTTTTGGAGGCGGAAAGAGTTCAGATGCATCAGACATGATGAGCCCCACAGATTTTTGGGGTAAATACGTACTTGCTATAAAACCAGCAACTAACTAAGTAATCGGCATATGAAAAAAATATACTTTTTACTGGTGATATTACTAACGGCCCAAACATTGTTTGCCCAGCGTGGTGGCGGGCGAAGCAGTGGGACAAGAGGATCTACAACTCCGCTCCTACCACCCATTGCACTTAGGGAAGTAAGCGGCATTGTAAAGGATTCGTCCGACAATACAGTTATCGGCGCTATCATCACCTTAAAATCAAAAACTGATACCTTACGTACAGCCACTAATAATGATGGGGTGTTTGTGCTGAAAAATGTAAAGGCGGCAACCTTTGTGCTTACTATTTCTGAGATCGGCTTTGCAACTACAACCCGCAAATATCTTAATAATGATGCGGTTAAACATATTGTGCTGGACCCCATCATACTTAAGCCGGAAAACAACATGCTTAAAACGGTGAACATAAACGGCACCCCAAGCATAACCTATAAAACAGATACTGTTGAGTACAAAGCCAGTGATTATAAAGTACGCGAGAATGCTACGGTTGACGAATTACTGAAGAAAATGGAAGGCATGGAAGTGGGATCAGACGGTACATTAACCCACCAGGGGCAACAGGTGATGAAAGCACGATTAAATGGCAAAGATTATGCGGGCGGCAACGTGGCACAAGCCATACAAACCCTGCCTGCCGATATAGTTGAAAAGATACAGATAGTTGATGATTATGGCGATGAGGCGGCACGTACAGGCGTTAAAGACGGCAATCCGCAAAAGGTGCTGAACATTACCACCCGTGCCGACAGATCAGTTGGCAATATTGCCCGCCTTACCGCTGGGGAAGGCAGCGATAGCCGGTATGACGACCGTATTTTTGGTCAGCGTATTGATGCCAACCAGCAGATTGGTGTAATTGCCAATTTCCGCAATACTGTTAACGGTGTAGCAAGCACGGGCCTTAATGGTGCCAGCAATGGCTCCTTAGGTAGCCAAAGCAGCAGCGGCGGCAGTGGCGGCACTACAAAAGCCGGCGGACCGGCTTTCAATTATCGCGACGACTGGGGCAAAAAGATAGAGGTGAACATGAGTTATACTTATGCTTACAATGATGTTTATTCTATTAATAACAGCGTGGGTAAGCAATATAGCTCATTAGGTAACACCAATTTCACCAACAACAGTACCGGCAATAATAACAGCAAAAGCCATACGGCCAGTTTTGATATGGAGTATAATATCGATAGCGCCAATTACCTTCGTTTTACGCCAACATATAGCTTTTCGGGTACAAACAGCGATAATCTATCGCAGTATTACCAAACCGGGGTAATTAACCAAACGTCTCTTAATAACAGCGGCAGCAATTCTTCATCACCTACTTATGGCGCAGTGCTGTTTTATCAGCATATATTTAAAAAGAAACGCAGGAACATCTCGATGCAATTAAGCTATACGCATTCCGACCAACAAACGTTTAGCACGCAGGCCGATAGCATACTTTACTACAGAGATTCTATTACTACAGCCACTCCATTCCTGGATTCGCTGGTCCACCGGGTTATTCAGCGTGGGAGTTTAACAAATAGCTATCGCGCCAGTTTAACATACGTTGAGCCGGTAGGCCCGCTTTCGCAACTGGAGTTTAATGCGCAATATATTTACAGGGGATATAATAACAATGCCTATACCGATAACATTGACAGCCTGGGCCGAACATTCCAGATAGATAGTTTAACTAATGTGTATCATTACTCCTTCTCTGAAACCCGAATTGCTTTAAATTACCGGATTAATAAACCCAATTACAGTTTATCATTAGGTATAACAGCCATCCCTACTCTTTTACAGGGGGAGCGGCAGGGCTACGCAGGAACTGTTGACCACTCCGATTTTAATCTGATCCCGATTTTCAGATATATGTATATGTGGTCGCGGCAGGAACGGTTCTCTATAAATTATTCAGGAACACCAACTGAGCCTACTTTTAACGAGCTGCAACCTTTTACCGATCTTACCAACCCGCAAAACCCGGTAATTGGTAACCCCAACCTTAAGCCATCATTCACGCATTCCATCAATGCCATTTATAACGATTATATAGCCAATTCGCAATTCAATGTATCGGGAAATGTTAATGCATCGTTTGTTAATAACCAGGTAGTGACTAATAATATCCTTACGCCAACTATCGTTACCAAAAGAAACGCCGTTACTGGTGAAACCCTGCGTGATACCAGTTTAATACCTTACACCCATTACACCAATCTTAACGGTGCTTATACCGTAAGCGGCAATTACAACATTGCCAAGCAGTACGATGACCGTAAATACAACCTGGAGCTGAATGGTAATGTTACCTATGGCCGCAACATAGCCATGAGTAATAATGTGGAAAGCTTTTCCTCTACCTGGCGTTTTAACGAGCGTTTTGGCCCGAGGATAGATCCTAACGACTGGCTGGAAGTAAACCCTTATGTTTCGTACAATGTCACCACATCATCAAACAGTTTACCCGATGCATTGGATAATAACACCAAAACATTGGCTTTAAGTGTTGATGGTAAGGTGTACTTTTTGCAAACGTGGATGATCGGCTACAGCGCCAGCAAAAACTATGTAACGGGCATCAGCTCAAACGTTACTAAAAACCCTTTTGTGGTGAATGCTTATTTCGAGAAAGAGTTTTTTAAGAAACGTAATGGCATCCTGAGCGTGCAATTCTTTGATATCCTCGACCAGAATAACTTCATCAACCGGGTAATTACCCCAACCGGCTATACCGATACAAAGACAAATGCCCTGAGCCGCTATGTAATGGTAAGCTTCAGGATGAACCTGCAACAATGGAGCGGCGCGCCTAAACGCCATGGCAAACTGATGCAACGCCGTGGTGATGGTAGTTTTATAGAATAGATTGGTGAGTGGTGAATAGTGAGAGGTTAATATGTTGGGACGGTTTAATAAAGTCATCCCTAACTAATCTCTAACCTGCAATCACTAATCTCTAATCACAAATCCCTATCTTTGCATCAATGTCTAAAAAGAAAAATAACTCTTCTGTTAAGCAGGTACTTACCCAAATGGTACTTGATGTGTTTGAACAGAATGGAAATACCCCACTGAACTACAAGCAGGTTTCGGCGAAGCTCAATGTGCGCGACCCGGAATCACGCGATATTATATTTGAAATTTTAAGAGAAGAAGCTAAAAAAGATACCCTTAAAGAACTTTCCCCCGGCAAATTCCAACTCCTTGAGCTTAAAACATTTGTTGAAGGTAAAGTTGATCTTACCAATGATGGTTCGGCCTTTATTGTCACCGATGATGAGTTTGAGAGCGATATATTTGTTGCCCCCCGTAAGCTACGCAACGCCCTTAACGGCGACCGTGTAAAGGTTTACGTTTATGCAAAAAGCAAGGGTAAACACAAAGAAGGTGAAGTAATTGAGATACTGCAGCGTGCCAAAACAGAGTTTACAGGTATTGTAAAACTCTCCGAACGTTTTGCCTTCTTCATCCCCGACGACCGGAAGATGATGCACGACATCTTCATCCCGATGAATGAACTTAACGGCGCCAAGAACGGTATAAAAGCAGTAGCTGAAATTACCGACTGGCCCGCAGATGCCAAAAACCCAATAGGCCGAATCAAACATATTTTAGGCGCGCAAGGCGAGAATGACACGGAAATGAACGCCATACTCGCCGAGTATGGTTTCCCACTATCCTTCCCTGCCGAAGTTGAACATGAAGCAGAAAATATCCCTAATGAAATAAGCGAACAGGAAATAGCCCGTAGGCGCGATTTCAGGGATGTATTGACTTTCACCATCGACCCATTTGATGCCAAGGATTTTGATGATGCTATATCATTTAAATACCTGGATAATGGCAATTATGAGGTAGGTGTACACATCGCCGATGTATCGCATTACATAATCCCTGATTCTGCTTTGGATAAAGAGGCGTTGGACCGTGGCACATCAGTTTATTTGGTTGATAGGGTGATCCCGATGCTACCCGAGCGTTTATCGAACGGCTTATGCTCTTTACGCCCTAAGGAAGATAAACTGACCTTCTCCGCTGTATTTGAGTTGGATGAGGATGCTTATATTGTTAATGAGTGGTATGGAAAAACCATTATCCATTCCGACAGGCGCTTTACCTACGAGGAAGTACAGGAGATCATAGAAAGTAAAGAAGGCGATCACGAAAAAGAAATAGCGCAACTAAACCAACTAGCCTACAAACTGCGCGACCGTAAATTTAAACACGGCGCTATCAGCTTTGAAACTACGGAAGTTAAGTTCAAGCTGGATGAAACCGGCAAACCTATCGGCGTTTATGTTAAAGAGCGCAAGGATGCCCATAAACTGATCGAGGATTTCATGCTGCTTGCTAACCGCAAAGTTGCCGAGTATGTGAGCAAAATGGGCAAGGGTAAGCACAAATATACCTTTGTTTATCGTGTGCACGACTCTCCAAAACCGGAGGCATTGGCTAATTTCGCGCAGTTTGCTGCAAGGTTTGGCTATAAGATCAACACAAAATCTGATAAAGAGACCGCCAAATCCCTTAACTATTTAATGGAGGATGTAGAGGGCAAAAAAGAGCAGAATGTGCTTACACACCTGGCTATCCGCTCTATGGCTAAGGCTATTTACACTACAAAATCTTCAAGTCACTACGGGTTGGCGTTCGATCATTATACACACTTTACCTCGCCTATTCGCCGTTACCCGGATGTGATGGTGCACCGATTGTTGTTCCACTATTTAAACGGCGGACAATCGGCAAATGCCGAGCATTATGAAAAACTGTGCCAGCACAGTTCGCAAATGGAGAAAAAGGCTGCTGATGCGGAACGCGCTTCTGTTAAATACAAACAGGCTGAGTACTTGCGCGATCAGGTTGGCAACATCTTTAGCGGCGTGATATCGGGCGTTACCGAATGGGGTATGTATGTAGAGATCATCGAAAATAAATGCGAAGGCATGATACGCCTGCGTGATATCTCGGACGACTTTTATACCTTAGACGAGAAAAATTATGCCATCATCGGTCAGCGTAAAAAGAAGGTTTACCAACTGGGTGACGAGGTACAAATCAGGGTGAAGAACGTTGATCTTACCAAAAAACAAATTGATTTTTCATTAGTACAGGAATAGGCTATTGAGTGGATGATTATTGATTGAATGAGTGATTTAGTGAATGAGTGATTTTAAAATTCGCTCATTCACTAAATCACTCATTCACTAATTATAACACATTCACTAATTATAACACACATGAATAAACTTAGTGATTTACAACAGATGATCAGCGATGCGGTTAATGAATTAACCTATCCTGAGCATCCTGGTCAGCTTTACGAACCTATAAGTTATATATTGTCATTGGGCGGCAAACGCATGCGCCCTGCCCTGCTGCTGATGGCCTGCGAGCTGTTCGGTGGCGACGTTACTAAGGCTATTTCGCCCGCATTGGCTATTGAGGTATTCCATAATTTCACACTCATGCATGATGATATTATGGATAATGCTCCCTTGCGCCGTGGCAAAACTACCGTACACGAAAAATGGAACCAGAATGTGGGGATCCTCTCCGGCGATGTGATGCTGATTGAAGGTTACAAGCTGATGATGCAGGTTGATAACAGCATTTTGCGCCAGGTACTTGATATTTTTAACGAAACTGCCGTAGGCGTGTGTGAAGGTCAGCAGATCGACATGGAGTTTGAGCAACAAAACGATGTGCGCATTGATGAGTACATTAACATGATCCGCCTTAAAACCGCCGTAGTGCTTGGTGGCGCGCTCAGAATTGGCGCGCTGATAGGTGGCGCCCCGGCAAAGGATGCAGCCCTGCTAAGCACCTTTGGCGAGCAACTGGGCATCGCTTTTCAATTACAGGATGATATACTGGATGTATATGGCGACCCGGAGAAATTCGGCAAGCTGGTTGGTGGTGATATCATCTCCAACAAAAAAACATATCTACTAATAAAAGCCCTTGAACTGGCCAAAGGCGAAGATGCTGCCGAACTAAGCAGTTTAATTAATGCTACCAAATTTGATAACACCGAAAAGGTTGCAGCTGTAACCCGTATATACAATTCATTGCAAATAAGGCAATACGCCGAAGAGGCCATGCAAACTTACGCCGACAACGCGTTTAATGCCCTCGAGCAGATCAATTTACCCGAAGACCACAAACAATACCTGCATGATTTTGCAGATGGTTTGCTTGTGAGGGAGAATTAATTATATTAGTACATGAAATGTGCTTACCTTTTGATTACTATAACAAGCTTTAATTTACAACTTATAGCACAGCGGCATATTACTAAACCTGACACAAGCAAATCACATCCCGATTCTAACTTTAATTGTCATGAACCCATCATATCTAATACTTACTCTAAAACAACAACAGAAGACCCCAATATAATTTATACCTCTGCTGACAAGTTGCCGATGTTTCCGGGTGGCGTGACAGGTTTTAATAAATTTTTACAAAAAAATTTGAAGTGGCCTGATAGAACTGGATATATCGATGTACAAGGAAAAGTTTGGATAACATTCATTGTAGAAAAAAATGGAAAACTATCTGGTGTTCAAATATTAAGAAGTTTAGATCCTGATTTTGATGCTGAAGCTTTAAGAATAATAAATCTTAGTCCAAAATGGCGGCCCGGCATTAGAAACGGTAAACCTATCAGAGTGCAATATTCATTGCCTATACCATTTAAACGGCCGGACTAAGATTAATAACTATAATTTAACAAGCTCATTGGCTTCATTTACAATTGAAGCTTACAGATAAAAGGAAGTTTGCAACTTTCCTCCACAAAAAAAGCCCCGATCAATGATCAGGGCTTTTATATTTTATGCGGATCGCTAATTACTCAGCAGCTGGAGCTTCTGCTTCTTCAGCAGTATCAGCTTTCTTTGCTTTTGGTGCAGCTTTCTTTGCTTTTGGTGCTTCTTCAGTAGCTTCAACTTCAGCAACTGGTGCTGGAACTGCTACCGCTTTAGGCTCAGCTTTTGCTTTTGGTGCAGGTGCTTCTACTTCAGCAACTAATGCTGTTTCAACAGGCAATACTGATACATATGAACGGTTATCAGCTTTCTTTTTGAAAGTTACAATCCCTTCAGCTAAAGCGAATAAGGTATGATCTCTGCCAATACCTACGTTTAAACCTGGATTGTGTTTAGTACCACGCTGACGAACGATGATGTTACCTGCGATTGCCGGCTGACCACCGAAAATTTTGATACCTAAACGTTTGCTATGTGACTCGCGGCCGTTTCTGGAACTACCGGCCCCTTTTTTGTGTGCCATTGCTAATATTTTTTATGGAACCGCTTGCGCTGCTCCTGTTTAAATCTTAATTATAATGTGATACCTGTGATCTCTATTTTGGTGAATTGCTGGCGGTGACCATTTTTCTTTTTGTAACCTTTTCTTCTTTTCTTTTTGAAGATGATCACTTTATCACCCTTTAAATGAGACACGATCTTAGCTGATACTTTAGCGCTTTTCAAATCAGAACCTAATTTGAATTTACCTTCGTTTTCTGCTAACAATACATTGTCAAATTCAATACTAGCGCCTTCATCTCCCTGTAAACGGTGTACAAAGATCTGCTGGTCTTTTGCAACTTTGAATTGCTGTCCGGCTATACTTACTATTGCGTACATGTGTTTGTTAATTATTGTTTTAAAATTCGAGGTGCAAATATAGG
>JAMFSA010000183.1 GCA_026225055.1 Mucilaginibacter xinganensis | reverse complement strand
TGCGGTCAAATTCTTCGGGTAGTAAGCCTAAATCTTTGGCGGTTTCAACAGTGGTTAATTGCAGCTGCTCCAATGTGTTTTTATTTATTTTGAAAGGATGCGCAAAATTAGGAAAAAAGGGTGAAAGATGAAAGGAGAAAGCAGAAAGGCTAAAGCGAAAAGGTGAAAGGCAAAGACTTAAGCAGAATATTGATGCCGCTAAAAGAGTTAGTGTATGAGTAAAAATCCTATAAAATATAAAGGGCAGAAATGGAATATAAACATTCCCACTTCTACCCTTTGCGGTAGCTCAATCCCTCTTCATCTTTTCGCTTTCTCCTTTAAGCTTTCGGCTCAATTACCATCATCGCCCAGTTGAAAATTAATGGGAATATTATATTTTACCCGTACCGGCTGGCCGTTTTGCATGCCTGGTTTCCATGCCGGTGCCAGTTTTAATACACGCAAGGCTTCTTCGTCCAAACCATAACCCGGGCCACGGTCGACCGTAATATTTGACAGATGGCCGTCTTTTTCAATAATAAAACTTAACCAAACTTTACCTTGTACATGATCGGCAACGGCACCATCAGGGTATCTTAAATGCTTCTGCAAAAATTTAGACCATGCTCCTGCGCCACCAAAAGGCTGAGGCATTACATCAAGTCCATTAGCATCAACAGGTGTATTATCGATCGGGCCGGGAGATTCCGGACTGCCTTTACCCAACCCTTCAACAGATGTGGGGCCACTAGCTGGCCCTTTTATTTCAGTTGGCCCAACATTACCACTCAAAGCACTCATTTTTGGCGGTTCAATAACCGCCGGTTTTGGCGATACCACAAAAGGAATATAAACTTTTGTAGGTACAGTTACAGCTTTAGGCGGAGTTACGTGGGGGTGTGCAATTGCATGCGGTTGCTTAGGTATGGCCGGATGCACATAATTACTAAGATTAACCGGGATTACTGTTTCCCTTGGCACAACCGCCGTTGCAACCGGCTTAATAAGCACACCAATTAATAACGCAGCACCCGTAATTGTTAAAAAGGCAATTGCCATTGATTTTAACATGGTACGGGAGTAGTGTTGCCTTAATTCGTAAGCACCGTAGGCCTTGTTACGATCATCAAATACAAGCTCGAGCCACTCGGACTTGTACAAATCAAATTTTGAGATAAGCATGTTTAGTGAAATTAAATTTCATATATAACGTTTACATATTGCTCATATTTCAGTACAAGCACCTCATACAGCCTAATTTAACACTATTTAACAATTGCAACGTTGTTGCAACAACATTTCTCAAACTGAAATTTTCAATAAATATTGCCTTTGGTTAATTATTTAATAAATAATCGGCTGTTATTAGTAAAAACATCACAACATTATTTCTCCAAACCGATAATTTTCGTATTTTTAAATATGTTTAAAAATATTTTTAAACTTCCTGTAATAATCCTTCTGTTCCTTGGCGGGTATTTCATTTTTGCCAAGGCAAACCCCGTAGTTCCCGCCAATTCTCATCCGCATAAACAGGCTTCAATTGCAAGTGCCCGGCATAACGCATTCCCACAATTTGCCAATATCAACGGTACGCCCATACAGATCGCCAGTTTTCAGCGACACAAGACAGTTCACTTTATAAAATGTATCAACAGCCGGTTCAACGTTGCTGTTATACGTATTAAGTACATCCATTTTATTTGCGGAACTTACAGCAGTGAACTCTCGCGCTTCCGCAAACTCATCCTTTTTCCCTTTCATGTTTTTTGGTAAATACTAAAACAACACCAACCACTTGTTTTAGTATAAGCAAGCGGATTTTATTGTTTTATTAAATTTAGTTTATGGCACTGCCTGGTGTTTGTTGATTGCTATACCAGGCAGTGTTATTTTATGTAACCTACTCAACCCAAACTCATGAAAAAATTTATCCCATTTTCAGCACTTATAATTATAGTGATACTGGCACTTGTTTTTCCCTCGGTTGAAACCGTGACCGTTGCCAATAGTAAAATTGATTCGGGCGATACCGCCTGGTTACTGGTTAGCACCGCATTGGTTTTAATCATGACTCCCGGCCTGGCTTTCTTTTATGGTGGCATGGTGAGTAAAAAGAATGTGTTATCAACCATGATGCAAAGTTTTGTTTGCATGGGCGTGATCACCATTATATGGGTAATTTTCGGTTTTAGTCTTGCCTTCGGCGATTCAATAGGCGGCGTTATTGGCGATCCACGCACCTTTTTTATGATGAAAGGTATGCTGGGCAACGCAACCTGGAAACTTGCGCCAACCATTCCGCTGGTATTGTTTGCCATGTTCCAATTAAAATTCGCGGTTATTACCCCGGCATTAATCACCGGCGCATTTGCCGAGCGCATCCGTTTTAATTCCTACATCATATTTCTTTGCCTGTTTATGGTATTTATTTACGCGCCCCTCGCCCACTCTACCTGGCACCCGGATGGTTTCCTGTTTAAACTTGGCGTACTTGATTTTGCCGGCGGAACGGTTGTACATATGTCGGCCGGTTGGGCAGCACTTGCTTCTGCTATCTATTTAAAACAGCGTCATGATAAAGTACATTCACCCGCCCGCATCAGCTATGTATTGTTGGGCACAGGTTTATTATGGTTCGGCTGGTTCGGCTTTAACGCAGGCTCTGCATTAGGTTCGGGCACTTTGGCTGCAACGGCATTAGCTACTACCACTACGGCATCAGCCGCGGCAGCTATCAGCTGGATATTTTTTGATATGGTAAGAGGTAAAAAGCCTTCAGTTATGGGGGCCTGTATCGGCGCGGTTGTTGGTTTAGTGGCCATTACCCCTGCTGCGGGTTTTGTTACTATACCACACTCGTTAATTATTGGCATTGTAGCCGCGGTAATCAGTAACCTATTGGTGATCTGGCGCTCATCGACAAGTATTGATGATACACTGGATGTGTTCCCCTGCCATGGTGTTGGCGGCATGGTCGGCATGCTGCTTACCGGTGTTTTCGCGCATCAAAATGTAAATGGCGGCAACAGCACTGGTAATGGTTTATATTACGGCGAAACACATTTGTTTTTTCTACACATCTTAACCTTAGTTGGCGTATCGGCATTCGCTTTTTTCGGTTCGTACATTTTATTAAAAGTTACCGATTTGATCAGCACATTGCGTGTAACCCATCAGGAGGAACTTATCGGGCTTGACCTCAGTCAGCATGATGAGGAATTATAATTTCACATAGATCAAGCACAAAGCATAAAAAAAGCTGCATTATACGATGCAGCTTTTTTTATTACGTCTTTAAAAATTACTACTACCAATCTTTAGTTGATATTACTTTCTTTTTGGTATCCTTTGGCAAAGCGGCAGGTTTAAGTATATAGTACTTCAGTTTTTCGCCAAATGCTTTGCTGTAGGTGCCTATCTGGTCAAGATAACTATCCACTTGTTTCTTATCCAGTTTTGCAGTTCCGTTCTCAAGCGGGATATCAATACCCGGCTGCGGAACAGAGTTTCCGTATCTATCAACCTTATAAGGTGTAAATACAAAATCAGTTAACCAGTACCGGTACTTCTGATCTTTACATTCAATATAATAAGTATAATTTACTTCGCCTTCAACATGTTTGGCGGCAGTAATCCCGGTCACTATCAAAAATTTCCCTGTACCGGTATAGTTACCGCTTGTTTCGCCCTTTTTTACAGTATTTTTAGGATAGGCTTGTTCTAAAAAATACAACGCCCTATCTTTTAAAGTATCCGTAACTAGCCCAGGCTGACTAACCACCTGGTAATACATATATTTATTTTGCTCGTTAAATGCCAGCAGATCCTTTTGTGCCGATGCTACTTTGGCAAACAACACGCACATTAAAACAAAAAATACTTTTTTCATGCTATAAAGATAAAAAGCCGTCCCGAATTACGGGACGGCTTTACAATAATAATATTGTCAAAAAAAACGCTTAGAATCCGTAAACTACGGCTAACACAAATTGTGAAGCTGATTTAGTTGGATCGCCTGAGCTGTTAGTGAATGATGAATACTGTTGTTTGTTGATACCATCAAGCCTTACTTCCGGAATTAAAGTTAACGGACCTGCTTTAATGTTAGCAGTTAAAGTTGAAGCAAGAACAGAACCACCAGGAAGCGGGCCAACAGGTGCATAAGTTGAAAGCGCTGTACCGTTATCAGATTTGAAATATTCTTCTCTTAAACCTAAAGTAACAGCTTTTGAAACCGCGATCTGTGGATACAAAGCTACACCGCTAAAGCCAGCGCTATAGTGTGTTGTGCTGTAAGTAGCAGCGTTTAAGCCTAATTTAAATGCACTGGTTATTTGATAAGCAGTTGTTAAATCAAATTCAGTACCTGAAGTTGGGCCTGTTGCTACGTTAAGGTAAGCAGTCCAGTTTTTAACCGGGGTAATAGTTAATTGAGCGCCGAAAGTTGATACATCGTGTTGTGAAGTATAAACATTCCACTCATCATTAAAAATACCAGCCATTAAACTCACTTTATCAGAGAATGCATAAGTGAATTTTAAGCCTGCATTCTGGAAAGGACCGTTAGTGAACAAATAAGAAGTTGAATAGTTAAAGTTTCCTGTCGGAGAAATTACTTCATAACCGATAAAGGTTGACATGTAACCTGCAGTAGCACTGAATTTAGGTGAGAACGCATAAGATACATATAAGTTTTGGATATGATATCCGGCAGTTGGGATAGACTGATCATTACGCGGACCGAATGACATCTCGCCTACAAATGACGCGTTACCAACAGTTTTCTTTAAGCCCAGGTCAATCATACCAATCGATACTGAATTATTATCGCTTGCAAAGCTGGTAGGAATATTAGCGTGTCCTGAGAAGTCGTCCTTGTAATAAGTATCAACCGATCCGTAAAGTACTAAAGGAGCATCCTGGGTAGTTTTTACAGTATCCTGCGCTTTTGAAGCGATACTGTAAGTTGATGCTGCTAATAGTAAAAGTAAAAATTTCTTTTTCATGTTAAATAAATAGTTATAGGTTAAAAAATCATAAGGTTGCTTAAGAAATGGTGCTTTTTTGCATTCGATACCCTGCACCAACAGATACCATCAACAATAAATTCATTTAAAAACTTAATTTTCAAGAATTTGAGGTCAGCAAAACAGTAAATATTATACAATAAGAATCCTTACACCTGGTTGTGGGTGTGAATGGACCAATAAAAAGAGAATAAAGTTAGTTGTGATAAACCCTTGTGCGGTTAAGGTTGAGTTAGGACCGCACAAGGGATTTATTATAAGGTATTATGCTGATACCGTGCTTGGTTTTTCGAATAAACCAGTTAAAGTGATATCTTCTTCCTGAGCAGGATAAACTTCGATACCGTGATCGAATACATCCAGGCCGCTTAATTCGCCATGTTCTTCAACACGCAGTTTCCAAGGATGTGGAAGTTTGTTTATAACATACATCATGATGAAAGTTACAACAAATACGGCTATAGCTATTGTGAAGGTACCGATTGCCTGAGCTTCAAATACATCCCATTTACCACCGTAGAAAACACCTGTTACAGGAGCAGAGTTATCAGCTCCGTAAGGGCCGGTTGCACCGTATTGGCCTGATGCGAATAAGCCTAACGATAAGGTACCCCAGATACCGGCTAAACCGTGTACTGAAACTGCACCAACTGGATCGTCTATACGTAACCACTCAAATAAATACATACCACCAAACACTACTATACCGGCAACTCCGCCTAATAATGTTGCGCCAAGCGGGCTAACCCAATAGCAAGGGCAAGTGATAGCAACAAGGCCTGCTAAAGTACCGTTAAGTGTAAAGCCTAAGTCGAATTTACCTTTAGTGTTACCTATCCATAATGCAAATAACATAGCTACCATACCGCCAGAACAAGCTGCAAGGGTAGTATTAGTAGCAATACGGCCTATACCTTGTGCATCCATAGCTGAAAGTGAGCTTCCAGGGTTAAAGCCGTACCAGCCAAACCAAAGTATGAATGTACCAACTGCTGCCATTAACATGTTATGGCCTGCAGGCATACCGCCTTTTTCTTTATCGTCTCGTGCAAATATTCTTCCTAAACGTGGGCCTAATACAATAGCGCCCGCCAACGAAGCAACACCACCAATAGTATGTACTACAGTTGAACCTGCAAAGTCACGGAAACTTTGACCCAAAGTTGGAAGGAAGTTACCGACAGATCCCATTACTGCAAGGAAACCATCCGGCCCCCAAGCCCAGTGACCAATGATTGGGTAGATGAAGCCAGTGATACCGATAGAGTAAAGGATATCGCCACGGAAGCTTGTACGACCGATCATAGCGCCAGAAACAATGGTTGAGCAAGTATCGGCAAATGCATATTGGAATATCCAGTGAGCAATTACAGGGATACCTGTAGCGCCGTATGTAGCTGGTATGTTCTGTAAAAAGAACCATGATCCTTCAACTTTCGCAGCAGGATCACCATGCCAGCCGATAAAGCCATTGCCCCATCCGAACATAAATGCATAACCGATAGCGTAAAATAAGATACCGCAAAGGCAGGTATCAAACATACACTCCATCAAAACGTTAACCGTCTCGCGTTTACGTGCAAAACCGGCTTCAAGCATTACGAAACCAGCTTGCATACCAAATACTAAGAATGCTGCCACCAATGTCCATGCAGTGTTAATCGAATTCATCATTGATGTTTCCAGATCAGTTGGTTTTGGCGGAGCGGCCGCAGCAGCATGCGCTGTGGTGCCAAGTAGTCCGGGTAATGTTACCATTGCCACTAATACTACCAATAACCCGAGCATTTTTCCGGTAAAAACGGTAGCAGCGAGTGCCCATTTCTCTCGACTCAATTGCCGGATCGTATCGATCAGGCTGTGCTTTGTAGAGTTTACTTTCATTGTTTGTTTAATTTAATTTAGTTTGATTTGATTGCTTTTTTGAAAACTTAGTCGGCTTAATAAAAATTTTAATCTTTTAATTCAAAATCACATCGCGAGTATGAGTTTTTATTAAACAGATCAGTAAAAAACATCTTTTTATTAAAACTTTCCTAAAACTATGCATGTATTTTAACAAAAACAAATTTTTACCGTAAAAAAATTGAAAATAATTGAATATTTATCAAAATAATAAAAAACAAAGCAAAAATATAGGCCATTTTAATAATTTTTCAACCATAAATAAATGGTAATTATAATTTGGGTAATAAATTTTTCAATAATTATGAAAATTTTAACCACCTAACATTATTTTATCGGTAAAAATCAAAATTGAAGTCTATATTTCTGATCAAAATCGATATTTTGAAGAAAAAAATCACAAATACACCTATAAAATAGACTAAAATTAAAAAAATAGCGCATTTTTTTTCTTCATTTATACCGTTAATTATATTTCATTTAAAACATGTCCATATTTTAAATGATAATTATACTTTTGATGTAAACCTTTATTTAGAGCTAAAAAAATGTCCAATATCCGATTTCAAGCGCTCCGGGCTGTGCAAAGCAGAACAATACCGGAAGTAAAAATACCCTCTCCAAAAATTTCTGATTTTTTTGGAGCCAATGTTTTCGATAAAAAGAAAATGAAGGAGTATTTGTCAACAGATGCTTACCAGGGCATTATTAATTCTATAGAAAAAGGCGAACCTATACCACGCGATATGGCAGAGCAGGTTGCTTCGGCCATGAAATCATGGGCCATAGGCAAAGGCGCTACACATTATACACACTGGTTTCAGCCGCTTACCGGCACAACAGCCGAAAAGCATGATGCTTTTTTTGAGCCTACCGAAGATGGCGGCGCTATAGAGAAATTTTCGGGAGATGCGCTGGCCCAGCAGGAACCGGATGCATCGAGCTTCCCGAGCGGCGGCATACGTAATACTTTCGAGGCACGTGGCTATACCGCCTGGGACCCTTCATCCCCTGCCTTTATAATGGCGCGTACATTATGTATCCCTACAGTATTTGTATCGTACACGGGTGAGGCATTAGATTATAAGGTACCATTATTAAAAGCGTTAAGCGTATTAGATAAAGCTGCTGTTGATGTTTGCCATTATTTTGATAAAAGCATTGAAAAAGTTAATGCCTCGTTAGGTATTGAACAGGAATATTTTTTAATAGACCTTGCCTTATTTAATGCAAGGCCTGATCTGCACCTGACCGGCAGAACTTTGTTCGGCCACATGTCGGCGAAAAATCAGCAGCTGGAAGATCATTACTTCGGGTCGATACCGGAGCGCGTGTATGCTTACATGCAGGATATGGAAACCGAGGCCTTATTATTAGGTATACCATTAAAAACACGCCATAATGAGGTTGCTCCTTCACAATTTGAATGCGCACCTATATATGAAGAGATAAATTTGGCCATTGACCATAACCAGTTATTAATGGATGTAATGGACCGTGTGGCCAAGCGACATAACTTTAAGGTACTGCTGCATGAGAAGCCTTACGCAGGCATTAATGGCTCTGGCAAGCACAATAACTGGTCAATGATTACCAATACCGGTAAAAACCTGTTATCGCCTGGCAAAACACCTAAAAATAACCTCATGTTCCTTACCTTTTTTGTGAACACTATAAAAGCGGTATCAGAGCATGCAGATCTGTTAAGAGCATCCATAGCATCAGTTAACAATGACCACCGTTTGGGTGCTAATGAGGCCCCTCCTGCCATTATATCTATCTTCCTGGGTACGCAGCTAAGCGATGTGCTTGATGAGATAGAAACATCAAGAATAAGCAAGATAATTAAGGATGATGCCTTATTATGGCAGGGCATACCCAAAATACCGCAGATATTAAAGGATAACACCGACAGGAACCGGACTTCGCCATTTGCCTTCACCGGTAATAAATTTGAGCTGCGCGCGGTAGGTTCATCAGCCAACTCGGCAAGCCCAATGACCATCCTTAACCTTATAGTAGCCGATCAGCTTAAAAAATTCAAAGTTGATGTAGATAAGCTGCTTAAAAAAGGCGAGAAAAAAGACGTAGCCATACTTACCGTTATTAAGAAGTATATAAAAGAATCGAAAAAAATACGTTTCGAGGGCAACGGTTATAGCGATGAATGGGAAAAAGAAGCGGCAGAAAGAGGTTTATCAAATATAAAAACCACACCAAAGGCGCTTGATGTGTTTGTGGCCGATAAATCAGAAAACTTATTTTTAGAAACAGGCGTATTCACCCGTCGCGAAGTGCATGCCCGCCATGAGGTTTTACTGGATAGCTTTTATAAAAAGCTACAGATAGAGGCCCGTGTAATGGGTGAACTTGCCAATAATATTATTGTACCTGCCGCCATCACCTATCAAACTAAACTGGTTGAAAATGTTAAGGGGTTAAAGGATATCGGCTTAAGCCCTGAATTATATAAGGCCCAGATTGATATTATCACTAAAATATCGGAACATGTAAATGCCATAAGGTCTGATGTTGAAAGCATGATACAGGAACGTAAAAAAGCCAATACTATTGAAGACTTACGCGATAAGGCTATCGCTTATGACGAAAAGGTAAAAGCTTATTTTCAGCCGATACGTTACAACGTTGATAAGCTGGAGCAATTGGTTGATGACTCGTTATGGCCACTACCAAAGTTTAGGGAACTGCTGTTTATATAGAGGAACCAGGATTTATTGGATTGAAAGGATTTACAGGATTTTATTAATAACATCCTGTAAATCCTTTTTTTATTTTGAGAATCCTGGTTACTTCTTACATTTTTGCAAACAGATCTGTTTCCTTATGTTGTTGTATAATCACCTCGCGGTATTGGGTTAGCAGGGTCGATTTTGAGATAAAACCGATAAACTTTCCATCCTTAACAACTGGCAGCTGCCACACATCCAGGGCATCAAAGGTTTCCATAACGCTGCTCACAGGTTCATTGTACTCAATAATAGCTGGAGGTGATACCATAATTTCCGATACAGTTTCATCAGCTGTTTGCGGATCGAAAAGATGCTTTCGGACATCATCCATCAATATTACCCCTTCCAGTAATCCTTCTTTATTTAAAACAGCAAAGATATTGGCATTGCTATTTGATAATAGCTTATAAAAATCGGCTATGATGGTATCCTTACTTATAGCTGTGTAATTCTTATTGATCACGCTATCCAGGTCTATCGCATCGAGCATACTATAATGCTGCTCGGGCCGTATATTTTGCTCGTGGATCAGTTCTTTCCAATACATATTATATGGGTTCGAGAGGCGGGATATAATATAAGATATAGCCGAAACAATCATCAGGGGAATAAACAGCACATAGCCGCCTGTAATTTCAGCTATCAGAAATATGGCGGTTAACGGCGCGTGCATAACGCCGCTTAAAGCGCCTGCCATACCTACTGCTACAAAATTGCTTGCATTTAAATGCACCCACCCCGTTTGGTTAACAGCAAACGCCACAAATAAACCCAAAAACGCACCGGTAAACATGGTAGGCGCAAACGTACCCCCGTTACCGCCTGAACCTATGGTTATACCCGCGGCCACAATTTTCATTAATACCAGGCAGGCTATAAACAGCAGCATTACCAGCGGTTGCACTAGCCATGGACTAAAAAGTGTTTCGTTTTTGAGTGAGTCTATATTACCATTTAATATATCCTGCAAATGCGAGTAGCCCTCGCCAAACAGGGCTGGAAATATCATGATAATTATCCCTAATAATAAACCACCCGCCAGTGCCCTTATGTAACGGTTATACTTTTTAAAGATACCTTTTTCTAATATAGCGGCCATTTTAGAGATATAAACCGAAATCCAGCCGCTGAATAAGCCCAATATTACATAAAAAGGCAATGCATTTAGCGCCCAACCCACCGTGGCCAGGTGAAACAACTGACCTGAATACAACAGTTTTGACACCACAACACCCGTTGCCGATGCGATTAACAAAGGGATAAATGTGGGGATGGTGATCTCCCCTATCAATATCTCCAATGAAAACAGTACGCCCGCAATCGGACTATTAAATACCGCCGCTATGCCCGCCGATGCGCCCGCTGCAATAAGCACCGTTTTTTCGTACGGGCTTAAACTAAAAAACTTACCCGTGTTTGAACCTACCGCCGCACCTATACTAACAATAGGCGCTTCCAGGCCCGATGAACCACCAAACCCTACTGTTAATGAGCTGGTAATTATTTGCGAATACAGGTTATTTATCTTAATATTTGAGCGGTTCTTTTTTATATTGATGAGGATCTTACCAATACCTTTTTCAATATGGTCGCGGTTGATAAGGTGCTGATAGGCAACTGTAAGAAAGATACCTAAGGCTGGCAAAAATGCGTAGGCGATGTGATAATAAAGATGTGAAGCGATATTCTTGCTTAACTCCTCCATTAAACCTACCACATACTTTAATAAAACCGCTGCCAGGCCGCCTACAAGGCCAACTACAACGCTACAATAGATCAGGAAATTTCGTTGAATATTACGCCTTAAACGCCATTGATTTATTTTGTCGGCGACTTTTTTTAGAGGTGAGATGTAACCAGGATATTGCAAAGTGTGGATTTTGATATTAATAAAAATTAATAAGCAGTATATTTGCTCATGATTTCTTCCCAAAGATATGATCTGAGAGGCGTATCTGCATCAAAAGATGATGTACATAATGCAATTAAAAACATTGATAAAGGTATTTTCCCGAAAGCATTCTGTAAAATAATACCTGACATATTAACTAACGACCCGGAACAGTGCAATATTATGCATGCTGATGGTGCTGGCACAAAATCATCACTGGCCTATACTTATTGGAAAGAAACCGGCGATATATCCGTTTGGCGCGGCATTGCACAGGATGCCATCATCATGAATATTGATGACCTGCTTTGCATAGGTGCTGTAGATAATATCCTTTTATCATCAACCATCGGCAGAAACAAAAATGTTATACCGGGCGATGTTATTGCAGCCATTATAAATGGCACAGAAGAAGTTTTAGCTGATTTAAGAGAAGCCGGTATAGGCATTTACTCAACAGGTGGTGAAACTGCCGATGTAGGCGACCTGGTGCGTACCATTATAGTCGACTCCACAGTTACCTGCCGCATGAAACGTGATGATGTGGTATCGAACCACCGCATAAAGGCAGGAGATGTGATTGTTGGCCTTGTATCATACGGACAGGCAACTTATGAAACAGAATACAACGGCGGCATGGGTTCAAATGGTTTAACATCTGCAAGGCATGATGTTTTCAATAAATCCATCGCCGAAAAATACCCGGAAAGTTATGACCAGGCCATACCTTATGAACTTATATTCTCAGGCAGTAAAAATCTTACCGACCTGATAGATATCGGCAACGGACAATCGGTAACAGCCGGTAAACTGGTATTATCCCCTACCCGTACCTACGCCCCTATTATTAAGGCGATACTTGACGATTACAGAAGCCAGATACACGGCATGGTACATTGCAGCGGCGGCGCGCAAACCAAAGTGCTGCATTTTATTGACGACCTGCATATCATAAAAGATAACCTGTTCCCTGTACCGCCGCTGTTTAAGCTGA
>JAMFSA010000182.1 GCA_026225055.1 Mucilaginibacter xinganensis | reverse complement strand
TCATACATATTAGGGGCGTATTCCCAACCGGTGCTCCTTTTATCTTTGCACGATGTAATTACAACCGTAGCAGCAATAGTGATAACCGTTATGCCTAATATTTTAATTTTATTCATAGCTAACATATTTTCTGTCGTTATGCTTTACTTCAACAGCTCCGGCTTCTTTTAATAAATTGGTGATATCCTCGTGTGGTGTATTTCCTTTTGCATCAATTGCGATAACAAAGCGATCATCGGTAGCTCTGAAATCCATTACCCTTGGCGTACGGCCCGGGAAAAGGTGTGTTGCGAAAAAGAACGTGCCAACAATACCGAAAGCAGTGTATAATACGGTCCATTCGAAGGTGATCGGAACAAAATCCGGGATAGCGAATGCGTTTTTACCGCCTATGTTTATTGGCCAGTCGTGTACCATTGCATAGTAAATTATACTGAATACTACAGTACCACCCAAAGTGCCAAACATAAAGGCAGCATAACCCAGGCGGGAATCTTTAATACCCAATTTAGCTTCAATACCGTGGATAGGCATTGGCGTGTACACATCGTAAATAGGAATACTGTTTTGTTGCAGTTTATGTATTCCGTCCATCATTTCATCGGGATCTTCGAAAAGTCCCAGTATAAATTTAGTGCTGCTCATTTAATTATACTTTATCGTATTCTGCAATTTCAACACTGTCGAATTTGCGTAATGCATCTATATAAAACTCTGCCTGATCCTTATCAACATGGCCATGCTCTAATATTTTCTTCTTCTCTTGTTCGCTTGAGCCTTTCAGCAGCAATTTAACTTCCGCTATCGCTATTGATGGCAATACACGAAGGAATAACAGGAACAAGGTAAAAAATACGCCTATTGAACCAACAAATACGCTAAGGTCGATCCATGTTGGATAGAACATTGCCCAGCTTGATGGCAAATAATCGCGGTGTAATGAGGTTACGATGATAACGAAACGCTCGAACCACATACCTATATTAATGATGATAGATAATACCCATGTTGCTTTAATGCTGCGGCGTACTGCTTTAAACCACAATACCTGCGGGATAACGCAATTACAGCAGAACATTGACCAACTTGCCCACCAATACGGACCGAAGTAACGGTTGATGAAGGCATATTGCTCATACTCAACATTTGAATAGTAAGCGATGAAGAACTCTGTACAGTAAGCCACCATTACGATTGAACCGGTAAGGATGATGATCTTGTTCATCGCCTCAATGTGGAACATGGTGATATAGTTCTCCAGCCCTAATACTTTACGCGCGATAAGCAACAGTGTTTGCACCATGGCGAACCCTGAAAATATCGCTCCCGCAACGAAATATGGAGGGAATATTGTTGTATGCCATCCTGGTTCCAGTGATGTGGCAAAGTCTGTTGATACAATAGAGTGTACTGATAGTACCAGTGGTGTTGATATACCTGCCAATATTAATGACACGGTTTCAAAACGCTGCCATGTTTTTACTGAACCTGTCCAGCCGAATGACATTACCGAGTATATTTTACGGCGAAGACCTTCAGCACGGTCACGGATCAAAGCGATATCAGGTAATAAACCAGTGTACCAGAATACTAATGATACAGAGAAGTATGTTGAGATCGCGAATACGTCCCAGATCAGTGGTGAGTTAAAGTTAACCCATAATGAGCCGTATTG
>JAMFSA010000181.1 GCA_026225055.1 Mucilaginibacter xinganensis | reverse complement strand
TTACAACTTTAGTTGAATCAGTTTTAGTTGAATCAGTAGTTGAAGTTGAAGATTTGCTTTTGCAAGCTGCGAAAGAAACGGCGATAGCTAAAGCTAAGAAGCCAACTTTGAATGAATTTTTCATTTTGTGTGGGGGTTTTATATTAATTAATTTATTAATTCTTTTTTGTTTCTACTTTCTTGGTTACTGTTTTAACGGTTGTGTCTTTTTTAACAGTATCTTTTTTAGTAGAGTCTACCTTAACAGTAGTATCTTTTTTAGTAGTATCGGTTACAACTTTAGTTGAATCAGTTTTTGTGCTGTCAGAACCTGATCCGGTTTTGCTGCCACCGCAAGCTGATATTGAAACAGAAACCGCTAATGCTAAAACTGCAATTTTAAACGAGTTTTTCATATTGATTTTTAAATTTGGTTCTCCATTAATACTATAAGTTGTAAAAGGTAACCCACAAAAATTAAAATAATGTAAAATTTATTTTCAGGCATTTTGTACGTATGTATACCTCATTGGGTTTCAATGCTAAAAGAATCGTTATACAGATAATAAAAAATTAAAAAGCAACCTGTTTTGTGGGTCACCTTGCTGTATACCGATAAATAAAAGGTGGAATTACCTTTTTGAAGAATCTTTTTTTGTGGTGTCCTGCTTAACACTGTCAACAGAGGTTGTTTTAACGGTCGAATCAATCTTTACCGTAGTGGAATCAGTGCTGGCAGCAGCTTTTCTGCCTGAACAAGCGGCAAATGATAATACAGATAAAGCTACCAGGCCTGTTTTAATAATGTTTTTCATGAGTGTATTGTATTTAAAATTTACTTTTGAGGTGATGTAACCGTTAAAAAAAGGTAAACCTTAAATTATTAATTTAGTTTTTTTTAATAAAGATGGGTTACAATTTCATATAAAAAGTATTAAGGGGTGTATAAAGAGATAAAAGGTTCAATACCAACAGATAGTGAGGTTATTCTCGGGATACTAAATAATTCGGAAAGTGTATTAAAGCGTTTATACGTGGCGTACTTTCCGATGGTATTGCAACTCATTATAAATAATAATGGTACTCCTGATGATGCTAAAGACATTTATCAAGAAGCCATAATTATACTTTATAACAAGGTAAAAGCGGGCGATTTTGAGTTAAGCAGCAAGCTCAAAACATTTCTTTACTCGGTTTGCCGCAGGCTTTGGCTTAAAAGACTGAGCCAAATGGCCAGGTACGGTGGGGATATAAGGGATTTTCATGAATATTCGCCGGTTGATGATGAGGTGGAACGGCAGAACGACATGGATATTCAGTTTAATAAGATGGGGGCAGCCCTTCAGTTATTAGGTGAACCCTGTAAAACCATTATGGAAGATTTTTATATCAATAACCGCTCGATGCAGGAGATATGTGAGCGGTTTGGCTATACAAATGCCGATAATGCGAAAACGCAAAAATATAAATGCCTGCAACGCCTGAAGAAATTATTTTTTCAGCAGAAATAAGGAGATAGGAAGATGAACGACAGTAAATTACTTGAAGAAATTGAACGTTACCTGAATGGTGAAATGGCACCTGAAGAGCGGAAACAATTTGAGTTGCTACGTAAAGGCGATACCGCTATTAATAACAAAATAGCAGAGCATGAAGAGTTTGCTAAAATCTTAAAGCAGTACGGCGATCGCCTGGCTTTAGAAACCCGCTTAAATGCAATACACGATGAGATTGATGTACATACTTTAGCCGAAGAGCTGATGATCCATCCATCGCGCATTGTTAGCTTATGGCGCAATCATCATTCAAAAATATCTGTAGCGGCATCGATAGCCATTTTTGCTATATTAAGTACGCTGTTTATAACAGGTAACCTGAGCAATCAGGAATCGAAATATATTCAGTTAAGGCGCGAAGTTGGTATCCTGAAACAAAAAACAGAAACACTGAAGGCTGCCCAAGGCATTAAAGCGCCTGTAAGTGCAACCGACAGGTTCAGGGGCACTGGTTTTGCCATTACCTCAAACGGTTTAATAGCTACGAATTACCATGTAGTTAATGGCGCGGATTCGGTTTATGTGCAGAATGGAGCGGGTAAATCATTCAAAGCTAAAATATTATATACGGAGCCTGAAAGTGATATAGCCATCCTTAAAATAGTGGATACTTCATTTAGAAACCTGGGCGCTATTCCTTATACCATTAAAAAGACTGAAAGTGATTTGGCTGAAAGCGTTTATACCTATGGTTATCCGCAGGATTCACCTCATTTTGATGAAGGTAAAGTAACATCAGCAGTTGGTTTAAATGGCGATAGTTTAGATTATCAAATCTCTATCCCAATTAATGCAGGTAACAGCGGTAGCCCATTGATTGATAGCAGAGGAAATGTGATAGGCATTGTACAGGGAAAACAAACCCAGTTAGAGGGCGTGCATTTTGCAGTAAAATCCAGTTATTTAATAAATGCTATCCAAAATATCCCGGTTGATTCCATCAACAAAAAAGTAGCGCTTAACACCAAAAATACTCTAAGTAATTTAAACACCGTACAACAGGTGAAAAAATTAAAGAACTACGTGTTTATGGTTAAGGTTTACGATAAATAAGCTTTCAATCTTCACAGCAATAATAGGAGGCTTCCATACGGAGGCCTTTTTTGTTAGATATTATTAGCGGTCAACCTCACCCAATACAAAATCTATCGAGCCAACAATGGCTATCAGGTCGGCTATCATAACGCCTTTGGCTAACTCAGGCAATACAGACAGGTTATTGAAACTTGGTCCGCGGGATTTTACACGGGTAGGGATCTCCGATTTGCCATCGGCCATAAAATAAAAACCAAGCTCGCCTTTGGCACCCTCGCAGCGTATATAATAATCCTGTGCCTTTGGTATGGTTTTACGGGGCAGCTTGGCTCGTGGGTCAAAATCCGGAGTACGTTTTAATTCTTTTTGCAGGCGATCAAGGCATTGCTCAATCATTTTTAATGATTGCTCTATTTCATCAACGCGTACTTTGTATCTGTCCCAGCAGTCTCCAACGGTACCCATTTCGCCTTTTCCTACCGGGATATCAAATTCCAGTTCGGGATAAGCAGAGTAGCCATCAATTCGGCGCAGATCCCACTTTAGTCCCGAACCACGTAGCATAGGGCCGGAGCAGCCGTAGTTTATGGCCACATCCAATGGCAATACGCCAACATTAGCCGTGCGACTAATAAATACCTGGTTATCGGTTAATAGTTGATTCAGCTCAACCATTTTGGGTTTAAAGTAATCAACAAACTCGCGGCAACGCTCCTCAAAACCAACAGGCAGATCATAAAACAAGCCGCCTACCCAAATATAGTTGTACAGCATGCGCGAACCCGAGGCCCATTCAAGCATACCCATTATATGCTCTCTATCCCTAAAACACCACAGGAATGGCGTAAAAGCGCCAATATCAATACCATAAGTGCCAATGGCTATCAGGTGTGAGGCAATGCGGTTCAGCTCACAAACCAATACGCGAATGTATTCAATACGTTTGGGGATATCCTTATCAATACCCAGCATGCGTTCAACACCCATCACAAAGGCGTGACTGTTATTCATCGATGCCAGGTAATCCATTCTGTCGGTAAACGGGATGGTTTGCTGGTAAGTAAGTGATTCAGCATGTTTTTCAAAACAGCGGTGCAGGTAGCCTATGTGAGGGATAACCTCCTTAACTATCTCACCATCGGTGATCAGTTCCAGTCGCAAAACGCCATGGGTTGACGGGTGCTGAGGGCCCATGTTCAACACCATGTCCTCAACAGCTGCAGCAGCTATCTTTTTGTTATATGTATCTAATGCTTCGTTCACTTTTGTATTTATATTCTTCTCCGTGCGTCATTGTGAGGTACGAAGCAATCTCTACATAAGCAGGTCATTTTTCAAGGTCAAACTTTCAATCTGCTCTGTATAGCATAGAGATTGCTTCGTACCTCGCAATGACGCTTTATTTGTATTATTTGATCAACTTAACTCCTTTATTTTTAATGCCAGTTCTCTTACTCTTTCAATCAGAAACGTGGTTTCTTCAATATGATGCTGATCTAAACGTTCAAAATTTGTTTGCACAGATGCCAGGTCTGTTCCCGGTTCATACACAGGTTTCTTAACTTTTATCCACTTGTAGGAGTTTAAAATTTCTTCTATTTCCTCTTTCGATGGTGTTGCTTTCTCCATGGATGATCAAAAGTTGAATCTCAAATCAATCTATCTTAATTCCTTTATAATACTCCGCCGTTTTATAATCCTTTCTTAACGGAAAACCTTCCCAGTCATCTGGCAACAAAATACGCCTCAGATCCGGGTGACCTTCAAAAAATATCCCTACCATATCGTAGGCTTCACGCTCATGCCAGTCGGCAGTTTTATAAACCGGTACTACGCTTGGGAACGATGGTAGATTCTCCTCATTCCTGTCGTTTTCCTTGCTTATTTTTAAGGTAAGCTGCGTTTTATAAGGGATAGATGCCAAGTGATAAACTACACCGAAACGATTGGCTTCAGCGCCATAATCCACACCTGTAAGGCACGACAGAAAATCGAAATACGTTTTGGGATTGTTTCTTAGCTCCAGGCAAACTTCCGCTATCTGATCCGGTGCAATAAGTAGGGCAGGCTGCAAACCGGTAGTTTCTTCGCCAACTATAACTTCAGCGCCAAATTTTTCAGTAAGCAGTAATTTAATATCCTCAAAACTCATGGTGCCAAACGAACTTTTTTCCAGGTTTTGTTATCAATCTTTTTATAAACTATACGGTCGTGCAGGCGACTGCGGCGGCCCTGCCAAAACTCTATCATGCGTGGTTTTAAAACATAACCTCCCCAATGTGCCGGCTTTGGAACGTCTTTATCGGCGTATTCCGCTTCCAATTCCTGCATTCTCTTTTCAAGCTGCTCGCGGTCGGGTATCTCCTGGCTTTGCGGGGATGCTATCGCACCCAGCTGACTCATTTTTGGGCGTACTTTAAAGTATCTTTCAGATTCCTCTTTGCTTAACTTTTCAATTGTACCCTCAATGCGTATTTGTCTTTCCAGTTCGCCCCAAAAAAATGTTAAAGCGCCCAATGGGTTTTTGGTGATCTCTTTACCTTTGCGACTCAGGTAGTTGGTATAAAAACTAAAGCCATCATTACTAAAGCCTTTTAATAATACTATACGGGCTGATGGGCGGCCGTCATGAGTAGCGGTAGCCAGTGTCATGGCATTTGGTTCATGCTGCTGCGATGCTACGGCTTCATGAAACCATAATTCAAACTGCTTTATCGGGTTATCTTTGGTTGATGCTTCAGATAACGTGGCGGCGCTATAATCCTGCCGCAGGTTTTGTAACTCTTTTTGATCCATTAATGCAAACTTACTAATTAATTATACCGTACATATGTTAATTATATTTCATTTTTACCAAAATGAACTTATTTTTATAATGTTTGTTATAGTGAATAAATATCAGCGCCATGCTTAGTCCAATTTCAGCAGCCATAGGTCATTTGTTAATTTCAGAACCATTTATGATGGATCCGAATTTTAAACGTTCGGTTATTGTTTTAACCGAATATTCTGACGCGGGCGCTGCTGGCTTTGTTTTAAACCATCAGAGCGAGTATTTGCTGGGCGATATATTACCCGAAATCTCCTACTCAGAAATGCCCGTTTATGTAGGCGGCCCGGTGGGTAATAACACACTACACTTTATACACCATTGCCCCGAGAAAATACCCGGCGGCATCCAAATAGCGGACGGCATATTTTGGGGTGGCGATTATGAAACCGTAAAGGAACTGATCACCAATTACCAGTTGCATGAGGATGAGATCAAATTCTTCACTGGCTATTCAGGCTGGACCGCAGGCCAGCTGGAAGAAGAGCTGCGCGAAAACACCTGGATAGTTACCGATAAGATCAGCCTCGATATTCTTTTTACCCACGATGAGCAGAACCTATGGAAGGATGTAGTAATAGGCCTGGGCCAGCGGTATGCGCACATTGCCAATTTCCCTGAAAATCCGGCGTTGAATTAATTAGTTCATTGGTTCACTGGTGCATTAGTTCATTGGTGCAAAGCTGACTATTGACTTCAGACTTAGAACTTCTTACTCAAGGCTTAAGACTCCCGACTCATTTCCTCCGCAGATTCCTCTACTTTTTTCTTCAGATCTTCTTTAAAGGTGATCAGTTTTTGAACAAGGTATTCATCTGCTGTGGATAAAATCTGCGCAGCTAAAATACCGGCATTTTTTGCGGCATTTAATGCAACAGTTGCCACCGGGATGCCGTTTGGCATTTGTAATATGGATAGGATAGAGTCCCAGCCATCAATAGAGTTGCTCGATTTTACAGGTACGCCAATAACCGGCAAATGGGTTAATGAAGCTACCATACCCGGCAAATGCGCGGCACCACCGGCACCGGCGATGATCACTTTTATACCACGGTCAGCAGCAGCACGGGCATAGCTGAACATACGGTCGGGTGTACGGTGTGCCGATACAACGGTGATCTCGTAATTAACACCCAGTTCCTTTAAAACATCGGCAGCATCCTGCATAATATGCAGATCTGATTTGCTACCCATGATGATTCCTATTTTTGGTTGATCCATTTTTTTATAATGTCATTGCGAGGTACGAAGCAACCTCGTCGCGTTTATTGCCATGCGACGAGGTTGCTTCGTCGTTCCTCCTCGCAATGACATAATTTATGAATTAACTTATTACTTTGAGCGTTTCCTGCACAAATCTTGCTTTTTCAATCGCTTTTTCCCTGTCGGCATCAACTATGGTAACGTGCCCCATTTTGCGGAAAGGCTTTGTTAAGGCTTTGCCATATAAATGTACATACACGCCAGCAAGTTTTAATATTTTTTCAATACCTTGATATATTGCTGGCCCTTCATGCCCTGGTTCACCTAAAATGTTCACCATTATGGCGTTGTTAAGGCAGGCTGTATCGCCCATAGGTTGGTTAAATATCGCCCTTAAATGTTGCTCAAATTGTGATACTATATTGCCCTCAATGCTCTGGTGACCACTATTATGCGGGCGTGGTGCCAGTTCATTTACCAATATGCGACCGTGTTTATCTAAAAACATTTCAACCGCCAGTATGCCCACTATTTTAAGTGTTTCGGCAATCCGTTTGGCAATCAGTTCAGCCTCCTGGTGTACCTCAAAGGGTAGGGTAGAAGGTGCAATCAGGAACTCCACCAAATTAGCTTCGGGATTAAACTCCATCTCCACCATGGGGAAGGCTTTAACCTCACCGCTTTCATTTCGGGCAACTATAACGGCTATCTCTTTTTCAAAATCAACCAGGCGCTCAATCAGGCTCGGCTCGGTGAAAGCTTTTGCAAGGTACGATTCATCAATCACCTTGTATACGCCCTTGCCATCGTAACCATCGCGACGTAGTTTCTGAATATATGGGAATGGGATATGGCTTTGTTTTAACTGCTCCGCAGATGATATCACCTGGAAATCAGCAGTAGGGATATCATTCTCCTTAAAGAATTGCTTTTGCAGGCCCTTATCCTGTATCAGCCTGATGATGCGCGGTTGCGGATAAACCAGCACGCCTTCCTTTTCAAGTTGCTCTAAAGCTTCAACGTTTACCTTCTCAATCTCAATGGTCAGCAGGTCAACCTTCTTGCCGAAATTGTAGACGGTTTCATAATCGCCCAGTGAGCCAACTACAAATTCATCACATAATTTACGGCATGGCGCTTCCCGGTCAGGGTCGAGCACCTTAACGGTAACATTGTAGTTAATAGCCTGTTGTATCAGCATGCGCCCAAGCTGGCCGCCGCCCAAAATACCAAGTTTTAAATCTCCGTAGAATGTTTTCATTATTATGATGCAAGTTTACCCTAAATCTTTCAAAAAGCCTAAACCCGGTTGTTAAGTTAGGCATATTTTTACTTTTTCGCACCCTCTTTGCGCATAGCGGAGAGTGGAACGAAGGCAGGGTGAGTAGAAAATTGTCTGAACCGGAATTTATAGAATTTAAGAATTGACAGAATTCAGGTAATTCCTTAATTCAATAAATTCCGGTTCTGACTTTGGGCGTTGCCTCCGGCCCGTGCTGTTCAGGGCTGTGCTTTGCTCCGGCCCTCCTCCGTCGGGCTAAACCCTTACCATCACTAACGCTGAACTTCGCAGCGCTCCGGTGACTCACCCGACTACGCTGCGCTGGTCGCCCTCTCTTTCGCAAGCGATAAAGAGGGCAAAAATATTATTTACTAAAAAAATTCTTAACCCTCTTTGCGGTTTACCGCAGAGAGGGTGGTCGAGCGAAGCAACGACCGGGTGAGTCACCGGAGCGCGTCCCACGCCAACACCTACCTCGTCTTCCTAACAATCCTTGCATAAAAAAAGAAATGAACCAATATAAAAATGGCCACCGTGATCAGGTCGAATAATTTATTGGCCACGTTTAAAGGCATAAGTAATACTGTAACCACAAAAACTATCGACCCTAAAAAGTAAAGTAATAACCTCACCCATATATTATTCCAATAATTAATATTCACCAGGAAAAGCATTGGCGTCGACATGATGGTTAAAATTAAGGTCAGGAAGAATGTGCCGCCGGAGACTAATTGCACCACCTGCTGATAATCCAGTGCTGTATTGTGTTGCATGTAAGCATAGTAAATAATATTTGCAACGATAGCCAGTATGGTTGAAAAAATGAATGTTTTAAACAGTGTAATAGGAAGTCCTTTCATGGTGCTGCAAAAATAAATAATCAAAATTTAATCAGGGAATTGCAGCGCCATATATGGCTGTTTATTACACTATAAGTATATTTAGGAATAATCGGACTTGTCATAAATCAGCGTTTAGTAATTTTTTAATTACGTTATGCCTGCAAAGCAACAAATAGCCGTACAGAATTGTTATTTTGCATTATGGATGTTTCGGGCATTGTAGAGATACCGGCGCTGTTGCAAAATAAAACAGCTAAAAGGCTTACTTTTACTACTGAGGGCATAATGGTTGAAAAACCTTTAAGCTTTGCTTCGCCTGTTTTTATCCCTGCCGAAGACATTAGTTCATTCAGGTACAGGGTAGCATTTATACGCGGGTACGCATTCTCTTTTGGCAGGCAATATATCATCGAAACCAAAGATTTTCAGAACAACATATTCCAGATAAAGCTTACCAGCTACTACGGCATCAGGCGCGAAGCGTATCACAAATTATGGTATGATATATTTAACCAGCTATGGGAAAACTACTTCAACAGTACGCTCAACTATTACATTGAGTTATACAGCATACAACAGGTATTTGAACTGGCTGGCGTAAAATTCCACACCGATGGCATTAGTTGGGATAAACGGAATAAACTGTTATGGCATGAGATAGCCCTCAGTAATTACCGTACCTATTTTATGATCCACCATGTCGACAACCCGCATCAAAACAAAAGCTGCAGCTTTTCAATGGATTGGAACGCGTTGATCCTGCAAGTGCTGCTAAAGAACATTGTAAAACAACAGAAACAAAGCCGCGAAATTTATTGAGTTGGTTGGTTATCCTTTTACAGCCTTCACCCAGGCTTCTGCCATCAGGCTCGCGCCGGCAGGTGAGGGGTGTACCCCATCAATCGACCAGTATTTAGCCGGGGCTACTTTTACGGCCTCGTCCATAACCTTTTGGTAAGGTACAAATACTGCCCCAAATTCATCCGCTACATCCTGCGCTGCCTGTCTGTAGGTGTCAAAAGCCGGGTACCATGATGCATCCACTGCTTTTACATCTTTAAGGGCAAAGGGTTCGCCTATAATTAATTTCACATCGGGTAGCGCCTGTTTGGTGCGCTCCAGTAGTTTTTTGTAATCGGTTTTGTAAGTCTCAATTGTGCCTTTATAGCCTCCGCCAAGGGTGTGCCAGTAGTCGTTCACGCCAACCATAATGCTCAATACATTTGGTTTTAACGCTAAGGTATCGGTATCCCACCTGTCAGAAAGTTGATATACTTTATTGCCGCTTATACCTGTATTATGTACCTGTAGGTTTTTAGCTGCATAATCACGCAGCAACACGGTAGCTGTAAGCAATACATATCCTGATCCTAATGCGCCAAAATCGTTTGGCGCGCTTTTACTTTTATCGCGGCCCCATTCTGTTATCGAATCGCCCTGGAAAAGTACCACATCATTATCGGCCAGTGTTACTTTTTTAGTTTTTGGTGCCGATGCAAAAGCCGATGATACAATACCTGGCACAGCTAAGGCTGCTATTGTACCTACTGCGGCATTCCTTACAAATTCTCTACGATTGGATGGTATAAGCTTACTCATGATTTTTATTGCAGATGTTTACAGATCTATACGTGCTTTTAAGCGCACAATTTGGTTGTGCTAATATAGCTATTCTGTAATAACCATACTATGTATGCTAATTTAGGAGTATAAAATGTGAATAATGTATCATACCAGGCTATGCATCAACTATGTTATGCAAGGCATTAATAAAAAAATAAAAACTGGTAACTTCGCGGCATGTATTCTTTAATAAAACCTATCCTCTTCAAGTTCGATCCTGAAAAGGTACACTATTTTGTAACCCGTAACCTGCGCCGCTTTAACCGTTTCCCTGGCGGAGCTGCCATAAGCAGGGGATTATGGGATTTGAAAGATGAGCGGCTTGAAAAAGAAGTATTCGGCCTTAAATTTAAAAACCCGGTTGGCCTGGCTGCCGGTTTTGACAAAAATGCCGATGTGATCAGCGAGATGGCTAACCTTGGTTTTGGTTTTATTGAAGTTGGTACAGTAACCCCGTTGCCCCAACCCGGCAACCCTAAACCCCGCATGTTCAGGCTGCCAAAAGATGGCGCGCTCATAAACCGCATGGGTTTTAATAATTTAGGAGTTGATGTGGTAGCGGAACATATTGCCGCTTACCGTAAAAACCCTTCAACAGCACAAAAAGGACTGATCATAGGGGGTAACATCGGCAAAAATAAAGTGACGCCGAATGAAGATGCTGTAAGCGATTACATCAAATGCTTCGACCGCCTGTTTGATGTGGTTGACTATTTTGTGGTGAATGTAAGTTCGCCAAATACACCCGGCCTGCGCGAGTTGCAGGAAAAAGAGCCATTGCTGCAATTGCTGGATACATTACAGAAACGGAACTCTAAAAACGGTATCAGCAGGCCTATCCTGCTAAAAATAGCCCCGGATTTAACCAACGAACAGTTAGATGATATTGTAGAGATAGTGCAAACGGCAGGCATAGCAGGCGTTATAGCTACCAATACTACTATCAGCAGAGATAACCTCGTGTCATGTGATAAACTAAAAAGTGAAATGGGCGGGTTAAGCGGTAAACCACTAACAAAACGGTCAACAGAAGTGATCGCCTATCTTTCAAAAAAATCAAAAGGCGCATTCCCGATCATTGGCGTTGGGGGTATCCATTCGGAAAATGATGCTATTGAGAAATTAAATGCAGGCGCATCGCTGGTGCAGCTTTATACAGGGTTTATTTATGAAGGACCGGGGTTGATAAAGCGGATCAATAAGAAGGTATTAGCTAAATAATCAAACCTAAAACCTAAGCCCATTGCATTATTGTTTAGTAACATATGGTTCAAGAGGCGATATTCAGCCGTTTATCGCTTTGGCCTTAGGGTTAATGGCTAACGGGCATACGGTAACGTTAGCCGCTCCGGGCAATTTTAAGCCGCTGGCTGATAGCTATGGCGTTAATATCCACCCGCTTTATGGTGATGTGGAAATGCTGGTTAACTCACCACTGATGATGAAATGTATCAGCACAGGGAGTAATATTACTTTTGTACGCTCAATGTTGAAGGAAACGCATAATATGCGGGGCCCGCTGTTTGATGGTATTTGTGAGGCTTGTAAAACGGCCGACGCCATTATTGTAGTAAACACCTGCATATTTTATGTTGCCGCCATTGGCGAAAAGTTTAATAAGAAATGGCTCATCGTGCAGCTTAATCCACCGATGATACCTACAAAAGCATTCCCCATGCTGATGTTTGATCTTCCTGATATTTCATGGCTGAATCCTTATTCCTACAAGATCATAAATTCAATACTATGGCAGGTAAGTAAAAAGGATAATGCCGAGTTCAGGCAAAGAATAGGTTTAGCGCCTTTAAAAGGATCGCTCTATCATAAAATTATACGGGATAAGGTTCCTATGATCCATGCCTACAGTCCTGAATTAATTACAAAACCGTTCGACTGGGAAGAGCATTTTAACATCTCCGGCTTTTTTACATTGCCTAAAATAACAGATGATAAAAATTTACCCATTGCCTTGCCAGATGGCTTAACAGAATGGTTAAACGCGGGTACAAAGCCTTTATATATTGGTTTTGGCAGCATTCCTTTTCCGGATGAAAAGAAGCTTGCGGGCATGATAAACGATATATTAGCAATTTCGGCTATACGCATTGTTTATTGCCTGGGCTGGTCGCCGTTATCAGAACTGAAACCGCATCCAAATTTATTTATAGTTCGTCAGGCCGATCATGGTTGGCTGTTGCCCAAATGTTCTGCTGCAGTTATCCACGGCGGCATAGGGACTGTTGCAGCTGTACTGAAGGCTGGTATACCAGCTATTGTGGCATCTATATTTGTAGATCAGCCGGCGTGGGGTAAAATCATCCAGCAAAAAAAAATGGGAGTTCATATCCCCTGGAGAAAGCTTTCTGCGAATACAGTTTTAAAGGCATTGAAGAAGATGGAGCAATCGCCTATTGCGGAAACGATAAAGGAGGTTAGCAGCAGGGTGAACAAGGAGGATGGAGTAGGCGCGGCTGTTAAGATGATAGAGGAATATTGTGGTTGATATTATTTCCCGCCATGTCCTTTTGTAGAGACGCAATATTTTGTATCTCTTATAAAAGAGCATTGTCATCCTGAGCGATAGCGAAGGATCTTTCAGGTGTATAACCATGCGATAAGATCCTTCGCTATCGCTCAGGATGACAACGGGTTAATGAAAATTATTACCCAATAAAAAATCCTGCCGGTTAATAACCAGCAGGATTTATAATCTCTTGAAATAATACTAAAACGTATAAATACGCCTCAATAAAAGGATAGAATTATTTACCGGCAGCTTTTAATAAAGCAGCGTTGTTTTTAGCTATCTGGCTGTTTTTAGGTTCAGCTGAACGGCTTCCTGGCTCCAGGTTAGTAGCATTTTTTAAAAACTGTACCTCTAATCTTGAAGTGGTTTTGTTTTTTCTATCTTTTCTTTTTAAACGAGTAACGCCCATGACTTTTATTTTAAATTTTTTAAACCTCGAGGTCGGGAGCGGAT
>JAMFSA010000180.1 GCA_026225055.1 Mucilaginibacter xinganensis | reverse complement strand
CTTAAATTTCATAATATGTTATAATACACTAATTTATAAGTTAACAATATTTAATACTGACTTATCTTTAATATAAATTAAACGGGTTTTATGCAATATAAACGCCTCTGGTTGTAATTTCTGTATATCGGTATTTAATAAATCGCTATAAACGTTATCAACACCATTAAATATATACAGATATTGTTTTAAAGCACCATTCTCTAAAGTGTGCAAAGATACAATTCTGAAATTATTGTATTCCAGATAATGGATACTATTTCCAAATAGTGCAACAGGCATTAACTCCGGCAATAAAAATGCAGGATCAACCAAATCAGGCACTACAATATTACTTTGTACTTCACGGTTATCAGACGGATCATAAGCCGTGTTTGTTGCACCATTTTTTACATCGGCTATAAATAATTTTTTAGGCTGAATATTGGTGTTATAAACCACCGGCCCGTCAGCGCTTAAATGATCGAACGCATTAACGTAATTGCTCCACAAAGTTTCGCCCGTAGTGGCATCAATAGCAATAATACCTTTATGCAAAGGCCCTTTTTCTGATTGATAATTATGCAGAAGCAAAACCCCATTATAGGCGGCCTCAATACCTGCGAGCCAGCGTTCGGTTGTTGTAAGTCCTTTAAAATTAACCTGACCTGTACTTAAATTTATGGAAGAGAAGCTAACCTGTTTATCCTGCTCGTTGCGGGTTTCAACAAAAATGGTTTTGCTAAGTTCATCAATTTCAAGGCGCCAGATAGTACCGTTAAATTGCTGATTGACGTATGGGAACAGGGTGGGCATAGTTTGCAAATATGGCTAAAAATGTTTTGCCATTATTGATATTTTAAAAACCTCATAAGGTCTAAAAAAGATGTCATTGCGAGGATGAACGACGAAGCAACCTCGTCGCGTTCATATGCAAGCGACGAGGTTGCCACGCTATTGCTCGCAATGCATGGCTTTTATTAGCGGGTTGTGTTTATTCACCCGCCGGGAAATCAGCCCCGATGGTAGTTTCTTCCCAGGTGTCAAAATCTTTCTTTAATACTTCAAGTTTATTGCGGGCACCTTTAAGCGCAGCTACGCCAAGCAATAAATGCAGTGGAGGGTTTTCGGCTTCAACGGCTTTAACAATGGACTTTACAGCACGTACCGGATCACCGGGTTGTTTGCCGCTGTAGCCACGGATATTGTTCTTATTATTTTCGGCAGTAGTTTTGTAATCATCGATCACAATTTTACTGTTATTGGCTGATCGGCCTGCCCAATCGGTACGGAAACCGCTTGGTGCTACTACCGTAACTTTAATACCCAAAGGAGCAACTTCTTTTGAAAGTGCATCCGAAAAACCATCGACCGCGAATTTGGTCGCATTGTAATAACCTACAGCAGGAAATCCTACCAGCCCACCTATCGATGCCACATTTACAATGTTACCACTGCGCTGCGCGCGCATACCAGGTAATACAGCTTTGGTCACATTGGCCAAACCCCAGAAATTTATCTCGAACATGCGGCGTACTTCATCGTCTTCGCTTTCTTCAATAGCGCCAAAATAGCCTATGCCCGCATTGTTCACCAACACATCTATCCGGCCAAATTTTTGTATAGCTTGTTCCACTGATGACTTGATCTCATCAGCCTTGGTTACATCAAGCTGCACGGCGATGGAAGTTTCAGGATATTCAGCAACTATATCTTCTACATCAGCTGTTTTGCGTGATGCTACCACCGCTTTGTGGCCCAATTCTAAAACGTATTTAGCGAGCTCGCGCCCAAAACCGGTTGAACAGCCGGTTATAAACCATACTTTACTCATAGTGATGTTTATTAGTTTTATCAAATTAACAGCAGAACGCTAAATTGTTTGTCAGGCAAAATTCATTTCACAGGTAGCGCTTCATTTGGATGGCCGTTTTCGTAAAATATAGTTTTGGTCACCTGCCCTTTATCATCCGTTACAAACTCTACCTCGCCATTAAATTCTTTTATAAAGAATTTGTTTTTAGTTTCCGGATAGATCTTTATCGGCACCTGGTTGGTTAATTCCACAGTTAGCTGATCGCCTTGCTTTGCCACTGTAGCTATAAGTTTCGGGGTGATGGCGTACTTGCCGGTATAGCTTTGCAATGTGGCATCATCAACATTAACTAGTTTGCGGGTTACTGAAATATTTAAGCCTTTAAAGCCATATACTTTGGCTACGCTGTTCACAATGTCGTTATTAATATTGCCATTGTCTGAGTTCACCATTACCACTACGCCATTTCCACCTTCAAAACTTCCGTAATAAATACACCTGAAACCCTCATTTGCGCCGCTGTGCGAAAAATATTTGGTGCTATCCATATCGGTCACGAAAGTGCCCAGTGCAGCCTGACTATCAATATATGGCGTGAGCCTGAGTTTGGTCATCTGTTGGTTTAATACTTTTGATGATTTGCCCTCATAAGCCAACTGCGTTTCAATAATGTATTTGGCCAGATCGGTAGGGTTAGTCCACAAACCGGCAGCTGCCTGTTCAGGATAGATATGAAATTTACCCGGTATCTCTTTACCATTAGGCCGGTAGCCTGTAGCTAACAATGCCGGTTTAACATTAACAGGGGGCTGGGTGTAGGTGCTGCTTGTCATCCCTAATGGTTTCAGTACATTAGCATACATGTATTTGTCGTAGGGTTCGTGGGTAATATCCATCACTATCATTTGTGAAATGACAATGCCACCGCCTGAATATTCCGACTTTAAACCCGGTGCATATGCAGACTTTATGGCCGGTGAATTTGCCGGTTTTGTTCCGTTAAGTATTTCAACTACAGTAGGTATAGCATGTGTGGACGAATAGCCTTCAAACCCATGTAAGTTTAAGCCCGCAGTATGGCTCAGCAGGTTGGCTGTACTTATTTTTTTGCCTTTTGACAGAGAATCATATGGGAATTTCCAACTGGTAAGATAATTATTGATATCAGCATAAAGATCCAGTTTTTTGTCCTGAACAAGCTTTAATACCCCCACAGCGTTTAGTGACTTACTAAGGGATGCTGCCTGAAAAAGTGTCTGCACTGTTACCGGTATTTTCAGGCTGTCATCGGCATAGCCATAACCTTTTGCCCATTCTATTTTATAATTATGTATTACAGCAATGCTTACGCCGTATACATGATTATCCTGCATGTCCTGCTGAATACTATATGGCGCGTCTCCTTCAATCCGTATCGATTTGAGCATATTATTTTCAACCTGGCTGATCTTGTCTGCAACAGCCGGATCGACAGCTTGCGCATAACTTTTAAATTGAAGAAATAATAAAGATGCGAGTATGAAGACTATCCGTACTGTTTTCATTGGCTTAAAGGTTTATGATTTGATGCATAAATATAAATAGCAAAAAATGGATATGCTAATTATATTTGTTCCTGAAGATATTATAAACTATGACCGAAACCGTCACTTCTAAATTCAGCCTTCAATATTTAGTTAAAATACCTGCAATCATTGGTTTTCTTGCACTTGTGTTGACATTTAGCGTAAGATATGCTGACAGCCTTGGAGATGAAGTTAGCAGCCTTGAGATCTGCTTAATGTCACTTGTTTTAGTTGGTTTAATTGCAGTTGCGCTTTACTTTTCGCCACCTACAAAAATAATTGTTTCAAAGGATCATATTATTTTGAACAATTATCTCAGTCGAAAGCAAATAGTTATACAGTACACCGATATTGCCAAAACAAATACAATCCGTATAAACCAAACAATAAAAGGTGGCACATCATCTAATTATCAGCGGTTACAAATTACACTTAATAATGAAGATGTAATCAGTTTTAATGAAACTGATTACGATAATTATGATGCTTTAAAGGCTGCAATTTATGATCACAAGTTTCGTGGACTATAGGGATTTATTTGTAGATTAAATTTATATGGAAAAAGTTGCTACCTCAAAAGTTAATTTTCGGTATTGGATTAGAATACCCGCATTAATAATTTCGATCGCTTATTTTGTATTGGTGTTAATGGGGCGACGGGATGATGGACACAATCCGGAACTCGCATTTATTACTGACAGGTTGTTATTCTGTTCACTGACTGTGATAGTGGTGGTGGTAATTGTTTTCGGTTTTTTACTCAGTCCACAAAAGATAACTATATCCGGTTATGGCATATTAATGCATGGTAATATGCTGAAGCGGCAATTAGTTATTACCAAGGGTGATGTGCAGAAAATATATGTAACTGGGACTAAAGACTCGGCAAGACTTGCTGCCGGAGGCAGAACTCTTTGGATCGAGCTTAAAAAAGGGAAAGAAGTAGGAATAAACGAAAGCAGTTATAAGAACTTTGAATCCCTTAAATATGCGATATATGAATACCTGGGGTATATAAATGCCAATAGCGAGACAGCTTCATAAGCATTGTTACAAAACTGTTTCGCTGAAGATTAATATATAAATGATTGCTTATCTGTAAGTCGACAGGTGGGTAGTCTTGATGCTTAGTATAAAAGATTTTCCTACACTTATCTTAATACTTTTATCCTGCAACATCGGTTTAATGGTTTCGTCAGATTTTAACGCTTCGTAAAGGTCACGTGCTACTGCCGATCCGCTGATGTTGTTGGTTACCTTACCATTTTCCATGGCGATGTTGAACGTATAACCTGATTTACCCCGGTCGCCCGCTGATTCAAAATCTGTTATGTTTAATTTAAAACTTTGATCTTCGGTAAGGCTTCTTTTTAGATGCAGGCGGATAACCGGGAGGTATTTTTTCCAGGTTTGTAAGTATTTTCTTTCTTCCATGTAGGGCGTAAAGGTATGATTTAAAATGAGAATAGGGGGTGTATATATACGGTTAATGATTTTCAATACAGAAAATATTAACTTATTAACATAGTATCTAACGGCAATTGTACCTGTTTAATACATTAATTTCAGATTTTAATAAAACATTAGGAAAAGAAATTTAATATTACCGCCAGGTAATTATAAAACAATACATGTATTGGTACGAAGATGAGGTGAAACGCCTTGAAAGCGATGGCTTAAAAAATGGGTTTGGTGCCGATACTATTTTCTATGGCAGCTCAACCATGCGCTTGTGGACAAGCTTATATACAGATTTTGAAAGCCTAAAGCCTGTTAATCTGGGTTTTGGCGGATCGACCCTTGCTGCTTGTGTATGGTTCTTTGAGCGGATAATGACCAATTATCACCCAAAAAAACTGGTGGTATATGCGGGTGATAATGACCTGGGCGATGGCAGGCACCCTGAAGAAGTATTCATTTTTTTTCAGCAACTGGTGGTAAAAGCCAATAAACAGTTTGGTGATATTCCATGCTACTTTGTATCATTAAAGCCAAGTATCAGCCGCTGGAACATGGTTGATCAGTTTAAATTCACTAATAATTTAATTGAAACAGAAATTGTTAAGTATGATGCTAACTGGCATTTTATTGATGTTTTTAAGCAGATGATTGATGCACAGGGTCGCCCCAAAAAGGAATATTTTGTGAGCGATGGCTTGCATTTGAGCGAAAAGGGCTATCAGCTATGGAAAGAGGTTTTAAATAGTTATATTGCAGGTAATGGTTAACTATTAATTCATATTCAATTAATATTCAGTGATGATATTTCCCACATGATTAAGCTATAGCAAAATGAATAGGGAATATCACATATGGTATAGCGAAAGGCTGCACCGCAACATGGAGTTGCTGGTTTTTGGGCACGCCGGGCGGCCTATCCTAATGTTCCCAACCCGCATGGCCCGGTTTTATGATTATGAGAACTGGGGCATAGTAAACGCGCTGCATGATCGTATCAATAAAGGCGAACTCCAGCTATTTTGCGTTGACAGCGTTGATGCAGAAAGTTTTTATAACCAATGGGTACACCCATCGGTACGCATTAACAGGCACATACAATACGAACAGTATATTTTGCATGAAGTACTCCCTTTAATGCGCTCTAAAAACGGCAGCGACCATTTTGAGGTTGCCGGTTGCAGTATGGGGGCCTACCATGCCGTAAATATGGCCATGAAACACCCATCCTTATTTAAAAAAGTAGTGGGAATGAGTGGCCGGTACGATCTGGCCAAACAAATACAGGATTTTCGGGACTTATTTGACGGTTACCATGATGAAAATATCTACTTTAATATGCCCCGGCAATTTGTCCCTAATATGCACGACTGTTATAATTTAGATGCCATCCGCAATATGGAGATCGTATTGGCAATTGGCGAAACAGATCCATTTATAAGCGATAACAAACATTTTAGTCACCTGCTTTATGATAAGGGTATACCAAACCAATTGTATGTATGGGGCTGTTATGCCCACAAGCCAAAATATTGGCGGCATATGGTGCAGTTGTATTTGTAGTTTGTTGTAGATAATTCCAAGCAAGAAGGGCACACCGTTTTCCCATTCCCTCAAACTTATTCGAGCGGCGGGTGTCATGGTGAGGTTCTCGAAGCATGAGGGCAAAGGCCTCTACGCTTACCCTTCGAGTGCCTCAGGGTAACCCCAACGCTTGGCGCAAACCCATCCTCAACAAAAGCAAAAAAACTATATGACTTACGCCCGGTCATTTGTTTATTTGTATCACCTATGAAAATCAAAAACGTAATCTTCGATCTCGATGGCACCATTGCCGATACTTTGCCATTATGTATCGCTGCCTTTAAAAAGAGCGTTGAGCCTTTGTTAAATAAAGAGATCAGCGAGCAGGAAATCATTGCAACCTTTGGCCCATCAGAAGAGGGGACTATCCGCAAACTTATCCCCGCGCACGAAAAGGCAGGTGTTAAGGCTTACTTGCATCATTATGAGCAATTGCATTATACCTGCCCGGTTGCTTTTGTAGGAATAAAAGAATTATTGGAATTTTTAAAAACTAACGGTGTACAACTGGCAATGGTTACCGGCAAAGGGATCCATAGTACACGTTTATCATTAAAGCAATTTGAGTTGGAGCAATACTTTGAGGTCATGGAAACAGGTTCCCCCGAAGGGCCTAATAAAGTAAATGGGATCCGTAATGTATTAAGTCGACTAAATACAGACATAGCTGAATGTATTTATGTGGGCGATGCACCAAGCGATATTGTTTATTGTAAACAGATAGGCATTCCAATTGCCGCAGCCGCCTGGGCAAGCACAAGCAATGCCGGGGAGTTAGCAAAGTTAAACCCCGACTGGTTATTCAATACCGTAGAGGAATTTAAGATATGGATAACTGACTTAATTTAATCAGCTAATAGCTATTGATTCCCCAATGTTTTGATCTTTATATTCCTGAAGTTTACTTCAAAGCCGTGATCCTGCAACAATATGTGGCCTTTATCAGCCTCGCCAAAGTTTTTCCATACTTTGTATTTGCTCACCTTGACTAATTCACGGTAAGCATCGGACTTGCGTACATACTCCAACACCTTTACACCATTCAGGTAATGTTCAACACGGTTGTCGGGGTAAACAATAATTTCGCCGCTATTCCAGTCGCCAATTGGCCTTATAATGCTTGGTGGTTTGTTGGCAGTTATCAGGTCATATAATGAGGCCAGTGTGCGATCGCCGTCGCGGCCCAGTTTTGCATCGGGGTGTACGGCATCATCCAGTATCTGGTATTCAAGACCAATGGCCGAACCACCTGTATGTTCTTGTAGTGTTACAAAATATTTAACCCCGCTGTTCGCACCTCTTGACATCCTGAAATCGAATTTAAGGTCGAAAGCGCTGTATTCATTAACGGTTACAATATCGCCAACATTTTTGGCTTCTTCACCACCCGAATTCTGGATGGTCATCGTGCCATCTTTCACTATCCAGCCGCCGGTTTTGGTGGGGAAGGTATCCAGGTTAGCGCCTATCCAGCCCTTTGATGTTTTTCCATCAAATAATAATTGCCAGCCTTCGCGCTTTTCCTGCTTTGTTAATTTATTGTTTTCCTGTGCAAAGCCTGGTGCCGTATAAAACAGGCTGGAGCTTAGCAATAATACCAGGGCCGTTTTGCTGATCGTTGTTCTCATATATAATGTTCTAGGTGAATATGTTTAGCTATTTTTTTAGGTTATTCAGATATTTTATACTTTCCGGTACCTGCGTTATTGAATTACTGCTTTCATCCTCGATATAGTAATGATTTACGCCCGCTTTAATTGCTGCACGTATAACTTCAGGGATATTTATTTGTCCTGTTCCGAGCACTACGTCATTATCCTGCGAGGTGCCTCCGGATGAATTACCTGCCACACCCTTTTTTAAATCTTTAAGATGCAACGCCCTGTACCTGTCACTGTATTTATTAAGCAATAAGGCCGGGTCTTGCCCCGGAAAGAAAGCCCAAAGAATATCGAGTTCAAAACTGACATATTTAGGGTCAGTATTTTTAACCAGGTAATCATAAAGCGTACCATCCTGGTAAGGCTCGAACTCAAAACCATGGTTATGGTAGATAAATTCAAGACCGTAATTTTCTTTTAGGATCTTACCATATTTATTAAAGTCCTCCACCGCTTTTTGTGCATTTTCTAAGGTAAAAGTTCCCTTATGCGGTATGCCCGCAACCCTTACATAACTTGCGCCTAATGCTTTTGCGTTTTTGGCAACCTCATCGGTTTTATTTACCAGGTCATCATAACTTACTCCAAAGGATGAGCAATGGATGCCCCTTTCATCCAGCAACTTGCGTATTTCTTTTGCTGTTTTTCCGAAGAGGCTCGAAAACTCTATATCAGTAATGCCATTACCCTTTACAATATCCAGTGTTCCCGGCAAATCTTTTTGAAAGCTGTCGCGATAGGTAAAAGATACTATACCCGGGGCTTCAGGGAACAAGTGATCGTTACCCTGTGCATAAGCACAAGTAACAATGCAAAAGGCAATAAAAAGACAGCTATAAAATTTATATCGGTTTATAAATATTTTCATAAGGTTGATGTGGTTATACTTTAGGTTCCCAGCCCGGTTCATAGGTACGGCTCCATAATTTTTGCGCTTCAGGATCATTTAAGATGGATCCGGTTGCAGGGTCTATCTTAAGATCGCGGCCTACGCGCCAGGCAATATTACCCAGTTGCATACCCAATATGCTCTTATAACCTATCTCTACATCGCAACTAGGGCGCGTATTATTACGAATAGCATCCAGAAAATTTGCAATATGCAAGCTATCCCATTCAACTTGCGGACTGGTAGTATTACGCCCCTGTATAGGAGCTTGATTTAATGTAGATGCTACCTCGCTGATCAGTTTGCCATCAGGATCATATACCTTATAGCTATCGCCATCAGTATCGAGGCTGCCGTTATCGCCATAAAATATTACACCGCGGTCGCTTCCTTCAATCTTTCTGCCGTTTGAGCTTCTGCTTTCCCACATCAGCGATTTACGGTCGGGGAAATCCATGGTGATGACCTGCGTATCCGGTGTTTGCCAGTCGTCCTTAAACTGGTACCTGCCGCCAATTGAGGTTACATGCGATGGAAAATCGACACCCAATCCCCAGCGTGCAACATCCACTTCGTGCGTGCCGTTGTTTAATGCTTCGCCGGTACCCCAGTGCCAGAACCAATGCCAGTTATAATGGATCAAGCCATCCTGGTAGGCGAGGCGGGGAGCGGGCCCCTGCCAAAGGTCATAGTTAAGTTCGGCGGGTACAGTGCCGGGTTTTAGATAAGTTGCCTTGCGGTTATTGGTATACCATGCCTTTGCAAAATATACGCGGCCTATCAATCCTTTATGCAACTGATCAATGGCTTGTATTAATACTGGCACCGACCTGCGCTGCGCACCCATTTGCACTACTTTGTTGTATTTGCGGGCAGCCGCAACAGCAAGCTGGCCTTCATGCGGGTTATGGCTCAATGGTTTTTCTACATACACATGCTTGCCGGCCTGGCAACCCATAATGGTGAGTGGGGCATGCCAGTGATCGGGGGTTGCTATGTAGATGGCATCAATATGTCTGTCTTCAAGCAGTTTACGACAATCGCCCTCGGTTCGTGGGGCATCAGCTTGGCCTGCATCAGTCACCGTTTTAATAGCCTTAGCAAATGTGCGGGTATCAACATCACATAAAACAGACACACGGGTATTAGCTTGCTTTGCAAATGTACCGCACATGCTTCCACCGCGGCCATTAATGCCGATTACTGCTGTGTATATACGATCATTGGCACCTATGATATTCCGGTAGCTTTTGGCGCTCATGGCCGATAGCTTGTTGCCAATGACAACACCGGCAGTAGTAATTGCCATTTTTTTGACAAAATCCCGTCTTTTTTCCATGAAATTCAGTTTTGATTAACTGGTTTATTATTGGTTCAATATTCTATTGATAGAAGTTTAAAACTAGTAAATGATAAGCAATATAACAACGGAAAAACGATTGTATCTGTTTTATTACTATTACCTATATGGTTATTGAACTGATATTTAAACTCAAAACGTTACACAATAACATCCAAATAGAATACTATAAGATGGTAGAGTAATATAAGATGACATTAATATGGGTATATTCTATAAAGTCTATAGTTTTAATAGAATATATTACTATATTTGCGTAACATTTTTGATATAATATAATAATACAATGACTGCAATTTTATCATCACAGCCCGAAGGGACACGGTCCCTCAATTTTTATCGAGTCCCAGTTGTTATTTGCCAATTCCCTATAAACGCTTGTTGCAGCGCCCGCTGTTGTTGTTGAAACTACTTGATCTGCCCGTGAGTTCATAGTTGAACTATTCATAGCGGCCCATCTCATTTTTCTATTTTTTTAACGATTTAAATTGATTCCTACAATCAATTCTGGATTCGTTTTGTCCGATTTTTTACAATATTCAAAAAGCATTTCATGATGAAACCAATACATATTAAATGGCTATTGCTGTTTATCTTTTTATGCCCGTTGTTAACTTTTGCGCAGCAACAGCAAGTTATACATGGCAATGTAAGCGACCAGGAGGGCGGATTGCCCGGCGTAAGTGTCAAAATTAAAAATACATCAAAAGGTACTATTACAGATGGTAAAGGCGATTATGCTATAAAAGCAGCCACTGGCGAAACACTTGTTTTTTCGTTTGTAGGCTATAATACCCAGGAAATTGCTGTTAACCAGGCAACCATAAATGTAACATTAACCCATAACGCTAATAAATTGGGCGAAGTGGTGGTAGTAGCGCTGGGCCTTTCACGTAATAAAAGCGAGTTGCCATACTCTGCGCAAACGCTGAGTGGCGCAGAGGTTAATAGTAACCGCAATACCAATTTACTGGGCGAATTGTCGGGAAAGATAGCGGGCGCCCAGATTAAACAGGCTAATGATATTGGCGGTTCAACAAATATTGTGCTAAGGGGACCTAAATCATTATCGGGCAGTAACCAGCCATTGTTTGTGGTTGATGGCGTACCTATCGATAACTCAAGCGAGCTCGAACTGGGTGGCATGAGTAATGTAACCCAAAACCAACGCAATGGTAAGGGTGGTTATGACTATGGCAGCCTGGGTGCAGATATCAACCCGGATGATGTTGCCAGTATTACAGTGTTGAAGGGAGCGGCCTCTACAGCGCTTTACGGATCGCGGGCGGCAAATGGCGCCATTATTATCACCACTAAAAAGGGAAGTAAAGGCCTTAATGTAGTTTTAAATACAGGCCTGTTATTGGGGTCGGTTGATAAAAGCACGTTCGCCCAATATCAAAAGGAGTATGGCGCAGGTTATGGCCCTTACTATGACCCGAATACACCCGGCAGCCATTTTGATTATACTGATATATTAGGCAATGGTACCAAACAATTGGTGGTGCCTACATACGATGATGCTTCCTACGGCCAAAAGTTTGATCCAAGCCTGTTGGTGTACGACTGGCGATCATTAGATCCCACATCGCCCTATTATCACAAACAAACACCATGGGTAGCTGCTAAGAATGACCCATCAACATTCTTTAATCATCCTTATACATTCAATAATAGCTTATTTATTGATGGCGGTACCGACAAGGGTAACTATAAGATCGGCTATACCCGTTCAGATGATTATGGCATATTGCCGAATAGCAGTATCGGTAAAAATTTGTTCGATTTCGGCGGCTCGTACAGACTTACGGATAAGTTTACTGTAGAGGCCAGTGTAAATTACACGCAAACTGCAGGCAAGGGCCGGGGCGGCACCGGCTTCGGCGGGCAAAATGGTGAACCTATGAACCTGCTGCAAAATTTCCGCGAATTCTGGCAGGTAAACGTAGATGTTCAGGATCTGAAGGATGCTTATTTCAGAACAAACACCAATGATAACTGGAATGTTAAAAGCCCTACTGATCTTAGCTCGGCTTACTGGGATAATCCATATTTTGTTCAATATCAAAACTACGAAACTGATGAAAGGGACCGTTATTTTGGCAACGTAAGTCTTGATTATAAATTATTCAACTGGTTGGATATCCTGGGCCGCGCTTCAGAAGATTATTATAACGAATTTCAGGAACAGCGCATTAACGTTGGTAGCGTGGTTACGCCATCATCCTATTATCGCTTAAATCGTACTTATAAAGAAAATAACTACGATCTGTTGCTGAATTTCAATAAGGCCATTACCAGTGATATCAGCTTTAAAGGAGTTTTAGGCTTAAACGCCCGGAGGCAGAATATCAACTCCATCAGCGCGTCAACCAACGGAGGGTTGGTGATACCGGGATTGTTTGCTTTAAGCAACTCGGTTAATCCGATAGATTATCCGATTGAGGAAGTGGATCAGAAGGTTGTGACCGGCGTTTTTGGCGGTGTTACCTTTGGTTACAAAGACTTCCTCTTTCTTGATGGAACTTTAAGGCGTGATCAGTCGACAACACTTCCCGATAAAAATAATACTTATTATTATCCTTCTGTTGCTGGCAGTTTTGTTTTCTCGAGTCTGTTGAAGGATTATACATGGCTTACCAACGGTAAGGTAAAACTGAATTATGCTGAAGTTGGTAACGATGCACCATCTCACAGTATTAACGAGGTTTATGATAAAGCGGCCAATTTTGGTTCTGAACCGCTTTACTATGTATCTACAGTGCGTAACAATGCCGACCTGAAACCGGAGCGGACAAAGAGCTTTGAAACCGGCCTGGAAGCATCCTTTCTTAAAAACCGTATCGGGTTCGACTTTACTTATTATAAAAATAATACCATTAACCAGATATTGCCGGTATCGGTATCTACAGCCACCGGGTACGATGGCTTGTACGTAAATTCAGGTAATGTTCAAAATAAAGGGATAGAGGTTACAGTAAATGGTACGCCGTTAAAAAGTGATGATTTCTCCTGGAACATCAATGTGAACTTCGCTAAAAACACCAACAAGGTTTTATCGCTGTACGATGGGGTTAACAATTACCAGTTGGCGGCTTATAAAGGTGGCGTAACAACCAATGCTACTGTTGGCGAGCCATACGGAACTTTAAGGGGAACTGATTTTATTTACAAAAACGGGCAACCGGAAGTTGATGCAACCGGACATTACCTGTTTACCTCCAACTCTAACAATAATTTAGGCAACTCCAACCCCGATTGGACTGGTGGCGTATTTAATGCCTTCCGTTACAAAAACTTCACTTTAAGTTTTTTGGTTGACTTTAGCCATGGTGGTAGTATTTACGATGTAGATATGGTATTTGGCTTATGGACAGGATTGTATCCCGAAACTGCCGGGTTAAACGATTTGGGCAATCCTAAAAGAAATCCTTTATCACAAGGTGGCGGTGTAATTCTGCCTGGTGTTTATGCAAATGGGGCACCTAATACCACCAGGATCGATGCTTCGCAAAACCAATCGGCATATGGTTATCAAACCGCTCCAAACAAAGCCTTTGTGTATGATGCTTCATACATTAAGCTGAGAGAGGCTGCATTTACCTATAGTGTACCTGCATCATTTGTACAGAAAATAGGCGCAGTAAAAGCGATCGACGTTTCGCTCAACGGCCGTAACCTTTGGATCATTCATAAAAACATCCCTTATGCCGATCCGGAAGACGGGCTTGGTGCAGGCAGCGCCTACCAGGGTGTACAGCTTGGCTCATACCCTAATGTTCGCAGATATGGTTTTAACTTAAAATTTACCTTCTAAAAAGATGAAAAAGATAATAATAACGCTGCTGACTGCCATGGCAATAAGCGGCTGTGTTAAAAAAGATGAATACCTGAATAATGATACCAAAAGCGCAACCGCTGTGCCGGCATCTACATTGTTTTCCTATGCGGAGAAACAACTGTCGGATGTGTTGGCAACCAGTGCTTATAACGTTAATATATTCAGGCTAACGGCCCAGCAATGGACGGAGACAACGGCTATATCTGAAAGTGACTACGACCTTAAATTGCGTAATGTGCCAGATGGTTTCTGGAATGCCATTTATGTAAACGTATTGCGCAATTTATACGAGGCGGAAAAGCTTACCCAAACTGACGCAACTTTATCGGCTACACAAAAAAGCAATCAACTGGCGCAGATTAATATACTGGAAGTATATGCTTACGCGGTATTAGTAAATACTTTTGGTAACATCCCATATACCCAAGCGGTTGATTATACTAATACCACGCCGAAATATGATGACGCGAGCCAAATTTATGATAGCTTACTAAGCCGTTTGGATGATGCACTGTCGAAGCTTAGCACGACTGCCCCCGGCTTCAATACTGCTGATCTATTATTCAATGGTGTTAATGAGATCAGCTCATGGAAAAAGTTTGGCAACACCGTAAAGTTAAAGGTTGGTATTACTTTGGCTGATGTAGAGCCTGCAAAAGCTAAACTGGCTGTGGAAGCTGCTGCTCCAAACGCTTTGCAATCAAATGCTGATAACGTAAGCTTTAATTATTTAACAACTACACCAAATACAAACCCGCTGTGGGTTGACCAGGTACAAGGGCATTTAATAGACTACGTTGCCGGGGCTACACTTGTTGACCTGCTGAATAGCTTAAACGACCCAAGGAGACCTGCATACTATACCGCCATTGATACAAATGCGAACCCGCAAGCCAGTGATGTGCTGGTATATAAAGGCGGCGCTATTGGTAAGGTTAATACATACAACAAATTCTCAACGTTCAGTAACACCATCGCCCAGCCAAATCTGCCATCGTTACTGGCTGATTACTCGGAGGTTGAATTTGACCTGGCGGAAGCAATAGAAAGAGGTTTTAACGTAGGCGGAACTGCTGCACAGCATTATACTAATGCCATAACAGCTTCCATAACCTATTGGGGAGGTAGCGCCAGTGACATTAGTACCTATCTGGCAAATCCTAAAGTTGCATATGCAACAGCTACAGGCTCTTATAAACTGAAGATCGGAACACAGAAATATATCGCCCTTTATAACAGGGGATATGAGGCCTGGACAGAGGTCAGGAGGCTAGGGCTTGTGCTGCCGTTGCCGCCAAACCAAACTTCGTATCTTAACCGTTTCACTTATCCAATAACTGAGCAAAATGTTAATGAGGCTAATTACAGCCAGGCTGCCGCAGCAATAGGCGGAGATAATATTGCTACAAAATTATTCTGGGACAAAAATTAATCACCTATAAAAATTAAACGACATGAAAAAAGTAAACATGCACCGCTTCAAATTATTAACAGTAACGCTTATCGCGGTAATTCTGTTGATCTCCGGTAACCAGGCTTCGGCTCAAAAAGCTAACCCTGCCGAGTATTTTAAAATAGAAGATTACTACAAAATAAAGTGGGGGTATACAGATGAGTTTATCGCACTGTGGAAAAAGAATCACTATCCTTTACTAAAAAAACTGCAGGAAAAAGGCGATGTCATCAGTATTGAAGCGGAAACCCCAAGGTTACACAGCAGTGAAGAAAGCCGCTGGGATTTAAAAGTAAGCGTGGTTTTTAAAACGGCTGCGCTCGCCTTTGATTATAGTATTGTAGATCCTTACAAACTGCAATTATTCCCTGATCAGGAAACTTATAAAAAGGAAGAGCAGCGCAGATGGGAAATTGTGCTCGCGCACTGGGATGTTACGGTTGAAAGCCTTCCCTTAAATTAATATAGCGCTGGTTGATACATTCCCGAAGAGGAAAATATATGCAAATGAAAAAGATAATAGTATTGTGTTTATTGCTGTGTACTCAAATTGTACAGGCACAAAAAACGTACCTGTACTGCGGTAAACTTATTGACGGAATATCCAATACCGTTCAAACTAAGGTAACCATAATTGTGGATAGCGGCCGGATACAAAGTGTGGTAAATGGTTATCCCGATGCCGGAAGTGCTGATAAGGTGATCGATCTGAAATCAAAGACCGTTTTACCTGGCCTTATTGATTGCCACGTACACCTGGAGGATATTTTGAGTACCAATACCTTGCTGGAAACTTTCACTTTATCGGATGCTGATATCGCGTATCGATCAGTAAATTTTGCAAAAAAAACACTTTTGGCCGGTTTTACTACTGTGCGGGATCTCGGTGGCACAGGTGTAAACATCAGCCTGAGAAATGCAGTTGAAAATGGCTGGGTTGATGGTCCGCGCATATTTACTGCCGGAAAGATCATTTCATCAAGCGGTGGTGCAAGCGACCCTACTAACGGGTTTCGGGACGATGTATTTAATCATCGTCCCGGCCCCGAAGATGGGGTTGCCGATGGTAGGGATGAGCTGATAAAAGCAGTAAGGCTGCAAATAAAAGCAGGTGTCGATGTTATAAAGATCGCATCAACCGGAGGTGTATTTGAACTGGGTGACAATAATAAAAAAGCGAAATTCACCATTGATGAAATTAAGGCGGTGGTTGAAACAGCCAACGATTACGGTTTAAAGGTAGCCTGCCATGCCCACGGCGCAGAGGGGATCAGGAGAGCTATACTGGGTGGTGTAACCTCAATTGAACATGGCACTTATATGGATGATGAGGATATTAAGCTGATGAAGCAATATGGTACCTGGTATGTACCCACCATTATTGCTGGTAAAGCCGTTGCCGACTCTGCAAAAAAAGGGTATTATCCGCCAATTATTGCCGCTAAAGCTATTGCCTTCGGCGATCAGATACAGCGCACTTTTGCAAAAGCTTACAAAGCAGGTGTGAAAATCGCCTTCGGAACTGATGCAGGTGCGTTTGATCACGGACTGAACTACCTGGAGTTTGGATATATGGTTGATGCCGGAATGCCGCCAATAGAAGCGATAAAATCAGCTACCTCCAGCGCAGCTATACTTTTAGGAAAGGAGCAGGAGTTGGGCAGTATTAGTAAAGGTAAATTTGCCGATGTAATTGCAGTTGACGGTGATCCGCTCGCGGATATTAAAGTGATGAAAAACGTAGTTTTTGTGATGAAAGCGGGTAAAATCTACCTTAGATAATAGCTAAAACGTAAATATTCTAATGGGAAAAATATTTAATTGATAAGCCATAAAAAGAAAAGATTTCTCCCCAATAAATTTAACAGACTTTCTTATATTGTGAAATATGAATTCATACGCGGTAGTCACAGGAGCAAGTAAGGGAATAGGGCGGGAGATAGCTATACTGTTAGCAAAAAAGGGATATAAATTACTTTTGATAGCGCGTTCGGCCACTGAGCTTAAACAACTGGCCGAAGAACTACAGAACGACTCACTGTATTTTGCTATTGATCTTTCCGAACCTGGTGCTGCAAAAAGAGTGGCGGAGTTTTGCGATAAATTGCCGGTATCAGTGCTTGTTAATAACGCAGGTTACGGTTTATGGGGTAATTTTGAAGAGGGTAATATAGAGCAGCAGGTAAATATGCTACAGGTTAATATAAATGCGGTTATTGAATTAACTCATTACCTGTTACCGCAATTAAAGCAACAGTCCTCTTATATTTTAAATGTTTCAAGTACGGCGGCCTATCAGGCGGTTCCAACGTTAGCCGTATATGCCGCTTCCAAGGCATTTGTGCTTTCGTTTAGCAGGGCACTTAGGGTTGAACTAAAAGGTTCAGTAGCTGTAAGCTGCCTTTGTCCCGGCCCTACAGATACAGGTTTTGCGCACCGGGCCGGAATGGATGCTTTGGCAGAGCTTGCCGAAAAGTTTAATATGCAGCCCGCGGAGGTTGCAAAGCTTGGGGTAGAAGGGATGTTTAATAAAAAGGCCGAGATCATACCCGGGGTTTTAAATAAGCTGTCAGCAATTGGTGCACGTTATATCAATAAATCATTGATTGAGCGTATTACGGCAGGTCTTTACAAAAAATAATAAATAAATTTTGGTATAATAAATATTTGTCTACATTTGCAATATCTATAAAGTAGATAGATATTATAGATTTTAATTAAATGAATCAAAACAGTAAAATAAACACCGCAAACTCCATGCGAATGCCTTCCCCCCGGATTGGCTTGTGTTGCTGTTGTTGTTAAATGCTACAAGTATTTTAATTAACAAATTCATTTATTTTTTCCTTTTTATTCCCCCCTTTTATTTTTAATGGACACCACTTATCAAAGGTTCAGCCTTGGTGCTGAAATTACTGACGAACAACAAGCATTTTTTAACCGTAACGGTTTTATATATTTTAAAAATTTTATTGAACCAGAAACGGTGCAGGATATTATACGTGCATCAAAAGAGGTAGAAAAAAACTGGACAGAGAACAGCATTGAAAAGATAAACGGTGTGCCTATAAAATATGGTAAAGACCTTGATGGATCTGTTATTGTGCAGCGTTTTGCATTCATCAATCAACATCATGCCTTACTTTCGGAGTTTACGCTCGATCCGCGGTTCCAAACCTTATTGAGTATTGTGCCGGGCTCCCGTTTAGGTGTTGATGAAAAAGACGGTATGGTTTTTAATCATTATGTAAACAGCGAAGAAAGCAGCTTTACCAAAATGGGCTGGCATACCGATGGCTTACGTGATATTTTTCATGGCACAAAATTAAACCCGATGCTGAACGTAGGCATACACCTGAGTGATGCATCACCCGATAATGGCGGATTGCGCATCCTGCCGGGAACACATCAGCAAAGCCTTTACCAGGTGTTGTTCCGCAAAAAATACTTTTTGGATCATGATGCGGATGAGAATGAAATAGCTATTGCCCCTACAGCCGGAGACCTTACCATTCACGATGGGCGATTATGGCATAGGGTGGCACAGTCATCGGTAGTGGGCGAGGAAAGCCGCAGGCGGGTAATTTACATTCCGATAGTAGCAGGAAAGTATAAGCCGAAAAATGAGGATAGTCCTACAGCGTTATATCAGCGTTTAGCCAAAATTGTTAAATAAACCGCCATGATTATAGCAATTATTTTTGGGTACTTTATCAGGAGGAAAAAACTGGCGGCAGCAAAAATTCAGGTATTAAGTTCAGGCAGGTCTTAAAAAAAACAGACATGATCAATAAACTAAGTTCTACAGAAATCATTCACTTCTTAATCATCTTGCTGCTTATCCTGATACCTGCCAGGCTGCTGGGTGAACTTTGCCGTAGGTACAAACTTCCCGCAATTATCGGTGAAATTTTTGCCGGAATAATTGTAGGGCCTACCTTATTAGGTGCCTTTTTTCCTGATCTGTTTAATACCATCTTTATTTCGGCTCCGAAAGCTAGCAGCGCTTTTGACGGAATAGCTAATATTGGCATTATCCTGCTAATGTTTATAGCAGGTTTTGAAGTTGATTTAAAACAAATAAGACAAAATGGAAAACAGGCAATTGCCATTAGCTTATCCGGTATTCTGTTTCCGTTTGCCATTGGCTTTTTGGCGGTGTGGTTCTTGTATAAAGATCATTTTGCTAATGGCTTTAATAACCAATTGGTTACATCGCTGTTTTTTGGTACTGCACTTTCCATTACCGCGCTTTCTGTCATCACTAAAATATTACTTGATTTAGATATTCTCAAAACAAGGATCGGTAATATAGTATTAACTGCAGCCATGGTGGATGATTTTCTGGGATGGATCCTGTTTTCAATCATTATCCAGATGATGAATGCCGGGAAAGAACAGGTTTCCTTTTGGTCGGTTATCACTGTTGTACTGTTCGCAGTATTCATGCTAACTGGCGGCCGCTGGATTGTGCACCGTTTGCTTGCCTATGCCGGTAAAAGCGGGAAGAGGAGTAACGTATTTACGGTAGCTGTTTGCCTCTGTTTTATAGGTGCCGCGGTTACCGAAGCCCTTGGCGTACGCGCTGTTTTTGGTGCGTTTTTAGTAGGGGTAGCTATCAGCGATTCCGAGTATTTTACTGAAGCGCATAAGCAGGTATTACATCAATTTACTATTAACGTTCTGGCTCCCCTGTTTTTTGCATCAGTAGGGTTACGGCTAAATTTCATCTCCAATTTCAACCTGGAGATCGTGGTACTTATACTGGTAATCGCTTTCCTTGCAAAATTGATCGGTGCCCGGATTGGGAGTTCTCTAAGCGGCATGACCAGGAATGAATCTATCGCGGTGGCTTTCGGCATGAATGCCCGCGGTTCACAGGAAATTGTTTTGGGCTTAATTGCTTTACAAGCGAAAATTATCAGCGGACCTGTGTTTGAAGGATTAGTAGTGATGACCGTGGTTACTATGGTTATTTCAGGGCCAATTATGAAGTATTACTTTTTAAAGGAACAAAAATTGGAATTGGCTCAGCTATGATGTTAAAATTAATAATTTGCTGCTATGATTGGTTGATTTGAGGAAGATGACTATCCATTATTTCAAGATAGTTTCAGCAATCACATTAGGTTTAACATGCGGCTTTTTATTAAAGTTAAGTGGCCGGGTAGTTAGGCATAGATCTGCAAAACTTCATACAACGGTTGGATCCCGTTCGCACGATTATATAGTAAAGAGTATTTAATTATCTCTTATTGGTGTCATAATCTCTCTATAATCTATGGCTATAATAGAATAATTTATCTTTGCATTTTAATTCGACATTCAAATTTCAGTAATGAGTAAGAAATCAAGTTTAATCAGTTGGTTTATCCTGATCATTTCCCGGCTACCTGATAGCACGGGTAAAATCTGGCCAGTCTGTAATCCAGGTGATTTAGTTGGGGCGGAATAAATGGATACAATGATCGAACTAAAAAATATTACAAAAACATTTTACAAAAAGAACAGCCAGGTCAGCGCTTTATCTAATGTTTCGCTGATAGTTCCCAAGGGCAAAATATTGGGAGTGATTGGTGCTTCAGGCGCGGGGAAAAGTACTTTGATACGTTGTGTTAATTTGTTGGAGCGGCCAACATCAGGTGATGTAATCATCGGTGGACTTAATTTAACTCAACTTGCCCCTTCAGCACTTGCCAAGGCAAGGCGGGAAATAGGAATGATCTTTCAGCATTTTAACTTGCTATCCTCACGTACTGTAGCAGGCAATGTGGCGTTCCCTTTGGAGTTAAGTAATACACCCAGCGACGAAATAAAAAAGCGGGTAGCTGAATTACTGGAATTAGTGGGCCTCGCGGATAAAGCAAATGAATATCCTGCAAATTTATCAGGCGGGCAAAAACAAAGGGTAGCCATTGCCAGAACGTTAGCAAACAACCCTAAAGTGCTGCTATGTGACGAGGCAACCAGCGCCCTTGATCCCGCAACAACGCTTTCTATCCTTAACCTGTTAAAAGACATTAACAGGCGTTTCCAAATCACTATACTGCTTATTACACACGAAATGAATGTGGTAAAAGCTATTTGCGATGAAGTAGCTATCATCAGCGAAGGGAAATTGATTGAACGCGGTTCGGTAAGCGAGGTTTTTGCTTATCCCGAAACTACAATTGCAAAGCAATTCATCGCGTCTTCGCTGCATGCAACCTTACCTGCTGAATATGAACAAAGGCTTTCAGCAACACCCGCGGGTAAAAATCACCCGCTTATCAAACTGGAGTTTAATGGGCATTCGGCCGAGGCATCCATTTTATCCGAGGCCAGCAGACTATTTCAGGTGGATAATAACATTATCAGCGCGCAAATGGATTATACAGGCGGGGTGAAATACGGTGTAATGCTTATTGAAGTAACCGGGAGTGAAAAAAACACTACAGACTCATTGGAATATTACCGTAGCAAACATATAGAAGTGGAGGTGCTTGGCTATGTCTGAACCAATGTTGATAATGATTTTACAAGGTTTATGGGAAACCGTTGTAATGACTTTTGTATCCGGCTTTTTCGGTTTCTTGTTAGGGTTGCCTACGGGCGTATTACTATTTATGACCAGGAAAGATCAGGTATCGGAAAATCGTTTACTAAATGGTATAACCTCGGTACTGGTTAATATTTTCCGGTCCATCCCCTTTATTATTCTGATTGTATGGATGATTCCTTTTACCAGGGCCTTAGTGGGCACATCTATAGGCGTTCAGGCAGCATTGGTGCCATTGAGTATAGGTGCAGCACCATTTATTGCAAGGATGGTGGAAAATAGTTTGATAGAGATTCCGAATGGTTTAATAGAAGCAGCCCGGTCAATGGGGGCTACGCCTTTGCAAATAGTTTTTAAAGTACTGCTGCCTGAAGCTTTGCCATCTATTATTGGCAGTGCCTCCATTACCCTTATTACCCTGGTGGGTTATTCAGCCATGGGTGGCGCGGTTGGCGCAGGTGGTTTAGGGCAAATCGGTTACCAGTATGGCTATGTGGGCTACGATGTGGTTGTTATGAATACCGTTCTTGTTCTTTTAGTATTACTCGTGTTTATTATCCAGGTTGCGGGTGAGTTTATTGCAAAAAAAGTAGACCATCGCAAATAATTTATATATACAAAAATGAAAAATTCATTACTTATTACTATCGCTGTTATCTGCCTTGGCTTATCAGCATGTGGAAGAAAAACTCAGCCCAATAACTCCAATCATATTAAAGTAGGTGTTGAATCCGGGCCCGAATATACGGTTGCACAAGCGGCCCAAAAAGTTGCTAAAGAAAAATATGGACTTGATGTGGAATTGGTACAATTCAATGATTATGTGATGCCCAACGAAGCCCTGAGCCAGGGTGATATAGACTTAAATGTTTTTCAAAATAAGCCTTACCTGGATGTACAGGCTAAGCAGCGAGGTTATAAATTTGCTATACTCGGCAATACCTTTGTTTATCCTTTGGCGGGTTATTCCAGGAAGATCAAAAGCATCAGCGAGTTGAAAGATGGAAGTACAATTATTATCCCGAATGATCCTACCAATAGCGGAAGATCTTTACTCCTGTTGCAAAAAGCCGGTTTGCTAAAACTTAAAGATGGTGTAGGGCTATTACCCACTGTAAATGATATTGTTGCCAACCCTAAAAGCTTAAAAATACTGGAACTGGAAGCCCCTCAATTGCCAAGAGCGCTGGATGATCAAAAGGTAACTATAGCTATTATCAATAATACTTTTGCAGGTCCGGCGGGCCTTGTTGCTAAACGGGATGGATTATTTGTTGAGGATGAAAAATCTCCATACGTAAATATCATCGTATCCCGAGATGATAATAAGGATCAGGATAATGTGAAGAAATTCGTACAATCTTATCAATCTCCGGAAGTAGCGGCCGCGGCTGAGGTAGCATTTAAGGGTGGGGCAATTAGAGGCTGGTAGTAACTCACCTAAGTTTCTAATTCTTCGCAGGTTTTCAATAATTGGTTCCGAAAATACTAAATTTTAGGAGGACTGGATGTGATTAAGCTTTAGTTTCAGTTTCAATAATTTATTGAGGAATGTATTGTAATATGCTTTTTTCTTAAAAATATAATATAGTTAATGTTATATTTTAAAAAAATAGCATATAAATTAATATATTTGGTAATATTGGTTTTGGTAACTAATTCGGTCAAATTCAGCTCAATAGATATAAAACGATTGCTTCAAAAAATCACACTATTAAGTATCAGATTGAATAATGACAAATAACTTTACTAAACTGACCCTAATTACGCTTAGTATTAAATGCACGTTGTTGATATAAATAGCATTACTGACGCCGACCTTTTGTTTGATTTAAGCAAAGGTGACCGGGTTGCTTTTGATATTTTATATAACAGGTATTGGAAAAAGGTATTTAATTTAGCGTATAAGCGGGTTAATGACAGGGAGATTGCCGAAGATATAGCCCAGGATATTTTTGTACAGCTTTGGATAAGAGGTAATGCTACAGTAATTACCGATCTTCAGGCTTACCTGTACACAGCCACCCGAAATGGCGTATTCAACAGGATAGGTATTGAAGGTAAATATACAGAGATACCGGAACACTTAGGTGTAGCGGAACAGCAGGCGGATGAAGCCGATTCAAAAATTATTTATAAAGAGTTTTTTGACGCCTTTCAAAAGATGATTGATAACCTGCCCGAACAGCAGCGGGTGATATTTAACTTGCGGTTTGTGGAAAGTTTATCAAGTAATGAAATTGCCGAACGATTGCAGTTATCTCCTAAAACAGTAAGAAATCACATTGGCAGGGCGCTTACAACCCTGAAAAGTGAGCTTTTGTTTTCACTATTCTTAATTGTTCTTACAAAAGGCAAAAATTAGTTTCCTCCACAGGGGCTGGTCTTTAGCTCAAATTGTGAATCCTCAAATTAGGAACTCCTATAATATATATTCTCCCAACGTAGCCTTCCAGGTGTGATTTAATGAAAGTTTTAGCCTTTTTGAGGCTTATTCTATTCGCATTTTAGTGCTGACTATAATTGGGGTACAAAAACGTAGTCGCGTAGTTTTTTTATAAATAATAGGTATACTGTTAATTAATTTTAAGAATGATGAGGTATAAAAGACCCATTCTTTAAAAAAAATAAAAAATATTTTCACTTCGACTGGGCGGATTTCTACTTTTTTCACTCTTGTATATATATAGCGTTTATAAATGGACTACAAATACAGAAAGTATTTCCTGGAAATACTGGAAAAGTACAATAATGGGGATGCAACACCTGAAGAAATTGAGTTTCTTGAAAAGTTTTATGATGCTTTTGACCTGAATGATGATTTAATTATTGAGGAGAAAGAAAAAGAGATGCAGGACATCAAGCTTTCTATCAAAAGCAAAGTAGACCTGCAAATTGACCAGATCATACTCCCCCGCCGTAATGAACAGAAAAAAGCTTGGTTATGGTACGCCGCTGCTGTTGTTATTGTTTTTTTATCTGTTTCGATTTACTTGTTTATAAAGCCAGCTAAAACACCGTCAACTGTTGATGCTGCTGCACATATCCTTCCTGGTGGAAACAGGGCGATGCTAACCTTATCTAATGGCACAAAGATCGTTTTAGATGATGCGCACAAGGGACAAATAGCTAACCAATCAAATATCAGCATTACCAAAACGACAGGTAATCAAATTGTTTATACAACAGGCAGTGGCAACGCCACAACGGATAACCAACAGTTGGCTTATCAATTGCAAAATACCATAAGCACTCCAAACGGCGGCCAATATAGCCTTGTGTTGCCCGATGGTACTAAAGTAATGCTAAATGCGGCATCGTCTTTAACCTACCCGGCTGCTTTTCATGGTACGGAGCGTTTGGTACAGCTTACAGGGGAGGCATATTTTGAAGTGGCAAAAAATAAAAAAATGCCTTTTAGGGTTAAATCGGCCAATCAAACGGTTGAGGTATTAGGTACTCACTTTAATATTAATTCCTATCAGGATGAGGCCTCAATAAAAACAACGTTGCTTGAAGGCGCTGTAAAGGTTTCATCTGGTTCTGCATCCATATCAATAATACCGGGGCAGCAAGCTGTAGTAAACAGGGTAGGTGAGAGTGAAGTTTCAAAACATGCTGTAGATGTGGACAAAGAAACAGCCTGGAAAGACGGATTGTTTTCTTTTCAGAATGATGATCTCAAGTCGATCATGAGGCAGGTTGCCAGGTGGTATGATGTTAAAATTGTATATGTGGATAATTTGCCCAACGAAAAATTTATTGGGGAGATATCCAGGTCGAGTAACCTCTCAGATGTGTTTAAGATACTCGAGTTAAACAATGTTCATTTTGAGGTAGAAGGAAAAACTGTTACGGTTTCGGCCAAATAAAAGATAAACTAACTAATTAATTGAATTATTCACGCTCAAACCCAACTGAATGAAAATAAAACTACAATAAATTAAATTCCCCCCGATCAAAAAAAGCCGAAAGTGTCTCACCACTTCCAGCTTCTAAAAAAAGGTCAACAGCAGTAGTTTATGACACCCTGCCGTTATTTATTAACCCTATCTTCTTCAAAAATATGAAATTTAAATTTCTTTACAACCCTCTATGCAGTATTGGGCCGGTAAAGTACAAATTCCTTATAGTGATGAAATTCACCGCTATCCTGATTTTAATTGGCACATTGCACTTGTCTGCTGCCAGCTACTCACAGAGTATTTCTATTACCAGGCATAACGCCACCCTGGAAACTATTTTTAAAGATATTAAGAGCCAAACTGGTTATACTTTCTTTTATACCGAGAAAGTAAATACAACAAAGCAAACCCTTGATGTAGATTTAAAGAATGTATCGCTTAAAGATGCGCTTGATTATTGTTTAAAGGGGCTCAAGCTTAATTATACAATAATTGATAAAACCATTGTTATACAGCAAATAGTACCCGAAACCAAAACGGATGCTCCTGTGCCCGATAATGTAAGTGATAAAACAATAATTGAGGCAAAGGGTACGGTAATAGATGATAAAACACAGGCACCTATGGCCGGGGTAAATATCTATTTAAAAACCGACAAAACCGTAGTTATAGGTACCACCAATACTAAAGGCGAGTTCCAGGTGAATGTTCAGCCCGGAGATGTAGTGGTATTTACTTTTATTGGTTATAAACCCAAAGAGGTTAAACTAAATAACTCAAAACCGCTTACCATAAAATTAGAATTGCTGGTTAACGCCATGAGTGAAATGGTTGTTACAGGTTATCAAACTATAAAAAAATCTAACTATACAGGTAGCGCGGTAACCATTTCAGGTGACGATCTTAAAAAGAACAATCCTGTGGATGTTATAAAGGCTATCGCTTCTTTTGATCCGTCTTTTCGTATCGGTGATAATAACCTAACCGGGTCAGATCCCAACGCACTGCCAAAAATTACGGTAAGGGGTTCAACCTCGCTACCGTCAGTTGATGGGTCAATTGTCGATCGTAATAACCTTTCAAGTTCATATAACATGCCGGCATTTATTTTGGATGGGTTCCCTTCCTCACTGGAACAAATAGTGGATCTTGACATAAACCGTATAGCCAGCGTAACTATATTAAAAGATGCTGCTGCTACCGCGGTTTACGGTTCAAGGGCGGCAAATGGTGTTATTGTTGTTACCACAAAAGCGCCAAAGCCGGGTAAATTACAGCTTACCTATACTAATGATTTTACTGTCAGCGCGCCTGATCTTTCATCATATCATGTGTTAAATGCTGCTCAAAAACTGCAATATGAAAAACTGGCCGGTTTATATACCACTGGTATTAATACCACTACCAGCCAGGATGACCTGGACATTCAATATAACGAGATATTAAAAAATGTAGTAAGCGGTGTAAATACCTATTGGTTATCCCAGCCTCTACAAAACGCCTATGGCCTGCGCCAGACCTTAGATGCGCAAGGCGGCGATAGCACTTTTCGTTATGATGTTTACGGTCGTTTTCAAACTAATCCGGGTGTAATGAAAGGCGCTGCCCGTAATGATTACAGCGGCGGTATGACCTTTTATTACAATCCTACCAAAAAACTTTTATTCAGAAATGATCTGCAAATTACGCAGGAGCAAAGCACAAACTCACCCTATGGCAGTTTTTCCAGTTATGTTGCCATGAACCCTTATTACCGTTTAACTGATGCAAACGGTAATTCACTAAGGGAACTGGCCAACTGGCAAATTGATACACATCAAGATGGTAGTGCTCAATACGTATATGAAAATGTATTGAACCCTTTATATGAAGCTCAAGTTGGTAATTTTAGTAAGTCGGCCTACCTGGAGCTTTTAGATAATCTTTCGCTGGATTGGCACATTACCCCGGCATTGCGTTTACAGGGGCAGGTGAGCCTTACCGATCATAAAGGCACATCAGATGTGTTTATTTCGCCAACGAGCGATCAGTTTTATTATGGCCCTGCTGATCAGATCCAAAACCGGGGAAGTTATACTTACGCAAATGATGACATTATTCAGTATGACGGGCGGGTACAATTAAATTATTACAAGCAGATAGGAGATCACTCTATAAACCTGGCATTGGCCAGCGAGGTAACCAACTATACCGAAGATTACAAATCTTTTGAAGCACAGGGTTTTTCAAACGCCACATTTACCAATATAGCTTTTGCCAGAACTTATGAGCTTAATACGGCGCCCACTGGTGATGTGTCTACAACACGATCTATCAGTAATTTCATAACTGGCAATTATTCGTATAAGAACAAATATTTGCTGGATGCTACTTTCAATCTTAACGGATCTTCAGTTTATGGTGATAATAAACGTTTCGCACCGGCTTGGTCAACAGGTATAGGTTGGAACATGCACAAGGAAGATTTTATGAAAGAAAGCTTCGCGGCTATTTCAAGATTTAAGCTGACCGCAACTACAGGTTTAACCGGATCGGTAGATTTTCCGCCTAACCAGGCAAAAACAATTTACTCTTACCAAACCTCTAACTGGTATTCAACAGGTGTAGGCGCAACAGTTGATGGTTACGGAAACCCCGACTTGCAATGGCAACGTACAACCAACTACGACCTGGCCCTTGAGTTAGGATTATTTAATGATAAACTGGTTATTAACCCTCATTATTATTATAAACTTACCAAAGGCGAGCTTACAGCAATTAACACCGTGCCATCAACCGGCTACAATACCTATGAAGCCAATCTTGGTGACATGAAGGATGTAGGCGAGGAAGTTTATTTGACCTATAATGCTTTTAAAAACTCAAACTGGAACGTTAACGTTGTAGCAAATTTCGCTCATAACAAAAACGCAGTTACCCATATTGCCGATGCTTTAAAGGCATATAATGCAAGTGTTGATGCTTATCAAACCAGCAGTTTAAATACTACACAATCTGCACCGCTGCTTCATTATGCCGAAGGGCAGTCTATTTACACCATTTATGGAGTGAAATCAGAAGGTATTGATCCGGAAACAGGCAAGGAGATCTTTGTAAAAAAGAACGGAACCTTGACATTTACTTACGATGTTAACGACCAGCAACCAATAGGCGACCAGGAAGCAAAAGGCGAAGGTACTTTCGGCAGTAACATTACCTATAAACGCTTTTATTTTGGTTTCCTGTTTCATTACAGATTTGGCGGCGATTATTACAACCAGACACTGGTTGATAGGGTTGAAGATGCTGACCCACGCTATAATGTGGACGCCCGTGCTTTGGCCGACCGCTGGGAAAAACCAGGCGATGTTACCCTTTACAAAAACATACAGGACCTGGGCATTACTTACCCAACATCGCGCTTTGTGCAAAAGGATAATGAGATCGATCTGGAATCGATCAATGTATCCTATGAGTTAGCGAAAAAGCTTGCGAAAAAACTGGGTATGCAAACATTAAGATTTACCCTAACAGCTAATGACATTTTCACTGCAGCGAGCATCCAGCAGGAACGCGGAATTGATTCACCTTACGCGCGCAGCTTAACATGTAGTTTATTGGCCACTTTTTAATAAATAAAAAAATGAAGAAATATATATTAATAATTGTGGGGCTAATGGCTTTATCATCATGCAAAAAGTATCTTGATGTAAAGCCCCAGTCTGAAGTTGATGAAACACAGCTATTTAGTTCAGCCGAAGGCTTTAGGGAAGCGTTAAATGGTGTTTACACACTTTGCGCATCAACAGACCTGTATGGCGGCAACTTAACTTTTGGTAGTCTTGACGTTTTGGCTCAAAATTACCAGTTTCCATCAGATATTACTTCACAGGCTATCGCTAATTTTGATTTTACCCAGCCATCATTTGTAGCTACCACTACTGACATATGGAATACAGGTTACCGCGCTATCGCGAATTGCAATTATATACTTGCTGCAATTGATAGTAAGAAGAGCTTGTTTACAGGCAACGATTACCAACTGATAAAGGGCGAGGCATTAACTTTAAGGGCTTATATCCATTTTGATCTGCTGCGCATGTTTGCGCCATCATACAAAAGCAACCCCAGCGCAAAGGCTATCCCTTATGTAACCGTTGTCAGCGTTAATAGTACACCTTTTTCTACGGTTTCGGTGGCGCTTGATAGCTGTATAAGCGATCTTAAACAGGCAGCTCCTTTACTGCATGCTTCCGATCCTATTGTTTCATCTTCGTACTCAATTGGGTATCCGGGTACTACAGGTAATGAAACCTCAAACACCGATCTGTTTTATCAGAACAGGCGTAACCGCATGAATTATTACACCGCTTGCGGCGAACTTGCACGTGTATACCTATACAAAGGTGATAATGTAGATGCCTATAATAGCGCGCGTATTGTTATTGATGCCAGTAAATTCCCCTGGACAAGCGAAGATGCTTTCTTTTCAAAAGATATTACTGCTAAGGACCGCATATTTTACCAGGAAATTATTACCGGCTGGTATATTGATAATACAGCTATAAATGCGGAATTAACCGCTTTATTTATTGCAACCCCACCAATATACAGTGCCACAACCGACCAGATAAATGATATTTATGAAACAGCACAGGACGGTGCCGACGACTGGCGGTATAAACAATGGTTTGTTGCAACTGCTTCCACATCAGGCGGAAATTCGATACAGCGTGCGGTTTTACAAAAATATATTGAAAATACTACACCGGTAGTTAACCTGTACCCATTAACAGCTCCGGCTATGCGCTACAGCGAAATGTATTACATAGCTGCAGAAGCGGTTTACGATACGGATCCGGTACATGCGCTTTTTTATTATAACACACTAAGGGCTAAGCGTGGTATAGGTAGCACAGTAGATAGCGTTGCAGATAAAGCAACATTTATTAACCTGCTGGTTAAAGATGCCAGGAAGGAATTTTATGGGGAAAGCCAGATCTTTTATATGTATAAAAGGCTAAACCTTGCTGTGCCTGTATCAGATACTTACAGCAAGCCGGCATCTGATCAGATATATGTTTTCCCGCTGCCGATTAACGAGTTAGAATACCGAAACAATTAATAATAAGACCATGAAAAGAAACATATTTTTTATTCTTCTTTTTTGCTCGGCCATGTTCGGTTGTAAAAAAGATAAAGAATTACTCTATAATTCTCAGGACAATGTTTACCTGGACTATACGGTAAAAGATACCCTTAGTTATTCATTTGCCCTGCATGTAAGCCAAGCGCAGGATACCATATGGGTACCGGTTATAATTAGTGGCAACAGGGTGAATCATGACCGCCATTTTCAAATGTCGGTAGTGCCCGATTCTACCACAGCTATTGCAACAGTTGATTATGAGCCCCTGAAATCATCTTATACCATGCCCGCTGATTCAGGAGTTGTGCATATCCCTGTAATTATTAAAGGCACGGATACAACATTGGTCAACAAGTCGGTTGTACTAACTGTCCGTGTTTCAGGCGGAACAGATTTTGCGTCATTGTTTAATGAATCTATCCGCACCAAAAAGATCTTATTCTCTAACAGGTTGGAAGAACCGGCATGGTGGCCCGATTGGCAGGGTGAATTAGGTGACTATAGCAGAACAAAGCACCAGTTGTTCTTAATTTCATCGGGCACTATTGACCTGGGAATGGTAACGGGCAACCCGACAGCTTACGAGATTATACCTGCGGCTTTATATTTCATCAGTAATTTCGATAATTTTTTAGCCGATCCATTTACCTGGGTTAGTCAAAACCCTACTAAGGGCTATGTATTAACGCCCCGCAATGATGGAACCGGTGATTATGACTTTTACAGCACGATTGATCCCGCTAAGAAGTTTCACCTGCAATATTTTCCATCGGTAAACAAGTATCTTTTTATTGACGAAAATGGCAACCAGGTTACAACAAACTAATTCATCTGTAAAATTGAAATCATGAAAATCAACAAAATATTTATATTTCTGCTTTTTATCATCTCTGTTTATGGGTGTAAAAAAGATTTAGGTAACTACACCTATAAAACGCTTCCTGTAGCCGATGCCATCGGGGTACAGGATCAAACTTTCCCCGCTATTGAAGGGGATAGCCTGATAATTAAGCCTTATGTTGTTTTTACAGGTGGTGATCCGTTAAAGGATTTGACCTATACCTGGGAAATTGATATACCCGAACAATTAACCAGTGAAACTTATACAGGTTTCCCGCTGGCCATTGTTTATAACCTGGCACCTGCAGTACGTAATGCCAAATTAACCATAACGGTTAAAGCAACTGGTGTTAAATACTTTTATACTTTCAAAATTAATGGTATAACCCAATTTTCAACGGGCAGAACAGTGCTGAGCGTTCAGAATGGTGTTACCAAACTTTCTTTCGTAAAGCCAAACGCTGCTAAAACTGTGCTCAGCGATTTGTACACTACTTTGAATGGTGAAACGTTACCGGCAAATCCTGTTCAGCTATACGCAAAACCATTTCCAGCATATACCGGCAGTACTGGTGTTCAGCAATACTGGATAATGTGCAACGATCCAACCAAAAGCAGCGTAATGATTGATGCCAGCACAATGATGAAGGTGAGTGATTTTTCGCAGCAGTTTTTAAGTCCGCCAGCAGTGATAACAATCAATAATCTGCAGGTAGATCCGAGAGGTTATATAGGTACCGCCAACGGTGTAATTAATAACAAGCTTTATCTTGGAATAACAACCACCGCGCCTTTTGCTCCCGATTACGGAAAATATGGTAACCCGCAGCCGGGTAATTATACCATGTCGCCGTTCTTCACCCAAACACCTAATTTCTTTTTTGGTTACGATACAAAAGCAGGGGCTTTTATATCATTTGATGGTGCGGGAGACTATAATGGCAGCGATTACCAGGTAAACGGCAGCGCATTTGACCCAACCGCAACAGGAATACATAACCTGCTGTTTATGCAGGCGGAATCAGGCACATCTTACGCGTTTTTGGAAAGCGACCAGGGGACTATTTACGAGTATTCGTTTACATTAACTATGGATGATTACAGTAACCGCACCTTGCTTCCAATTTATAAACGCGTGTTTGCAGGGGCTTCATTGGTGCAGCCGGATACTAAGTGGCAAAAATCACAGGTTGATGAGTTTTATTTTAGTTCGAACGATAAAGTGTACAGTTACAACCCGATCAACCAGAAACTAACGCAATTAACTGCTGATTTTGGGGGATCAAAAATTACCATGCTTCAGTTAAGCGGTGATGGTAATACGCTAACTGTAGGTGTAGATGGCAGTATATACTTTCTTGATGTTAGTGTAGGTGCAACCGGCAGTATAATTACAGCTCAAACCATAACAGGTATACCGGGTACACCGGTTGATATGGTTAGCCAGTAAAGGCTAAAATTTGTTTATAGTTAGTTTGATTAGTCGGGGAGCCACCAATTGGCTCCCCTGGCTATTCCCTTGCCTGAAATTTAATATGATGACTCAAAAATTTAATATAAATACTTAAAAATTATTTAAAATTATGAAACTGATCAGAAACCTTAAACTTATACCCGTATTGCTGATGCTGGGGTTATTTGTTTCATGTAGTAAAAAAGGCGTAAAGCCGGGTGTTGCAAAAGATACTATTGTTGGGCAGCCTCCGGCAACGTGGCAGGAACACTGGTTTGCACATACAAAGTTGTTATCGGTTACTTATTATGATAACCAGATAGCCGTTTATCATGACGATGGTATGGATCCTTATATTCAGTGGGATCAGGCGCAGATAGGTAATGCATGGAAGTACGTGAAAAAAACATATGGCCCGTACGGCGATTCAACTAGGTTATACTTTGTTATGCATGGCATTCCGCCTGATGCGGATGCAGATGAAGCTACATATGGCGGCGGTCACCCTGCTCCTTATTATGATCCGAGCCACGATTACCGGAATACCATTGATTGCGGACTCAGTAATTATACGTGGGGAAGCCCTACCGGGGATGCGATAAGGATCCCTTTGCACGAGATAGGGCATATAGTGGCCAGTTCATCCTACGGGATGACTCATGACCTTAATGCAGGTATTTGGGGCGACAGTAAATTTGCGGAAATATTTATTTATGATGTATTGATGAATATTGGAAGACAGGATGAAGCCGCATCTGTTTTTAATCAATTGGCTAATGCACAATGGACATCAACAGATGACGATAGTGCTACCCAGAATGAAAACTATCCGGGTGTGGATTTTTTCCACGATTGGTTTTATCCTATTTATACAAAATATGGCAAGGGCGCACTGTTAGCCAAATATTTTAAAGAGCAATCTGATAACATAGATCACAACAGATCCGCCAACTTGAACTTGGGTGAGTTTGTACATTTCTACAGCGGTGCAGCAGGAGCAAACCTAACTGCTCAGGCTAAAATAGCTTTCGGGCAAGCCTGGGATGCGACGGCCGAAGCACAGCTTAAACAAGCGCAGATCGATTATCCCGGTGTGAAATATCCTTATTAACCTAAACCTGAATAATTAGGGGGAATCGGGGCCATAAATCCTGGTTTTCCCTATATCATTATGCGTTATGGCATAATATACATAATTTAAAATTAACAACACTCAAATAATAAGAAATGAAAATTAAGCTAATAATACTTTCAGCATTCCTTCCATTTTTTGCTTCGGCACAAAACAATTTTACGATAACCGGTAAGATAGGCAACCTGAATGCCCCGGTAAAGGTCCACCTGGATTATACAGACAATGGCCCCGGGCATACGGATTCTGCGACATTGGTGAACGGTACTTTTAGTTTTTCGGGGCATGCAGATGATATTTCAACGGCAAGGCTATCATTAGACCATACCGGCGAAGGCAAACAGATGTCTGTTTTCAAAGGCAATGATAACATCTACATTTATTTTGCAAATGAGCATATGACCATCACTTCAAATGATTCCCTGATAAATGCTAAGGTTACAGGTTCAAAAGTTTATGACGAGCAACAAGCCTATAATAAAACTATTGGTGGCTCCATTATGGAGATAGACAGGATAGCCAATGGCCGGTTTAGCAGTGGAACAGCGGAACAGCAAAAAGATACCAATTTTATTAAGCCGATTGATGCATGGTTCCGTAAAAAAATAAAGGACCGTACCGCAGCCCAGATACAGTTTGCAAAGGATAATCCCCATTCATTTTATGCTATAGTAGCATTAACAGAATCGGCAGGATCAAAATTGAATGTAGCTGAGGTTGAACCGATTTATAACTCGATTGATGAAAAATGGCGCATAACTGGCCCGGGTAAAGACCTTGCAAAGCGCATAAAGGCTGCTAAGGAAATAGGCGTAGGCGACCCGGCACCATTATTTACCCTGAATAATGCGGAAGGCAAACCTATCTCACTGGCAGACCTTAAAGGCAAGATAGTACTGATAGATTTTTGGGCAAGCTGGTGCGAACCCTGCCGTGCAGAAAGCCCTAACCTTAAAACACAATATCAATTGTATAAAGACAAAGGATTTGAGATCATTTCCGTATCATTGGATACTGATAAAAAGAGTTGGTTAAAGGCAATTAATGATGACGGGCTTACCTGGCTGCAGGTTTCCGACCTGAAAGGTTACCGGAGCGAGGCTGTAAAATCATATGGAATAGGTGGAGTGCCTTCTTTCTTTTTGGTCGGCCGCGATGGTAAGATCATAGCCAATACTGATATACAGGGCGCGCCGCTAAACGCGAAATTGGCGGAACTATTTAAAAATTGATGAATTTGTGTGGGCGAGAACTAAAAATATAAAATGAATAATATTAAAAAAATAACAGGAATAATGCTTTTATGCATTATTCCTTTCCTTTTAAAAGCGCAATCGAATAATCAGCCTGTAAAAACGCTGGCACAATTACAGCAGGATTTTGTTGACCTGCGTTTTGGGATGTTTATCCATTTCAATATAGCTACTTATGCTAACCAGGACTGGCCGGATCCGGAACTGTCGCCTTCAGTGTTTAATCCTACAAAACTCAATTGTGACCAGTGGGCAAAGGCGGCAAAATCTGCCAATATGAGTTACGGCTGTATTACCACCAAGCACCACAGCGGCTTTTGTATCTGGGATACCAAAACCACAAATTATAATGTAATGAACAGTCCGCTAAAAAGGGATGTGGTTAAAGAGTTTACCGATGCTTTCCGCAAGAACGGGTTGAAGGTGTTTCTATATTATTCTATTCTGGATACTCATCATCACCTGAGGCCAAACTGCATAACGCCTGAGCATATTAAAATGATAAAGGCACAGTTAACAGAGTTACTTACCCATTATGGCCCGATACAGGCGTTGATCATTGACGGTTGGGATGCGCCATGGTCAAGGATATCATATGATGATGTACCCTTTGAGGATATCTATCATTTGGTAAAATCCTTACAGCCTAATTGTCTGCTGATGGATCTGAACGGTGCCAAATATCCGCAGGAAGCATTATACTATTCAGATATTAAAACCTATGAAATGGGAGCAGGGCAGCGTATTTCAAATAAAGAAAACCGCCTGCCATCTATAGCCTGTTTGCCGTTACAGCAAAACTGGTTTTGGGAAACCAGCCATCCAACAACACCTGTAAAGGATCCGGTTAAATTGGTTAATGAAACACTGATCCCGCTAAATAAGGAAAATTGCAACTTTATATTAAACGTAGCGCCAAATCGTGACGGCTTAATGGATGATAACGCTTTGGCGGCCTTAAAAAAGATAGGGGAGTTATGGCATAATGATGGCACTAAAATACAGCTGCCGCAAATGGAAGCACCTATCATATCGCACAACCTGGCTAAAAATCAACCCGCAAATTCCAGCTGGAGTGATGACTCGGCTATCATGGACTTTGCTAATGATGACGACTTTGGTTCATCGTGGGTATCTAACCCCACTATTAATAAAGGTGCATGGTACGAGATAGATTTCAAGAAAGAAGAATCATTTAACGCGATAGTAATTGCTGAAGAAAAGCCTAACATCAAAAGTTATACCCTTGAATATTATCAGAATGGACAATGGAAACCGATCTTTAAAGGCGATAACACTAACAGGATCAAGATCCATCGTTTCGACAGGGTTAAGGGCACCAAGGCAAGGATAACCATTGATGCTGCCGATCATCAACCATCAATAGCTGAGTTTGAAGTTTATAATGAGCAGCGCTAAATTGTAATGAAGAAACATATTTCTGGGGTTATACTAATCCTTGGTTGCATAATAACCGGTAATACCTATGCACAAAAAGTAGATAATAATAAGCTGGAGCAGACTATCGGCATTGCCTATCAAAAAGCATACACTGCCTGCGTACAACTATACGCGTATGATACCGTTGCCCGGCAACAGGCAGGTGGCGTATTTAGCGGTGTTGTGGTTAGTAAAGATGGTTATATTTATACAGCCGCACATGTTACCTCACCGGGTGTGGTTTATAGGGTGAGTTTTCCGGATGGGAAAACATGCCTGGCAACAGGCCTCGGTAAAATAGAACTGGCAAACGACAAGACTATACCCGATGTGGCTATGATAAAGATCATTAGTCCGGGTAATTGGCCTTTTGCAATTACCGGTAGTTCTGCATCACTTAAAATAAATGAGCCTTGTATCAGTGTAGCCTATCCTGAAAGCCTCGGACAGTCGAAGCCCATTTTACGGTTTGGATATATCTCCAATGTAAAGAATGAAAGAGGGTTTATAAAATCAACCTGTTTAATGGAGCCTGGTGATTCCGGCGGCCCTTTGTTTGATTACTTAGGCCGGGTAATTGGTTTGCACAGTGCTATTGAAATACCGGAAGAAGACAACTATGATGTACCTGTCGACCTGTATGAAAAATATGCTACAGCATTAAAGATACCTAAAGTTTATACCGCTTACCCTGATCGGGAAGATGTTGTTCCGGCTGATCCGCTGGCAGCGAGTATTATGTCGTTACCTGGGCTGGTAAATAATAAGGGATTTAGTGCAGCAGCCACAAAGTTCAAAAATACCTGCCTGATTGTTGTCAGCAGTGTACAAGGCAAATCACAAAGGATAAATGGAACGCTGTTTTCTTTTCGTGATGTTAAGCTACGCCAGGGTATTGGTCAGTACTTAATTGTTAGTAAGAACTCAATGGTAGGGGATCAACCCGAAATAATTTGTGCGGATCATCATAAAGTAGCAGCAAGGGTAATCGCTCGCAATAAAGAAGATGATCTGGTATTACTTGAGCCGGGTGAAGCGCTAAAAGGCGGCATCAGTTATAAGCAGCTAACGGAAGCGAGCCGGGAAATAGTAAATGCGGGTATATTTCTTGTATCGCCCCGGCAGGATACAATAGGTACGATCAGCATTTCAGGAAGCCCGGTTTTCCCGTTAAGAAAAATGTCGAGCATGGGTTTTTTAGGAGTTGGATTTAAAGGCAGAAATGCACCGCTAAAGGTATCATATGTTTTTCCTAACCTTAACAAAAGTGTCTATCAAATAAAGATTGGCGACGAGATAGCAAGCATTAACGGTAATGATCCACAAAGTTTTGATGACTACGCTAAAGAGCTTAGCCGCTTTTGGCCCGGCGATACGATCAAACTGCAAATAAAAAGAGGAGACAGCAGCCTGACCAAAAGTATTATGCTGGATACCCTGCCTCAAAGGCATTTTAACCATCCGGCAGAAATGTTTGCAGGTGGTAAAAGCGGTAGAAGGGATGGTTTTAACGCCGTATTTACACACGATGCTATTTTGAAACCGGAGAGCTGCGGCGGTCCTGTGTTTGATCTGAACGGGAATTTTTACGGGATCAATATCGCGCGCTTCAGCAGGGCGAGTTGCCTGGCAATACCTGCTGTTGCCGTATTTGATTTTTTAAATAAGGCAGTGTTGGTTGCAGGCAATTAATGCCGAACTGCAAATTGTACAGGGCAGTGGCAAGGTCTTACAGCGGATAAGCAGTATCGCTCTTAGTTTCGGACAGCACGAAGAAGCTTTGTACGGTGGTTATGTTAGGCAAGGTGGCTAATTTATTTCGGTAGAAATCGTGATAGGCGTCCATGTCGCTTGTGGCTATGCGCAGTATAAAATCAAAGGTGCCCGTCATTTGGAAACATTCCATTACTTCGGGGAACTTGGCTACCTCGTTTTCAAAGCCCGATAATGTTTCTGCCGTATGGTCATTTAATTGTACCTGGCTAAATGCCAGCAGGCCTTTATTGATTTTTTTGCGGTCGAGGATAGCTACAATACGTTTGATATACCCATTTTCATTAAGCCGTCGCACCCGCTCATGAATGGTTGCAATAGATTTATGGAGCTTGGCCGAGATCTCTTTGTTGGTTAACGAGGCGTCCTTTTGCAAGAGCTTTAAAATGCCAATATCAGTCGGGTCTAAATTAGTGTCTGCCATATTTTAATGTGTCATGATGTAAAAAGATGCAATGATAGGTATAAAGATATGTCAAAGCTGAAAATAGTTATACTATTATTAGAATAAAGCATAAAATTTATGGTTTTTTAGCAAAGTGTTGTAATAAATGTAGGATATGCTGACTTTTATACTATAATAACTATAGAATGGTAGCGGAAGAAAAGGGAGCATCGCAGTGCCTTAACACTGATCTGGAAAATAAATTTAAGCACCTGTGGCATTTGATAGGGAACACCCCAATGCTGGAGTTACAATATACTTATAAAGGTAAACCAGGCAATATTTATGTTAAGTGCGAGCATTATAATTTAACAGGCAGTGTGAAGGACAGGATGGCCTTATATATTTTATACCGTGCTTACAAGGAGTGTAAAATAAAACCAACAAACGTAATTGTAGAGGCTACAAGCGGTAATACGGGTATATCGTTTTCAGCCATAGGCAAAGCATTGGGCCACGAGGTTATTATTATGATGCCTGATTGGTTAAGTAAGGAACGTATAGATATTATTAAAAGCCTGGGTGCAAAAATTCATACCGTAAGTAAAGCCGAAGGCGGTTTTAAAGGTAGCATAGCTTTGGCCGAACGTTTAGAACAACTATCAGACAAATATTTTTTACCTCGCCAGTTTGAGAATATTTATAATGCTGAAGCACATGAAATGACCACCGGCCCCGAGATATGGGCGCAATTACAAAGCGTAGACAAAAAGCCCGATGCATTTGTAGCGGGGGTGGGTACTGGCGGTACTGTAATGGGTACTGGTAAATATTTAAAAGCGATGAACCCGGCTATTAAGATCCATCCGCTTGAGCCAGCTGAAAGCCCAACGCTAACCACCGGGTATAAAGTAGGTAGCCACCGGATACAAGGTATCTCAGATGAATTTATACCCGCTATTGTGAAACTGGACGAACTGGATGAAGTGGTACAGGCAGGTGATGGCGACGCGATCATTATGGCGCAGAAATTATCAAGTCAATTAGGCCTGGCGGTGGGGATCTCATCAGGAGCTAACGTGATTGGTGCTATAAAACTAAAAGAAAAAATGGGCATTGATGCCGTAGTTGTTACCCTGTTGTGCGATAGCAATAAAAAATACCTGAGTACTGACCTAGTGAAGGATGAACCTGTAAAGGAAGGTTATGTTTCTACCGATACCATTTTTACAGGTTATGACCCTATATGCCGTTTACCTGAAGCTACTTTTTAATAAAAACAAACTCAACCAAATAATAACATCACATGAAAAAATTGATCACAGCTACAGTAATACTATTTGTATTTGCTGTAACCGCAAAAGCACAAGTACTTACGCCCGTACACTGGAGCTACGGCGCAAAGAAACTGAATGACAATGAAGCCGTTGTTTTTATAAAAGCTACTATTGACGATGGCTGGCATGTATATTCTCAAACTGTAAAAGATGGTGGCCCGGTAAAAACAACCATCACTTTCCCTGTATCATCTGAATACATCCTTATTGGCAAAACAATTGAGCCTACGCCAATTACCCGTAACGAAAAAGTATTTAAAATGGATGTAAGCTTTTTTGAGCACGAGGTTATCTTTCAGCAAAAAATAAAGCTTAAAGCAGGGCAGGCAACAGTAAAAGGTACACTTGAATACATGACCTGTAACGATCATCAATGCCTGCCGCCTGATGATGTAGAGTTTAGCATTCCTGTAAAATAAAAAACACAAATACAAGAGAATTAAAGCTTACCGTAAGGTATTCATGACCACGCCTTTGCCCTAACAATAGCAGTAATGGATAAAATAGATATATACAGATCAGTTAAAAAATATGGCATAAGTGTTATGCTGCTATGTTGTTTAATATTGGTATGCGGGCATTTACAGGCTCAGGATACGGCATCAACGGCAGGTGTACAGTTTAGCGATGCACCCGCCGTAAGCGCCAACTCAACACCTGCGCCAGCCAATAAAGCCGTTATAAAACCTGCTGAAAAGAAATTGACCAAAGTGGTTGTTAAACAGCAAGAGAAGCGAACATTATGGGCCATATTCCTGGCGGGGATAGCAGGTGGTTTCGCCGCTTTGCTGATGCCCTGTATTTTCCCCATGCTGCCACTAACCGTAAGTTACTTTACAAAGTCGGGCGATAAAAGGGGTAGTCCTGTATTTAAGGCTGCTATTTATGGCATAAGCATCATTGCTATTTATGTAATAATGGGCTTGCTGGTTACCATAGTTTTTGGCCCCGACGCGCTAAATAACCTATCGACCAACGGGATCTTTAATTTCGGCTTTTTCCTATTAATTGTGGTTTTCGCGGCTTCCTTTTTAGGTGCATTCGAAATCACACTGCCCAGTTCATGGGTAAACAAAATGGATCAGAATTCTGATAAAGGAGGTTTAGCCGGTTTATTCTTTATGGCGGCAACCTTATCATTGGTTTCATTCAGTTGTACAGGGCCTATCATCGGCACTCTATTGGTACAGGCAGCAACAACCGGGGCGCTTTTAGGGCCAGCCATTGGTATGCTGGGTTTTGCATTGGCATTGGCTATCCCGTTTGTTTTATTTGCTTTGTTCCCCAGTTTGCTTAAATCGTTACCAAAATCTGGTGGCTGGTTAAATAGTGTAAAGGTTGTATTGGGTTTCCTGGAGTTAGCTTTGGCATTAAAATTCCTCTCAAATGTAGATCTGGCTTACCACTGGCATTGGTTCGACAGGGAGGTTTTCCTGGTATTATGGATCGTGATCTTCGCTTTGATGGGCTTTTACCTTTTGGGCAAGCTTACATTCTCGCATGATAGTCCGTTGCCATTTGTTTCAGTCCCAAGATTGTTTCTCGCCATTATTGTGCTGTCATTCACTATGTACATGGTGCCAGGTTTATGGGGAGCGCCATTGAAATCGATCAGCGCGTTTTTGCCGCCTCAATCAACCCAGGACTTCGACCTTTATTCGCCGGGTGGGAATACAACTGCACCTGTTAATAACCCGGAGGATAATACACCACATAAGTATGCCGCTTTATTCGATAAGCCTAAGGGTTTTAACCCCTTTTTTGATTATGCCGAAGCTTTAGCCTATGCAAAAAAGGTTCATAAGCCGCTCATGATAGATTTTACGGGCCATGCCTGTGTAAACTGCCGCAAAATGGAAGCTAATGTATGGCCCGATAAACAGGTGTATCAAAAAATAACCCATGATTATGTGTTGGTACAATTGTATGTGGATGATAAAACAGAGTTGGCCGCTAATGAGCAAACCGTAACCACCGAAGGCAGATCAATAACAACCATAGGCAAAAAATGGAGCTATTTACAAACCAGTAAATTCCAGGCAAATTCACAACCATTTTACGTGCTGCTTAATCCGGATACCGAAGAACCGTTAGTTACTCCGCAGGGAGCCGACTTCGACCCGGTAAATTACCTTAAATATTTAGATAGCGGACTGGATGCTTACAAATAGCTATCCTGTCGTGCTTATATATACGATGCTCTTTCGTTCTTTATAGTTCTTCATTACTTTAATGAAATCAGTTTGAATTGTTAATTAGAAGTCCTTTCCGTGATGAGCCGAAGGACTTTTTTTATTCTGACTTTATTTTATAGATTTTAAAAAGGTAGTTTAATTAGCTACAGTCCAAGTTATTAAACGCACAAAAAAAGGAAATGCCCGATTAAGGACATTTCCTTTAGTGCTCCCGACGAGATTCGAACTCATATCGATGGTACCGGAAACCATAATTCTATCCGTTGAACTACGGGAGCAATGCGGGGCAAATATATATAATTGATCGCAACCATTTTATTTGATTTTACAAATGAATGTAAATACAGAAACAACGGATTTGTATTTGGGCCTTCAAACGTGCATTTTTTATCGTGGATAATTATAAAATACAATATGATTTAAGAATATCAATCTTAGATTTGCTTTTGTACCATTACAGAATTACTTTATGAAATTGTTTCCATTATCTTATAAATCGATTTTATTAGGATTAGCGTTTGTTGCAATAAGCGACTATTCCATCGCGCAGCAAAAAAAAGAATATTCGGGCAATCCGGTTATACAAGGCTGGAATGCCGATCCGGAAGCAAAGATCTTTGAAGGTCAGTACTGGATCTATCCAACATATTCTGCTCCTTATGATGAGCAGGTGCATATGGATGCATGGTCATCAACAGACCTGGTGCACTGGACTAAGCACCCTGATATTATAGATACCTCATCTATAAAATGGGCCAAACGCGCTATGTGGGCTCCGGCTGTAACAGAAATGGGCGGCAAATACTATTTCTTTTTCGGAGCGAATGATATTCATGATGATAAAAAGGAAATAGGGGGCATAGGTGTAGGTGTTTCCGATAAACCAGATGGCCCGTTCAAGGATTATTTAGGCAAGCCGCTCATTGGTAAAATATATAATGGCGCTCAACCTATTGATCAGTTTATTTTTAAGGATAAAGATGGTCAATACTATATTATTTATGGTGGATGGCAGCATTGCAATATCGCAAAATTGAATAAGGACTTTACCGGGTTTGTTCCGTTTGATGATGGTGTTACCTATAAATCAATAACTCCGCAGGATTATGTGGAGGGCTCGGTAATGTTTACACGGAAGGGGAAATACTATTTTATGTGGTCGGAAGGCGGCTGGGGAGGGCCGAACTACCGTGTGGCTTATGCTATAAGTGACGCGCCAACAGGTCCGTTTAAGCGCATAGGCGTTGTTTTGCAGCAGGATCCAAAAATTGCAACGGGAGCAGGACATCACTCTGTAATACAAATTCCGGGTACGGATGAATGGTATATTGTTTACCATCGCAGGCCACTAACCGAAACAGACGCTAACCACAGGGTAACCTGTATTGATCATATGTATTTTGACGCAGATGGGTTTATTAAACCTGTTCACATCACCAATGAAGGCGTAACCGCTGTGCCGCTGAAATAAGAACTGTAAAAAATGGGTACTTGATAAGAGTACCCATTTTAGTTTTAGACTATTTTTTTGCAGGCCTTAGCTTTTCAACCTCATCTACTAATGATGCGGTATATGCTTTGCTTGATTGCTCAATACTTGGAGGATTTACGGCTTTAGATTGAATAGACATGATCAGCAGGTTGGTTTTTGTATCGTACAGATTGCTTTCAATAAAATAAGTTTTATCTGTTTGGTAATATCCCGGATCGTAATAAATGGTACTGTATGCATAATACGAACCAAATGTGCCATAATACGGATACATCAGGTATGGATTATAAACAGTTACCGAAGCCGAGCCCGGCACATACCTTGTTTCAGATTGTTTACTAACTAAGGCCACGGTCATTACGGTTTCACAGCCAATTTCATTTATCTTTTTCTGGATCACTTCTTTTGATGGGATGCTTTCCTTACCCGAAAAAGGGCCTATAACATTGATGCTTTTGAAGGCCTTTAAGCCTCGTGCTTCGGCAGCTGCAGCCAGATCATTCTCCAAAGCAGTTTTTACCTGCAGGTTTCCAGTTAATGCGATTATAAAAACGCTTTTGTAAGGTTCGGGCTGTATGTGTTCCTTATTTATCCACGATGCAACAGTTGTTACTTTATTTGAACAGGAATTAAACAGGCAAAGCATTGTAAAAGCCGCGACGACTGAAGGAAATGTGATAGGTTTCATATTAATTGATTTAGATAGGTGTGTTTAAGATGTTTATAATCTGTAAAATAGATAAAATTAATCCTAAATAATAGTTTTATATCTATATCATTTTACACAACAAATAACCATTATGGTTAATTGCCTATCCTGTCCTGCGCGTCCTTTGCAGTGTTTTCATTCCTTTTTTTTGTTTGAGATGAAGTGCTGCCAAATGACCGGGAATAGCTTAGTTTGACAACAGGTATCATAGCCGTTTCAGGTTGATAACTAATGGCTACATTGGAATTAAACGCATCACGGGTAAGCGCGCCTATATAACTGTGATAACTGCCACTGCGCAATACATCGGCAATGCTTAGTTGCAAACTGCCCTTGTGATCGCCTAAATCTTTTTTTATGCCGATATTGAGAATTCCTTGTCCATTAACTTTCGATACACCGTAATAGGACATAGAATTGTAATACCCCGATAGTTCTAATGTTAATGCATGCGGCAATTGAAAAGTTTCGGTGAAATTGAAGGCATAGCTCAGGTAGCTTTTTTCAACAGGTATCAATGTATAATCAATTTTAAATTGCCGCCAGCCGCCGGTTAAGTTATAGTTCATTTGCCACCAATCATTAACCTTTACGGGAATATTTGCCTGTAGGGTAAGGTTATTCTGATAGCTTACATTTTCAGGTGCTATATAAACCAGTTGCTTTGACGGGCCTGTTACTACTTGCCCCTGCACTATAGGATTATCATCCCGGCTGTATAACAATGAAAAAAGATAATCATGGTTGCTGTAATTCAGTTTTAAATTCCGGGTAATAGTAGGAAGCAGGTATGGGTTACCGGTAAACACGGATACCGGATCGTTATAAGTGATGTAAGAGGCCAGATCACTGAACGAAGGCCTGCTGATCCGTTCTGAATAGGATAGTTGCAGGTTTTCAGTGTTGCTGAGTTTTCTGTCGATAACAATATTGGGAAAAAGCTTGCCAAGCTGCCTGTTAATGCCGATTGCCCGGTTAACAGAGTATTCATATCGTGCCCCGACGACCAAGCTGGTAACCGTATCCAACTGCGCCGATAGTGAAGCATAAGCTGCACCTATTGTTTCTTTGGTAATAAGGCCGCTGGATGTATTCAAACTGCTAACCCATTGGCCTTGTTTCAGGTTCTCGATACTGGATGTACCAGAACTGCGCGTATATGTCCCTTTAGTGCCTGCTTCAAGTTTTATTTTTGAGTTGAACGATTTGTTGTAATCGAGCTGAAAAATACCTGACCGCACTGTAGAAACATATTTATCCCTTTGCATGGGTGCATACAGGCTGTCATTCCCACCTGCGGGATTGCCATGGTTATCTACAAATGAGCTCTGCACATTGGTAAGATCATTGTCAGCATAATCAATATAATCCGCGTCTGCACGTATCTTTTCTCCTTTATTGATCTCTTTTTCAGTAAATATATTAGCTGCCATATCATGCCCTTTGCCATTCCCCTTGATGCCCGAATTGAACAGCAATACCGAATCGGGCCTGAGCTGGTAAAAACCCTGATTATTGTGGTTTTGCTCATCGGTGTTATAAGTATAATCAATACTGCTGCCAATGGTGAGACTTGGTGTTAACCGGGTATCAAAACCTGAACTTAACTGCTGTTGATTGGTTATAGGTTTGCTAACGCCAAAATAACGAAAGGTAACCGGCCCGCCTATTGCGCCAACGTTTTCAGTACCAGTAGCCAGTAGTTGTCCGTAAGTATTGTCGTGGGTATAAGCATAATTGGCGTACCAGTTTGTTTTGTCGGCTGTATGATTTAGGTTAAATGCCGCTGATGCCTTTTCGCCTTTGCCATAACCGCCTGTCAACGTATATGAACCATTTGTGCCGGGCTTCTTGTTTTTTTTGGTGACGATATTGATCAGGCCCGCGCTGCCATCAGCATCGTATTTGGCCAGTGGTGTATTTAGTAACTCTATATTGGCGATATTATCAGCGCTCATGCCATTTAACAGGCTTACCACCTCTTGCATTGGCAAACGGATCAGTTTGCCATCCAGCATCACCATAACGCCGCTTTTGCCATTTAGGGATAGACTATTGTTACGAGGATCTAAAGTTACTCCGGGAGAGCGTTCCAATACTTCCAATACCGAACTACCTTTGGTTAATACGCTGTTTTGCACATTAACCACCATGCCACTGCTTTGCTGAGTAATAACTGGTTTATTGGCTCGGATCACCACATCTGATAATTGCCGTGAAGTTGGCTGTAGTGTAATCGTTCCGAAATTTTTAGATTGATTGCCAGTGGTAAGCATAAAAGTGACGGAGGTTTGGGTGGTAAAACCTATGCTGCTGATCTTTAATAAATAAGAGCCTGTCCCTGTTACTTCCATCTGAAATACTCCCTGCTCATTTGTTACGGTTGAACGGACAACCGAACCATCTTTATTGTGCAATAAGCTAATAACAGCGTAGGGGATGGGGTTGCCATCGGTGCCGGTTACTTTACCGCTTAACTGCGCTGTGGCATATTGAAAGGCGAAAAGGATGAATAATAAGGCAACGAGATTTCTCATGTTTTGGTGGTTGTTCCCTCAAAGAAAAATCAAACATGCAGCCTGTGGAAAATAGATTGACTACCGGTCATATATAACTGCTGAGTTGCATTTCGGTACAGAAAATGCTGTTTTAATGTTTGTATTTACCTGTCATCACCTCATTAATGCATTTGGTCAATTAGTAGCAGCAGTTCATTAATTGAATATGTGCTATTCATCCAATTCACGTACCTTTATCTATGCCCATCAAAAAAACTGACACCAACTGGCTGATCAGGTACAAACTGTACCATATCCCTTTTTGGTGCGTATATCATTTTGTATGGTGGTCGGTGGCCATAGGCAATCCGTTTAAAGCCGCTTCCTATCTTCTTTTTACGCCAATGCTGGTGAAATTTTCCTTTTATGTGATATTCCAGGCTATCGCAGTATACTTTAACCTATACTTTCTCATTCCGCGCTATCTCGAGAAAAGCAGGTTCGTGGTATATATCAGTTTGTTTTTGCTTACGGTTGCTATTACCTCTTTGCTAATAACACCGGGATATTACCTCAGCGCTTTTCTTGTTCATAAAAGCGTTATCCAGGCATATGGCGGTTTATATAATTGCCTGGGCGAGGCGGTACCATCTACCCTGGCAAGTATGACACTGGCCATGAGTATTAAGCTTACCAAAAACTGGCTGCAAACAACACGCCGGCAACAGCTATTGGAAAAAGAGAAACTCGAAACCGAACTTAAGTTCCTGAAATATCAGTTTAACCCGCATTTTTTGTTCAATAGCATTAATTCCATTTTTTTTCTGATCCATAAAAATCCGGATATGGCTTCCGAGTCGCTTGCAAAATTTTCAGAACTGCTGAGGCACCAGCTTTATGAATGTAATGACCGGCAAATCCCTTTAAGTAAAGAATTGGATTACCTGGAAAACTTCATCGGATTAGAAAAGCTCCGCCAACACCATGACCTTAAAGTTGTACTGGACATAGACCCGGGGCCGATAGCTCAGCTGGGTATAGCACCATTTATATTAATGACCTTTGTTGAGAATGCCTTTAAACATGTATCAAGGCAAAGCGACCGCCGCAACTGGATCAGTATTAATATCAGGTTGAACGGGCTCCAGTTGGATATGGATGTAGATAACAGTACCTCGGACGAAGAATTGCGGGAAGTGATCAATTATGGAGGCATTGGCCTAAAAAATGTGAGGCGCAGGCTGGAGCTGCTTTATCCCGGCCAGTATGAATTAACTATAACCCAAAATACCGGCAGCTTTGCAGTAAAGTTTAGGCTAATGTTATCTGAGCTGGAGCTTAACCCTTCATTTGAATTAATGGCATGAATAAAATAAGCTGCGTTATAATAGATGATGAACCCTTGGCAAGGGAGGGGTTAGCCAGTTATGTAAGAGAAGTGGATTTTCTGCAACTGAACGGTACCTGCGAAAACCCGCTTGAGCTTTTACAGCTGCTGGACCGCTATCCAGTTGACTTGATTTTCCTGGATATCCAGATGCCGAAAATGAATGGAATTGATTTTTTAAAGATTATGCAGCAACCGCCAATGGTGGTTATAACAACAGCTTACCCAACCTACGCGCTTGAAGGTTTTCAGTTAAATGTGCTTGATTACCTGCTTAAACCCATTACTTTCGAGCGCTTTTTTAAAGCAGCTAGCAAAGCTCGGGATTACCACCGGTTATTAAATAAAAGTACTTTAACTGCCACGGATAGGGCAGCACAGGACGCTGACTACTTCTTTATTAAATGCGGTAACAAATATGAAAAGATTCCGATTGAGGATATTCTTTATGTAGAGGGTATGCAGAATTATGTAAATATTTATACACTAAAAGGTAAATATATCACCATGTTATCCCTAAAAAGTCTGGAAGAAAATTTCGCATCGAGGTTATTTATACGGGTGCATAAATCCTATATTGTCGCTATAAATAAAATAGAAGGGATAGAGGGTAATGAAATATTTATTCAGAATAATCGCATCCCTATAAGTAGAAATTACCGCGAACAGGTTATAGCACAAGTTGTTACCAAAAGGTTGTGGGATAAAAAATAAGCAGTACATGTTTGTAATTAATAGGAAACTATCCTGTTGCTCAATACGTAAAAGTATTTACCGATCTTAGTCACAGATTTTCTTTATATTAACCGATTAAGTGAGCTTAAAAAGCCTATGGCAACCAGCTGTTTGATGGAGGCAATTATATGTTAATACCCGGCCCTAAAAAAATAGGGCAGTTAATCTTTCTGCTACTCATAGTACCACTGTGTTCATGCAATTTTTTTGCCGTTAAAAATACTGATCATCCTGATCAGCTAAATGCCATTATTGCGCGTGTTGATGAATTGTGTAAGACTGATCTCTCGGGGAGTATTGCCTATTTTGATACGGAATTCTCGAAGATCCCTAAACCGGGCGTAGGTGACCTGTACTCAAAATACAGTTTTAAGCAGAGTTTTTATTTTACACAGGGAAATTACCCCAAAGCATTATTATTTGCTGATAGCGCGTTAAATATTTTACAACCACACTCGGCCGAAAAAGAATATAATGTGCTTTACGCGGAGGCACATCTTGATAAAGGAGATGTTCTTTTTAAATTAAAGCGTTTTAATGAGGCATACCTTGAATTTTATGAAGGTAAAACAAGCATTCTCCCCTCTGAGAACGAATGCGATCATCCTCTGTTCTTTTTTAATTTTAATAAGCGGCTCGCGGATATCAGTTATGGCATGGGGCGTTTTCTGGATGCGGCGGCATGGCATAAAAGATCAATTTCCGCTTTGCAGAATTGCGGCCATATTGTTGATCAGGTTGGCAATTTACAAGGCAGTTTGGATAATATAGCGTTAAGTTACAGCAACGCAGGAAAGCTGGACAGCGCCATGTATTATTATAAGCAGGCATTAGAATTATTAAATGCTGCCCGCCCAAAGGATTCGATAGAGAAAAAGAATATTGATGAGGCACGCGGCGTGGTATTGGGTAACCAGGGAACTGTTTATTTTAAACAGGGTAAACTCGCGTTGGCTGAGGATATGTTTAAACAGGGGATAGCCATTAACAGCCAAAAACAATATGATGCAGGAGATGCATTGGTTACTAACATGAAATTGGTTGAGCTGTATTTAAAAACCAACCGGGTAAGCCAGGGCGGCCAATTGCTGAAACGGATAAACACTGGTAGCGATACACTGCTTACAGCGCAATACAAGCTTCAACTACTCCTGCTTAATGCTAATTACGCGGACGCTATCGGAAATACAGCGAAGGCTAACGTACTTTTGCAGCAATACATAGCACAAGTAAACAAGCTTGAAACTGAAAATAAAGGCCTGATGTCGACCGATTTTAGTAAACAATTTGAGTTGCTTAAACGGCAGTATGATTTGAATGACCTGAAAAAGAAGGATCAGCGAAAGGATTTTTTTTTGTGTGGGGTAATAGTGATATGCCTGTTAGGTGTTTTGCTTATTTATCTGTTGCTTAAAAGTTCCCGACAGGAAAAAGCTAACGTGCACCAAACAACCTTATACAATAAGCAATTAAAGATGACACTTGACGCACTGGAAAAAAGCAACCAGGACAATGCGCAATTATTAGGTATGGTAGTACATGACCTTAAAAACCCTTTAACTGCTATTTATAGTGTAAGCGCAATCATGACCAGCGATGAAGGGCGTACAGAAGATGACCTGGAAATGCTGGAAATAATAAAAGTATCAAGCAAAAAGATGAATCTGCTCATTCATGACTTGCTTGCAGCCAAAACCACTAATGACCCGGTTGGTGATGGTAAAGTTACAACGGATCTGCGGGAATTATTGCAGGAAAGCATTTCGCTGTTACAATACAGGGCCGAAGAAAAAAAGCAACGCATAATTATAGGAAATATGCAAAGCTGCCTGGTACATATCGACAAGAACAGCATATGGAGGGTTATTAATAACCTGATCGTGAACTCCATTAAATTCAGTGCCGAGCAAACGATAATAAATTTAGACTGGAAATGTACTGATAAGGAAGTGATAGTGAGTGTAAAAGACCAGGGTATTGGCATACCTGCTGAATTTCAGGATAAAATATTTCAGCTATCAACAGAAACTAAAAGGACGGGAACTGCCGGCGAAGAAACCTTTGGGTTGGGATTATTTATCTCCCGGCAGATAATAGAGGAACAAGGCGGTAAAATATGGTTTAAAAGCAAACCGGGTAAAGGAGCAACGTTCTATTTTTCATTACCGCTAGTATAGAGATAAGAATTAAGAGTCAGGAATCAAGAAGGAGGTTAATCCGTTTAATCTTGATTCCTGACTCTTAATTCTATAACAAAAATTATACGTTAAACCTGAAGTGCATTATATCGCCATCTTCAACTATATAGGTTTTGCCTTCAACGCTCAGTTTTCCGTTTTCTTTAATTACAGTTTCAACGCCGTTAAACTTTACAAAATCCTCGTATTTAATAACTTCAGCACGAATGAATCCTTTTTCAAAGTCGGTGTGTATAACGCCTGCAGCCTGTGGGGCTGTAAAGCCTTTGGTGATGGTCCATGCGCGTACTTCCTGTACACCCGCAGTAAAGTAGGTAGCCAGGTTTAATAATTTATAGGCCGATTTTATCAGCTTGTTTACGCCTGATTCAGCAAGCCCCATATCATCCAAAAACATCTGGCGTTCTTCGTATGATTCCAGCTCAGCTATTTCAGCCTCAATTTGGGCAGAGATGATCAATACCTGTGCGTTTTCGTCTTTAACGGCTTCTTTTACTTTATCAACATAAGCATTACCTGTATTAACAGCGCTTTCTTCAACATTGCAAACATACATTACCGGTTTTGCGGTAAGCAGCCATATATCAGCAATTTGTTCCTTATCTTCTTCTTCAACCGGTGCAGTACGGGCAGATTTACCAGCTAATAAATGATTTTTATAGATGGTTAAAACATCGTAAGTTTTCTTAGCTTCCTTATCGTTGCCAACTTTTGCAGCTTTTTCAACTTTCTGTATTTTTTTTTCTATCGAATCAAGATCCTTTAACTGTAATTCAGTATCAATGATCTCTTTATCACGGATAGGGTCAACCGAGCCATCAACGTGTATCACATTGTCATTATCAAAACAACGCAGAACGTGGATGATAGCATTGGTTGAACGTATATTGGCTAAAAACTGGTTACCCAAGCCTTCACCTTTACTGGCACCTTTAACAAGGCCGGCTATATCAACAATCTCAATAACATTGGGTACAATGCTTTTGGGATTTACTATCTCAGTTAATTTTGTAAGGCGCTCATCAGGCACGGTAATTACACCCACATTTGGTTCTATGGTGCAAAACGGAAAGTTGGCCGCCTGTGCTTTAGCGTTTGATAAGCTGTTAAAAAGTGTTGATTTACCCACGTTAGGCAAACCTACTATACCACATTGTAGTCCCATATTATTATGAATCAAGAGTTAAGAGTCAGGAATCAAGAGTTAAAAAGAAAATCAGGCGTATCGTCCTGACTCTTGATTCTTAACTCTTGGTTCTTTCACCAAAAGGCGCAAAGATAGCAGAAAAAATCGCCTAATAATTTGAAAAATTAAACCGACTTTTGCCCACGCTAATTGTTAGGTAAATTGGCGTTTCAAAATATGTAAAAGGAGGAATTTTTATGGAAGAAATGGTTGAACAAATAACCCTGTTGCTGGAGCAAAATAATGATAGAAAGCTTCGGGAATACCTTAACAACCTAAATATATCAGATGTTGAAGAACTGATAGACGAGCTTCCTGAACATGGCCCCAAATTTATTGATACACTTTCGGTTAACCGCGCGGTTAACGTGTTCCGAATCCTTGATTTTCCTACACAGGAGCGCATTATAAAAAATATTTCAGGCGAAAAGGTTTCGCAGATCATTAACGGGCTGCCGCCTGATGACCGTACCTCTTTATTTAGTGAGCTGCATGGCGAAGCGGTTAAAGCGCTGATCTTGCACCTGTCGCCCGATGATAGGAAAGAGGCGTTATCGCTGCTTGGTTATAAAGAGGATAGCGTAGGCCGCTTAATGACACCTGATTACATCCAGGTCAAAAAAACATGGGATGTTACGCGTGTACTCTCGCATATCCGCCGGTATGGAAAAAACTCCGAAACGATAGATGTTCTTTATGTAACTGATGAGAACGGTGTTTTGCTGGATGATATCCGTATCCGCGAAATTTTGCTGGTTAAACCCGAAACAAAGATCAGCGACCTGATGGATGGCCGCCTGATAGCACTGAGCGCCAATGATCCGCAGGAGGAAGCGATAAACGTTTTCAGGATGAATAACCGCACCGCGCTGCCGGTTACTGATGCTGATAATGTGTTATTGGGCATAGTTACGGTTGATGATATATTGTGGATAGCTAATGAAGAATATACGGAAGATATTCAGAAAATAGGCGGTACCGAAGCGCTGGATGAGCCATACCTGGATATTAACTTGTTTAAACTGGTAAAAAAGCGTGTGGGTTGGCTGGTGATACTTTTTTTAAGTGAGATGCTTACTTCAACTGCCATGCAGTATTTTAACGATGAGATAGCGATAGTGATACAGCTTACTTTTTTTATTCCGCTGATCATGTCGAGCGGAGGGAATAGTGGTTCGCAGGCATCAACGTTAATTATACAAGCAATGGCGTTAGGAGAAGTTACCATTGCCGACTGGTGGCGTGTAATGCGCCGCGAAATACTCTCGGGTTTAATGCTGGGTATAACGCTTGGTGTTATCGGCTTTTTACGTATTGTGGTTTGGAGTACATTCAGTACGATTTATGGGGCTCATTGGCTTCTGATAGCGTTTACAGTTGGTTTCTCGTTAATAGGAATAGTATTATGGGGATCACTTACCGGTTCCATGCTGCCATTGCTTATGAAACGATTAAAGCTTGATCCTGCAACTTCATCGGCACCATTTGTGGCAACGCTGGTTGATGTTACCGGGTTAATTATATATTTTAATGTAGCTATTATTGTTATGCATGGCATATTGCATAAATAATAGAGCCCTATAAACTAAAAAAACCTGCCATGGCAGGTTTTTGCAATAATTATAATAAAGTTTTTAGTTGGTTGGTCTTGTTAAATATCAAAGGAGAAATCGTCATCTGCAGCGGCTTTTGCCACTTCAGGGGTTTCGCTAAACTCGTACCGTTTTTCAACAACTTCTTGATTATCTTTTATATAGTCAATGGTTTCTTTCAAACCTTCTGCGAATTTTTCAAAATCTTCTTTGTACAAAAAGATCTTATGTTTGATAAAGACCCCGTCTTCTAAACGTTTTTTACTCTCAGTAATAGTAACATAATAATCATTTGATCGTGTTGCCTTTACATCAAAAAAGTAAGTTCTTTTGCCTGCTCTTACCTTCTTTG
>JAMFSA010000019.1 GCA_026225055.1 Mucilaginibacter xinganensis | reverse complement strand
TTGCGCCGGGGTAAGTCTTTTACGGCCAGCTCCTCTTGAACTCCCCCAGGGTGGGAACGCAGCAAGGGTAGAGAGTTGTAGCGGCGCGATAAAAGTAGCTTACCCTTTTTATTTTAACCCTATTTGCCCAATAGTCGGGCAATCAAAATATCAAAAAGCTATTTGCCACAAGGCAGGTAGCTTTTTTGTTTTCGCTTCTGTTCATCTTCCATTATTCTATTGTGCTTATCGGCTTTATTAGCAATTGTACTATATTCGCCATAGTATTTCTGCTAATTGACCATAAAAGATGAAGACCATTAAAAAACTGGGTATCATATTAAGTATCATGCCCTTTGTTGCAGCAGCGCAAACTTCCATGCAAACCAATCCGCTGCTGATTCACTCCAATGCCCCTATCCAATTTAACAAAGTGAACGCGCAGGTTATTAAGGATGCCGTATCAACTGTAATTAAGGTTACCGATGCGCGTGTTAAAACCCTTATAGCTATATCTTCAGCTAAAAAAACAGTTGCCAATACTTTAATGGGCTTTGATGGGTTGAGCTATGACCTTACCGATTTGGGTACCAAACTTAGTGTAATTGCATCAACCTATGCCGATGATGCTACCCGTAACGCGGCTAACGATCAGGAACAGGTATTGGGTTCATACAGCAGCGATCTGTATTTAAACGAGGCATTATACAAAGCGCTTAAAACGTTTTCGCTTTCGGCAACTGCCAAAACATTATCGCCGACACAAAATAAATTCCTGAAGGAAACGATCATCGCTTTTGAGATCAACGGCATGAAGCTGGATCAGAAAGGCCGCGATAACCTGAAGGCAATAAACGATAAACTGATCAGTTTTGGCAATCAATTCGACAGGAATATAGCTGAATCAAAAGATAGCATTGAATTTTCATTAACAGATCTGCAAGGTATACCTGAAGCATACATTACTCAATGGAAACGTGCAAACGGTCGTTACATGGTAAGGGTTAACGGACCGAGCTATATCAACATTCTAAAATTCGGTGATATTGAGGCAACCCGCAAGGCCATGTACTTAAAATACCAAAACCGTGCATATCCTGCAAATATGGCTACTATGGATAGCCTGTTCTCATACCGTCAAAAGCTGGCCGATCAGCTTGGTTATAAAACTTATGCTGAATATGCGTTGGTTACTAAAATGGCTGGGAAACCGGTTACAGTATGGTCGTTTTTAGATGATTTGAAAGATAAGTTAACCCCGCATGTTGGTCCGGAACTGGATCAGCTGAAAGAGTTAAAAAAAGTACAACAGCCAAACGATCCTGACGTAATATCTGCCTGGGATATCAGCTATTACAGCAATAAACTGCTCGACACAAAATACAAGCTGAATACCGAACTGGTAAGGCAATATTTTGAGATGAACAATACCATACAGGGCATGTTCACCGTATATCAGAAGTTATTCAACATACAGATCCGTGAAATAAAGGGTTTACCGGTATGGGATCCTAAAATAAAATCGTACGAACTGGATATGGACGGCAAAAAGATGGGAACCTTTTTCCTTGACCTTTACCCCCGCCCTAACAAATATACCCACTTTGAAACTGCTCCCATTTCAACATACCATATAGCCAATGGCAAAGAAGTATTGCCGGTTGGCTCGCTTATCTGTAATTTCCCGGAGGGTACAACAACTGAACCCTCATTGCTTGACCACAGCGATGTGATCACTATGTTCCATGAGTTTGGTCATTTGATCCATTTCCTGCTGTGCCATCCGGTTATTAACAGCCAATATGCCTTTGGCGTTAAGGGAGATTTTGTGGAAGCGCCATCACAGTTCCTGGAAAACTTCTGCTGGGATTATGATGTGCTGAAGCTATTCGCCAAAAATTACAAAACCGGTGAGGTATTGCCGAAATCACTTTTTGACAAAATGAAAGCAGCTCAAAATGCAGGCGTAAGTATTCAATACATCAGGCAGGTATCATTAGCCATGATCGATTTTACTTTTGAGGATCGTTTCAATGCCATTAAAGCAGGCGGTATTGACCAGGTTGAAAAAGACCTTTGGACCATGAACCAAACACCGTATCCGGAAGGCAGTCACTTTATATGCAGCTTTGGCCATTTGAACGGATACGGTGCAAATTATTATGGCTATTTATGGTCAAAAGTATACGCACAGGATATCTTCTCTGTTTTTGAGCAACATGGTGTGCTGGATCAGGCTACGGGTGTAAGATACCGTAAAGAGATATTACAGGAAGGTTCCCAGGAAGATGAAATGGCTATGTTAAGGCACTTTTTAGGTAGAGAGCCTAATTCAAAAGCGTTCTTGAAATCATTGGGGATAAATTAAAAAATAATAAATGTCATTGCGAGCGATAGCGTGGCAACCTCGTCGCTTGCATATGGAACGCTATGAGATTGCCGCGTCGTTCCTCCTCGCAATGACATAAATAATATACAAATACTAATGCTCGACATACTCATTATAGGCGGTGGCCCGATAGGGATAGCATGCGGACTGGCAGCAAAAAGAGCCGGTTTAAGCTACCTGATAGTTGAAAAAGGCTGTCTGGTAAATTCATTATATAACTACCCTTCTACCATGACTTTCTTTTCCACTTCGGAAAAGCTGGAGATTGGAGGTGTTCCTTTTGTTACCATCAGCAACAAGCCGGTACGCGCCGAAGCATTGGAATATTATCGTCGTGTAGCTACCTCTAACCATATGCCCATCAAATTATTTGAAGAGGTAACTGGTATTTCTAAAGAAGACGAAGGATATACCATTAAAACCATTAAAGGGGCTTATCAGGCTAAAAATGTGATCGTTTCTACCGGGTTTTATGATATCCCGGTGGATTTGGGCATTCCGGGTGAGGATTTGCCTAAAGTAAAGCATTATTATAAGGACCCTAATTACTATGCCCTGCAAAAGGTGGTGGTAGTGGGCTCCAGCAATTCGGCCATTGACGTAGCTTTGGAAACTTACCGTAAAGGTGCCGAAGTTACATTGGTGATCCGTGGAAATGAGGTGAGCAGCCGGGTTAAATATTGGGTACGGCCCGATATTATCAACCGGATAAAAGAAGGCAGCATAACCGCTTATTTCAACGCTAACCTGCAAGCCGTGCGCGAGCGTGAGGTAGATATTGAAACACCCGATGGCCTTGTCACTATCCCTAATGATTTTGTAATGGCAATGACAGGTTATAAACCCAACTTCGATTTCCTGAAAAAGATGGGTATTACATTATCTGCAGATAAATTTGTCCCTAAATATAACCCTATAACAATGGAAAGCAATGTACCCGGCATGTATCTGGCTGGTGTAGTTGTGGGTGGCATGGATACACACCTATGGTTTATCGAGAATTCACGTATCCACGCCGATATGATCATTAGCGATATTGTGGCGAAGAGGGTGAATGGTTGAGTAGGTTAATTGGTGAGTAGTTTTGTCTGCTCTCGTTTTAGCCCCCTTAGCGCACGTCTTGTGTTTTGGGCAAAGCTTGGGCTGACTTGCGCTATAGTAAGTACAAGTCAGCCACTTCACAATTCATCCCACAAAACTTGCATTAAACATGTTTAAATATTGAGATTAAACGGTAATATTTATTTAATGTAACTTCATCGTAACTAAATCATATTTTTCTTGCATAAATAAAAATTAATGTAAACTTTTGCAGGGAATTAAAAAAAATGAAAAAAATGAGTCAGCAAAGCTTGTATAAGGTAGTGATCAGAACAAAATTTGTTCAGGTTGCCGCTGCTTTGTTAAACTTTACCTTCGTTATTTCTTCATCACGACGAAGGCTATTTATGCCCCGGGTTTAATTTCACCATCCCAACAAACCCAAATGAAGTTTAAAATAAACTTCTTCCCAAAAAACCATCTAAATAATTACGGCTGCATGGCCAATAATTTAACGGTAATTTTTCTACACTAATGACTATACAAGATTTTGACATACAGGTTGCCACAGCACAACACGTTGACTACGCCCAGCAGATATGCGATGAAATGGCGGAATCGGCAAAAGCGCGTGGCACAGGCATAGCGCAGCGCAGCCCTGATTACGTTGCTAATAAAATGCTGGAAGGCAAGGCGGTTATCGCCTTACATAAAGACGGCACCTGGGCTGGTTTCTGCTATATAGAAACCTGGAGCCATGGGGATTTCGTAGCCAATTCAGGCCTTATCGTTAATCCGCAATTCAGAAAAGTGGGCCTGGCAAAAGCTATTAAGCACAAAATATTCGAACTATCGCGCAGCACATACCCAGAGGCCAAGTTATTTGGTTTAACAACAGGCCTGGCGGTAATGAAGATCAATTCGGAGCTGGGATATGAACCGGTAACCTATTCAGAGCTTACACAAGACGAAGATTTCTGGAAAGGCTGCAAAAGCTGTGTAAACTATGATATCCTGACCAGCAAGGAGCGCAAAAACTGCATGTGCACCGCCATGCTTTTCGATCCGGTTGAAAAGGCAAAACAAATAGAAGAAAAAACAAAAGAGATGTCGCGCAAAGCAACATTATTTGAGCGTATTGAGAATGCGATAAAGAGTTTCAGTCATACTGAAAAAGGCTGAAAGCTGAAAGAATAAGGCTTAAAGTAAGAAAAGAATAAGAGAGAATTCATAAAATTATATAATAGGAAAGCAAAAAAGCTTTAGACTTTCAGCTTTCCGCTTTTACCTTAAAAATGAAGAAAAAAGTAGTATTAGCATACAGCGGCGGTTTAGATACCTCATTTTGCTGTATATATTTAACACAGGACCTGGGTTACGAAGTGCACTCGGTAATTGTAAACACTGGTGGTTTTAGCGACGAAGAACTTAAAGGCGTTGAAGAACGTGCTTACAAAATGGGCGTTACCTCGCACCACGTAGTTGATGAAACCGAGAATTTCTACAACACTTGTGTTAAGTATTTGATATACGGTAACGTGTTAAAAAACAACACCTATCCGCTTTCAGTAAGTGCCGAGCGTGTGAGCCAGGCAACTGCTATTGCTAACTACGCCAAGGAAATAGGTGCTGAGTTTGTTGCCCACGGTAGCACCGGTGCAGGTAACGATCAGGTACGTTTCGACATGATATTTAATATCCTGGTACCGGATGTGCAGATCATCACCCCTATCCGCGATTTGAAGTTGAGCCGTGAGGCTGAAATTCAATACTTGAAGGACCATGGTGTTGACATGAACTTTGAGAAAGCTAAATACTCTATAAACAAAGGTATCTGGGGCACATCAGTTGGCGGTAAAGAAACCCTTACATCAAACTTAGGTTTGCCTGAAGACGCATGGCCTACGCAGGTTAGCGAAACTGAACCACGCAACATCGAGCTTGAATTTGAGCAAGGTGCATTGGTCGCTATCGACGGTAAAAAATACGACCATCCAACCAAAGCTATCCAGGCTTTACAGGCAATAGCAGGCCCTTACGGCGTTGGCCGTGATATCCACGTAGGCGATACCATTATAGGTATAAAAGGACGTGTAGGTTTTGAGGCTGCCGCACCAATGGTGATCATTAAAGCTCACCATACTTTAGAGAAACATGTATTAACCAAATGGCAGCTTTCATGGAAAGATCAATTATCATCATTCTATGGTAACTGGCTTCATGAAGGGCAGTTCCATGATCCTATCATGCGCAATATAGAAGCATTTTTAACTGATACACAGCAAAACGTGAGTGGTAAAGTGTTTGTTCAATTGCATCCTTATAGGTTCCAGGTTGTTGGTATTGAATCTGATCATGATCTGATGTCGAACAAATTTGGCACTTATGGGGAGATGAACAACTCATGGAGTGGCGAGGATGTAAAAGGTTTCTCCAAAATATTTGGCAACCAGGTAATGATCTATCATAAAGTAAACAACCCCGAATAACATGCAGAACCCCATATTTTCAAAAAGCGAATGTTTGAGCCACTATAAATGGGGAGACGATTGTTATGGCTGGAATTTTATTGATACCGAGGCGTTATCAGTAAAACAGGAGCTAATGCCACCTGATACTGCGGAACAGTTGCATTATCATGAAAAATCATCGCAGGTATTTTTCATTTTAAAGGGCCGGGCCACTTTTAATATTGATGGAGTGATCAGCGTTTTAAAACCTGAACAGGGGATAGAAATTAAACCCGGTCAAAAACACTTCATCAGTAATAAAGAAAACAGCGACCTGGAATTTATTTTATACTCAACACCATCTACAAAAAATGACAGGATCAACATTGAATAAGGTTAGAGCCGGAATTATTGGCGGGGCTGGCTATACCGGCGGCGAAATGCTACGGATATTGGTTAATCACCCTAATGTGGAGATTGGCTTTGTAAACAGCAAAAGCAACACCGGCAACTATATATACGAGGTACATACCGATCTTTTTGGCGATACCGATCTTAAATTCACAGGCGAACTGTCAAACGATATTGATGTATTGTTTTTGTGTGTAGGGCATGGTGACGCAAAAAAGTTTTTGGCAGAGAATGATATCCTCAATACGGTAAAGATCATCGATTTAAGCCAGGACTTCAGGTTAAGTCAAAATTCAACCATAAAAGGCAAAAACTTTGTTTACGGTTTGCCTGAATTGAACCGTGAAACCATCAAAACCGCTGATAACATTGCCAATCCCGGTTGTTTTGCATCTTGCTTACAACTAGGCTTATTGCCCTTGGCTGCAAATGCGCAGTTAAACAGCGAAGTACACATCACAGCTACCACAGGTTCAACCGGCGCGGGGCAAAGCCCATCGGCAACTACGCATTTTACCTGGCGTAATGATAATTTATCGGTTTACAAAGCATTTGACCATCAGCATTTAGGTGAAATAGGGCAATCGCTAAACCAATTGCAACCTGATTTCGGGCAGACTTTAAACTTCATCCCCTACCGCGGTGATTATACCCGCGGCATCATCGCGTCTATTTATTTAGATAGTGATTTAACCGAGGCTGAAGCATTAAAGTTATATGAGGATTACTATGCTGCACATCCGTTCACCCTTGTAACCTCGCGTAACATCGACCTAAAACAGATCGTAAATACCAACAAGTGTTTTATACAGGTTAAAAAGCATGGCAATAAATTATTTATTATCAGCATATTAGATAATTTATTAAAAGGAGCATCCGGGCAAGCGGTTCAGAATATGAATTTGCTGTTTGGTTTAGATGAAACAGCGGGATTGCGTTTAAAAGCAATCGGATTTTAACAAGATATAGGTCATGCTGAATTTATTTCAGCATTCCACATGTTGGTCAACCTTGCATGTGAGATCCCGAAACAAGTTCGGGATGACGTACTGAATAATTAATACTAACTAAGAATGAAACTATTCGACGTTTATCCAATCAACCCGATCAACATTGTAAAAGGTGTTGGCAGTTTAGTTTATGACGACAAGGGAACCGAGTACCTTGACCTTTACGGCGGTCATGCTGTAATATCTATTGGCCATACTAACCCGCATTATATAAAGCGATTGGAAGATCAACTGCATCAGATCGGTTTTTACTCCAACTCTATCGAAATACCTTTGCAAAAAGAATTGGCTGAAAAGCTGGGTAAAGTTTCAGGTAAAGAAGATTATCAGTTATTCCTGTGTAATTCAGGTGCTGAGGCTAATGAGAACGCGCTGAAACTGGCATCGTTTTACAATGGTAAAAAGAAAGTGATCGCGTTCCGTAACGCATTTCATGGCCGTACTTCACTGGCGGTTGCAGTTACGGATAATCCAAAAATAGTTGCACCGATAAACGAAACAGATAACGTAATATTTGTGCCTTGGCAGGACGAAGCAGCTTTGGCGCAGGCTTTTGCTGAGAACGAGATCTCTTCGGTAATTATTGAAGGCATACAAGGTGTTGGTGGTATCAGGGTAGCGAGCGAAAGTTTTTTACAAAAGATCAGGTCGTTATGCGATGAGTATAACGCTGTTTTCATAGCTGATTCTGTACAATGCGGTTATGGCCGTACTGGTAAATTCTTTTCGCATGATTTTTCCGGCATCAATGCCGACATTTATAGCATGGCTAAAGGCATGGGTAACGGTTTCCCCATAGGTGGCATAATTATATCACCTAAAATACTGCCTGCTTATGGTATGCTGGGTACTACCTTCGGTGGCAACCATTTGGCTTGCGCTGCTGGTTTAGCTGTGCTTGAAGTGATGGAACAGGCTAACCTGATGCAAAACGCAGCCGAAGTTGGCGGTTACCTGATCAGCGAGCTGAAGAAATTTAAAGAAGTTAAAGAGGTTCGTGGCCGTGGGTTAATGATAGGTATTGAACTGCCTGCCGAACTGGCTAATGCCCGTAAGGATCTGTTGTTCAAACATCATATATTTACCGGCGAGGCTAAGCCTAACGTGATCAGGCTTTTACCTGCGCTGAATTTAACCAAAGCACATGCCGACAGATTTTTAGAGGCATTTACAACTGTACTGAATGAAAACCAGGTTGTTGCCTCTCACTAGGGTAATAACTATAGAACAATAATTAGGGCTAATGAAACTATTTTCTTCTGTTAACGATGTAACCGACATCAATGCACTTGTAGCTGAGGCTTTAAAGTTGAAGCAAAATCCATATGCAAACCAGGATCTGGGCAAAAACAAAACTTTAGGGCTTGTTTTCCTGAACCCTAGCTTGCGTACCCGTATGAGTACCCAAAAGGCTGCCCTAAATTTGGGTATGAACGTAATGGTGCTAAACATGGATAAGGAAGGATGGGCTTTAGAACTGCAGGACGGCGCTATTATGAACGGCACCAGCGTGGAACACATCCGCGAGGCGGCTGCTGTTCTGGGACAGTATGTGGACATTATCGGCGTACGTTCATTCCCGGGGTTGAAAAACAGAACAGAAGATTATAACGAAGAGGTGTTTAACAAGTTTGTAAAATATTGCGGCGTGCCAGTGGTGAGTTTAGAATCGGCCACACGCCACCCTTTACAAAGTCTTGCCGATTTAGTTACCGTCGAAGAACTAAAGACCAAGCCCCGCCCTAAAGTGGTATTAACATGGGCGCCGCATATTAAACCATTACCACAGGCTGTACCAAATTCATTTGCTGAATGGATGTGTAAGGCCGATGTTGATTTCACCATAGCCCACCCTAAAGGCTATGAGCTTAATGCTGATTTTACGCAAGGCGCTACCATTACCCATAACCAGGATGAGGCTTTGGCTAACGCTGATTTCATCTATGTAAAAAACTGGTCGGCTTATGAACCTTATGGCAAGGTGCTGCCCGGAAATGAAGATTGGATGCTGACCAACGAGAAATTGGGGATTACCGACAATGCCAAGGTAATGCATTGCTTACCGGTACGCCGTAATTTGGAACTATCTGATGAGATATTGGACGGGCCAAATGCTATAGTAGTGCATGAAGCTGGTAACCGTGTTTGGGCTGCGCAAGCTGTTTTGAAAACTATGCTGGAAAGCTTATAGTTATGAAAACCGATAATATTAAAGAGATAAGTATTGATAGCTTAGACAGGCTTTGTATTTATCCTGATAAAGAAGTTTTTTCTTTAATATGGAGATCGGCTACTGAGGTTAATTGGGATAATAACAAGTCATTTCTTTATTCTCCTAAACCAAGAGAATGGTCATATTTTGATTGGTTTGAACACATTACCACCGTAATTAGAAATGAATATAATTGCGATTTATTGTTAACTAAAAATACTTTATGGGAAAATATCCCAGCTTCTTTAAAGCAATTAATATTAAATCGGTAGATTTATTTCTATGTACATTCCATCATTTAACACTTTTCCGGATAAGCAGGAAGTTATCAGTTTTATGCAGAAGTATAGCTTTGGTACAATTGTAACTTCGGTTAACAATCTGCCATTTGCTACGCACCTGCCTTTTTTGGTTGAGCTTAAAGATGATCAGGTAATTATCTCCTCGCACTTTGCCAAGGCCAATCCGCAATCGAAGGATATACGGAACAGTGACATATTGGTAATTTTTACTGAGCCACACGCCTATATCTCACCCAAAAACTACGAAAAAGAGGCTAATGTACCCACCTGGAACTATATAGCAGTACATGCTTATGGCAAGGCGCGCTTACTGGAAACCGAACAGGAACACCTGAATCTGCTTGAACATACCATAAAAACTTATGAAGCTAATTACTTTAACCAGTGGATGCAGTTACCGTATGAATACCGCTCGAAAATGATAAAGGGTATTACCGGGTTCGAGATTGTGGTTACAGATCTTCAGGCTAAAAGCAAGCTGAGCCAAAACAGGTCTGCACCAGAACAACAGAACATCATAAATACCTTAGGCAAAAGTGAATCCGACGTAGAACGTGAGATTGCCGCGTATATGGCTTCGTTGAAAAAGTAATCCTACTTTATTTTTTAAACGACGCATCAATAAGCTTATTCAAGGTTAACCCCTGCACTATAATGGAGAATATCACTATAAAATAGCTTCCGGCCAGGATGATATATTTATAGGGCGATGGTGGTAACGACAATGCCAACGCGATAGATACGCCGCCCCGCAGGCCTGCCCAGGTTAATATATTTACACTGTTATAGTTTACCTTCAATGATCGCCTTAAAAACGTTAATGGCAGCATAATGCTTAGCCAGCGGGCCATCAGCAAAAGGATGATCGCTATTCCGCCTATAAGCCAGTAATGATCAAGATAAGGTATGATGAGCATTTGCAGGCCTATCATCATAAATAAAACAGTGTTCAGCATTTCATCTATCAGTTCCCAAAAGCTTTCGAGTGTATGGTGCGTATTTTCTGTATCATCTTTATTGATGGAGCTATTCCCCGCAAACAAACCTGCTGATACTACTGCCAGCGGGACTGATAAATGAAAATAAGTTCCTGCTGCAGAAAGCCCCATTACCAACGCAAGCGAAATCAATACGATAGTTTGAAAATCGGTTATTGATTTCATTAACCGAAAGGCAATAAAGCCCATAACAATACCCAATGCAATACCACCGCCAACTTCCTTTAAAAACAATAAACCCGTTTTACTTATATCAAAATTACCTGTGCCCGATTGGGCAATTTCAAGTATGGTGATAAAAAGCACTATACCTACCCCATCATTAAACAATGATTCGCCCGAGATAATGGTTTCTAAATTTTGTGGCAGTCTGGACCCTTTTATAACGGCACCTACTGCAACAGGGTCGGTTGGTGAAATCAACGCGCCAAATAAAAAGCAGTATATCAACGGTATATGCAAATTAAAAAGGAGCGTAATGCCATAAAACAACCCGCCAAAAATACTTGCCGATATAATAACACCTATTGTGCTGAGCACAAATACCGGGAGCATTTCCTTTTTCAGCCTTTGATTATTCAAATTGAATGACCCGGCAAAAAGCAAAAAGCCCAGCATTATATTTAATACTGCTCCGGGGAAATCAACATCTTTTGCTAAAGTGGCCAGATGGTGGGCCGCATCGGGGTTTAACCTATCAATAATTAAGGTAATTACCGAAATGCATATGGCTATGCTTATAATACCTATAGCGCCTGGCAACTTTATAAACCGTTCATTAATATACGAGCAAGCAGCACCTAAGGTTACCAGCAGCGTTAGTATGATAAACAGATCCATAATTATTGTTTAGAATTAAGAGTCAAGAATCAAGATACAAGAGTTAAGAGCCAAGATACAAGAATCAAGAAATTGTATATCGCCTGCAAGATGATTTTATTTTCTTATCTTAATTCTTATATCTTGATTCTTGACTCTTAAACTCTACCTTAAATTATTATTTGGCAACAGGTTCTGTCATCATGGTTTCGGTATCAAAGTATCGTACCACTAAACGGTTGTCACTATTCTTATTAAAATAGTTCAGGAACCAGGTTAAAAACACATTGGTTTTATTGCTAAAACCGGCAAGGCTTAGTATGTGCACAAAGCCCCATAATAACCAGGCAATAAAACCTTTAAAGTGGAACGGCCCCAGATCGGCAACAGCTTTATTCCTGCCGATGGTTGCCAGCGTACCTTTATCCAGATACTTGAACGGCACCGTTGGTTCTTTTTTTAGTATGCGGACAATGTTTTTAGCCAGGTGCTCGCCCTGCTGCATGGCCACCGGCGCAACACCGGGCAATCCGTTAGGGTAATCAGCGGTTATCATGGCTGCAACATCGCCTATAGCAAAAATATCCTCGTAACCCTCAACCTTGCTTATTTCGTTGGTTTGTATCCGTGTTCCTTTAGTGATGATCTCTTTGGGGACACCGTCGGGCACTTCGCCCCTTACACCTGCTGCCCAAAATACATTACGGGTTTTTATAACTGTGCCATCATCAATTTTCAGTTCATAACCATCGTAGCTTTGCACGTGTACATTGTTATAAATGGTCACCTCATCTTTGGTTAAGGCTTTTTTAGCATAGGTCGATGCTTGTTTTGACATCGCGCCCAGCAACCTGTCTTTACCCTCAACCAAATAAACACGCATATGCTGTTTTTTTAAGCCGTGGTAATCCTTCATTAATATCAACTGGCGCATTTCGGCTAAAGAACCTGTAAGCTCAACCCCGGTTGGGCCTCCGCCAACAACTACAAAGGTCATGAGTGCTTCACGTTCGTCGTAAGTTTTGGTTACCAGCGCTTTTTCAAGATTTTGGAGGATCAGGCTGCGCAGGTTCAATGCCTCAGGTATATTTTTCATCGGCATAGCATAATGCTCAATTTCCTTATTACCGAAAAAGTTGGTATTTGATCCGGTAGCTATTACCAGGTAATCGTATGTGATATCGCCGATATCAGTACTTACTGTTTTGCTTTCGGGGTTTATCTTTTGTACATCGGCTAAAAAGAACCTGAAATTATCCTGCTTTGTAAATATGCGCCTCAGTGGAAAACCAATAGAATCCGCCGGAATGGCTCCCATAGCCACCTGGTATAACAATGGCTGAAAAGTGTGGTAGTTATGCTTATCAAGCATCATTACCTTAACAGGTGCATTTTTAAGATTTTTAGCTAATTGTATTCCGCCAAAGCCACCGCCTATAATCAGCACGCGGGGTATGGTAGTAGTATCTTTTTGCATATATTCTATTAAACAATAAAACTACCATTTGTTTATTAATTAAATAAACGCTGCCGATTTTTTACAATATCATTAATTTCAGATGATAATTCTTAAAAACAATATCAATTTCCGACAGCCGCAATCCAGATGTTAATTATTTACACTAAACAGCCGCTTGACATTTAAATCAATAAAAAATTAACATTGCGAAGCATTCCGGGGTATATTATATATCAAATCCATAGAGGTTTGGTAAAATATGACATAAAATAAGCTAAAACATATGCTTATAATTATCATATCAATTATTTTTGCATGCCTATAAGGATATTATTATGCTACTTTGTTTGTTTTTTATAGATAAATAAATAGAATTTATTAATTTTAAGCCTTATATTGTTCAAAAATGAAAAAAATAACCCTTTTTATTTGTATATTCCTATTTATTGGAGTTGTAAAGGCACAAGTAAAAAAGGTTGATAGCTGGACTGACGGTAAATACGTAAAAGTAAACGGTGCCAACCTGTGGGTAGTTACAGTTGGCGAAGGCGATCCTATCATAATCATACCAGGCGGACCGGGTGGCGCGCACTTAGGTTATCGCGAATTTGACCCGCTTGCTGATAGTCACCATCAGATAGTTTACTTTGATGCATTTGGCAGGGGGAAATCTGATACAGCTAAAAATGTAAGTGAATACACCCTGGCCCGTGATATTGAGGACATTGAAGCCTTACGTATTGCATTAAAGCTTGATAAGATAACAGTTTTAGGGCATTCGTACGGAGGGGTTGTTGCGCAGGGGTACGCATTGAAATATCCGGCGCATTTAAGTCATTTAATTTTGGCTGATACCTTTCACAGTTTTATAATGTGGCAGGAGAATGATGATAACTCCAACCGTGAAATAAAAACCAATTACCCTGAGATATGGGAGCAATTGATGAAGATTCGCGAGGCTGGAGCCATATCAAGCGATGCCGAACATCAGCGGATTTACGGGGAGGTGCCTTATGGTTTTTTATATGCCTATAACCCCTCAAATTTTGGACATAGAGACACGGCTAATTTTATTTATAAAGGCTATAAAAAAAATGGCGCATATCCAAATCCTAACAATACAAAACTATACTACCAGATGGTAGGCAAGGATGGTGATTTTATTGTAGGCAGTGATATTGGCACGTTTGATTATCGCAAGCAGCTTAAAGACCTTAAAATGCCGGTTTTAATAGAAACTGGACGATTTGATCGTGTTGCCGTGCCATGGATGGCAGTTAAGTTTAAGGAATATTGCCCACAGGCGGAGTTTGTGATGTTTGAGCGATCGGGCCATAACCCGCAGGTTGAGGAGCCCGAAAAGGACTTCAAAATAATAAATGATTTTTTAGCGAAATAATCAATCACTCTTTATCGCCTTACGGCGGATCCCCTGTAAGAGTGTGATTACTAATAAAAGGTACAGGAAAACTGATTGATGGATATAATTAATAACAATCGCCAGGAGATGGTTGAGGATAAAAGCGATTTATATATTATTAAAATTGGCGGAAATGTAATAGATAATTCAGAAAATCTGCACAATTTCCTGAAAGATTTTACAGCGCTTAAGGGCTATAAAATATTAGTACATGGCGGCGGAAAGGTAGCCACACAGCTTTCTGAAACCTTGGGCATTGAAGCTAAAATGGTTGATGGCCGGCGGATTACTGATATTGAAACATTACGGATTGTAACGATGGTTTACGGCGGGCTCATTAACAAAAATATTGTGGCCCAGTTACAACAATTCGGCACTAACGCCATAGGGCTTACCGGTGCCGATGGTAACTTTATCCGCACCAAAAAACGCCCTGTAAAAACTATTGATTACGGTTTTGTGGGCGATATGGATGAAAGATCTATAGATGCTGCAAATATAAAACGGCTGATGGACGCCGGTTTCACACCTGCCTTTTGTGCCATAACGCATGATGGTGAAGGGCAGTTACTAAACACCAATGCCGATACTATTGCGTCGGCTTTAGCGGTGGCACTGTCAAAACTGTATAATACAACGCTCATTTATTGTTTCGAGAAACAAGGAGTGCTAAAAGATATAAATGATGAAAGTTCGCTTATTGAGGAGATCGATCCTAAGCGTTACGAAGAATTAAAAGAACAACAAATAATCCACAGCGGTATGCTGCCAAAACTGGATAACGCGTTTACCGCCATTGCTTGCGGTGTTAAAGCAGTAATAATAGGCCATGCTGAAAAGCTGGGCCATCTATCAGAAAATAAAACATTTGGGACACGTTTAATTAACAACGCATGAATTCACAACAACATATTGCCATATTAGGCAGCGGAAACATTGGTTTATCATTAGCAAAGGGATTGGTAAAATCAGGGATATGTAAACCACAACAAATAATGCTCACCCGCAGAAACATCGCTGCACTATCCGCTCAGGCCGATGCTGGCTATTATGTTACCGACAACAACCTTAAAGCTGTAAAACGCGCCGATATTGTAGTGCTGGCTGTATTGCCGCAGCAATTAAATAAGCTACTGGATGAAATTTCACCGGCCATAAAATCCGAGAAACAGTTATTGATATCTGTAGTATCGGGCGTAACATGTGCCGACATCCGCCAGCAACTGGATATGAATGTGCAGGTGATCCGTGCTATGCCTAACACGGCTATCGCTATAGGCCACTCCATGACCTGTATTGCTACCGATACCGGCACCACTAAAAACATTAACCTGGTACGTTCACTTTTTGATACCGTTGGCGTAAGCATACAGATAAATGAGGAGTTGATGACATCGGCAACAGCATTATGTGCCTGCGGTATAGCCTTCTTTTTACGCTCTATCCGCGCAGCTTCGCAAGGTGGTACCGAGATCGGCTTTCATTCACACGATGCCTTAAAAATGGCTGCGCAGACCGCAAAGGGTGCCGCCGACCTGATATTGCAGCTGCACTCGCACCCTGAGCAGGAAATTGATAAAGTAACCTCGCCAAGCGGCTGTACCATTGCCGGCTTAAACGAGATGGAACACAATGGCTTTAGCTCGGCTATGATAAAGGGGATTAAGCTTTCAGCCGAAAAAGCCGGTGACCTGTACCATAAAGATGGAGAGTAATATTGCTCCCTTTTGTTTATTAACAGGTATTAATTACTTTTAGCAAAATCAAAAATTGTTAATGGATTACTTGCCCTTTAATACCGTAGGACTTTCAGTGGATGGTGTAGACAGGTTTTATACTACACATACATCGCTCAAAAATAAATTTACCATACTGCCTACCGGGCATATTGATTTTCATTTAGAGCAGTTCGAGGTATTTAAAGATTATATATCACTTAACACAAGGGGCTCTTTTGTTATTAAGCAATGCGATAATGACTGCTACGTATTGTTTATCGAAGCCCATTATAACCATCGTGATAAGGGGCATATCCACATAACCGAGCATGTAGAATACCAGGTATGGGCACTGGCTTATCTAAAAAAAGATTTTGGCCGTGTACTCATCCGCCCCGAAACATTGACGGATAAATTGATTGAGATCATCCACCCGGTTGAGATAGACTTTAAAGAAGACAAAGCATTTAGCGATACCTTTTATGTACTGGTTAACGACCACGAAAAAGCCGTAACCGGCATCGATCGTAATTTCAGGAACGCTGTAATGGATGTAAGGGATGATGATTTTGTAATAGAAATAGTTGAACACACCCTCCTTATCGGCAGCACAAAACCCATATCAGCAGAAAAAGCTATTCACCTGGCCGAGTTTATTGAGCGGGTTGCCAATACTTGTTAAAAGAAGGTTACAAACTTTCAACAAAAACATCAAGAAAATCCTTTTAATCTATTAAATCCTGGTTCAGGCTTCTAGTTACAGCGTCACATTAGTTCTGTCAACCCTTTGTATATCAGGATTAACATAGTCGTTTTCAACCAGTCCATCACGCATACGTACAATACGGTGGGCATGTTGGGCAATATCCTCTTCGTGGGTTACCAGTATAATAGTGTTGCCTTTATCATGAATATCCTCAATCAACCCCATTATTTCAATAGATGTTTTGGTATCAAGGTTACCTGTAGGCTCATCGGCTAAAATTATAGAAGGATTATTGATGAGCGCACGTGCAACAGCCACACGCTGGCGCTGGCCGCCCGAAAGCTCATTCGGCCTGTGATCAACACGATTACCCAAACCAACATTTTCCAATGTTTTCCTGGCTCGCTCCTGGCGCTCATCCTTATTTACACCTGCGTAAACCAACGGCAGAGCCACATTATCTAACGCGCTGTTGCGTGGCAACAGGTTAAATGTTTGAAATACGAAGCCAATTTCAGAGTTACGCACTTCGGCCAGCTGATTCTCGGTCATCTGGCTTACGTTAATGCCATTGAGTATATATTCGCCTTTAGTTGGGGTATCAAGGCAACCCAGAATATTCATTAATGTTGATTTACCGGAACCGGAAGGCCCCATCAACGCCACAAATTCACCCTTATTTATCGTTAACGATACCGACTTAATGGCATGAATAATTTCAGTACCTATCACATATTTCCGTCCGATATCTTTAATGGTAATTAATGGCTCCATGCGTTTTTGTT
>JAMFSA010000018.1 GCA_026225055.1 Mucilaginibacter xinganensis | reverse complement strand
TCTGCATCGGGTGTACTTGCAATTTGTGACTTGATGTCTTCAATAGAGATCGAATCAGCTTCTGACTCGATTGTCTCTTTTTCTGCAGTAGGTGCGGTAACTGTTCCCAGTTCAGCCTCTTTTGCTTGTAATTCTTTTTCTGCTTCTTGTTTTTTTGCCATTAAATAATTTTTCTCCTTTTCCCAATTTTCTAATTGGGACTGCAAAGGTACAGATATAATTTAATTACAAAAAAATTAATTCACTGTTAAATGCTGATTTTTAGGTGATTTTGACGGAAAAGTGCTTTTTAGAGGAATGTTTTCGGTGATATTGCTGTAATGTGGCTAAGATGTGGGAGTTAGCTTGTCATTTATCTCATCAAATATCAGCATAAAAATGACACACTTTGTTTGTTGATGATTGTTAATTTAAATAACTCCAGGCTGATACACCATCTTTTTTAATTTGAAGAATAGCATATAAAATTGCAAAACCCGATAAGCCTATTATTGAACGCGTTAGTGATATACCAATATTAAGATTTAATATAAACGCCAATATTGTAGTTATAACAAAACCATAGAATCCGATCTTTTTCCATGTTAAAAGCATTACAGAACAAACAACATTTATTGCACACAATATAACAAGCCCCATTATAGCTAAAACAGGGGTGTTCAGGTTTTGCGATATTTTATTTGCAGTAAATGAATAGAATAAAGCAATGATTGAATTGATAATGAGGATAAATATTAACCATGTGGTCACGCAGCCATGTCTTTCAGGAATTGATGGAATATTTTGGTCATCTTCCGGAGTGTCTTTCTCGAAATTATTTGGGTCGTAATAAGTCATTTAGGTTTTTGAGTTGTAGCAGTACCAGTGCTAAGATATTAAAAATGAATTAGCTTACCATCTATCTCATCAAATATCAGCATAAAATCATCATAGATATGCTCGCGGTAATCAACTACCACCTCATTTATTTCTGTTTCATGATCTTCAGTAAAGGGATCATTCCATACCCGCATGCAGATCCTTTTTAGCGCGTAGGCTATTTTAGGGGTTTCAGAGTAGGTGTGCAAATAGCCATCCTGTTTAAAGCGATTAAAGAAACGAAAGAATTTACTGGTATCCTTCAGTCCTGAAAAAATTAAAAACTCCTGTATAACGGCATCATCGCAGCCGGCCATATGATCATAAAAATCATCAACAGTTATTTTATTGGTGGTGATGAGCAGGTTGTCCAATATCAGTTCCAAAGCAATATGACCTAAAAAGAAAGGTTTTACAGGTGAGCCTTGAATAGCGGGCAGTAGTAGTTTTTTTAATTCATGGGAGCGGGTCAGGAAGAAATCAGACGAGTGAAAATAGCGGTCGACCTCCAAATGTTTGTTCCAGCCTTTGATGATGGCGTTTACCTGTTCATTGCTATGGTGCAGCTTTTCGGGGTGCAGTACGATGGTTTTATCGGCATTTTTGAGCAGGTCGGGCAATACCGTCCCCAGTATATGGTAACAGTTGGTAATATGCCGATCAAAATAAAAATGCGATAGAAAGTTCATACGTAGTGTCCCATGCAAGATAAGGGTAAATGTGCGGATGTGCAAATATGCAGGTGTGCAGATGAAAGAAAAATGAGGCTATTTTATATTAAAATTTACCTATTTGTACATCCACATTTTACACATCAATACATATTTGCATATTTGCACATCTGCATATTTGCACATATTTATAATATTTGAGTTAATGAATTTTGTTGAAGAATTACGCTGGAGGGGCATGCTGCATGATATTATGCCCGGCACCGAAGAACTGTTAAATAAAGAAATGGCATCAGGCTATATCGGGTTCGACCCAACGGCCGACTCGCTGCATGTGGGCAGTTTAGCCCAGATCATGACCCTGATCCACTTTCAACGCGCGGGCCACAAGCCATACGCGCTGGTGGGTGGTGCTACCGGTATGGTGGGCGATCCATCAGGTAAATCTGCCGAGCGTAATTTATTATCTGAAGATGTGTTACAGCACAACCTAAATGGCATAAAAGGGCAGTTGGAAAAGTTCCTGGATTTTAACAGCGCTGCCAATAGTGCCGAAATGGTGAATAACTATGATTGGTTCAAGGAGTTCTCGTTCTTGAACTTTATACGTGATGTAGGTAAACATATCACTGTTAATTATATGATGGCCAAAGATTCGGTAAAGAACAGGATCAGTGGTGATACCGGTATGTCGTTCACTGAATTTACTTACCAGTTGGTACAAGGTTATGATTTTTACTATTTGTGGAAAAACAAAAACTGTGTGTTGCAAATGGGCGGCAGCGACCAGTGGGGTAACATTGTCACCGGTACCGAACTGATCCGCCGTAAGGATGCGGGTGAGGCTTATGCTTTAACTACACAGTTGATTAAAAAATCGGATGGTACCAAATTTGGTAAAACCGAAGGTGGCAATATCTGGCTCGATCCGGAGAAAACATCTCCATATAAATTCTACCAATTTTGGCTGAATACCAGCGATGCGGATGCCAAAACTTATATCAGGATATTTACCCTGTTTGATCAGGACACTATAATTGCCCTTGAAGCAGAACAGGATGCAGCACCGCATTTACGTACACTTCAAAAAGCTTTAGCTAAGGATATCACTATCAGGGTACATGGCGAGGCTGAATATGAGAAAGCTATTAAATCATCAGAATTTTTATTTGGTAACACAGGCATTGAGTTTTTAAATGAACTGAATGATGCTGAAGTTATCGGCTTATTTGAAGGTGTACCTAATTTCACCATTGCTAAAAACGAATTGACAGAAGGCATAAACGCTGCTGAACTATTAGCTGGTAAAACCACTGTATTTGCATCAAAAGGCGAAGCTAAGAAGATGATACAGGGTGGTGGGGTTGCTATCAACAAACAAAAAATAGTTACTGCTGAGGATGTTTACCAGGCCGATGTTTTAATCAACGGAAAATTTTTAGTAGCCCAGAAAGGCAAGAAGAATTATTTTTTAATTATTGCTGAATAATTTTTAAATCAGACAAAATGTATGTAAATTTGGATAAATGTCATACAAAGAGAAGCATACTGAAAGTTTAGTGGTTAATGAACCTATGGCAATGTATATTACCCAAAGTTCATATAACCCGTTTTATGGCCTGTTAGGTAGTGTAAAAACTTCAGGCTCTACTACTGATTTTAACATTATTGAGCTGGCGCGCCAGGGTTTACCTAAACGCAGTTTGCTATCGTTTGCAAAAAAAATAGCCATTACTATACAGGATCTGGCCAGTATAATGCATATCTCTGAGCGCACATTACAGCGTTATGATGATGATGCCATTATCAAAACTGAATATGCCGAAAAAGCCATTGAGCTCGCGCGTTTATATGCGCGTGGTAATGAGGTTTTCGGCTCTATGGAAAATTTCAAAATTTGGATGAAAACCCCGGGGCTTATTTTCAATGGTGAGTCCCCATTATCTCTTTTGGATACTTCTGCCGGTTTTGATATGGTTTTTACTGAACTGGGCCGTATTGAGCACGGCATTTTAGCTTAATGATACTTTTTCGCCTTACAAAGGAAGCTTATGCCGATGATCTGAGTGGTGCAGGCGCGCGCTTATATGGCGGCCGGTGGAACAGCAAAGGGAAAGCCACTGTTTACATGGCAGCATCGCAATCATTAGCTTTACTTGAGGTACTGGTACACCTGCCTGCATTAATCGAGCCCAAAAACTATTACCTGGTATCAATAGAAGTGCCTGAAACCGGCATTATACGGGTAGATACTAAAGACTTGCCGCCTAACTGGTATGCCATGCAGCCTCCAACCATAATAAAAAAGATAGGGGATGATTTCCTGACTGCCAATAAATACCTGTTATTAAAAGTACCATCGGCGATAGTGCCTGCAGAATATAACTACCTGCTTAACATCCAACACCCTGACATGAAGAAAGTGAAGGTTATCAGTAAGGAACTGTTTAGCTTTGATAAGAGGTTGGTCTGATGGTTTATTAGTTCACTGGTTTACTAGTTCATTGGTACCTTTCGCTTCAATAACTAATACGTCAATGCACCAATAAACTAGTGAACTAATGAACCAGTGAACTAATGAACTACAAATCGTTCAGTAATTCCAGTTTCTTGGCGTTGTATTCTTCCTGAGAGATAAGGCCGTTATCGAATAAGGTCCTTAGCTTTTTTAGTTTTTCGGTAAGCTCATCTGGCTTTGGCGCTGCGGCAACCGGCTCTTCGTGTACAACGGGAGGAGCAGGTGTTGGTGCCGGGGCAGCTACTGGTGCTTGTTGTGCTATGGGCTGATAAGAAGCCATAACAGCAGGTGTTTCAAACTGTACCGCGCCTGATTCTGCACGTTTTTCTTCCAGATCGCGCAGGCGGCGGGCTTCGCGCTCTGATTCCTTACGATCTTGCGCGTATTGATATAGTTTACGGGCCTGAACTTTTGGCAGGTAATCAACGCCCATTTCGGCACCGTTTGTTGTTTTTACGCTGAAAATAGCACCTATGATCTCTTCTTTGGTATATACGTCAACAATATCCTTCCACACAAAATCAACAAATTTTATGGACAGACCCAGGTTTGCAGGGGTGAAAAATAGTATGCGTTTGTTGGTAAGCGCAATACAATCGGGTAATAAATTTACCAGTGGTTTTTTTTGAACTGCTATGTATAATATCTCTTCGCCGGTAGTAAGCAGGTCGACTAAACGCAGGTAAACTTTTTCAACTGCTTTTGGGTCCTGCTCGTCTTTCAAAAAATTCTCGATCATAGTATTGCTGTTATTATGCTGCAAAAATAAGAATATTATGTTATTTACAGGTTAAGTTTTACGCGATCAGTAAATTACAGCCGCGGATATCGGCATTATCAAACCTGCCCAATACTTCAAACGAGCCATCGGCATAAACTTTTCCCAGATCCTGCGTAGCCAGGAACGAGCAGGAGTTGATGTTCGCCAGGTCGATAATATTAATGCCACCGGCTTTATCATCCTTAATTAAAGTAAGCGGGTCGTTGGTATCGCGGGTAATAATGCGCATCCATGGCGGGCAATTGAATATGCCGCTGCCTTTTGAGTAGCCTTGTGATAAAAGTTCCGTCATACCATATTCAGAGTGTATAACAGCAACCCCGAAACCTTTACAAAGCTGCTCATGCAGTTCCTCGCGGATCATTTCCTTGCGTTTGCCTTTCATGCCTCCGGTTTCCATTACTATCAACTCGGGGAAATCCATTTCATATTGCTCAACAAAATCAAGCAAGGCAAAGGTTACGCCTATCAGTAAGGTTGGCTTTTTATTTTGCTGCTGTTTTTTAAGCTGATGGTAAAGCTCATCATGGTTATATAAAAAGAAACCACTATCGGGATTATTGGATTGTTTGATCAGATCCTCAGCCATATAGATAAGCGATGAACCTTCACGTTCCAGGTAGGAAGGTAACAAGGCCAGCACGGTATAATTTTTTATATCACCATAAAACAACTCAAATGCCTTGCGGAAACTGGCCTCATACCAGCTCACATCAGTAACCGGGTGGCGGCTGGTGATCATGCCTGTAGTGCCCGAACTGGTGAAGGTAACCTGAACAGCATCATTATTACTTACCACTGTATGCGATTTAAAGAACTCTATCGGCATAAATGGAATCCCCTCAACCTGCTGAACGTTAGCGATATCAATCCTCATCCCTTCAATAAACTCACGGTACACCGCGCATGCCGCCGCCTGATGCCTGAACACCTGTAAGGCAACACTGCTAAACTGTTCATCATTGTTAATAGAAAATATCTGCTCTTTAGTCAAATTCATGTGGCTGCAAAGATAGGGAAGAGAGTCAAGAATCAGGAATCAAGAGTCAAGAATCAGGAAGCTTCAAACTCGTACCGCAAACCACGCCACCTGAACCAATCATCCTGCCTGGTGAATCTTAATTCCTGACTCTTTTTTTACAAACAATTATCTGCCGTTCAGGGTTGTACAGTTACATCTATAAAAAACATTTAATAATAAGACCCATGAAAACATTAAAAATTTTAGGAATCCCGCTTTTGCTAAGCTTATTCATCGTATTTGCGTCAGCAACTGATGTTAGTAAAGAAACTGAACGTGTAGATAAAGCTACCAATGTAATACACGACTTTGCCCGTATGAAAGAAAGCATACCGCACGAACTGATTGCACAATACAGTGGTATTGTTATTATCCCTGAGATGATAAACGCCAGTTTTGGTATTGGTGGCAAACGCGGGAAAGGTATAGCTATGGTAAAACTGGATAACGGCAAGTGGAGCGACCCGGTTTTTGTTACCATCACAGGCGGTAGCATAGGTTTCCAGGCTGGCGTACAATCTGTAGATTTAGTATTGGTTTTCCGCCATCGTGGTGTGTTAACCAAGGTTAAAAATGGCGATTTCACCATCGGTGGTGATATCTCTGCGGCTGCCGGTCCGGTTGGTCGTAGTACATCAGCCAATACCGATTATAAGCTTAAAGCTGAAGTTTATTCTTATTCACGTAGCCGTGGCCTGTTTGCCGGTATCAGCATTAATGGCGCAAACCTGAGTATTGATAAAAGCGCCGATGCTGCCTTTTATGGCTCAGGCTTTACCTCACAGGATATATTTATGAACGGTAAAAGCACTACCGAAGGTGTGAAAACTTTAAAAACTACATTGGCTGCATTATAATTAAAGTCGATGATATTTAAAATGCCCGGTTATACAGCCGGGCATTTTTTGTTTGGGCATTTTCGTTATTGCTTCGTTCCTCAATGGCGCTTTAGTTATTTTATATTCCCTTTGGGTTACCTTTTCTCATTTCCGGTATCAATATAAAAATAACAAATCAATTTATAAACCTATGAAAAACAGATCATTAGTAATGATGCTGACAGGCATTGTATTGCTTGGCGCATGCAAAAATAAATCGAGTTATGAGTCTGCCGGAAATGCTGATAGCGCCACTATCGCTACAGATAAAATAGCTGACACCGCCGTTCAACCAAAACTGGTAAAAACTGCCGACATCCGTTTTAAGGTTAAAAATGTACAGCAAACGGGCGAGAATATTTCAGCACTCGCCGTAAAATACAACGGCATGGTAATGCATCATAACATGATCTCGACCGATGAGCAAACCCATGATGTACGCATAAGCGACGACTCCGTAATGCGGGTATCAGCTTTTAACACCGTTGCAGATATGACCGTGAAGATCCCAACCGAAAAGCTGGACGAATTCCTGACCACGGTAGGCCATATGGGCATCCATGTAAATGAGAGCAAAATGGATATCGAGGATAAATCGCTCGATTACCTGGCTGAGAAATTAAAACTGCAGAACCGCCAGGAATTTATCGCGCAGCAAAAGCAAGGCAAAATTATAGTTAAGGATCCTAACAAGGTAATGAACTTAAAGGATGATATGGTGGATCAGCAAATCGACAATAAAAGGATAGACGACGCGGTAAAATATAGTGTTGTAAGCCTGAGTTTTTACCAGAGCAACACTATTAATAAAGAGATCATTGTTAATGACGATGTAACGAGCTATAACCCGTCGTTCTTTAGTCAGCTGGGAGTAGCTTTACAAAATGGCTGGTATATTTTCAGCGAGGTGATTATTGGGTTGGTTAATGTATGGGCATTTGTGTTATGCGGCATTGCCGTGTGGATAGGTATAAGATATTATAATAAGCGGAAAGCGCACCCTATAGTTTAAGTTATTTATCTCCGTAGGGTATGTTAAATACCCTGTGGGGGACTTCTTCGTTCTGTTATCATAATGCTGTTTTGGGATTATGGTGATGGGCGGAGAAGTTTGTTTTTGAATATACAATTGTAATTGCGAGGAGGTACGACGAAGCAACCTCGTCGCGTTCCTCTTCAAACGACGAGGTTGCCGCGCTACGCTCGCAATGACACATGAAGAAAACTACCCCAATTAAAAATCTTCAAAACATTCATTAATTTCCCGCAAACATTTCTATTTTTGCTGCATTCAATTTACATTATCAAAATGGACAAAAGATTAGAAGCAGCCAGCGAGCCACGCCACTACATTATATTAGTAATTGCAATTATCTTAGGCATAATTGGTGTTTACCTGCGTTTCGCCGATTTTAAACATAGCTCAGAAGTTGCCGATGTTATTATGTTTATCGGTACTATCATAGCTATCAAAACCGTATTCAATATCATGAAATAAGGTATTAACCTATTCAGGTTAATATTTTCAATAATACAATAAGCACCAGGAAAGCATTGAAGCAGTTTCTGGTGCTTATCTATTTTCTACGCTATCTTTTCTGAATCGTTTTCCGGGTTTCTCCGTTTGTTTTTGATCAGGAAATCCGATCTGCGGATATAATGGTTCAACGGCTCCTCGATCAGCTTAAATAAGGTTACTGCAATAATATTCAGTATAATAAAAGCGTAAAGCAGGTTAAGCCAGTCGTACTCAAACGGCGAATGCCACTCCAATCCCCACTTATCGTACAACGCGAAAACATTATCGTTAAGCTTATCGAATGTACCATTGATCAGGATAGCCATATAACCCAGATGGATCAGGTAAAAAATATATGAGCTTTTACCCAGTAACTCGATAAACGGTTTAGCCAAAAAACTTTTAAACCGGGTGGTTTCGGTCAGCAGGCCATAATAAAACAGCGCCACGGCAATGCACAAAAAATAGTTGTTGGTGATAATCCCCACCGGGCTTTCCAGGCCTGCCGCCCAGCCTGCCGGGATGGGTTGAAATGCCATCAGCAGCACACAAACAAATATCAGCGCAAATCCCGCATAGGTAAAATTGAATTTATTGGTGCGGGTAGTGCCTTTCCTGAGCACATATCGCGCCAGCTGAACACCTACAAAAAACTCAAAGCATCGCCCAAAAAAGGTAAACAGCATTACAAAGGTAAAGTTGCCGAAAAAGCCATGCCAGTTAATATGCCGGAAGATAAGCACCATCAACACCCCAAAAGCCGTTAATATTATAGGCTGTAAATAGAATTTGCCATGCCTTTTGGCAATAAGGAAGATAAACGGTGCCGAAAAATAAAAGCATTCCTCCACCGTGAGCGACCAGCCCTGCGCTATCCCTGTATCCCAAAATTGGTAAAAGAAACCGCGTAAAAACGTCAGGTTCATAAGCAACAATCCGATAGGGTGCGGGTAACCATTGGTGATGGCCTGATCATTAGTGAAATAAAAGTATACAAAAGCGCCCAACGTAAGCAAAAAGTACATGGGATAGATACGCGCCACCCTGTTTTTAAGGTATTGCCTGAACCACGCCCCCGTTAAATGAAAGTTGTTGTAGTACCGGTAAGTGATCAAAAAGCCCGACAACACAAAGAACAGTGATACCCCTATATGGAACTCGCCCAGAAAACGGAGTACAATGTGCGGAAAAATACCATCAAAAATATAGCTGTAATGCGATATGAATACCAGGTACGCCGCCATGGCGCGTACACCTGTTAATGCGGGGATATAGTTTGCTACTGTTTTCTGCGACAAAATGCTTATTAAATATTTGCCGAAATTAAGCTTTTATCTGTTTTTGTTTATTGATTTATTTTTAGATAAATTTAGAAATGTAATTTATGCTGATGCTAAGAATCAGCTATTTACATGCCGGCTTATATCCCTGTTAATTAAAACTCATTAATGGCTGAACCTAAATCCCCTCAAAAAATCGGTCTGTGGACTACAACTTCATTAGTTGTAGGCAGCATGATAGGCGCCGGGGTATTTTTAATGCCTGCCGCCATGGCCTCCTTCGGTAGCATAGGTTTATTGGGCTGGATATTTTCGGCCATCGGCTCATTTTTTATAGCGAAAGTTTTTGCCAACCTGAGTAAACTATTGCCGCATGGCACAGGTGGTCCGTATGCCTTTTCGCAAAGCGGGTTGGGCGATTTTGCAGGCTTTTTGGTTGCATGGGGCTATTATATATCAAACGCCTGCGGAAACTCTGCCATTGTTATATCATTTACAACTGCATTAAGCACCTTTTGGCCAATTATAGGTACCAATCCGTTTGTAGCCATAACCATTAGTTTAACAGCATTATGGCTGCTTACTTACATTAATACACTGGGTGTGGTTACAGGTGGCAAGGTACAGTTGGTTACCACTATTCTAAAGATCGTACCATTGGCCCTGATAGCTTTCGGCGGACTATTTTTTATAAAGGCCAAATACTTTCTGCCATTCAACAGCAGCGGTGTCTCGGTATTAAGCGCAATTAGCACCACCGCCGCTATGACTATGTTCTCTTATCTCGGCATTGAATGCGGTACCATACCCGCAGGCAGTATCGAGAACCCCGAAAAAGTAATCGGCAAAGCAACCATATTAGGCTTGCTTATTACGGCTGTTATTTACATTTTAGGCAGTGTTAGCGTAATGGGCATCATCCCTCAGCATACCCTCGAGCACTCGCTCACGCCTTATGCCGATGCAGCGGTTATCATTTACGGCAGTAATGCGCGCTATTGGGTAAGCGCAGGGGTAGCCATAGCCGCCTTTGGCTCGCTCAATGGCTGGATACTGGTACAGGGTCAGGTACCTTATGCTACCGCGAAAGACAAATTATTCCCGCCCATATTTGGCAAGCTGAACAAGAACGGCGCGCCGTTTTTTGGCATATTCATGAATGCGGTGCTCATTTCCTTCTTCATTTACATGAACTACAATAAGGGCCTGGTAGACCAGTTTAAGTCGCTGATGCTGGTGGGTGTTTTAACTACGCTCGTTCCTTTTCTATTTTCAATTGCTGCCTATCCCATCATCCGTGAGCGGAAGAATATCACTACAGGCTGGGCAGCGGCCATTATACTGGCCGTATTAGCATTTGGCTACACCCTGTGGATGGTAATCGGTTCGGGTGAAGAGGCCGTGTTTTATGGCTTTGTGTTATTAATGCTGGGCATACCGTTTTATGTATGGCTGGCGTATAAAAAGCATAAGGCGGCAGAGTAATTGTGCTTATTGCTTACGTTAATGAGCTCAACCCGTCAGTTGTTTTCGTACCTCGCAATCACGTAATGCGGAGGCTGTGTTTAGGAGAAATTACTTCGAAAAATCCATCAACGCCACTCTCACATTACTCACCCCACCATTATCAACCTTAAATTCTTCTAATACTTTACCCTTTGTCGCCAGCCAATTGTCCAAACGCTTCACGCCATCATCTTTTACATAATACCATTCCGGGTGCCCGATATAATCGCCGATCTCAATGTCGAAATTATTATTGTGTAGTATCCATACCCGTTTTTTGCCCTCAAATGGTTTAAACTCGTTATTCAGCTTGCTGAAATACTCGGTGAAATTGTGGCTGATATAACGGTAGTCTGTGCCTTCAATGGCTTTAAAACGCATGCTATCTATCATCTTATAAAAATCATAGGCAGGGAGGTCGTTCCAACAAACGTAGACTATATCTCCGGATTGGTAATGCTTGTTAAGGTAGTCGAATGCTTCGCGATGATATGCTTTTTTGTAGTCGCCAAACAATCCTGTATTGGCAACCTGTGCTATAGAGTTCATAACCGGGCCGAAAAGGAGCAGGGCCACTAATATATATTGAACTACATTTTTTGTATCTCTACGGAACAGGAACTGGCAACCGGCGGCTATCAATAAAATAAATAACGGTGCTAAAAAAACAGTTAGCCGCTCATGAAAGGGGTAGAGCTTAATAGCCGATGCCACAAACACGATAAGGAATGTTGATCCAATAAGCAGCAGCAATCGTTTGTTGCGTTTAAACAGGTAATAAACTCCTGTAATGGTAAATATTAGCGGTACCCATGCCATTCGCTGTAATATTTGTAAACCGATGTTATGGTAGCTTATAAACCAGCTAAAGCCCAATGGGTAATTATAAAATGCGAAAAGTTTGTGTAGCAGCCAGGGCAAAGCAGCTCCCGACAATGGTAGGAACGCATCGTGCTTTATAAAAAAGTAAACCAGCCAGCCGGTATGGGCGCTTTTTTGCGTAAATATCATATAGTTTACCGCGAAGCTGCCAAACCATAATACAAAGGGAATAGCCAGCTTAATTAAGGTGCTCCATTGCTTTTCCTTTAAATAATACAGGCTAAGCACGCAGGCCATCCCCGCTAAAATAAATACGGAAGAGTAGGAAAACCAAGCTATAACCGCTCCCCAAATCCCCCATATAATAAGCGATCTGAGGTCTTTTTTATCCTGATAAAGTGTATAGGTATATAATAAAATTATAGTTGCAAACAGTTCGGTACAATACTGTTTAGCCTCAACTGCATGATAAACCAAAGGAGGGGCGAACGCCAATATGGTTAAGGAGACGATAACGCCGGCAGGTTTTAAAAAGAATCGGGCAACGGGTAAAAACAGCAACAACGAACCAATGCCACAGAGCAGAGGAAACAGCCGTAAGCTCATTTCATTATTGCCAAACAATAGGGTACAGATCTTAATGATAAGCAGGTAACCAATAGGGGCTTTCTGCTGAAAATCGAGTGATTGGTGGATTAGGCCGCTTAAACTGAGTTTAGCTATGCCGGTTGAAAGGTAGATCTCATCTTCCCAGAGTGAGCGGTCATTAAAATAATGGAACAGTCTTAAAGCGATCCCGATCCCGATTATAGTCCAAATAATAATTTTATAGCCATTATCCTGATGGTTAATCGAAATAGCGTCCTTTTTAATCATAGTTATGCTGTTGACATAAAGATATAACTATAAATAAAAAATTAACTGAAATGACATAAAAAAAGTCGCCCCGTAATGGGGCGACTTTCAAGATCTCATTGCTGAGATGCTATGTCGTATTTATTAATTGCCTGACAATGCAGCCGCACCGCTCACAATTTCGGTAAGCTCGGTAGTGATAGCTGCCTGGCGTGCCTGGTTGTAAGATAGTTTAAGGGCTTTTAACAGGTCACCGGCGTTTTCGGTAGCCTTATCCATTGCCGTCATACGTGCGCCATGCTCTGATGCGTGTGAATCCAATACAGCGCGGTATAATTGTATCTTGATATTTTTTGGTATCAGTTGTTCAACTATTTCCTCTTGCGAAGGCTCTAGTATATAATCAACCTGTGTGCCTTTGGTTGCCTCGGTTTTTTCAGCCTTTGGAACCGGTAATAACTGCTCAGTAACTAAAAACTGCATAGCAGCGTTTCTGAAGTGGTTATAAATTATCTCCACACGGTCGTACTCACCCTTTAGGAAACCTTGCATAATGCTTTCAGTTATTTTTGAAACATTACTAAAGTTAAGGTCGAGGTATACATCATTATTGTTGCCAATAACATTGTATTTACGGCGTTGATAGTATTCCTGGCTTTTTTTACCAATTGCAACTATGGATACATTACCTGCTTTTAGCTGGTCGTTGTATTTTTCGGCAATTAAATTATTAGCAGTTTTAATAGCATTGGCATTAAAAGCACCAGCCAAACCACGGTTTGATGTTACTACCACTATCAGTACTTTCACCGGCTCGCGTTCCTGCAAAAAAGGTGATGAGCCATCCTCTAAACTTGCTGAAAGATTAGCCAATAACTCCTTAAGCTTGTTTGCATAAGGGCGTAAAGCTACTATGGCGTTGGTGGCACGCTTTAACTTAGCAGCCGAAACCATTTTCATGGCCTTGGTGATCTGCTGCGTTGAGCTTACCGATGCTATCCTGTTTCTTACTTCTTTTAAATTAGCCATTTTTTTTGAGTATCAAGTAGTTAGTATCAAGTATCAAGATTGTTATTCCAGGTACTATACTATTTACTATTACTAATTTTTAAGTATCGAATATCAGGTATTTAGTATCAAGTATTAAAACAATGTCTTGCTACTTGATACTAACTACCTGATACTAAATTAATTATATTTTGCTGATAATTCTTTAGCCATTGTTTCCAGTACGCTGGTGATTGAGTCATCCAGTTTACCTGCTTTAAGGGCAGATAATACTTCGGGGTGACGCTCTTCCAGTTGGCTGGTGAACTCAGCTTCAAACTTCCTGATATCTTTTACAGGTACATTACGCATCAGGTTTTTAGTACCTAAGTATACCATAGCAACCTGTTTTTCAACAGTTACAGGTGAGTATTGGCCTTGTTTTAGGATCTCCACGTTACGGGCACCTTTATCCAATACTGTTTTAGTTGAAGCATCAAGGTCAGAACCGAATTTTGAGAAAGCCTCAAGCTCGCGGTATTGTGCCTGGTCAAGTTTTAAAGTACCGGCAACTTTCTTCATTGATTTGATCTGCGCGTTACCACCTACACGTGATACCGAAATACCTACGTTAATAGCCGGACGAACACCCGCGTTAAACAGGTTCGACTCCAGGAATATCTGACCATCGGTAATTGAGATTACGTTGGTTGGGATATAAGCAGATACGTCGCCCGCTTGTGTTTCAATGATAGGAAGCGCTGTTAATGAACCACCGCCTTTAACCACGTCTTTTAACGACTCAGGTAAATCATTCATCTCTCTTGCGATAGAATCATTCTGGTTGATTTTAGCGGCACGCTCTAATAAACGGCTGTGCAGATAAAATACGTCACCCGGGTAAGCCTCACGGCCTGGTGGGCGGCGTAATAATAATGATACCTCACGGTAAGCAACTGCTTGTTTTGAAAGATCATCATAAACGATCAAAGCAGGGCGTCCGGTATCACGGAAATACTCACCAATTGCAGCACCTGCAAACGGAGCGTAGAACTGCATAGGAGCAGGGTCGGCAGCGCTGGCAGCAACAACTATTGAATATGGCATAGCACCGTTTTCTTCAAGCGTACGTACAATGTTTGCTACTGTTGATGCTTTTTGACCGCAAGCAACGTAGATACATATAACCATTTTGCCTGCAGCATAAAATTCTTTCTGGTTGATGATGGTATCGATACAAACAGCTGTTTTACCAGTCTGGCGGTCACCGATAACCAACTCACGCTGGCCACGGCCGATAGGGATCATCGCGTCGATAGCTTTAATACCTGTTTGCAAAGGCTCAGTTACCGGCTGGCGGTAAATTACACCCGGAGCTTTACGCTCGATAGGCATTTCATAAACTTTACCGGCTATTGGTCCTTTACCATCAATCGGTTCACCTAAAGTGTTCACAACACGGCCAAGCATGCCTTCACCAACGTTTAATGAAGCGATACGGTTGGTACGTTTTACTGTGTCGCCTTCTTTTATATTGTCAGACTGACCAAGTAATACAACACCTACGTTATCTTCTTCAAGGTTAAGTACAATACCTTGTAATCCGCTCACAAATTCAACCAACTCGCCTGATTGTACTTTTGTTAACCCGTAAACACGGGCAATACCGTCACCCACCTGGAGCACGGTACCTACTTCTTCTAATTCAGATTCTGACTTGAAGCCCGACAATTGCTGGCGCAATATTGCTGATACTTCATCTGGTCTTACCTCTACCATTTTTTAAATTTTATTTTAGAGTTATGTTTTTACTTTATTAAGCCACACCCTGGGCAAATTCTTTTTTCAATTTAGCTAAGCTTGCGGCAACACTGGTGTCAATTTGTTTATCGCCAACGGTTAATACAAATCCGCCTATAAGGTCGGGATCAACCTTAACGGTAAGTTTTATGGTACCGCCTGTAGTTTGTTCAAGCTCGGTTAAAATTGTTTTCTTATTTTCCTCAGATAATGGCGATGCTGATACTACTGTAGCTTTGGTGATGTGTTTGATAACATCATACTGGTTCAGGAATTCCTGGGCCGCTACATATAATATCTCGGCACGGCTTTTATTTACCATGATCTTAAAAAACTCGATTGTCAGCTTATTAACCTTGCCGCCAAAGATCTGCTCGAGTATTTTTATCTTTTTATCGTGATAAATAATAGGGTTAGCCAAAACCGCATTCAGCTGCGGGTTTGCCTTTATGGTGCGCACAAAAAATTCCATATCCTTATTGATCTCTTCCAGAGTTTTCTGCTCTGTTGCAAGATCTATAATTGCTTTGGCGTACCTTATTGCTACCGTTATTTCTGACATGTTTTTATTTCGGATTTCGGATGCTCGATTTCGGATTTAATAGTACGAAATCGAATATCAGATTTAACCGAATTTTGAATTTAGCATTTCAGAAATAAATCCAAAATCCAAATTCGAAATCCGATATTATATTTTCACTTCTTTTAATAATTCAGTAACCAGTTCGTCCTGCTTTTTGCTGTCTTCAAACTGTTTGCGTAAAACCTTTTCAGCAATCTCTAATGATAGTGATGCTACCTGG
>JAMFSA010000017.1 GCA_026225055.1 Mucilaginibacter xinganensis | reverse complement strand
TCATGACTGATATTAAAAAAGTAACCCTGCAGGATATGAACAACGCCTTTAATAAATACATAGGCAACATAGTTTGGGTTTACCAGGGCGACCCTAAAAAGGTTGATCCGCTGCTATATAAAAACGGCACGTTGAATAACGATAACCCGGTGAGTAACTAAGCTGGTTCATTAGTTCATTGGTTGTATGATGGACAAATGACAAGCAATTGAAAAGGTCCGGGAAATTTCCCGGGCCTTTTTTGGTTTACGATAGAGAGCTGGGGCTGTGCGATTCATTACTGGGGAGGTTGGGGTTTGTACGATTTACATTAACGTAGAAACCCCTCCCTGCAATCACTCATTAGTCGCATCCATCCCGTGGGCTACTGTGTGGACACAAGTTGTGCTTTAAATCGCGTAGGGGTTATATATTGGTAGAAAACAGGTTTGAAATATTTATATGTGCCGTAGGTACATAACATAGCCCGCTTTTTGTTCAGTCATGCCTGTTTAGTAATACATTGTTCAATAGTATCGCACCTAACGGAGCGAAAAATGTACTTCGTATATAATTTCTACCAATATTTCACTCCTAATGGAGTGGATTTGCAAAGCAATTTTATTCAAAAAGATGTGTCCACACAGTAGCTCCCTCGGGAGGGATTTTGATAAAAGCAAAAAAGGCCCGAGTTTATCTCAAGCCTTTCTAATATCAAACTGGTACCAATGAACCAGTGAACCAATGAACAAAATTAATCTTGTTTCAATACATTCTTCCAGCTTACCATATCGCCGATTATTTTTTGCAGATCGTCGGCAGCAACGCGTTCCTGTTGCATAGTATCGCGGTAGCGAATGGTTACGGTGTTATCTTCTAATGTCTGGTGGTCAACAGTGATGCAGAATGGCGTACCAATAGCGTCCTGACGACGGTAGCGTTTGCCGATAGCATCCTTCTCCTCGTATTGCAGGTTGAAATCTGTTTTTAGGTTATCCATTATCTCGCGTGCCTTTTCAGGTAGGCCGTCTTTTTTGGTCAGCGGGAAAATAGCTGCTTTAACTGGAGCCAAACAAGGGTGCAGGCGTAATACAGTGCGACTATCCTGTTTTTCTTCGGTGCTCAGGTCTTCTTCTTCGTAAGCGTTTATCATTGTCAGCAAGAACATACGATCTAATCCTATCGAAGTTTCAATTACATAAGGCACATAGTTACCATAAGGCTTACCATTCTCATCCAGCTCAGGATCAAAATACTGTAGCTTTTTGCCTGAGAATTTTTGGTGCTGACTCAAATCGAAATCAGTACGGCTATGTATACCCTCAACCTCTTTAAAGCCGAATGGGAATTCGAACTCAATATCAAAAGCAGCATCGGCATAATGCGCCAGCTTGGTATGCTCGTGAAAACGGTATTTGTTAAGGTCGGTACCTAAAGCCAGGTGCCAGTTAAGGCGGGCTTGCTTCCATTTATCAAACCACTCGGCTTGTGTGCCAGGGCGTACAAAGAATTGCATCTCCATTTGCTCAAACTCGCGCATGCGGATAATGAACTGCCTTGCAATAACCTCGTTACGGAAGGCCTTACCAATTTGCGCTATACCGAAAGGGATCTTCATCCTGCCCGATTTTTGCACATTAAGGTAGTTCACAAATATACCCTGCGCGGTTTCGGGGCGAAGATAGATCACATCCGAATCCTCAGCAACAGCGCCCATTTGGGTGCTGAACATCAGGTTAAACTGGCGAACATCGGTCCAGTTAGCGGTTTTTGAGAGCGGGCAAAGTATTTTATGCTCAATAATGAGCTCTTTTAAGCGTGGCAGGTTATCGGCTTTAAGGGCGTTATCCATTTCCAGTTGCAACTCTTCGGCAAGGTCAGTTTTGCCTTCCATGTCGTATTTTGCTATCTGGTCCTCTAATAACTGATCGGCGCGATAACGTTTGTTGCTATCCTTGTTATCTATCATAGGGTCGCTGAAGCCATCAACGTGGCCGCTTGCTTTCCAGATCTTTGGGTGCATGAATATGGCAGAATCAAGCCCGACAATGTTATCATTCATCTGCACCATAGCTTTCCACCAATAGGTTTTAAGGTTATTCTTTAGCTCAGCGCCATTCTGGCCATAATCGTAAACCGCGCTCAAGCCATCATAAATCTCGCTTGATGGGAAAACAAAGCCATATTCCTTAGCATGTGCTATTACATTTTTAAACAGTTCGTCGGTATTGTTGCTCATAATAAGGGCAAATATATATTTTTGATTTCGAATGTTGGATTTTCGATTTCGGATTTGTGTTCACCGCATCTATTCTCTCCGCACGTCATCGAGGAACGAAGCAATCCCTAACTGTACAGAGCGAATAGAAAAGCATCGTTGACTTGCATAGTCGGGGATTGCTTCGTTCCTCCTCAATGACGCTTGGATAATTAATTGTTTTTTCCTAAAACCAAAAGCCTTTTCATTCTTTATCCTACAAAAGCATTTCACCATGGATCATATCGTTAAAATAATCTCCGCTACCTACGTAAATCACAACGTTAAGCAGTTTGATGTTGAAAAGCCCAAGGGGTTTAAATTCACACCCGGGCAGGCAACGGATCTCACCATCAATCAGCCTGAATGGAAGGATAAGAAAAATCCGTTTACGTTCACTTGCTTAAACGACGACCCATTCCTGCAGTTCACCATTAAAATATACAAAGATTCGGAAGAAGGCGTAACCAAACACCTGGATGAACTACAGCCCGGCGATGAACTCATCATCAGCGATGCATGGGGCGCAATTGAATATAAAGGTCCGGGTTATTTTATTGCAGGTGGGGCAGGTATTACGCCATTCCTGGCTATATTAAGGGAGCTTTTTGTTGATGGTGGGATAGAAGGCAATACCTTATTTTTCTCCAACAATACCGAAAAGGACATCATACTGGCCAGTGAGCTTAAACGGATGCTCGGAGAAAATGCGCATTTTACCACTACGCAGGATAATAGCGGAAGTGATCACCGCAGGATTGATGCTGATTTTCTAAAAGCTGAAGTAAAGGATTTTAAAAAGCATTTCTACGTTTGCGGCCCCGACCAAATGGTTAAGGATATAACTGATGCGTTGGAAAGTTTGGGAGCAGAAGCTGATTCGGTGGTGTTTGAGAAGTAGGGTTTGTCTCCGCTCGTCATTGCGAGGAACGAAGCAATCCCCGACTATGCAAGTTGAATATGCATGGTTTCGACTTATCGCTTGCAGCGGCTATGAGCGATACCAAGCGACTCAGCAAACATGTACACAGTCGCAAAAAGCCATTAAAGAGATTTCAACTTTCCCACTTACCGCCTTTCGCACTTTCGTTCTTTTATATACATTTGAGCCCATGAGTATCCGGGTTGAAGCATTAACAAAAGTTTACGGGAAACAGAAGGCTATTGACGGCATTACGTTTTCGGCGGAGCCGGGCGTGCTGGGCTTTCTTGGTCCGAATGGCGCGGGGAAATCCACTACCATGAAGATTCTTACCTGCTTTATCCCACAAACATCGGGCACGGCATCTGTTTGCGGGTTTGATGTGGAGAAACAATCATTGGAAGTTCGTAAACATATTGGTTATCTGCCCGAGAGCAATTCACTTTACCTGGATATGTATGTAAAGGAATCGCTGGGCTTTATAGCTGGTATCCACAAAATTGCATCACCCGAAAAAAGGATTGCCGAAGTTATCGAGCAAACCGGATTAGGCCCCGAGCAGCATAAAAAGATAGGTCAGCTTTCAAAGGGTTACCGTCAGCGGGTAGGATTGGCGCAGGCCATTATCCATAACCCGGAGGTGCTGATACTGGATGAGCCTACTTCAGGCCTCGATCCAAACCAGTTGATCGGCATCAGACAGTTGATCCTTGATCTGGGTAAAACAAAAACTATTGTTTTATCAACCCATATTATGCAGGAGGTTGAAGCCGTTTGCAACCAGGTTATCGTTATTAATAAGGGTACCATAGTAGCCGATGACAGTCTGCAAGGTTTAAGAGATAAGAACAAAGGCAAATCGTTAGAGGATATTTTTATTAGTTTGACAAATAAATAGGTAAAAAATAACCAAGCGTCATTGCGAGGAACGAAGCAATCCCCGATTAGCAGGTCGAATAAGTAAGGCGACGAGATTGCTTCGTTCCTCGCAATGACAGAGTTTTAGAAGAATATATTTAAGTTTATACAGTGTACAGTATCCTAAAAAAAGAAATAACCTCATACCTCAGCTCATTGGTGGCCTATGTTACCATTGGCGTATTTTTAATTGTATTAGGTCTTTTTTTATGGGTTTTCCCCGATTCAAGCATATTGGATTATGGATACGCCGGGCTTGATAGCCTGTTCAGCACCGCGCCTTACCTGTTCATGTTCCTTATCCCGGCAATTACTATGCGCTCGCTGGCTGAGGAACGCAAAGAGGGGACATTTGAGCTATTATTAACCCGCCCGCTTACCGACTGGCAGATAGTTTTAGGTAAATATTTTGCGAGCCTTTTACTGGTGCTTTTTGCCTTGTTGCCAACGCTGTTTTACTATTATTCGGTTTATGTGCTGGGCAACCCGCAGGGTAATATTGATACCGGGGCGGTTATAGGCTCTTATATTGGTTTGTTTTTACTGGGCGCGGTATTTTGTGCGATAGGTTTATTCGCTTCATCCATCAGCAAAAATCAGATCATCGCTTTTACCATCGCGGTTTTTCTTTGTTTCTTCTTTTATAGCGGCTTTGATTCATTGAGCCAGATATTATCCTTGCAAAACCTTACGCTTGAGGACCTGGGTATTACTGAACATTATCAATCGGTAAGCCGTGGTGTGCTGGATACGCGTGACCTGGTTTATTTCATCGTCCTGTCGGCAATATTTATTTGGATCACCTTATTTGTGTTGCTTAAACAGCGCCAAAAAAAGCTGGTAAATACCGCGTTTTTAAGCACACTGGGTATGATGCTAACCTTAACAGCTGTATCTATCACAACCTTTACACGTTTTGATTTTACCAAAGAGAAACGCTACACCATATCGCCCATCAGCAGGCAGATCATGGGCTCGCTTACTGAACCTGTTAAGATTACGGTTTACTTAAAGGGTGAAGATTTCCCCGGCGGGTTTAAGCGTTTGCAGCACGCAACGCGCGATATGCTCATCGACTTACAAGCCTACAGTCACGGCAATCTGCAATTTCAACTGGTTAATCCGCTTGCAGGGGTAGGCGCGGATCAGCAAACAGCCGTGATCGATACCATGGAATCGCGGGGCATAGCGCCAACCAACCTGAGTGTAAAAACAGATAACGGCTTAACACAAAAAATCATCTTCCCGGCGGCAATGGTATCAGCCGGTGGCAGGGATATCCCGGTCAGCCTGCTGCAAAATCGTATCGGTTTATCTGATGATGAAGTACTGAATAATTCCATCCAAAATTTAGAATACGCATTTTCATCAGCCATAAAAAAAATAACCAGTGGTGGTAAGCCCGAAATTGGTTTTACCGAAGGCCATAATGAACTTAGCGATGTACAGCTGAATGATGCCATGCGTTCACTATCCGATGGCTATGCTGTGGGTAGGGTTGACCTGAAAACTATTCCGTTTGATGGTTTGCAAAAAATAAGCTTATTGGTAATACCAAAACCTGACAAACCTTTTACCGAACTGGAGAAGTTCAAACTCGACCAATACATTATGCGTGGCGGTAAGGTGGTTTGGACCATTGACCAGGTAAGCGCTGAACTCGACAGCCTGCAAAAGCATGGCCAGGAGGAAATGGCCTTTCCTAAACAACTGAATCTCGACGATCAATTATTTGTTTATGGTATCCGCATCAATTATGACCTGATTGCTGATATCAGCTGCGCGCAGATCCCGGTGAGCACCGGCAACGTAGGCGGGCAGGCGCAGATACAGATGGTGCCGTGGTTGTTTTATCCTATTTTGATGCCGCTCTCAAAGCATCCGATAGTTAAAAATCTGGACGGCATTAAGGGTGAGTTTGTCAGCACTATTGATACCATAGCGACCAAAAATGTAACGAAAACGGTATTGCTGGCTTCATCGCCCTATAATAAAAAACTTAATGCCCCTAAAATGCTATCGTTGGAAGCATTAGAGCAGGAGCCAAACCCTAAAGAGTTTCAAAGCACGCCAAAAACGGTGGCTGTTTTGCTGGAAGGTAAGTTTACATCCGATTTCCTGAACAGGGCCGTGCCTGAAGGCTTAACCGAACATATCGACCCTTTGCCGGAGAGCAAGCCTACAAAAATGATCGTGATCAGCGATGGCGATGTGTTTAAAAACAATGTGGCTGCCGATGGTTCGCCGTACCCATTGGGATACGACCAGTACACCCGTCAAAACTACGGCAATAAGAATCTGTTATTAAATATTGCTGATTACATGACCGATGATTCGGGCCTTATTGCCTTGCGTACAAAAGAGATACAAATCCGTTTGCTTGACCGGGCCCGTATCCGCAGCGAAAAGTTGTATTGGCAATTAATAAATACAATTGCGCCCTTGTGTTTAGTGTTAATATTTGCTATTTTTCAACATTATATGCGGAAGCGAAAGTATGCACGTTAAATTTTATACTTTTGAGTTATTAATACTAAAAATTATATGAGATTTATTGTTTCTACATCAACCTTACTCAAACAATTGCAGTCTGTAAGCGGTGCATTAAGTAACAGTACCGTATTGCCGATACTGGAAAACTTTTTGTTTGAGATAAAGGAAGGAAACTTAACCATTTCTGCCACTGACCTGCAAACCAGCATGACCACTTCTTTAAGCGTTGAAGCTAAAGAAAATGGCCGTATAGCTATCCCATCGCGTATATTGTTAGAGACGTTGAAATCGCTGCCAGAGCAGCCTGTTACTTTTTCTGTTGATGATGCTACATTCGCGATAGAAATAAGCGCCGGTGACGGTAAATACAAGCTGAGCGGTGAAAATGGTGAGGACTTTCCGAAAATACCGGTAGTTGAAAACGCGTCGTCAGTTAATTTGCCGGCTTCTGTTTTGGCTGAGGCTATTACCAAAACAATTTTCGCGGTTAGCAATGATGAGTTACGCCCGGCCATGACAGGGGTTTACTGCCAGCTATCAAGCCAGTATCTTACTTTTGTAGCTACTGATGCGCATAAACTGGTACGTTACCGCCGCCTGGATGCTAAGGCTGAAAGTACTACATCATTCATATTGCCTAAGAAAGCTTTAACGCTTTTGAAATCGGCTTTACCAAGCGATGATGTAAATGTATCGGTTGAATATAACAGCACCAGCGCATTTTTTAAATTCGGTAATATCAATATGGTATGCCGCCTAATTGATGAGCGTTATCCTGATTACGAAGCGGTTATACCATTAAATAATCCAAATAAATTAAGTATCGACAGGCAATCGTTCCTTGGGTCGTTAAGCCGTGTTGCTATTTATGCTAATAAAACCACGCACCAGGTAAGGTTAAAAATTAATGGCAGCGAGTTGAACATATCATCAGAAGATATTGATTTTGCAAACGAGGCTCATGAGCGTTTAAGCTGTCAGTATGAGGGCGAGGATATGGAAATAGGTTTTAACGCGCGTTTCCTGATAGAAATGCTGAAAAACCTGAGTTGTGAAGAAGTATCACTGGAAATGTCGACACCTAACCGTGCCGGCTTATTATTACCACAGGGTGGGGATGAGAACGAGGATGTATTGATGCTGGTAATGCCGGTAATGCTTAATAGTTATGCTTAAGTTGTAAACTTAAATTATAAATCCAAAACAGAGTCCGGCCAAAAACCGGACTTTTTTATTTTTATGCCTATTTGATGGTGATATCCTGGAATACATAGTAATCCGGAATGCTGGTAAAAAAGTCTTTTGTGATTACCATGGGTTTACTTTTGTCTGCTTTAGTGATACGGTATATAGCAAAGAAGTTTTTAAAGTCCATTTTTGCACCTGTTTTCGTATTTATAACACTTCTGTAATCTTCGCGCGATCCATGAAAATGCACTTCAGTCGAATCCTGTGTCATTCCTGTCTCCTTATCATCCTCATTAGCCTTGGTACTCATATTAATTGAATTTTGGCTATGGGTAATGTAAGTTAGTGCAGGGATCCTTTGTTCAAGTATAATATATGCTGATGTATCATTGATAGGAACTTCTCTTATCCATAATCCCTTATTTACAGCGGGTAACGAATCCACTACATCAAAGCCCAACTTGTTTGTAGAGTATTTTTTACCATTAATACTTAGTGTGACCGGGCCAATATCGTTATGCCCTAACTTTGTGGCCTGCATATTTGTGCCTAATATTGATTCGGTATTTGATGAACTTACATAATTTGAAATGTTAAATTTGTCGGACAGAAAACTAAAAACATCCTTAGCTACGCTGTCGGTACTAATGGTTAATGAAAATTCCTCACCCAATCTTGGTTGCGGAGTTGAAATTTCAAGTATGAGATTTTGTGAAAAACATACAGCGGGAAACATCAGGGCACATAAAATGAAAAATATTTTCATCAGCAAGTAAATTATTAGGTCAGGATATTTAAATTTTTTTTACGACGTTAATATAACGAGAAATCCTTTATTTAGCACAAATTGAAAAACTAATGGCCGCAAAGCCCCAAAAATACAGTCTTCTTTTCCTGTTTATAATTGGAGTTACATTATTTGTAGCCTGTAATAAAAAGGATCTGGCCCCGGTTAAAGTTGCATCTGCCTACCTTGATGTGGTTAATTCCACGGCCGATACACTTAATTTCCTGGTAAATAACACCCGGCAAAACAGTTTTTCGGGTATTTACCCGGCAGGCGCATATGGCTTATATACTCCATCGGGTACACAAACCTATGAGATAAGAAAAGAAAGGAGCGCGGTAAACCTGTTTACAGGCAGTTATAATTTAGCAGATACCTCAAAAAATATTTACAAGTCGTTATTTATAGCAGGCGAATCAGCTGATAAAACATTTATTACTATCGATGCGATAGATTCGGCAAATAATAAAGATACTTCAGATATTCGTACAGATACTATAGCGATGTTAAGATTTGTGCATGCCTCATACAACAGCGGTAACTTGCATGTGGTTTTCGATAAGGGAGATACCATTAACATTGCCAACGCTGCATATAAATATACAAGCCAATATTTTAAAGTATATATAGGTACGCGTACAATAAAAATATACCAGGCAACTGATAATTCACAACTGCTTGATACCACGTTAACGTTGCAGCTGGGGCTAATTTATACTTTATTTTCAAAAGGAATTAAAGGCGGGAAAGGCGATAATGCATTTGGAGTGGGGTTAATGACCAATGGGGGTATTGTAACCGCAACAGGAACACAATAATAATGACATCAAAAAGCAATAAAGGAATAACAATTATTTTAGCACTGTTTATAACCGTAGTGCTGGTAATGCCGTTTGTAAGTTCGTGCGGTAAGAGCGGGCAAGCAACCAGCGCGGGGTTAAATATACAAATGCAAGTTTTTAACCTGGCACCTGATGTGCAGCCTGTTAACTTATATATAGATTATCTGAAGCAAAGTACCAGTACCTTTTCATACCCCAGCGCTTCGGGATATTTTTATATAAATACGATTGATACACCTATACAATTAAGGTCGGCAGCAACAAATATCGCGACTATATTTTTTATTCAACTGGATACTACGCTTAAATCAAACCATAAATACTCATTATACCTAACCGGTTTGTATAGCGATAATTCGATTTCTTCAATTTTAACATTGGATGATGCGGCCGATACTACATTGCAAGGGTATGGGAAGATACGATTTGTAAACGCGAGCCTGCCAACAAATAACCAGCTTAATATTACCATAAACGGCACGCCGGCAAAAGCGTTTACGGGGGTAAAATATAAAACAGTTACTGATTATATACAATTGCCTGCCGGTAATTATAATTTCCAGTTAAGCCAAACTTCAACACCAACCATTTACCTGCCTAATACCAGCGTGCAAAATATTACTATAGCGGATAGTCGTTTTTATACCATTTATACGTATGGTATAATTGGGCGCGCTACTACGGATACATCGGCATTTGGGGCCGCTGTGACTACAAACAAGTAGTTAAAGTGTAATTTATATTTATATTTTTGCACAAAAACACACACATTGGAATTTATAAAGCACCTGATAGATTTTATTTTACATATTGATAAGCACCTGGAAGCTATTATAGCGCAGTACCAGGGGTGGACCTACCTGATATTATTTGTAATAATATTTGCTGAAACCGGCTTTGTTGTAACACCATTTTTGCCCGGTGATTCGTTATTATTTGCAGCGGGTGCTTTAATAGCCGGTGGTAACACAGGTTTAAATATTATTTATTTAGGGTTAATGCTGATAGCAGCCGCGTTTGCGGGCAACAGCCTCAATTACGCTTTAGGAAATTACTTCGGCCCAAAAGTTTTCAAGCCCGAAAACAAGATCCTGAAACTGGATTACTACCTGCAAACCAAAGCCTTTTTTGATAAGCACGGTGGCAAGGCGGTAATATTCAGCAGGTTTATGCCTATTATCCGTACCATAGCGCCATTTGTTGCAGGTGTGGGGCGCATGCCGTTTTTGCGTTACAGCATATACAACATTATAGGCGGTGCATCGTGGATCATCTTATTCCTGTTTGCAGGGTATGAATTGGGTAATATACCGTTCCTTAAAGCGCACATATCTTTATTGGGTATAGTAATTATATTGCTTTCAGTGGTTCCGCCAATAATTGCGGCTATCAAAAGCAAAGGCAAAAAGAAACAGGCGAATAGCTAGATCCCAAATAATTTTCTTGATTTTTTACCCCGATAGCTGAACCAGATAAAGTAAGCAATAGGGATAACCATGTAAAAAACACCAGATTGTCCTGCGTACGCTATCGGTAAAAACCAGGACAACAGCATTGCCGTAATACCAATTATAGTAAGTATCAGGTTTATGCCGATCTCTGTTTTGGTAATGAATACTTCTAATGCAGTTAGTTTGAGATCATCCTTATGTTTAATGGCATTACCGTACATCAGGCAGAATAGTATGTTGATGAATGTAAATCCCAGGCCATAAATAACCATTAACAAAGGCACCTGCACGGCTTTTATCATCTCATGCGACTGTCCATTCAGTGTATAAGAATTTTCAAAAAATACCAGCCCTGCCAAAAACTTGAGGGGATAAACGTAGATCACCACGGTGAACAGCAACGTGCCGTTTAAGAATACCGTACGGCTATCATTAAGGCCATATCGCCTGAAGAAAACGTTTTGGCCGTTCCATATATTAAACAGCAAAGCAAAGCACACCGCGAAGCTTATAGTGCCTTTAAGGGTTTCGTAAAGCTCAGTAAATGTTTTAGGCACCTCAAGCGATACAATGATGAGCGTTACAGCGAAGGCAAAAACTGCATCGCTGAAAGTTTCCAGTCGCGATGGTTCATGACTGCGCCACTCTACATCGTTTTTTCTTTTGTATAGGTTTGCTGTTTTGCTCTCATTTAGCTAAATCTAATACTTTTCCTGCTTTATACAAAGCTTCTTCCTGCGCAATCTTTTGCTTTTCATCAGCAGTAAGTGGAGTGGCTATTAGTTTATCCAGATCAGGCTGCCCTGCATCAACCCAGGCCGAATACCAAAAACTCCCCACTGATAATATGGCCGAACGCATACGACGTTGTACCATGCCATTAAGCATGTTTTGGTAGGCTTTGCTATACGCGACAGAGTAATCCTGCACTTTACGGTTACCATGCTTCACTATCTCATATTTTTTATCGGGAGGGAAGGTCTTATTCAACATCCGCTCAAAGCGCAGAACGGAATCAACCGCTTTGTACGATGATCGGCAGATCTTAAAGGCTTCTTTCAAGGGATCGTCAATATAGCGCGCCTTGCCTGCATAGTAGTTGTAATTATCGCCAAACAATTCAGGCAGGCGGCTTTCCCATAGCGCGTGTATGCCGGTTTGGTTGGTGAGCTGCCCGTTATAGTTTATGGTTAAATGCAGTGGCACGTGCGCATCGGCTATGTAATGGCCCAGGTTGGCCGAGATATTCAGGATAGCGGTGGTATCATGATCCTTAAACGCCTTAACCAGCCGATAGTACTCAAATTGGATGGTCCACGGCACTACGCCGTATTTGTAAACGGTATCGGCAGAATATTTTTTTACGGCATCATCCCAGTTTTGCGGTATCACACTAAAAGGTGTTTTACCGTAATGATCGGCATCCAGGAAATGCTTCGAGCCTTCGGTAGAGTCGATATAGCGGCGTTTGTCGGCGCTCACGGCATGTTCGGTTATAAAACCTATATTGGCCTTATAAAAACCTGCCAGGGCCTTAGGTAGCGTAAAAACCGCCAACCTGTTGATGCGGTAATGCGCGAAAAATCCCCATGATGAGCAGGTAATTATTACGAGGATACTCAAAAGCGATAAGGCCAGGCTGCGTTTCATTGAATCATATAATGCAAATAATAGCCGTAAGATAAGATTATTACGAATAATTGCCACTTAGAGCTATGTTGATAACCCTAAATATTTTTGTTGATAAATCGTTTGCATAATTAAAAATATCATCCTATATTTGCAGTCCTTAAAGAAAAAGAATAACAAGCTATACAATGGCAAATCATAAATCATCATTAAAAAGGATCAGGTCTAACGCTGCGAAGCGCTTACGTAACAGATACCAGGCTAAAACCACCAGGAACGCCATCAAAAAATTA
>JAMFSA010000179.1 GCA_026225055.1 Mucilaginibacter xinganensis | reverse complement strand
CCCAACAGGTTGGAACGGTATATCAATAAAGCTACTTCATCCCCGGCCAGTTCCGCCGCCCTGGCCGCATCCCATAAGTAACTTACATGCTTGAATTGTGTTGTGACAGACATATTTGTGAAATTTTTATTGTGAAAAGATTTATACTTTTTTTAAACAGTTAAGGCTGATATTATTAGTATAACAATGCATTTTGAAATGAATAAATAATTATAAAATAAATACAGGTTAATTACACGCTATTAATTAAAACGCTAAAGTATATAACCAATATTTTTAAACTGTTATGTACTGTATTGCCAGCATGATAATTTTGCGTTCACTCACGATTTAGCACCTTTACAAAAAATTGATATTCAGTGTTTTATGTTATTATTTTATAAATTATAATATTCAATATAATTTATAAAATAACATACATTTAACAAATTATTTTCCTACTGTAATCCGCATCAATAAATAACTTATTGAATACACTAAGCACTTCAGTGTTTTATGCTTTCAGAGAATTACCATAAGCTACTATTAGCACCGAAAGCATAATAGTTAATATGCCTGCAATAACCGTAGCAAATGCCTTTTTGCTTACGCCTTTCCACTCTTTTAAAACCAGCCCCCAAATGTTGGCAATAATGATGATGAACGCCATGTGCAAGATCCATGAACTGGCGCCGTTACCCAGTTTACTTTCGCCCATCCCATAAAAAAAGAATTGTAAAAACCAGGTTGTACCGGCTAATGCTGAAAACAAATAATTTTTAAGCAGCGGTGTTTTTTTGTTACTATAATCGCCAAAGGTTTTGTTGCGGGCGTTTAAAAACATACACCATATAAAGTTAGTTGATAACCCTCCCCAAAGGATAACTACATACGTTACATTGTTTTGAAACAGGAACTCGCCCTGGCCGGGATGGAGAGATTTCCAAACGTTATTAGCCTCATTGGCCATATCCTTACCGGCATCAATGCCAAAGGCAAAACAGGCGCTTAATACACCCGACACGATAGCGACAAATATGCCTAAGCCAAACTTATATTCCGCATTTCCTGAAGAAACATTACCCTTGGCTGTTAGCTCTTTTTCCTTTATAACCCCTGCCCTGCCGCAAATAATAATGCCTATTACACATACTAAAATACCTAAAAGCACCATTTGCCCCCAATGGCTGTGTGTTAACATGGTTAAAGTATCTTTTCCGGCTTCGGGATAAAAATCATAGTAGACAGATGGGATCAACGCGCCAAAAACAGAGCATAAGCCAAGTATAATAGAGCTGCCCAGGGCCACACCCAGATACCGCACGCCAAGCCCATAGGTTAAACCACCAATGCCCCATAAAACACCGAAGAAATAGGTAAGCAATAAGATATGCCCGTTGGTTTGTTTAATGATCTCGGTAAAACCAGGGATAGTTAACCAGGCTGCCAAAGGCGGAACAATTAACCATGAAAAAATACCGCCGACTATCCAAAAACTTTCCCAGGCCCAGCCCTTAACTTTTTTATATGGGATGTAAAAACTACCGGACGCAAAACCGCCGATAAAGTGGAAAATAACTCCAAAAATTGCTTGCATGAAAAATAGGTTAATTGGTAAATAACATTGCTAAGCTAACTAACAAGTAGCTGATAACTGTTATGCACTGTTATGCTATAAATGTATTTTTTTAAAATATTTATACGGCATTTAACACACTTGTACGGTTTGTATATTCAGCAATTTGCCCAGCTTAATTATTTTTGCTGCAATGTGCCCTTTACCTACCGCGCAATGGTGTGCAGGGCCATTAGCGTTCCACTCCTCAACAAATTTTCTAGCACCTATAGGGAATTTATAACGGCTGTTAGTGTTGCCTATTTCAAGTATAGGGCCGGCAACGGATGCTGCTTCTGCAATAAGGAACAGGAGCTTGCCATCGGCGGTTTCCACAAGAGATAGAAGGGTAACATCACCATGCTTGACCGACATTTCGACTGAGAGGCCAGCGCCTACCTTGCCGTGGTAAACTTTCAAGGGTTTTACTTTTATTTTGCCTTCGGCGATGGCAGGGTGACAAGGCCCATCATGGCCCATTAAAACTACATCATCCTTAAAATCCATGGCGTAATATTCAGTAAAAGAACCACCTGCGCCAAAGCTATCCATGATTTTCATGGCCTGAACATTTTTAACTTCGTATTCGCCGGCTACAGGTATATGGTTAGCAGTGAGTAAAGAAGTGCCCAATATAATAGAGCTCATGGTATCGGCATTCGCGGCATTTCCGCTGCCTTTATGGTAGTAGGCAAAAGAGCCCAAATTATATTTTTCTACTACTTTATCCAAAGCCACAGCAGTTACTGCCGCACGTTTTATTTCTTCGGCAGAACAATCCTGTTGTATATCAAAGGCATTGTGGAACTCAGTTATCTTTTTGTCGATTTCTACAGCTGAAACATCATTACGGGTGCCGGATAATTCATCAACCTCAATGATTTCCATATGGCCGCCCAATACCGCGCAATGCAGAGTGAGGTTAGCATAAATATCGAGCATACCGCCATAATAATTACCCATTAAGCCCAAACGGTTTTCACTCATTATCCGGGCTACGTTTGTCGCAGCTATCCATTCTTCAATTTCCTGCCAAACTACAGGGTCATTATTAAGCATACCTGTTACCTGGAAAAAAGGGATTCCCGAACGCTTAAATACGCTGGCAATTTCAGGAACCGGGCAGGCGGAACAGTACGCCAGCCACTCACCGGTCATGGCTGTACGGTCTTCCATTTTATTGAACGACTCATAATCTATAGCCGCTTCCGGCGATAGATTTAGCACAATAACCGGCACTTTAGCTTTGCGTACTACCGGCAAAACTGTCGAGGATAGCGCGTAAGTAGTAACGTATAAAAATATCAGGTCAACATCTGCCTGGCGGAAAGCAGTACCTGCTTCAAATGCTTTTTCGGGCGTATCAACCAAACCCTCGTTAATTATTTCGGCACCATAGCCGCTTAATCGCTGGTGAACGGTGCCGAGGTAACCAATCAGGCGTTGTTCCAATCCTTCAAACTGCTCCCAGTAGGTTTGCAGCCCAATACCAAAAAGCCCAATCTTTGCTGCCGGTTTTTTTATCTGTGCCGATGCCATATCGTATTTTTAATTTTAGTTTGTTGCCTGTTGAATAGTAACCGGGCCAATCAGACCTGATGCAAACAGCGGCGAATTTGGTTTGTAAGGATTATAAGTAGTAAAAGTATATCTTGTTGACGGGCGTGGATGGCCTTTTAATAGCCAATCGGGCCATTTGCCATCTTTAATACCGTCATCAGGCAGTTTCTGATCGCCAATGAGCCTGTTTACCCAGCGGTTTACTACCTGCACTTCCAAATGGTTTTGCCCCGGCTGTAATGCATGGCTTACATCAACCCGGTAAGGCGCGGTCCAGATAATACCCAAATCTTTGCCATTCAGCTTAACTTTAGCCAGGTCTTTTATATCGCCAAAATTTATATAAATATGGCCTTTTGTTTTGCTGATATTAGCCCGTGCATCAAAATCTTTAGTATAAGTGGCAAAGCCCGAGTAATATTTAATGCCATCATTGCTATTCTGCGACCAGTCGGTCAGTTTATCAAAAGTTATGCTTTTAGGTCCTCCCCATTTAGGGTCGAAAGCTACCTGCCATGGGCCCTTTAAGGTATTTAACTCTTTAAACTTCGGGAAATTTGCCTGGGTTGATACCAATTTTAGCGTACTGTTTTTATTGAATACAATGAAATAGCTCTGATAAGCCACAAACTGTAACGGTATAGTTGTTTGCGAACCTTTTACAGTAAACTGCGGCAGTTTTCTTGTCTCGCCTGTTATAGGATCCCATAATTCAGGAGTACCGTTGGTGCTGCGGAATGTAGCTGTTGCTTTTTGCTCCTCGCCGGTAGTATTGGCAATAAAGTAAATATCATAATCGGCCGAGGTACGGTGGGTATAGCGAATAGGCTTATTTACCTCAAAATCCTGCGGTACGTTCATTGATTTAAGCAGTTGGGAAGTGAGCTCATATTTAGGGTAAAGATCATCTGTATCAGTATCCCACTTACCGCCAAATATTACCCTGCCTTTGCCAAAAGGCCTTACAGTTTCCTGCGGCATATCAGTATTTGTGCCCCACAGTTCAATGTCCATCTTTTGGATTTGCGCATCACACGCAGGATAGCCAGATAAGCCCGGTGATTTTACAGGTGGCGGCCCAACAATTGTAGCGCCGGCCTGCACCAATGCAGTTATTTTTGTTAATAATGCCGGGGTCATAGTTTTAACTACCGGTAACACCAAAATACGATAGCTTGCACCGCCCGGGAATACGATCAATCCATTTTTAACGGTGGCCTTCATTAATTGAGTTGGGGCACAGCCGTCAAAATTATAACCCTTTCTATCGGGCAGGGTATCGTTACCCATCAATGCTGAATACGGCGGCCTGAAAACATGCGGCGCACCTTCAGGGGTTAAGTATAAGATATCGGCAACTGGTTTGCCTTGTTGTAATACATAAGAGCATCTGGAGATATAGCGATGATAGCCGCCAACAAGTGGCCACCACGTTTGGTTCCTGTCCCAATGTACGCCGTAGGGGCCCATGGTCATGCCGGGGCGCAGCGTATCAGCCAGGTACTGGTTTTGGAAAGTGTGGTATACAAACCTGTTGATGCCAGTGGCAAAGGCCCAGTCGCCCTGGTTTTTCATGGAGCCGGGGTATTGTTTCCAGCTTTCATCATTTTGCGCGGTGAATGATTCGGCAGGCACAACCGCCTGCCCGTTAACGTGTGCAACAGAAGTAGCTTCCATGCAACTGAAGGTTGAGTTAAAGCCATAACCTTTACTCCAAAACTCGCACATCACAAAATCAGCAACCGAACCAAGTTCGAGGTCGGCACTTGGGTTCATGTCATACGGTTCAATGGATAAGGACAAGCCGTTTTTATGGGCATATTTTTTAACCTGGCCCGCATGATATTCCAATACCAGTTCATTTGCAGTTTGGCGCAGATCCCATAAAAAGCGTTCACTTATTTCAGGACTGCCGATTGTATTGCCAGCATAAACAGGGTAAAATGGTAGCGGATCGTAACCACGCCTTTTAATAAATTCTTCGCGAAAATTGCCCGTCCAGTTTTGGGAGCTCATTTCCCAGCTATCTATGTGCAGCCTTTTTAAACCACCATACAGTTTAGCATCGGGTTTGCCTATTTTTTTCAGGAGCTTGCCTACATAATTAGCCAGATGCGCATTTAGCGCAACGGTATCAAACTTATCGCACTCAAAGCCTAAGCCGGTTATGGGTGCCGGGCGGGTTACAGCGCCGTTATTGCGGCTTACAAAACGCATAATTGTCCAGTTACCTTTAGGAGCATCCCATTTAAGGGTACCATCAGGCTGCATTTTATTGGTGAGGTCGATCACTGAAGCTTTGCTGATAGCCTGTCCCTGTGGCAATGAAGAATATGCTGCCGATGTTGGCAGGAATTGCTTTACGCCCGCCGCTGATGAATAAGGCGCACGATAGTAAAGCGCTTTTTCGCCTATATCTTTAATTTTACTGGTACTGTCGGGTGTTGGATAGGCTAATACAGCTACGTTTTTGTAGTAATCTTCCCATTGTTTTTTTAGCTCGGGAGTAAAAGCGCCCTCGCCGAAGAACGGCGGGTTTGGCGGAGGCAATGGCAGTTTGATATTAATGCTCTGCCCCCCTGCTATTTTTACGCTGCTCGACATCAGGTCCTGCATCGATTGGCCTGGTGGCACCCAGGGGCCTCCGCTACCTGTCCACCCCGGGCCAATGCCTAAAGTAATGGTGATACCCAGACGCTCGCTCTCGCGTACGGCATGTTTAAATAGATCCTGCCATTGTTCGCTTAAAAAATCAACCGGGCCAACGGGTACGCCAACATTCACTTCTAAAAATATCACGTTGCCTATGCCGGCTTCTTTCATTGATTCCAGGTCGTGCGTGATGGATGCTTTGTTCATATTGCCATCCATAAAATACCAATATACGCCGGGGCGCACATAGGCAGGCGGACTTAAAAAGCCCGCCTTTATGGTGCTAATAGGGCTTTGCCCATAGCTATACAATCCGGCTATCAGCCCAAGAAATAAACAAACGCTTTTTTTTAGTGATGCAGCCATTTTATTACTATTAACCCTAAGATTATTATTAAAACCCTGTACTATTAAAGTGATAATTACCCGAACCCACGTTAACCGCCATATAACCTTTAGCAACACTGCCGCTTATCGGTTTTGTATTTTGACTAACTGCACCACCATCCTTAACCGGCACATAAATAGTAGCGGTTGTGTTGGCAGGTATGGCTACATCCAGCGTTAAGCTACCGTTGGCAAGCGCCCAGTGCGAGCTGATCTTTCCGTAACCGGTCTCATAATCTGCCGAAGCGTATTGCAGATTACCGCCTATTGTTGGTTTTATGGTGATCTCTTTGTAGCCCGGGCCTTCGGCTTTTGTGTCGATACCCGTTACTACGCGGTACATCCAATCGCCGATCGCACCGTATGAATAGTGGTTAAATGAGTTCATTGTTGGTGTTTCGAATGTACCATCTGGCCTTATGCCGTCCCATCTTTCCCAAACTGTGGTAGCGCCCATTTTAACCGGGTAAAGCCATGATGGGTAAGTATCCTGCAACAACAATTTAAACGCAACATCCGCGTGACCATAACTGCTTAGTACATGGCACAGGTAAGGTGTACCCAAAAAGCCGGTAGTTAAGTGGTTGCCATAACGGGTTACATTCAGCGCTAAGCGATCAGCCGCCTGTTGGCGCAAATTTTCGGGCAGCATATCAAATTGAAGGGCAAGCACATAAGCGGTTTGTGTATCCGATGAAATTAATCCATTTGGGGTAACGTATTCGTTTATATAAGCGGTCTTAACTTTTGAAAGCAGGTTTGTATAAAAATCAACATCTTCTTTTTTGCCCAATACCTGCGCGGCGTTAATTAATAACTGGGTAGAGTAGGCATAAAAACATTGCGCTATGAGGTATTTGCTGGTTATTGCCGAGCTGCCATCGTTATCATCATTCACACTGTAAAACAACCAGTCGCCAAAGTGGGAGCCTGTGTTCCACAAGTCGCTTTTGCTTTCCCGGTGCATATATTCAACCCAGGCTTTCATGCTGCTGTATTGATTTTCGAGGATCTGCTTATCGCCATAGGCCAAATACATATTCCATGGCACAATGGTTGAAACATCGGACCATCCGGTGCTGCCACCTGGCTCCGATCCTGCCCTTTTAACCACATCAGGTATTACGTGAGGAATAGCTCCGCTTTTGTATTGATCGGCAGCAACATCCTTTAACCATTTGGTAAAGAAGTTATGCACGTTCATGTTGAAAGATGCAGTACGAGAGAAAACCTGTGCATCGCCTGTCCATCCTAAACGCTCATCGCGTTGCGGGCAATCTGTTGGTACATCTAAAAAGTTACCCTTTTGGCCCCATTGTATGTTGTGTTGCAATTGGTTCAGCATAGGGTTTGAGCAGGTAAACGTACCTGCAGGGCGCATATTTGAGTATAAGGCTACGGCTTCAAAATCTTCCGGTTTTAGCTCACCGGGATAACCCACAACCTTAACAAACCTGAAACCCTGCCACGTAAAGTGCGGTTCAAATGTTTCTTCGCCGCTACCATTCAAAACATACATGTCTTCCGACTTGGCCGAACGTAAATTGTCGATATAAAACTCGCCTGCTTTATCCATTACTTCAGCATGCAATAATTTTACTGTATCACCCGCTTTGCCGCGCACTTTAAATTTTACCCAGCCAACCAAATTCTGACCAAAATCAATAATCTGCGCGCCTGTTGGCGTTTTAAATATTTTTACCGGTTTAAATACCTCGTGTTTTTTAACCGACTCGTTGTAGGTAGCCACCAATATATCCTTCGGGAAGCTTTGCACGGTTACGCCCGACCAGTTTTTATCATCAAAATTTGCTGTAGACCATCCCGGCTGCTCTTTGCGGGCATCAATGGTTTCGCCGTAATAAATTTCGGAGGTACGGATAGATGCGGTTGCCGATTTCCAGCTATCATCAGATACTATTTTTTCAACCGAACCATCATCATAAGTTATCTGCAATTGCAGCAATAAAGCAATATCCTTGCCGTACATGTTTGGTGTGGGGTCATAACCTACGTGGCCGCGATACCATCCGCTGCCTAATACAGCACCAACAGCATTGCCCCCATTTTTTAATAAAGCGGTAACATCATAAGCCTGGTATTGCAGGCGTTTGTTGTAGCTTGTCCAGCCGGGGGTTAAATAGGCATCGCCAACACGTTGCCCGTTTATGCTGGCTTCGTATAAGCCATGCGCGGTTATATAAGCTACCGCGTAACGTACTTTTTTATTTATGCTGAAAGTTTTACGAAAAAGCGGGCTTGGCTGTAAAGCCGAGTTATCGGTAAAGCCAGTGGTTATCCATTGGGCACTCCAGTCTGCAACACCTAACAGGCCCATTTGCCACCAGGCGGCATCGCTCCATGGTGATGATTTACCATAGTTGTCCCAAACTTTTACCTGCCAGTAGTAACGCTCGCCCGATGCCAGGGGGGCGCCCGCATAGGCTACATATTGCGATTGATCTGAAGAAAGCTTGCCGCTATCCCATACTTCTTTTTTGCTTTTGCTGAAGGGCGTTCCTGTGCTTACCTTTATTTCATAAGCGGTTTGCATTACATTTTGCTTGTTATCCTCTGTTAGCTGCCAGCTAAAACGCGGCGACACCGCATCGATGGAAATAGGGTTTACTAAATTTTCGGTAAACAGGTGCTCAACTTTTAATTGTGCTGAACAGACGCCACTTATGCAAATGGCGAAAATTGCGGAAAGAATTTTTCTCATTATGTATAGCAATAATTTGGTTTACTAATTGAGCGGCAAATTATAAATAAGGGTTTTATTAAGCGTACTGTACTGTATGGTTCATCAGCATTAACAGAGTTGCCGGCAACCTATATCTATTACCGTGGTATTAAGCATTAAATCCATAGACCGTAAACTCACTAATAAGCAGACATTGAACAACATATAGGGTTTGACAGGATTCCCGGCAACCCGCTTTAAGAGATTGTTGATTAAGATCCCTTCCTTTTTTATGCAGTTAAAGCATTAAACAGCGAATAATCAATCTAAATTTTTGTTAGCAAAAAACATCTCTTACAATATAAAAAACTTACTATGAGATAGTTTAAAGCTTATTTAAAAAAATTAAAAAGGTTGTCAAGAGTTCGACCTGAATCTCTCTCCGGCTCCTCGGAACTATCAATTAATCCCCTTTAATAAAGTACTTAAAGGCAATTTTTATTTTTGCGTCTTCCTCCACTTTTTGCAAACCCCGGTGTTAAAAAAATCCTCCTTCCAACCAACAAGTTCCATATTCTAATATGAAACTCCAATTACACCCTAAACAACAAGTTTTGTATTCCGCACCTAATAATTTTGAATATACATCTGCTAATTAATATTCATTACGGTTTATTTTCTTTTAAATCATAAATATTACGCTAAACCACTTATTATGAGCAAAACTAAATTTAAAACAGTTTTAGGTCGTGGAATAGCGCTGGCTATTCCGGTTGCGATAGTGTTGTATGTATTTTTACGCATTATAGGCATGCTGAAAAAAGCCTTAGCCCCCGTGGCTGCTGATATAGGCATACAACATATATGGGGCGAGCTCACCCTCACCATTTTTGCTATTATTTTGATTGTTGGGAAAGAAATAATCTTTTTTTTACAGAATTTCTTTATTTATAAAAATAATGTGTATAATTGTGCCATGAAAAGAACAACAATACAATGCTTTATACCCCAACTGATTTATCAGAGAGGATAGGCTATGTATTGACTTAACATAAACAAAATACTTGAATCCTCTTAGATAAATCTAAGGGGATTTTTTGTTTTAGTGAGATTTTTCAGGGTAGTATATCAATTGGTTAGATTACCTGCTTTGGGAGCAGGAGGCTCCCGGTTCGAGTCCGGGTTACCCTACAAAAACGATGGAAATATAGCTCAATGGTTAGAGCAACACCCTTATACGGTGACGGTTAAAGGTTCAAGTCCTTTTATTTCCACTATAAATGGTCAGTTGCCCGAGTTGGTAAGGGTCTCCTCTGCAAAAAGGATGGTTCACAAGTTCGAGTCTTGTACTGACCTCTTTATTTTCCTATGGTGCAACGGTAGCACGTCTGATTTTGGTTCAGAAGATCGTGGTTCGAATCCATGTAGGAAAACTTTGATTTGGGATGAAGTAATTTATATTGCTTTTGGTTGATTTATCCTGCTGATAGTGGGCAGGGCGAAATATGCGAAATTAAAGATATTTCTTTAATTAGATAAACCAGAGGGTGCAGATATTATAAAGCCTGCAGATCGTATAATCAGCAGGCTTTATAATATCATACCCTTAGTTAAACGTGAATCCAAACTGTACGTTTAAACCCAACGTAGCGGCTTCGCTGGCGCCAAAACGCGTTGGTAATGATAAGGCAACAAAATAATTAACAGCTTGTGTGCGTGCATAAACCTGGTTAAATACGGGAGTAAAACCATACCGCCCGTTGGTATCAAATGCCAGGCGCGAAATAATGGTAAACCCATGCTCAAAACGGAACATTGTTCCCGGGTCGAATAGTATATCATTCATTTTACTGGTGCCTCCTGCTACTTTTATATTGGGCGTAAATTCATAGCTAAAGCCAAACTTTTCGCTATATAAAACATTTACGCCTACGGGGAACCCAATGGTAGTGGTATGGTCGGAGAAGTTAGGCGCAAATTTCCCGGTTGATAAGTTTAATGTTTCCAACGGGAGGATAAAGCTCATATAGCCAACCACTTTTGGATAGGCGGATTTAGCTTTTGCCTTTTGATAAAGCGTTCCCTGATACTCAATTGAATCGGGTGGAACCACTTTTACCTGGGCATTTGCCTGCCGCGATGCTAATACACCAGCCATAATAAATGTTATCATCATAGTTTTGATGGCGATGCGATTAATGGTTTTACCTGAACTTGCTTGTAGATTTTTTTTCATGTTTTTTTTATTAATTGATATTTAGATGGTTAATTCTTTAGTCGTACAGCCTCTGCTATGCTTACAAAAAGCATAACAAATAATTAAATTGCGATATGTAATAAGTGAATTGGTATGTAATGATAATCTAAATCGCATGAACTTGTTTCTCAATTGCTATAAAATAACCCGGGGTTGATTCGCAAACAGGGCATACATAGTTGTCGATAGCTTTAAAATCTGTTCCTGCAGGAACGCCATTAATAGGATCTCCGTAATTTTCATCGTAAATGCTAAGACAGTTTTTGCATTGGTAAATTGTGATGGTTTCCGCACGATCATCTGTTTCTGCATCCGGTGCGGCCCCATGGTGCGGCAAAACATTGCCCTCACTTAATAAACCATAGTAAAAATCACACAGGGCTATCAGTGATTTACCTAAAGCGGCAGCAGATAAACCTTCCTGGTAAACAACAAAATCTTTAGAGTTAGGGTTAAAATCACGGGTATGCAGAATATCAAATAAGCCTGCTTTTGTTTTTTTTATGATGATGGATGCCAGCAAACCTGTTTTAGGCTGCATTTTTATAGCGAAACAAAGCCGGTATGTTCGCAGGTCATATTCCTCAAATTCCCGTACCAGTTGCTTTTTAAGTTCGAGACTTTCTTTGCACAGGTTTTCAAGCTGCCAGTTTAATTCGTTGGCCGCATGCCTTACATTTATCCTGTAATTATTAAGGATAACGCCCCAGTCTTTCCTATCGACTTCGTTTATTCCTTTAATTAAAAAGGATTTCCAGGGCGTTGTGTATAGCTGCCCCACACGCGTTTTAAGGCATATGGAACAAACATCCTTTAAAAACGATATCGGGAATAATTCGTTCCGTCGATAAATCCCCAACCAGTATTTACCATTTACATATTTATTAAACCCTTCATAATATTGCAGCGAAAAATCAGGCAGTTTTAAAGGTTCCGTTACCTGCTGTTTGATGAAATTATTACCGGCTGCAATTTTTTCGTGAAACAAATTGTAATTGATCTCAGGCTGATCATAAAACAATTCCCTGTTACCCAAAATAACGTCCTGCGCAACTTTACAAAAAACCGGGATATCATCTGAATAAACAAAATAAGGCCAGCAATACAGGTCATTTGTTTTAGGGAACCTGATATATAAATACCAGTAATTGCTTACATCCGAGCTTATAAAGTTGAAATTTCCGCTAAAAAATGGCACAAAGGTTTGATGCCTGTCTACCAGGTTAACCTTCAATTCAGGCTGAAAGTTAAACAGATCGAATATATCTTTATATACCCCTTCTTTAAGCCAGCTCTCGGCATTAAAAATATTATCGGTTACATATGAGCTGATCACATTCGGAAACTGATCAGTATTTACCTCATAATCAATTGCCGATTGCAGCATTGCCAATTCCAGGTCTTCAAGCTGGTTTTGCGATATGCAGAAATACAATTGCTGCCTGTTACCTATGCTTATTGCATCGGCACCCGCATTTTCAGCAATCTGCAATATTTCGTAAAGGTCACCTGCTGAGATTACCCCTCCCGGCAGGTTTACTTTTACACAACAGGTTTCAATTTTTTCCATCTTTCAAACTGATTAAACTATGGCTTTTAAATTTTCTTCTAACAGGCGTTTCACTTCCGGCCTGCATGATCCGCAGCCTGTGCCAGCTCCGGTGGTATCGCATAATTCCTTCAGCGTGTGGCAACCTGCGGTTATTTTGTTGAGGATATTTTCGCTGCCCACATTATTGCAGCTGCAAACCAGCTTGCCCAATACGGGTTCAACCTTATTACCGCTTCTTAACAGTTGTATGCGCTTTTCATTTAATTCGGTTTTGTTGCCGATAAGTGCCCTGAACTCCTGGAACTCGCTTTTATCGCCGATGAGGATAGTCCCAACCAGTTTATCTTCATGGATGATACATTTTTTATAGTAGCGCTTCGCTTTATCAATAAAAACTATCTCTTCATAGGCCTTATCATCCGGACATTCAGACAGGCCAATACTGCACAGGTCAAACCCATGAATTTTTATGATATTCATGAGCAGGCTGCCTTTGTAATAGCTGGCAATGTCGCCGTTCATGTATTTGGCTACTACCTCTGCCTGTTGCTCGGCAGCGGCAGTAATTCCGTATAGGGTACCTTCAAATTCAGCTATTTCGCCAATGGCATAAATAGATGGATCATTGGTTTGCATGCGCTCATTTACTATAACACCCCGTTTTATAGTGAGCCCACAGGCTTTTGCAATTTCGAGGTTTGGTGTTGTGCCTATGGCCAGTATCATAGCATCACAATTTATTTTGCGTCCGCTTTTAAGCCCTATACCGGTTAATTTCGACCTGCCGTAGAAAAGCTGCACTTCGTCATCATAATAAATATCGCAGCCCTGGTCTACCATTTCCTCGTGCAATAACTGGCTTCCCAAAGAATCTAACTGCCTGTTTAAAAACCGCGATGTACGATGAATAATAGTGACCCTGATACCTATTTCGCGCAGCGAGGCTGCCATTTCCAGCCCCAGCAAACCACCCCCTACCACAACTACATGGCCGTTTTTAGGCACATGTTTTTTAAAGTTATCGGCATCGTTACGGCTGCGCATGCTGAATATACCCGGCAGCGATGGCGTATTTTTGGGAATAGATGCCCTGCTGCCGGTAGCGATCAGTAAAACATCATAATCCGTTTTTATACCGCGCGAATCGGTAACCTGTTTATTCTCCCGGTCAATTTTTTCAACACTTACCCCTCTCAGCAGCCTGATGTTATAGGCGGGTTCTTCGCTGTCTTTCATTTTTACCAGCTGCTCCCATTTCTGTTCACCGCTGATATAATCGGGCAACATTACCCTGTTGTAAAAAGGGTGGTTCTCTTTGCTGAAAATGGTTATCTCATCATCGGGATTCAACTCCCTGTATGATTTTACGAAGCCGTAAGAACCAGCCCCAGCACCAATAACCACAATGCGTTGAAACGGCTTTACATACTTTTGTACGTTAACGGCGCAATATTTAAAATCTGGTTCTTTTGAGATCGGGTCGACCCTATCACTGGTAAGGTTATTGGCCCGGTTAAGATCGTTGCCCAATATCTTACCCCAGTGCATCGGCAAAAACACAACCCCCTTTTTTATTTGTGCCGATATTTTTGCCTGAACCATTACATCCCCCCTGCGAGAGGTAATAACTGCAATATCCAGTTCTTTTAAACCCAGTACTTCGGCATCGTCGGGATTAATCTCTAAAAAAGCCTGCTTATAATGCTGATTAAGCTTATTTACCTTACCTGTTTTGCTCATGGTGTGCCACTGATCGCGGATACGGCCCGTGGTCAGTATGAACGGAAAATCTTCATTAGGTAGTTCGCTGGTCAGCGTATCGGGAACCGCACTGATGAGCGCTTTTTTTGATGGGCGATAGAAATTATGATCGGTAAATAATCGTGGCTGACCATCCGGCGGCCCCTTCTTTTTATAGGGCCATTGTACGGTTTTACGCTCTTTTAATATGTCGTAGTTTAAGCCGCTTATATCTATATTGGTTTTGCCGGTTAGTTTAGCATGCTCGGCATAAATGGCCGCCGGGTTTTCAAAATCAAATCCTTTATACCCCATTTTGCGGGCAAACCTGCAAATGATCTCCGCATCGGCAATTGCTTCGCCCGGTGGCTCTACTATCTTGTTCAGGTAGCTTATGCGCCGTTCGGAGTTGGTCATTGTCCCCTCCTTTTCGGCCCAGGCAGCGGCAGGAAGTATCACATCGGCATAAGCCAATGTTTCCGGCTTATTACTGATCTCCTGTACCACCACAAATTTTGCTTTTTTCAAAGCTTCTTCCGCCAAACGAACATTGGGCAAGCTGGTTAATGGATTGGTACACATTATCCAGATGGCCTTTAATCGCCCATCATCTAACGCCTCGAACATTTCGGTAGCCGTTAACCCGGGTTTGGGCTGAATGGTCTTACCTCCCCAAAACTTCTGCACTTCTTCACGATGCAGGGGATTGCTTAGATCCCGGTGTGCCGGCAAAAGGTTAGCCAAGCCGCCGACTTCCCTTCCGCCCATGGCATTAGGCTGACCGGTAAGTGATAACGGCCCTGAACCAGGCTTGCCAATATGCCCGGTTATCAGGTTTAAATTAATAAGGCTCAAATTTTTATTTACACCGATGGCGCTTTGATTAAGCCCCATCGTCCACATGGTGATAAAACCTTTGGCTTCGCCGATGTATTTCGCTGCAAGGCGGATATCGCTTTCGTTCAATCCGCATGTTTTTGCAGCGTCAAACAAACTATTTCTAAAAACAATTTCACTATATAATTCAAACCCTTCGGCATGATCTTTTATAAAATCAAAGTCGATATCGCCATTCTCAATCAGCAACCGGCCGATAGCATGATTAAGGGTAATGTCGGTACCGGGGTTTATTTGCAGGTGCAGGTCGGCGTTAGCGCATGAATCAGTAACCCGTGGGTCAACTATAATGATCTTTACAGCAGGATTAGCCGCTTTATGCGCTTCCACCCTACGCCATAATATGGGGTGGCACCAGGCAGGGTTACCGCCCATTACCAGTATACAATCGGCCAGTTCAATATCATCATAACAAACCGGTACAGCATCCTCGCCGAGGGCAATTTTATAAGCCGCGACAGCGCTGCTCATACAAAGCCGCGAGTTGGTATCAATATTATTGCTGCCAATAAACCCTTTCATCAGCTTATTAACCACGTAATATTCTTCGGTTAAGCATTGGCCTGATGCGTAAAAAGCGACTGAATCGGGACCATATTTATCAATGAAGGTTTTAAATACTGCCGCGGTACGGTCAAGCGCTTCGTCCCAACTTACGCGCTGCATGGGCATACTTTTGTTGTACCGCATTTGCGGATAAAGCAGCCTGTCGCTTTTATCATTTACCGTGTAATGCAGGTTAAGCCCCTTGCTGCAAAGCATACCTTTGTTAACCGGGTGATCTTTATTGCCGGTAAGTGTTACGCTGCCGTTCTTTTCCTTATTAACAACCACGCCACAGCCAACCCCGCAATAACAGCAGGTACTGGTTAATTGATCTGTAGATTGTTTTTTGAGGACCATAATTTAATTTTTCTTTCAGATACTTATGCCGCACTGCTTGCCAGCGGACTGGCAACACTGACATCTGCGGTATTTGGTTTTTGAAATCGTGTGATGAGAATAATCACCGATACTGCTATCACAATAAAGCCTATATAGGTAAAGGCCTGTACATAGGTAATGGAGTCCGACTTAAATAAAAAGCCAAACATCATGCCGCCGAAATTGCCGCCCGCACCTACAATACCACTCACCAGGCCCACATTTTTGGAGTTTATAAAAGGCACAATACCATAGGTTGCCCCGTTTGACATTTTCAGAAAAAGCGCGAATGTGAGCATCGTAATTATAGCTACCACAAGCGAGCCTGCCTGTGCAAATAAGATGAGGCCGATACCCTCTAAAAGCAGCATACCTGCCAGTAATAATCCCTTGCCGCGCATGCCAAATTTGCCGCCTACCTTATCAGATACTATACCGCCAAGGGCACGGGCAAACAAGTTCATGGAACCGAAGATACCTGCCCAAAAACCTGCGGTGCTTTGCGACAGATGGAATGAATCAACAAAATGCAGCGAAGCCACATTATCAAAGGTGAGCTCCATACCAAAGCACATGGCATAGCCTATGGTTAGCGCCCAAATTCTCCAGTCGGCAAGTACCGACCAATCTGTTTTTGTTGATTTGCCTACATTATAACCCACCTCATCATAATTGCCATTGGGGGTATCCTTGGTATATTTCCAATACAAAAAAGCGATGATCAGCATCATTACACCGGGTACTATCATGGCATATCGCCAGGCCTCGGCCTTGGTATAACCAAAGCCCACTATGGCTGCGAATATTAATGGCATCACCATATTGGTTACGCCGCCGCCCAGGTTACCCCAGCCGCCTGTTATAGCGTTTGCAGTCCCCTTTAATTTAGGCGCGAACATCATTGAGGTGTGAAACTGGGTAATAACAAACGATGCCCCTATTACGCCAATAGCCAGGCGAAATAACAAGAAGGTTGTATAGCTGTGCGCCAGCCCTACCAGGAAAACCGGCAGCGAACCTATCAGCAAAAGCCTTATGGCTGTTTTACGCGGGCCCCAGGTATCGCATAGCTTACCTATTAAAAGCCGGGCAATTATTGTTGCCGATACCGACGCGATGATACAATTGCCCACCTGCGCTTTGGTTAAATGCAGTTCGGCACGGATGGTAGGCATTAGCGGTGCCAGGCCAAACCAGCCAAAAAAGCAAACAAAAAACATAAGCCACGTTATGTGGAAGGTTTTCATTTGCACGCCTTTCAGCGAAAATATATTGAGTTTACTAAGTTGATTTTCCATAATAAATTGAATTGTAATATTTATCCGATAGTCACTGGGTTATTTATCAAATTGAAAAAAGAAGGATCATGACAATACGATTCCAGAAGACGCATTTCGCCCCCTTGATCTTAGATCATCTATGATATTGCAAAGAATTAAATCAATTCTATCCCCTAAGCGCATGATGCTTGTATGAGACATCTGTTTCAGAGAAATAAATTGATTTTATGATTTGATAAGTGCTATGGCGTGAAATATTTACTGTTTTCACAGAAGCATTCGCCAAAATTTGTGGAGGCGTTGATCTTTTTGACAGAGCCCGGGCCGTGACGGTAAGAAAACACGACGAAAACAATAGAAATAGCGCGATCATGCGCTGATTTAATACATTTTTGTACATTTGAGTAAGTTTTTTATTTGTTAAAGCAATGAAAACTGTTTAACCCTGTCTGGGAATGCGACCTCCCGGCAGGGCTTTTTTATGCATTATATTTTTATTTTATCCATAAGTAAAGAATTTCGACCTAAATTTTACATTTATTGTGATAAATATAACTCATTTAATATTTTTAAACAATTTTTTGATTTAAAAACAATCAATTTTATGATAAAAGCAACAACTATCATAAAATAGTGTCAAAAAATGAGATAATTACAATAATAAAAATCAGTATTTAATTAAATAGATAGTTTTAAATAGATTAAACAGAAATAAAATTGCTTATATTGTAAATAATGTATTATTTATCTCATTTTAAATGAACAATCAATCACATTAACACCAAATGACCTATATTGCACCCGTTATTTACTGCCAAAATTTTAAAACAATAAAAAATTGACCTCTATATGAAAAAAAAGCTAATTACATGTGACATGAATAGCTGTTTTTTGTGCAAAAACTGCCTTCCGGAATGGAAAGGTGCAATTGCTGCCAACAAAAAGAATTTTTTCGTAAAAAAAAATGAGACCATATTTGAAGAAGGCGACCCGGTAAAGGGTATCTATTTCGTAATTAGCGGCAATGTTAAAGTACACAAAAAGTGGGGACAGGATAAGGAAGTGATCTTAAGATTTGCATCCAACGGCGCCATCTTCGGTCACCGGGGCCTCGACACCAAAATATACCCCATATCAGCTACCGCGCTTGAAGATGGAATAGTTTGCTATTTCGATCTTGATTTTTTTGAAGCCACCTTAAAGGTGAACAATGAATTCACCTACCAGCTAATGATGTTTTTTGTAAAGGATCTTCAGGAGTCTGAAAACAAGATGCGCAACCTTGCCCATATGCCGGTTAAGGGGCGGGTTGCCCAGGCCCTGATCTATTTAGAAAAGCAGTTTGGCCTGAAAGACGATGGCTTTATTAATATCCGTTTATCCCGGCAGGACCTGGCATCTTTTATCGGCGCTACTTACGAAACCGTATTCAGGGTAATAAACGAATTGCTTAATGAAAAAATAGTAGTAGTTCATGACAAATACATAAGAGTTATAAACGACCAAAAACTACTGCTATTAACTACCGCCGAAGAAGCGTAAATAACTATTCTATCCCAATATACACCCGGCCATCCAAAACCCGCACCGGGTACGTTTTTATCTGAAACTCATCACCACTCAAGCATTCGCCACTTAACAGCGAAAAGGTTTTTTTATGGAAAGGACAGGCCACCTTCGGTTCGCAGCTGTCACCCTCACTACCTATCATCCCACGAGATAAAACCATTTGCTGCTTGTGCGGACAAAGATTCTGCGTGGCATACCATTCGCCGCGGCGGGTAAAATTATATATAGCTATTTGCTCATTACCATGTTTTACACACGCTCCGCCATTGGCAGGTACATCATCTGCATAGCAAGCTAAAACCCATTCAATATCTACTATCGTTTCCATTCCAATTTCGTTTAATATTATTAGTTAATCCAAAACTTTAATTACCATTTAGCTTTGATCTGCTCACGCATTGGTTCAAACTTAATTGCCGGGTCTTTTTCTTCTGGCGCATTAACAAAATGAACAAAGCGCTTACGCAATTCCTCACTCTCCACTACTTCCTTCCATTCGCAATGGTAGGTATTAACCAACTCCTGCATCTCTTCCTCTAACTGTTCATTTATATCCAGGCTATTGTTTATGACCACATTTTTTAGATATGCAATGCCTCCATCCATCTTATTTAACCAGGTGGCAGTACGCGTAAGCGGATCAGCTGTTTTAATATAGAACATCAGGAACCTGTCTAAATATTTTATACAAGTTGCACTATCAATATCCGTTGCCAGCAACTGCGCGTGCTGTGGTTTTGAACCGCCGTTGCCGCATACATATAAATTCCATCCTTTTTCGGTGGCTATAATGCCAAAATCCTTTGCCTGCGCCTCGGCACATTCACGCACACAACCACTAACACCACCCTTTAATTTATGCGGCGATCTTACCCCTTTATAGCGTTCTTCAATTTCAATAGCGAAGGACACGCTATCATGCAAACCAAACCTGCACCAGGTACTACCCACGCAGCTTTTCACTGTACGCAATGATTTACCGTATGCATGCCCGCTTTCAAAGCCCGCTTCAATCAACTCTTCCCAAATTGCAGGCAGATCATTTACGTGCGCTCCAAACATATCAATACGCTGACCGCCCGTTATTTTGGTATAAAGCCCATATTTTTTTGCAACCTGCCCAATAACGATCAGTTTATCAGGTGTAATTTCACCACCCGGAATGCGGGGCACTACCGAATAGGTGCCCCCTTTTTGAATATTAGCCAGATAACGATCGTTACTATCTTGTATGGTATGCTGCTTCACGATCACATCGTTCCATAAGCTGGAGAGAATGCTTGCTACTGCCGGTTTACACACCTCGCAACCATCACCCTTGCCAAAATGATCCAACACCAAATCATAATTTTTTAGCTTATTGATCTTTACCATATCAAACAACTCCTGGCGCGAGTAGTCGAAATGCTCACATATAACATTTTTAACATACTGGCCGTTGGCTTTCATGGTACCGGCTATCAGGTCTTTAACCAGCGGAACACAACCACCGCAGCCCGTTCCGGCTTTGGTACATTTCTTTATTTCATCAACACCTGAGGCACCATCATTAACTGCCGAACATATGGCCAGTTTACTTACTGCCTCGCATGAGCATATCAGCGCGTCATCGGGCAGACTCATTACACCCGCACCTTCAGCGGCCTCGCCACCTCTCGACCCTAATATCATATCTTCGGGGTTAGGCGGCAAAGCAATCTTATTATTTACGGTTTGCAGTAGCATATTGTATGCTTCAGCCTCGCCAACCAAAATACCACCCAGTAAATACTTACCATCGTTACTGATATTAATGCGCTTGTACACGCCCTTATGGGTATCCTCAAACACAATAGTGCGGCAGTTGGGCTCGGTAATAAAGGCATCGCCAAAGCTTGCCACATCCACACCGATCAACTTTAGCTTCGTGCTCATATCATAACCATAGAAGAATTTATCGCCCCCGGTTAAATACGTTACTACAATGTCGGCCATTTCATAACCCGGAGCAACCAGCCCGTATATCATGCTGTTGTAAAGCGCGCATTCACCTATCGCGAATATGCACTCATCGCTGGTTTGCATTTTCTCGTTAACTATAATGCCACCACGACTACTTGTTTGCAGGCCCGCAAGCTTTGCCAGCTCGTCGCGCGGGCGTATACCTGCCGATATAACCAACATATCTACAGTTAGCGAAGTATCGTCATTGAATTTCAGCGATTCTATTTTATACTCACCGGCAATTTCAGATGTGCTTTTGTTTAAGTGTATAGTTAATCCAAACTGTTTTAGTTTTGATTGCAGCATGGCGCTACCGGCCGAATCGATCTGCCTCGGCATAAGTCGCGGCGCAAATTCAATAACATGGGTGTCTTTAATCCCCAGATCTATTAATACCTTAGCAGCCTCAAGCCCCAATAAGCCACCACCCATTACCGCGCCCACCTTTGCATTAACCGCGTATTCTTTAATCAGGTCGAGATCATCAATGGTACGGTAAACAAATACGCCATTTTTTTCAACACCTTCTATATTGGGCACAAATGGAGATGACCCGGTTGCCAAAACCAGGTAATCATATTTTATTACAGCGCCTTTTAAAGAGTGTACGGTTTTATCAATGCGGTTAATTTCCTGGATAGGATCATCAAGATGGAGAGCTATGCCATTATCGGCATACCAGGATGAAGATGAAAGCGACAGATCATCGGCAGACTTGCCGTTAAAGTATTCACTGAGATGCACCCTATCATAAGCGATCCGGGGCTCTTCGCCGAAAACAATGATGTTGAACTGATTTGATCTGGCTACAAGTTTTTCACAAAACTTATAACCCACCATTCCATTTCCAACTACAACAATTGTTGGTTGAGACATAGCAGTTTATTTAAATGTTAAAGCAATTAATCACCATAAACACATTTCTGTTGCGACCAAAATGCGTTTACTTAACAATAATACTCAATTATATAATATATATCAATATTTTGAGCGATAATTTTTACAATTTTTAGTCATTTTTATGATTTTAACAATATTTAAATTGTTTTACAATTAATTTTTATCAAAATTTCATGATGTAAATCATTTTATAAGACTTAAATTTGATAAAATCAATCAAATAATCGATTTTGATTAAAATAAACAAAGTTAAAGTGACTTTTTAACGAAGAGACAACACATATATAATGGAGAACAGTAAAATATTTCCTGAATTATTTGTTTTGGGCGCCGGTCCGGGCGATCCTGAACTCATTACTATGAAGGGATACCGGATTTTGAAGGAAGCAGATGTTATATTATATGATAATTTAGCCAATAAGGAGCTTTTAGCTCTTGCAAAGGCCGATTGCGAACTGATTTATGTTGGCAAACAACCCTACGGCAGTTACACGCCGCAGGAAACCATTCATGAAATGATAAAACATTATGCCTTTACAAAGGGCAAAGTGGTAAGGTTAAAAGGCGGCGATCCCTTTATTTTTGGAAGAGGCTTTGAAGAGATCATCTATGCAAGGGAACAAGGCATTAAAACCCATTTTATACCGGGCATCACCAGCATGCAGGCCTCGGGGTTTGAAGACATTCCGCTTACGCATCGTGCTATAAGTGAAGGCATATGGATGATAACCGGCACCAAAAAGGATGGCACGCTCTCATCAGACCTGAAACTTGCCATGCAAAGCAACGCCACAGTTGTTATTTATATGGGGATGAAACAATTGGCCGTGATTGCCGCAACCTATATAGAACAAGGCAAAGGAAAAACCCCGGCAGCAATAATTCAGCATGCTTCACTTCCCCAGCAAAAAATAGCCACAGGCTTTGTTGAAAATCTGCCGGAAATGGCGGCAACGGACAACCTCACCTACCCGGCCTTAATAATTATTGGCGAAGTGGTAAATTTTCATTCAAAAACAACGTAGAACTTATGAAGATCAGGATTAAAGGTAATTCATTGCGTTACCGCCTCACCAAATCAGATATTGATTATTTTTCCAGCAACGGCTATATTGATGAAACCATCTGTTTTGGAAGCCAAAAACTGGTGTATGCTTTGCAACAATCGCAAGTAGATGAACTAACGGCCGATTTTAACGATCAAAAGATTATTTTATATGTACCTGCAGATATAGCGGAAGAATGGACGACGACAGATCGCGTGGGTTTTGAGAGTAACAATAGCTCTTTATACCTGCTGATTGAAAAGGATTTTAAATGCCTGGATAATGTAGCAGAAGATCAAAGCGATAATTACCCCAACCCGCTATCAAGTGCTTTAGCAAAATAAAGGGCGTTTATCACCGTCGCTGCATCAAACACATAGGTCTTTTTCAGGCTTTGGTTGTTCCACGGTTATTTATGGTAACTTATTGGCTGGACCGTATCCATAACGACATTTATGAAAATGATTTTTTCGATTTGATGGACTGTTTTGTAAGCCACTTAAACCAGAGCTGTTATGCCGGAATAACCGGCTATGAATTTCATTATACGCTTTACGAAAAAGGAAGCTTTTACAAGCGGCACCTGGATAATTTTAAGCAAAACGGCAACAGGGCCTTTTCAATGATCATGTATTTAAACAGCGAAGTTGATGGCGGAGCATTACGCATTTATCAAGATAATAACATACAGGACATTTCACCAAATGCAGGTAAAAGTGTGTTTTTTAAGAGTAACGAGCTGGAACATGAAGTATTAATAACCCACCTGCCAAGGATGAGTATTACAGGCTGGCTTAAAGTGGCCGGGTAATTAATAAGTTGAATGATTTCAGTTTTAAAAACCTACGAGATTATTTTTTTCTTCAAAGTAAAGCTTCAATAAATCGTTTGACTGATCCATTGGATAAAATTTCATTCCCTCAAGTTTAAACACCTCGTTATGCCGTGAAGGAATTACTTTATTGTTTCCAGATTGTTTATCATAAAAAAATTTAAAAGTATTTTCCGAAACTTTAATTAACGAATAATATATTGAACTCCAATCAAAATCTATAAAACCAAATATATTTTTTCTAAAGTCAAAAATCACGAAAGGCGTTCCTGATAGTTGCTCATCAAGATTATATGCAAGTTTTCGCACAAACAACATATCATCAAAAAATACAACGCTATTTGATCCACTATAATCAAACCATTGATCTTTAGGATTTACTTTAAGAATTGGAGCATCCTTATTTTGATAAATTGCTATCAAACCCGATTCAGCACCCATCCGATATTCAGTTATAGTATAAAATAAACAAGCATATTTCTTGTCTTCACTTTCTACGAGTTTGTCACGAATATAATGATAAGGGTAAACTCCTCTTTCGGGAGTTGGTAATTGTTGACAATTAATATCCCAACCTTTATTATCAAATTCAAATAACTTTTTAGGAACATTCATCTATGTTGTAGTATTGGTGGTAATGTACATGATTTATTCCTTTTTGTCAGTCCTTTTCTTTTTCGTAGCCACCGGTTTAGGCTGGGGCCCGGGAGTTTTTTCATCCGGCAATTCATGTATGTACACATCCTGTTGCGGAAACGGTACCACAATATCATTCTCTTTGAATGCGGCATCCATAGCAGCTATAACTTCGCTCCTTACAGCACTGCCATCTTTATAGTCCCGTACCCAAAACTGCACTTTTATAGCAATTGAGCCCGGGTTAAAATCCTGAAACAATACACCAGCCTGGGGATGCGCGTGGATACGTGTATTAGCAGCAACAATATCCATTATTATCTTCTTTGCTTTTTCCAGGTCGGTATTATAAGCAACCCCAATTACTATCTCCATTTGCCGTTTACTACCGGCCAGTGTCCAGTTTATTAAGTGGGCGTTCAGCAGGTCGCCGTTAGGTATCACTACATCGGGGCCATCCCATTTGGATATGATACTGCTGCGGAAACCTATTGATTTAACCGTACCGCCTTGCCCCGAGATCTCCACAATATCGCCCACGTTTACTGGCTTTTCAAACGCTATGATGAGCCCGCTTACCAGGTTATTTACTAACGTTTGCAAACCGAGGCCTATACCTACACCCAAAGCGCCAATTATTATGGTAATTTTTTCGAGCGGAAAGCCTGATGCGGCAAGGGCCAGAAACAAACCTGTGCTTATAATTGCAACACGTATCAATAAAAGCCAGCTGCCTACACCCGCTTTTCTGCTCTGACCATCGTTAACGGTTTTATTTCCCGGCGTATCAATACCTTTTTCGGATGCGAAATAGGAAACCACTTTGGAGGCTATTACCGATAGCGATATAATAAGGAAGAATATGAGAATATTATTTATAGTGAAGGAGTAATTGCCGATTGTACGGTCATCAAAGAAAAAGTCCTTCAATGGATCAGAAATAAACCTGAATATATAAAAATTGCGCCCAAATAGAACAAACCAGCCTATTATCAAAAAGAAATAGAACAGGGCGGGCGCCTTTTCGCCAACCTTATCAAAATTGATATAGAATAATTTTTTGTCCTGCTTGGTATATACGCCCGAGGCCATGTACAGTCCTTCATTTATCAGCCTAACGGTCCATAAAAATAAAATACCTATAATAACATTTAAATAACCGGCAATAAGCAGTGTTTTTGAAAAATTATACCTGCCGAACAGGTTGGCAAAAACTGATGTAAACTCGAGTATCACCAATAACGCAATAAAATATAGTATCAGTTTTTCGCGCAGTTCATCCTTCCTGCCTTTTATTAAAACCCAAATACCAAAAATGCCCCCTGCCGAGGCAAGTACAACCATCCCCCATCGCTCAACCCTTGAAGCCTGTAATATTAAATTATCGGCGCAAGCCAAAACAAATAGAACAAGAAAGGTTAGCCAGATCATCATCCAGTGTTTTGAGATAAAGCCCCGGAATATAAAGCTTAAACAAATAGAAGGAACGATCCATAGTATGCAATTGAAAATAAATGGCGGATCGGGAAAAATGAACTGGCCCAGGCTTAGTATAATAACCAAGGCTGATAACGCTGTGTAGCGCAGTACCAGGTGGCCCTTACTAACATCTACAACCGGAGAACCTTGCTGGCTAAGTATACTTTTTAATGATCGTAAAAAGACGATCGCGCCCCCTATTAATACAAAAATAATGAATATCCTGCCGGGATAGTTTTCCGTATAGAACAAACAATTAAGCTGGGCCTTAACAGCGGAAAAATGAAGTATATCGTCAAAGGGGCGTACATAACCGACATCACCCCATAAATTAGCAAACTCCCTGTTAAACGTTTTATACGAAAGCTCATTTTGATAACCCTCAATTTCGGCAAGTTGTGTGCTCAGGTTAATAACTCTCAAATTAGCTTTATCCTGCAGTTTGCTTACGTTGTTAATAGCATATTTCAAAGCTGTATCAACCGGGCCTATCTCTTTAACTACAATAATAAGTTTCTTCAGGTATTTTGCAATTTGTACGGAGTCCTTCGGGAAATCATACACTGAGGAATCCGCATACAATGAATCCAGTTTAAACCGGTAAGTCACAAGATCCTTTTCATAGGTATCAATTTCCCTTTTGCGCCTGTTGGTTCTGTGTAATAATTCAATTAATATTTTTGATGTGGTTGAAAGGTTACGGTGGGTTTGTGAAGTACCCATGTTTACAAAAATACCGTCTCCTACAAATTTCGACCATCTTTTTACATCCTCCAGTTCATTGTCGATCTCTGCGGAGTCGATACCTGTTTTAATATAAACTTTAGCTTTCTGAGTGATCTTTTTTATCTGTTCAACCAGTTCCTCCTGCTTCATCTCCTCCTTTTCGCGGTTAAATAACGCTACACTATTTTTAGCTTCATCATTACCTATTTTCCGCATCCTCGAAACAAAATCTTTTTTTCCGGTATCAACGGTCAATGAATCTTTAGGAAGAGCTACCTTTTGGGCAAAGGCTGAAAGTGAGAAAAAGATAGAGACTAAAACTAACAGGCATGTTTTGCTGTATCTATATCTTTTATCACGGTTTATAGTGTGTAACAAGGATATAGGATTATTAGAGCCGGATGATTCATTAACAAATACAGCCATACGGTTTTATTAATTGAGAAAGTAATTTAGCTAAAATTTATATAATAACAGCGTTTAATAAACAATTGACCAGCCGGTTTGGTTAAGGATTGTACCTCAGTATTAAATTAAAACCTATGAAAATAAAAAATTGGCAACTTGCATTAGCGCTTGGTATTGGCACCGCAGCGGTTGCATTGAATTTTACATCCTGCGTTTCTATACCAAAGGGCGCAAAAGCGGTAACTCCTTTTGATAAAGACAAATACCTGGGTAAATGGTACGAGATAGCACGTATGGATTTCAAATTTGAGAAGAACCTAAATAATGTTACCGCAACTTATTCACTCAAAGAAAATGGTTTAATAAAAGTTGATAACTGGGGCTACAACTACATTAAAAATGAATGGAAGCAAAGCATTGGCAAGGCTAAATTTGCAGGCGATAACAATGTTGCGAGGCTAAAAGTATCTTTCTTCGGACCGTTTTATGCAGGATACAATATTATAGCTATTGATAAAAACTATCAATACGCATTAGTAGCCGGTAATAATTTAGATTATCTTTGGATATTATCACGAGAGAAAAATATCCCCGAAACGGTAAAAGCCGATTATTTAAAACAAGCTCAAAGCCTTGGCTATGATACAAGCAAACTGGTTTGGGATAAACATGATAAGTAAGGAAATTACGCGCTGAAAAAGGAGCTTATATGTAATAAATATTTGTTTAATTTAGGGCTAAATTCCATATATTAAGCTATATTGCTTAATATGAAAATACCAAACCATTGCAATTGGTTGATATTTATTAACTTAAACAAAATACCGATTAAAACATCAGCACATTTTCGTATCATTTTAATTACGCTCAGTTTACAATTCTTTGAGTATCTTTGCAGCCTCAGGCACTTTAGGCGAATTCCTTTCTAACTTCCCTGCCCCTTACGTTACAACATGAGACAACTTAAGATAACCCAATCCATTACCAACCGTGAATCGCAATCACTTGATAAATATTTAAGTGAGATTGCGAAAGTGGATCTTATTACCGCACAAGAAGAAGTTATCCTTGCGCAAAAGATTCGCGAAGGCGACCAGGCAGCTTTAGAACGTTTAACTAAAACTAACCTGCGTTTTGTGGTATCGGTAGCAAAACAGTACCAAAATCAGGGCCTTACTTTAGGCGACCTGATAAACGAAGGCAACCTTGGTTTAATAAAGGCTGCTAAACGTTTTGATGAAACCAAAGGCTTTAAATTTATATCATACGCTGTTTGGTGGATCCGCCAATCAATACTTTCGGCTGTTGCTGAACAATCGCGCATTGTGCGCCTGCCATTAAACCAGGTAGGTTCATTAAGCAAGATCCGTAAATCATCATCAAAACTGGAACAGCAGTTTGAGCGCGTACCAACGCCTGAAGAACTGGCTGAAGACCTGGAAACTACTGCTGAAAAGATCTCTGACGCTTTATCAAACTCTGGTCGCCACATATCTGTTGATGCGCCATTTATTACCGGTGAAGAAAACACCCTGCTGGATGTATTGCAAAGCAGTGATGCCGCCACCGATGATGACCTGATGACAGATTCACTTACCCAGGAGATTAAACGCTCATTAGGTATTTTAGCTGAACGCGAAAGACAAGTGATCATATTATTCTTTGGGTTGAACAGCACATCTGCGCATTCACTGGAAGAAATAGGTGAAAAATTTGACCTTACCCGCGAGCGTGTTCGCCAGATAAAAGACAAAGCGTTGCTTCGTTTAAGACAAAATTCAAAATCGCGTTTACTGCAATCATATTTGTAAGCAATACGTGTAATACAATATCCAAAGCCATAAGTTAACCGCTTATGGCTTTTTTGTTGGCCTATAGCGCCATTTTTTGTGCTTCTGCAAGCGCCCGCCTGCGGTTTTACAGCAACTAAATCTATATTTATTAAAAATAATTTACTTCGGCTCTAAGTTTTCTCAATCCCGTGCGACTAATTCTATAAAAACTAATAATTGAAAGATCAATTTCTGTTACTTATTACTGAGAACGAGGGCCTCATCTTTAAAGTTTGCAATATGTATTGCAACAATAAGGAGGATAAGGAAGATCTTTTTCAGGACATTGTTCTGCAATTATGGCGCGCATATCCAACTTTTAAAGGCGAATCGAAAGTTACCACATGGATGTACCGCATTGCTATTAACAATGCCATTACACGGTTAAGGAAGGAAACCAAGCGGGAAAAATTTACTGAGCTTGATGGTGACGCATTCCAGGTACCACATACCGATAACGGTGAATTAGAGGAACGAATAGCTGCCATGTACGAGGCCATAAAAAAGCTAACAGAAATTGAACGCGCTATCACTATGTTATATATGGATGATTGCAGTTATAAAGAGATATCGGAGATCTTGGGCCTGTCTGAAACTAACATAGGCTTTAAGTTGAATAAGATAAAGTTAAGGCTAAGAACACTTGTAAATACTTTATGATATGGAATTAGATGAATTTAAAGTGTACTGGCAAAAGATCCAGCAGCAGGAAAACGAACAACAAAAACATACACCCGAAACATTAAAACAACTCATTATGAAAACTATAACTACGTTATCAGAGATCCAACAGAAAAATATTTTCTGGAACAATTTTGCAAAGGCGGTATGCCCGGCTTTAATAGCTATACTGTTGGTTAACCTTGGTATAAACTATTTTCTGCCGTCTTCTATCACCGGGCATAATTTTTTACAATCCATTCCCTGGGTTATCATCATGGTTGTATTTGCCATTATTACCATGTGGGCATCTAAAAAAAATGAGGAGATCTTTAATATTGATACCACCACAAACCTAAAGGAAACGCTAACCAAAGCTATCCGCGACTTTAAAAAGTTTCAGATACTATCAAATGCCATTTACGTATTCCTGTTTCCGGCCTATTACTGGGCGTTTATAAAGCTATTGCTGAACCCCATGTTTAAACTGACCGATCATACAACATTGTGGGTTTGCATTGTATTAACCATCCTATCATATATAGCCAACTTCTGGTATTACATGGCAAAATTTCATAAGCGCTTTAAAAGTATGGAAGCTAATTTGAAGGAGTTGGGGGAATAATTGGTTGTCGGTGGGGACACCGACAACGGGAGAATTGAGGTATTATAGCAGAGAGCGATGGCCTGTGCGATTCACTCCCCTGCGAGTTAGTGTGTGGACACATCTTTTTGAATAAAATTGGTTTGCAGATCCACTCCGTTAGGAGTGAAATATTGGTAGAAATTATATACGAAGGACATTTTTCGCTCCGTTAGGTGCGATATCAATGGACCATGTATGACTAACAGGCATGGCTGGACTAAAAGCGGGCTATGTTATGTACCTACGGCACATATAAATATTTCAAACCTATTTTTCTACCAATATATAACCCCTACGGGGTTTAAGGGACAACTTGTGTACACACAGTAGCTCCCAAGGAAGGGATTAAAAATTAGCACAGCTGGTATTCGTTCCTAAAACTTAAAACCAGCCCCTATATAAGGATAAACCCCTTCTTTTGATGCTCCCACTACCACCTGCACCATAAACAACTGTGCCGGTAAAAAATACAGGCCACCGCCGTAGCCATCGTGCCATTGGTTGGATGATTCACCTGGCGACCATACCCTGCCTATATCATTAAAGCCGATGATACCTACTGTACCCGGTAACAGGTACGAAGCATACTGAAACAATTTAAGGCGCAATTCAAAATCATCATAGGCCATGGTTTTACCGGTAAAGCGCCCGATGTAAAAGCCCCGCAGATTTGAACTACCCCCAAGCTTGAATTGTTGGTAAAATGCTGCGTTTCCGAATGTAGTTCCACCACCTATCCTGTTGGCAATAACAAATACCGAATCCTTGCCGGGGTTGATGTATGAACTAAATTCAGTTTGTACTTGCCCGTAATCATGGTCGCTGGCGTTAAGCTGTTTCATGCCGGTGAAACTGGTAGTCCAGTTAACGCCATTATGAGGCAAGAAACCTTTATCGCGGGTATCTAATACTACACCTGCAACCACACCGGCATAGGTTTGTGTGCCGAAGACATGCTGATCAGGGTGTTGCTGATTATATACATTTAAGTACCTATCCTGATTATCATCATCATCGCCATTATAGTATTGAGCAGCCAGGCCCGCGCTTACTGTCCATTTTTTATCGTAGACGTGCTTCAGCCTTACATCAGCATTAATATAATCGTACACATCGCGATAGTAGTGGATTTTCTCCGACCCCTCATTAACAAAAACGCTGTTATTACCTACCCCAAAAAAGTTACTGTTGTAATTAGGGCCTTTGCTTAGCACGTTTACTACCAGGTCATTATTAGCAACCACCTTTTTAAATTCGCCAACGTAGTTCAGTAATAATGAGCTCACCCCAAAGCCATAACTAACTGTTAAGCTTTGTTTTGAGGCATAAGGATCTTTCCTGAAACCCTGTTTTTGATAAGTAAAATTGGCAATTATCTGGAAGCCATAGTCATCGCTATAAGTAAACACAGGCAGCGGCAGCAGGTAATCGTATTTGTAGTCAACAATATCATGCTTATTTACACCCGTATCAGTTGAGGTACGCAAGTGAGCTTGTGATGATGGGGGTAAATTGTTTTTCTGGTCGGAACGATCATAAATATACCTGCCTCCTTTGCCGCTTATGGTACTGTCGACAGTATAAGTATCTTCATCGCTGCCGCCGATCATTCGCACTTTTATAGGCGAATTATTGGTACCATGCACGGCAAATATATCATTACCCCCCATGCCATAGATCCTGATCTCATTGGTAACATCGGGGTCAAAGGTGCGCTGGTAGATCAATTGATCCAGTTTGCCTTTCTTTTTAAGCGCGTTTATTTTTAGCGCTATTTTGCCATCAGGCTGATTGGTAATATCAATATTTTCACGTTTTGAGGTTGCCAGTACAGTAACCACCTGCGATAAGAAACGATAATATCCTAAAGCCTGCTCATTTAGTACGTTTCGTCGGGCAATTAACTTGCCGATGATCTCGGGGCCGCTTTGCTTATAAATGGTATCGGGCATTTTTCGGATAGCATCGGCAATTACCTGGTCGGTGAGTTTGCTTTGTACGTAGGCTATTTCCTCTTTCCAGTCCTGCTCATTCAATCCGTTTAAAAAATAGCGGTCGAAATTGCGGGCATTTAAATTCCAGCGATTAATAGAGCGAATATGCTTACCATAGCTTTGAAACTTAGCCATAAGCAAATACCTCGAAACCAGCCACGGCGCAACGCCATAAGCATTATTATAAACCTGGTCGCGGTCGCGCGGCACTGGCAGATAAGTATTATTTCCGGCACTGTCTTTCTGTTTTTCAAAGCGCCACTGGTCTTCGTGCCTGTCCCAGTCGCCGAGCAACATATCCAGCAGTCGCGCTCTTAAAACCAGCTTCTGATCAACACGGGTATCATTATCGGTTTCAACTTTGGTTTTTACTTTGGGTACGTTATCCGTTTTCTTAACGTCCAGCGGTTCGCGTTCTTCAAACAAAAACACCTGGTTGGCAAAATCCTTGCGGTATTGCCCCAGCGCGGGGTCATCAGGAACATAAACGACAACAGGGTGCGCATGCGGGATACCCAGCGCCTGAGCCAGCGGAGGCACCGTAATGGCTGCGAATGGATGTTCGGCCGAGATCTGATCCTGCACTATTGCTGCAGCTATGGTTGGCCTTAATGTTGCAGGCAAAACCTTATCCGGGTACTTTTGTATAGTTCTTAAAACCCACTCCTGCCCTGTTGAATCCTGCAAACGCAATGATTTTGTTTGCATACCACCCCCCAATTGCAAGATCTTTAAACCACCTTTTTCCTGACTGATATGGAACACCTTCATCTTAACCGGGGTCGACCATAATGGCCTGTAGTTTTGGCCCAGTAAAAAACGCTGCGTTTTGCTAACCTTGTTGTATTGCGGCTCAATGGCCACGGTTATACTATCCTCAGTTAAATGGGATTGGGCAATGCCTTTAAAAGTATAACAGCATAAAAAACAAACCACTAATACTTTAAATATGGGGAGCTGTTTTAAAATTTTATGCATAGAATGATGATATAAGGGTACAGGTATTTATGGTTATTTTAATAAGCCAACCATCAGGCTTATACCTTTTAATTTATTAAAACGGACATCCCGCTGCGGGGTGCAAATTTTCTGTATCTTTTGTAAGTACAGCTTGTTTGTGGTGAAAGGTTACTATCCAAATGCTGTCGAAATCGCTATCCTTCCATTTTGGAGGATTATTGATCCCCAGGTATTGTAATAAAGGCGCTATGTTATTATGCTCCCAAACAATAAATATGGTACCGTTTTCATTTAATAATGCTTTACTTACGCCTTTATAATCTTCTTCATCAAAAGCTGAATTTACAGATACATTATATTTGGCCACAAACGGTGTGATGGTTTGCAGCATGCGTGCGCGTTTGGTTTTTTTACCCATGTTCAGCTCCGGCACATATATATTTTGCGGGATGCCAAATTTATTATAAAGTACCGCAGGCAATTGTAATGACCTGTTTATACCCTGGCAGTTGAGATTTTCCCCATCTTCGGGCCGCTCTGCATGGCGTATAAAAACAAGTTTAAGCGTTTTATTTTGTGCATTTGTATTACAATTTGATAAACTAAACGCCATTAAAAACAGTAGGAATACCAGGTTGATCTTTTTCATAGTGTGTATTCCCAAATTTAACATATTAACTTAATTTATTATGCTAATTAGTTTAATTGCGTGTATAACACATCGTACGACAGGGCATTCTTTTTAAACACATTTTGTTCGTGCAGAATACTCACCCTAAGGCCTTTTAAACCCGACACCCCCTGCAGGTCCTCAATATCAAAATATTCCGTATCATCGGCCAGTATTCCGGCTGATCGCATAATGTGCAGGTAGTAGCTGTATTCCGTTTCCTCTTCGCTTTTTGAATAAATAATGGTGAGCTTACCCTCCTGTGTTATGCGCTTCTCTGTATTCTTTATATGCGCCTTATCAATCCGCTTTTTGATCACCTCGTAGCGTACATTGTACGCACCATCAATATCAAAATGTTTTTCATCCATCCGGAAACGAATAGCAATTGGCGTACTGAATACCAATATAAGCGATGTTACCCCCAACGGATAAGGAAGCGTAGACCGGAGGTGATATTGCTCGATCTCCATTTCGGCGGTCACCAACAGTTGCCATAAACGCAGGCGGCGCCAATGCTGATCGCTGTATGCCAGTGTGGGCGCTATAGTGGCACCTATGTACAAATTATGCTCTACCCCATCGGTTTTAAAGCGCTCGTAATAATGTGGGTAATACTTTTGGATCTCCTCTTGTCTTTTATCTAATACTGCTGTCAGTATGCCGTTTATGGAGGTTAATGTTTGTTCGTAGTAGCGGCGGTTTAAATGAAACTCACCTGTTAGTGCATCAACCTGGTTAAAGTAATTTTCAATGCTGGCGGTTGTATTTTCGTTGTAGCTATCCTTAAGCAGCGGATAGATGCGGGTTTCCAAATATTCCTGTATGTATTGCTCTGTATCAGCCTTAATACCAGCCGACAGGTCATCAACAAAAGCCTTTAATTCAACCAAGTTTTGCTCTACTACCTCCGTATATTTATAGGCGTGCAGTTGCTCAATTATTTTAACAAGCTGATTCAGTTGATTCAGCAAATCATTCCTTACACTTTGGTTACGGGTGATGGATGAATTACCTATATCAACCTGCCCATATAAGGGGTACACATTTTTAAATACGATCTGTTTTAGCGTGTATGGCTCTCCTGTATAATAACTTTTGATGTAATTTCTTGCTTCGCGGATGAACTTCCAGTTAACGCTGGGGTGTAATGTGGTGTAATTATTCTGAATGATGGCCTGAATCTTGTTCTGTAACTCGTTTATTTTACGGTCGATAGTATCGACCAGGTAAGGCATTACAATATCCAGTTTGTGCGCATTGATGCTATTTAGCTCCCTTGCCCTTGGCGAAACCAGTTCTAAAATGCCCAATAACACCCCATCTTTTACTACGGGTGCCAAAATAAAGCTTTCAACGTTTTGCACGCTAAAATGCTTCGCCATAGTAGTATCCTTACTACTGGTAATAAACGCTTTAATATCCGATACAGCAAAATAGGCATGATCCTTCATCAGGCTTTCGTATGAGCCACTGCAAAGCAAGCTTATACTGTCGTCCTCCTCTTTATTCATCAACAAAAAACTGTGAATCTGCGAACCGAAGATCGCATTACTGAATTTATCTTCATTTTTATCAAATAAAGCAAACCCAACAAGCAGATCAGGGATTTTAAATATCGATCTGAAAATTAATTCCAGACTTTGTTGGATCGCCGGGGCGACCGCGCTACCGAGCAGGCTATCTTTTAATATAGATACCGCGTTTTCAGTAGTTACATCAAACAAGGTCATGATGGCGAAACCCTTGAGTATATAACTTGAAGCTGGAAATGTTTCTTTCCATAGCCCGATGTTGTCGTAATTATCCAGCAGCAGGTTAATATCCGCGCCCGATAGAACTGGCGCTTTTTCGGTTGTTATAACCTCTATAAAATCCGCATTATACATAATACGGTAATGCTTTATAACCCCGTTAGCGGTTGGGATATCATAAAATAGCGGCTGACTAAAATCGAGCGTGGTGCCGTAAAAGCGGTTGAGTATGAGGCAACAGGTAGCTATAAATAACTGATCGTCATCAAATCCCCGGATATTGATCTCAAAGTCGGGACCTGCTTCCTCCAAAATACTCCTGAACCGCTCGGTATAATTGAACATTATGCCCTGATAAGGCAGGCTTACCGCTTTTATCTCATTCTGTGTTAAGGCTGCTGGAAAAAGGTCGGCCAATAAATGAGAAATTATAGTAGTGTTTTCTTCCAGCTGACTGATGCTGCTAATACCATCTTTCAATTCAGGGTGACCGGCAACTTCATGCAATATTTGTTTAGCCTTCGCGCTATACAGCCCATCTCCCGAGGCTGCAATTTCCTCGTATCTCTCAATAATTTTATGAAAAGAAAGCTGAATATTAAGCGGTGTACCAGGAAGTTGCGGAAGAATCATAGTCAGCTGAGGTGTTTTAACAAAAATATAAAATTATAACCGTGCAATTGGTATGTGATAGTTTTTGACAAATAAATGAGAGCCTCACCTTTGGAGAGGGGCTGGGATGAGGTTCAATCAGGTTTCTTTAAGAACGACATGGACAATGCCGAGCCAACACCCAATACCGCGCCCCCTGCAACATCACTGGGATAATGAACCCCCAGATACATGCGCGAATAACTAACTGAACCCGCCCACAGGTAAGCCGGAACAATTACAAACCATTTTGGATAGGCCATACACAAAGCTGTTGCCGTAGCAAAAGTTGAAGAAGTATGCCCTGATGGAAATGAGTAGCTGCCCGCCCTGTAAACAGGCGTTATATTAATATTTTGAATAAATGGCCTGCGCCGTTTAACCAGTGTTTTTATGAGCAGGTTTAAACCATAGGATACGGCTGTACTGCTGGCAACAAACAAGGAATTTTGCCTCATTTGCTGATCATGACCAAGCACGCCGCCGATAAATAAGCCCGCAGGTATGCCAATATCACCATAACGGTAGGTGTTTGAAAGGAACATAAATACATCTGTTTGCTCCGGCGTGCGGTTATTTTGCAGGTCGATAAGTACGCGGTCATCAAACTGCTGGATGGGAGATTGTGATTGCGCCTGGGCAAAAGTGTAGTTTGAGCAAAATACAAATTGCAAAAACAACAGTAACATAACGTGTATATATGCTCTTTTTATCATCATCTAACCAATTTGTTTCAGCAATTTATATATCTCCAACTGCGATTGAACGGCGGGTGTTCCCGGTTCTATCCTTACATTCTCAATGTTCTCATTTAGTAATACTGCTTGTACGTTATCATTAAGCTGTAGGTTGATGATGGATAAGATCTCAGCTTTGATCTGCTCATCATAAATTGGGAAACACACCTCAATACGGTTATATATGTTCCGGTTCATCCAATCGGCCGAACCGAGGAAAACATCCGGATCATTATTATTATTAAATATGAACACCCGGCCATGTTCCAGGTTTCTGTCCACAATGCGCCTGATGGTAATATTTTCGCTCATACCTTTAACACCCGGTATCAAACAGCAAATACTGCGGATAATCAACGAAATCTTAACCCCTGCCTGCGATGCATCATACAATTTACTAATGAGTACCTTTTCTTCAAGGTTATTCATTTTTAGGGTGATGGCTGCTGGTAATCCTTGTTTTGCATTGGCTATTTCACGGTCTATCAGTTCAATAAAACGGATTTGCAGGTTAAACTGGGCAACCAGCAGGTTATTAAAGTTCAGCTCATGCTCCGAAGATGGCTTTTTTCGCTTACTCAGAAACATAAACAGCAGCTCCATCTCGCGCATTAGTTTAGGGTTACAAGTGAACAGGATATGATCGGTATAAAACTTGGCAGTTTGCTCGTTAAAATTACCCGTAGCCAATAATCCCGAATAAGCCACCCTATCGCCCTCCATAGTTTTAACCAGCGCTATTTTAGCATGTACCTTTAGCGCCGTAATGCTGTAGATGATCTCTACACCCGCATCCTTCATTTTCCTGGCCCATTTCAGGTTGTTAGCCTCATCAAAACGGGCTTTAAGCTCTATTACTACCTGTACTTTTTTGCCGCTCTTAGCGGCGCTTATAAGGGCATTAACTATTTTGGAGTTACTGGCCACCCGGTACAACGTAGTATAAATTTCAATAACGTTTGGGTTGATAGCGGCCTCGTTAAAAAACCGCAATACCGGGTGATAGCTCTGGTATGGGGTGTTAATCAGTATATCCTTATTTTTTAATTGCGCTGCGAGGCCCGGTTCAAATGATATTGCTGATGGATTAATAGCGGGCCATGAATCATAAGAGATTCCCGGCAGGTTGATATTTAAGGAGAAAAAATCTTTTAAATTATGATAAACACCACCCTCAGTTACACTGGCACCTTTTAAATTGAACTGATGTTTCACAAATTGCAGTATGCGCAGCGGTATCCCCGACTGGTGCAGAAAACGGGTAGCTAAACCAAAATCGCGTTTTTTTAGCTGCTTCTCTATCTGGTCTGATATATTGCCTGAATATTCGTCCTTCAGATCCAGTTCGGCATCTCGTGTTACTTTTATGCTGTAACAGCCTTGTATATTACTTCCAGTGAATACTTTATCCAGATTATGCCTAACTATATCATCCAGGAAAGCGATATAGATGTCTTTATCAATTTTGATGGTTGAAAAACGTGACAATTCATCTGATGGGATATTGAGCAGCATTATCTTCTCTTTCCCTTCATTATCCAGCAGGTTAACCACAAAATACAACTTGTTATTTTCCGGGAAAAAGTGTGCTTCCTGTTGCAGGTCAATAGGCTGTAGAAAGGCCAAAACCTCCGCTAAAAAATATTCGGTAGTCTCTTTTTTAACAGCTTCGGGGAAGGGTTGATTATATAACAGATGTACGCCCAGTTTCTGGAACTGCGGTATCAGTTGCTCCCGCAAAATGCGTCCAAACTTTTCCTGCTGCGCGTTAATAGTATCTATAGCCTGTTGCAAAACAGCTGATTGTTCATCAACATCTATGGGTGTGTTGTCATCTTCGCCAATCCTTTGCAGCGCATGCAGCACAGGCATGCGTACGCGGTAAAACTCATCCAGGTTTGATGAAAATATACTCAGGAATTTCAGTCGCTCCAGCAATGGCACATGGTTGTTGGCGGCCTCATCCATTACCCGCTCATTAAACGAAAGCCAGCTCAGGTCACGGTTAAAAAAACGGTAGTTCATTATTTATTCTTAACGTGGGCCACCGGCGGCAACGGATGATTGAAAAATATGAACGCTAAAATGAAAGCTAATACCGAAACAATGAGCCCGAACATAAAAACATTATAAGCAACACGGAGTAAGTGATATTTGCGGCCCAACACAACCCCCTGCGCATACAAGTCCTTTATCAGGCTTCCATACAGAAAGTCCTTTTCCTCCATCATTTTCTGCATGCCGTAGTTAAAATCTTCCAGCTTCATTTTATAAAAGTTGCCGAAGAATAACAGGTTAACCCTTTTCTCATTCACATCATCTAAAGTAAAAGTGCCTTTGGGGATTGATGGCCGGGTGGATAAAATAGAGAAGGTCATGGCAATGAGGCTCACCGTTAATAAAATAAACGAGGGAACGATCAGGTAACCGTAAGCATCCAGTCTTCTCAACACCAAACTGATGATGGCCGATAAAATAATGGAGTTAACCGTGATCATGATATGTGCCTTCCTATCGGCCATATCGCTCAGGCGCTGGTGATTGCTTGAGCTGATCCTGAACATGGTTTCAATCCCTTTATCGGGTTTGTCATCGTCCTTATTTTTGCCTTTATCCTTCTTTTTCTTTTTGCCTTGCTCTTGCTCTTCCACTGCTTCAGCAACCGCTAATGGTGTTGATGACTCCTGGATAATAGGAACAATGGCGGGTGCTTCAACCGGTTCATCCTCCTCATTTTCAGCCAATTTATCTTTCAATTGCAGCAGATTTTTTTCTTTGGTATCGTTAAGCAACAGCCTTGCATAATCGGTATGGTAATGCTGCGCCTCCAAAAACTTAACCGTTTTTTCGCGCCATTCAGTTTTACTCATATCTGCATTATGCAGTATATTATATTCTTTTAACAGTTTTTTATCTTTCTTAAAAAAGCTATCGGTTCCCAGGTTATACAGGTCGGCATCGCAAATGATCTGCTCCAGCAAAGTACCTGGCGATTGCGGCATTTTTGTAGCATTTATACAACCTGCAATCAACTTTATATCTGCATCGTCAAGTTGATGGCCCTTAAAATATGCGGTCGCTATTTTGATCCCTTCATCTTCGTGGTTAACAATAGTAACCATGTATCCCAGATCGTGAAACCAGGCAGCGGCAGTTACAATAAAATAGTCATGATCACTTAACTGGTAATGATTAGCAATTTTGGCAGTGGCGTTTACAACATCTTCGGTATGGTCTATATTATGATAATGAAAGCTTGTGGTATCATGTGCCCTGTAATAGTTTAACACGTAATCTTTTACTTGCTCCAGTAATTTATGGTAGTTCATAGTGATTGAAAAACCTAAATATAATAATGATTAATGGTAATTAATTAAGCATTAAATAATTTGGCATTATGTGAGATATGCTGCGATACAAATTCTTCTGCATGCCAAATAAAGAATTATGCGAAATATATTAGTGATACCAATTGGGTTTGATTCACCTGATGGTTATTTATCACACATTGTTCACCATATATTGTGTATTGATTATCAGTAAATTATATTTTAGCTTTGATATATAAACCACGCATCATGAAAAAGCTAATCTTCATAACCGCCTTGTTTTTAGTTACATTAAGGGTTTTTGCACAGGATTGCGCCAAATACTATTACATGCAAAAAAACAAAACCTTTGAGATGACCTATTACGATAATAAAGAGAAGGCAACCTTAAAAGCCGACTATAAAGTAGACGACGTTACCCATGTAAAAGATACCTCTGTAAGTACTGTAACTACCCAAATGTATGGCAAGGACGGAAAAGAAATTGGCAAAACAACTATGGATGTTAAATGCAACGGTGGTGTAATGTATATAGATGTAAACGCAGCCTTACAAAAGGCGATTCAACCGCAGGATAATAAAAGCGGCGTATCGATGACGTTTAGCCACTCTTATATGGAATATCCCGCCGATCTGCATGTTGGCCAGCAGTTCCCAGATGTAAGCAGCACCATGACCGTAGGCACAGCCGACAATCAGCAAATATCTACCACCAAAACTACCGACAGAAAAGTAGAAGCGAAAGAAGATGTTACCACACCTGCCGGTACATGGTCGTGCTATAAGATCACATCAAAAAGCATTACAACCACTACCTATAAAGGTGCTGTAGCTGATGAGATGAATAAAATAAGTTCGGTATTTAAAAAGAAGCCAAAAGAAAATGAAACCACAGTTTATTATGCCCCCAATTTTGGTATTGTAAAAATGGAAATGTCAACCGGCTCAGTGGTACTTACAGCAATAAACTAAATCAAGAAAAATATGAGGTTAGTTTATTAGGATTGGGTGGTTACATGCATCCAATCTTCAACTGCCTTTACCGTATCGGTATAAAACACCTTATAAGTATTCTCAGTTACATAGCCGATATGTGATGTACCTAACACATTATCCATTTTGCGGAAAGGGTGATCCAGGGGCAATGGCTCGGTATCGTATACATCTATAGCCGCACCGGCTATCTTTTTTTGCTGTAAAGCTTCTATTAATACTTGTTCACTAACCAGTGGCCCACGCGATGTATTAATAAAATATGCGCTTGGCTTCATAAGCTGAAGCTCCTCTTTACCGATAATCCCTCTTGTGCGGTCGCTTAATACCAAATGTACGGTTACAAAATCAGCCTCTTTAAACAAGGTTTCCTTGCTTACCAATTGCGCACCTGCTTGATTTGCTTTTTCTTCAGTCAGATTTTGGCTCCAGGCAATTACATTCATATCAAAGGCTTTGGCATAAGCTGCTATTTTACTGCCCACCCTGCCCAGGCCGAGTATGCCTATCGTTTTTCCTTTAAAATCGGTGCCGATGGTAGTTTGCCAGCCGTTTTTAAAGTTGCTGCTTTCCTGCGGAATGTGGCGCGCTATAGCCATCAGCAATGCCCAGGTAATTTCGGGTGCGCCATTTTCAACGTAACGGGTATATTTAAGGGTAATGCCCAGTTCCTCAACCGCCTTTACATCAATAGATGCATTGCGCATGCCGGTAGAAACAATGAGCTTTAAATTAGGCAATTGCGATAGTATATTCCGTGTAAGCGGTGTCCTTTCGCGCATTACACATACTATGTTAAAGGGTAGCAAACGTTCAATCACTGCCTTTTCATCAGCTACATGGTCATGAAAAACTTGTACTTCGGCTTTTGAGGTTACGGCCTGCCAGTCGGCAAATTTAAAGGCGACCTGCTGGTAATCATCCAAAACAGCGATCTTAAACGGCGGGTTAGTGTTCATAATTAATAAATGAGGTAGCGTAATATAATACAAAGTCAAAGTAAGATATGTTTGGGGGAATATGCAAGTTGGGATGCGGATAAAACTTCATCAGGTGGGTTGGCCAGGCGTGTCGAAGTTCGCGTTAGTCATAGAAACGGCTACCGGCCTTGTGGCTAATGCCTGCGCAGTATGAGTGGATAGCACGGGCCGCAGGCAACGCCCAAAAGTATTTATAAGGGCGTTACCTGCGGCCCGTGCTGTTCAGGGCTACGCTTCGCTCCGGCCCTCCTCCGTCGGGCTAAACCCTTACCATCACTAACGCAAACTTCGACGCGCTCCGCCGACTCACCCGATCTACGCTACGCTGGATCACCCTCTCTACCGCAAGCGGTAAAGAGGGTAAGCTCCGAAACAAAAAACATCCCTCCCTCAAACTTTTATCTTAAATTTTAGTTATCGAATTATGGACACAAACAGACTATCACCCACACTTGCAGCTGCCTTAAATGCCCAGATGACTAATGAGGCGCATAACTCACAAATCTACCTGGCTTATGCCTCATGGGCGAGCGATAAAGGGTACGACGGCATTGCGAATTTCCTTTTCAGGCATGCCAATGAGGAACGCAACCATATGATGAAATTTTTGGAGTACATTTTGAAAAGGGGCGCTAAAGTGGTTGTGACCGCCATACCTGCCCCCGGCGATGACCCAACAAGTGTTAATGATTGCTTTGAAAAAGTATTTAAATACGAAGTAGAAAACACCACCTCCATTTACAACATTGTGAACATGAGCCTTGAAGAAAAAGACTGGGCCACATGGAACTTTTTACAATGGTTTGTGAAAGAACAAACAGAAGAAGAAACACTGGCAATGGACCTGTTATCGAAAATTAAAGTGGCCGGTGGCGAAAATGCTAACCCTGATGCGCTTTATACGCTTGACCTGGACTTAGCTAAAACACCTGATGATGCTGTGTTAGCACAGGATGTAACTGTTGAAAAACCATAAATTACAACTGTAATACTATAAAAACTCCTGTTGGCTATACCAACAGGAGTTTTTTGTTTAGGCGTGCCCTGTATCTGCATGCCGCGTATCAGCACCTGCCTCATCATCGTGCCTTTCTACAGTGATGGTACACTCCGTAACCAGGGCTGCGATAGCGCCAATGGCTGCCATCATAGGCATCAGCAATATGCCCACTACGCCAAAAGTTAGCGGGAAGGATGCCAGTTCCTTACCCGATTTATCGGAGATAGTTATCTTTTTTATATTTCCTTCGGCTATCAGCTCCTTCACTTTTTTAAGCAGGTTCTCGCCATTTATACTGAATGATTCTTTCGCTCCCATGACTTTATAATTATTAATGTTTATTAATTTGAAAGTAATATTTGTTTGACTAACATATATTACGCGTTGTTACACTGTAGCATTTATTATTTTTGTGCGCCTTACTCATTATAATGTATAAAGTATTATTCATATTTCTTTTATTATTCTTTAAAGTGATACCTGCTTCAGCTGGTATTGACTGGAAATTGAATACCGAGAAGGATGGCATAAAAATATACACCAGCGTTGTACCCGATTCAAAAATAAAGGCCATTAAGGTAGAATGCGAGGTTACCGCGACAGCTTCACAGTTGGTTACTATTTTAATGGATATCAAGAATGCACCTGAATGGGTATATCATACTAAATCATGTGCATTGGTTAAGCAGGTTTCACCATCGGAATTATATTACTATTCAGAAGTAACCTTACCATGGCCTGCTGAGAACAGGGATTTTGTATCGCACTTAATAGTTACACAAGACCCGGACACTAAAATTGTGACCGTCGATGGCCCGGTGGTAAACGACCTTGTACCGCAAAAAGATAAGATAGTACGTATAAGCCACTCTAACGGTAAGTGGGTAATAACCCCGTTAGGCAACGGCCAGATAAAAATTGAATACAGTTTACATGTTGATCCGGGAGGCGACCTGCCTGTATGGCTTATTAATATGTTCGCTACCGAAGGCCCGATGCAGATATTTAAAAACCTGAAAGCAGAACTGCAAAAACCCGCTTACAAAAACGCGAACCTGCCGTTTATCACTAATTAAATATCACTCTTTCTTAACGGCGCTGTTTTTAATAAAGATAACCGCCATCAGCGAGCCCAAAAAACCAAGTGCCGCCGATATACGCATAATATTGGCATAAGCAGTGATAAAACTTTCGTGATAATATTTTCCAATAGCTGCCTTTTCAGCTAATTGAATATCGGAAGGTACTTTGGCATTACCCAGATCGGCAGCTTGTGCCAATACTTCCTGCTTTTCCTGTGCTTTTAGCTTAACTTCTGCTAACTTATGCTGCAACGCGCCCGTAAAAAACAGCACCGCCAGCGCGCCGAAAATGGCATTGGCAAACACGTTGGCTATACGTGTAACCGCGTTATTTACGCCAGATGCCGTCCCCGAAAAATGCTCGCTTACCGAACCCATTACCGCCGTGGTTAAAGGAGCAACGGTAAATGACATACCTAATCCGAATACAATTACTCCCGGAAAAAAGGTTGTCCAGTAATCCGCAGGACCGTTGGTTTGTTTTATGAAAGATAAAATGAGCAAGCCCGCCCCTGCCGCGGCTGGCCCTATAATGAGCAATAGCCTCGGGCCATATTTATCGGCAAGTGTGCCTGCAAAGCGTGCCAGGGATATCATCATGATGGTAAAAGGCAAAAAGGTCAGCCCCGATTGCAGCTGACTATACCCCTGCACCTGCACCATATTCAGCGAGAGAAATAGCATACCTGCGCCCAACCCTGCGTATAGGAAAAAGCTAAGCAAATTTGCACCACTGAAGGTCGCGTTTGCAAACAATTGCAAAGGCATCATGGGGTGTTTGCTTTTGGCTTCATTAATTACAAAAGCTATCAGCAGCAATACCCCGGCACTTAGCGTAGTATATACCTGCCAGTTAGCCAGGCCAACAGCTGGAATACGCAAAAAACCAAAGGTTATAGAAGCCAGACCTAATGCTATGGTAATTGCGCCCGGAAGATCCAAAGAGTGATCCCTGGTTTCATCCCGGCTTTCTTTTACTTTGAGCCAGAGCATTAGCAGTGCAGCAAGGCCTATGGGTACGTTTATAAAAAAGATATACCGCCATAAACCCGCATCTCCCAAAGCACCACCCAATACAGGGCCGCCCATAGTTACCACCGTTGTAAATGCCGACCATGTACCAATAGCCTTACCCCGCTCCTGTTCATTTATAGATGATGAGATGAGCGACAGGCTGCCCGGGATCATTAAAGCCCCGCCAATGCCCTGTATGATCCTGAAAACGATTAATAATGTTACTCCCGGTGATAAGCCGCAAGCTGCCGAGCCGGCTATAAAAATTAATATACCGGCCATAAATACCTTTTTGCGCCCCAGTTTATCGCCCAATGAGCCTCCGATCAATATGAGCGAAGCCAGCATCAACAGGTAAGCATTCAGTATCCAGAACAGATCAGCACCGGTAGCTTGCAGGCTTTTTTGCAGTGATGGCAGCACTACGTTAAGCGCCGTACTATCAATAAATGCCATAGCCGAAGCCAGTATGGCCGAAACCATAACCCATTTACCTGCAGTACTGCGCAGCGCTACTGTACCCATAAAATTGTGCTTACCAAGATAAAAGTAAAGCAATTAGATGGGATAAATGTTTGTTGGGAGTAATGTATTAGTAGTCGGGTGAGGACACCGACCACGGGGCTGGGAGTAATCATATCATCTTCCATACCTTCTTTGCGCTTGCGGTAGAGAGGTAGCAAGAAAAACAAACCCTCTTTGCGCGCAGCGGAGAGAGGGGCGACGAGTGTAACGAAGTCGGGGTGAGTTAGCTCTGCGATAGTGTCCGCTTGCATATTTTAACTCACCCGATCTACCCTGCGCTGGATCACCCTCTTTGCGGCAAGCCACAAAGAGGGTTGGGGAAATTCTTTTTCAATTCCCTCCCCAGGGGCTACTGTGTGTGTGTACAAATTGTTCCTTAAACCCCGTAGGGGTTATATATTGGTAGAAAAACAGGTTTGAAATGTTTGTATGTGCCGTAGGTACATAACATAACCGCTTTTAGTCCACTCATACCTGTTTTTAATACATGGTCCAATAATATCGCACCTAACGGAGCGAAAAAGATCCTTCGTATATAATTTCTACCAATATTTCACTCCTAACGGAGTGGATCTGCAAACCAATTTTATTCAAAAAGATGTGTCCACACAGTAGCTCCCAAGGAGGGAATCGCTCAGACCCTTCTTATCTTCAATTCCCTTCCGTAATAAATCTATTACTACCATAATTTGTTAAAATACCATTACTCTTAAACATTAAATTTGTAATGAGCCTATCAACTCAAATCCTTTATAAACCATTATACCTCATGAAGAAAGTCATCTTACTATTGCTTGCCACCGTTGGCGGAACAGCTTTTTCTTTTGCACAAACCGGTAACACCACACAGGTTAAAATAAGTAACGGATTATTACAAGGCGTTGTTGAAGCCAGTGGCATACATTCATTTAAAGGTATCCCCTTTGCGCAACCGCCTGTTGGAGATCTGCGCTGGAAAGAACCGCAGCCACCTAAAGACTGGGCAGGCGTACGTGTTGCCGATCATTTCGGGCCGCAGGCTATGCAGGCACCTATTTATAGCGACATGATGTTCAGGAGTGATGGTAAAAGTGAGGACTGTTTATACCTGAATGTGTGGACCTCGGCTAAATCACCCAAAGAAAAACTGCCCGTATTGGTATATTTTTATGGCGGGGGCTTTTCAGCAGGCGATGGCTCAGAATACCGTTATGATGGCGAAGCACTGGCTAAAAAAGGACTTGTTACCGTAACTATTAATTACCGCCTGGGCATTTTCGGTTTCTTCGCCCATCCGGAATTAACCAAAGAATCACCGCACCATTCATCAGGTAATTATGGGCTGATGGATCAGCACGCGGCATTGGTATGGGTGCAAAAAAATATTGCGGCCTTTGGGGGCGATCCTGATAAGGTAACTATTGCTGGTGAATCGGCGGGTTCTATGTCGGTATCGGCACAGGTGGCATCACCGTTGTCGAAAGGATTATTCAGAGGTGCAATTGGTGAAAGCGGCGCGGTACTGGGCAACTTATCTCCTGCGCCATTGGCAGATGTTGAGCAAACAGGAGTAAAGTTCGCGCAAAAAGTAGGCGCAACTTCACTGGATGATCTACGCAAGATATCTGCCGATAAGTTAATGCAATTGGCAGGGTTTACACACTTTTCTACTACTGTCGACGGCTATTTCTTACCTGAAATGCCACAGGCTATTTTTGATGCAGGCAAACAAATGCACGTGCCGTTATTAGCCGGCTGGAACTCTGCCGAAGTAGAATATCATTCTGTTTTAGGCAATGATTCACTTACAGTCGACAATTATAAAAAGGCACTGCAAAAACTATATAACGATAAAGCCGATGTCGTATTTAAAGCCTATCCCGCAGCAACTGATGCCGATGTAGCTCAGGCCGCAACCGACCTGGCCTCAGATCGTTTTATAGTGTTTGCCACCTGGAAATTTACCGATGTACAAAACCGGACCAGCGGTAAGCCTGTTTACCGTTACCTGTTCTCAAAGAAAAGGCCGCCAATGGTGAACGGGCAGGGTAATGGCAAATCGATGGGTGCATCACATGCATCAGAAATTGAATACGCGTTGGGCAATCTATCTACCAACAAAGTTTACGCATGGACGCCCGATGACTATAAAGTATCGGAAACCATGCAGACCTACTTTGCCAATTTTATAGAAACAGGCAATCCAAATGGTGGCGGTCTACCGCAATGGGATAAACTGGATAACGCGAACCCAAAAACAATGGTGATTGATGTGAACAGTCAGCTAACGCCGGTAACAAATACAGCACGCTATATTTTACTGGAAAGTTTTTCTACTAAATAATTATTTTTATTTCCTGAAAGTATGTAACGAGGTGATTGTCTGCATGATATTTGGTTAACAGGATATTTTTTCTAATATTTAGATGAACATTTTCTGTTAACCCTTAAACTTATTGCCGCATGATTACGCCTAACCACCTTTCCGTACTTGGAATAATACACACTGCCATCAGTGTGCTCGCCATCATTTTCGCTGTTATTGCCTTGCTGCGCGATGGTAAGATCAACCCTAAAAACACAATGGGTAAACTATATATCTATTTTACGGTTGCCGCCTGTTTAACCTCATTGCCGATCATGAAAACCGGGCACTTTACCCCGGCGCATAGTTTGGCAATACTAATATTGGTATTGATACCAATTGGCCTTTACGCTAAGTCAATAAAATTCCTGGGTAAAGGTGCTGATTATGTACAAACCATAGCCCTTTCAACAACCATATTCCTTTCCATGGTACCTACAACGGTTGAAAGTTTAACAAGGCTACCCATCAGTCACCCCATTGCCGATGGACCAAACGCACCTGTTATACAAACAGGGCTATTGATATTCTTTGTACTTTATATAATTGGTGTTGTTTATCAGGTTATAAAAATACGCTCCGGTAAAAAATCAAAACCAGATGGTACAGTGGGAATGGCGTAGTTGTTATATTGCTGCCGCGGGTTTAGCGTAGCGTAACCCGCGGCAGCAATAAGCATTCATTTTGTTTCTCCTGTATTCATATCAGCACACCACCTGACCACCACAGACTTCATAAATTATTCACCTACCCTTTCTTCAAGGCAAAAAAACTGTTACAATCCATAAATATCCATCTTTAAAACAGGCATTTATCTCCAAAAACACCTAAATAAGTCAATCAGGGCACATTTGGACCGATTATTGCGTTTTTTCATTAAAAAACACAGACCATCATATGAATACTTATAAAGAAAACGACCTGGTTATTTATACCGATAGCGAAGGCAACCGTATTGATACCTTTGTAATATTTGATACTGACACCAAAACAGGTCTTACCCATATCAATCATTTTAACCTTAAAGTGAAAACCGGTGATTTAGTAATGCATCCGCGTGCAGCAAAAGGGAATGCTATTCCCATGGCTGATATGCTTAGCTTTAATCTTTTTCAACAATTAAAAGATAAGTTTACCCAGCGCGATCAGGTTAAAAAAACCAGCCAGGCGCTTGTGCTATACACCCCTAATACAAGGGCGTTATTGGCTAAGGCATCGTAAAGAAAAATTATTATTGTCAGCTCTTGAGTCAAGATAATCAAGTCATGACTCTTATATCTTAATTCCTGATTCTATTTACTATCGTTTTACTAAGATCTCATTAACTTTTCTCAGTCTGAAAGATAGAATCACATTAACTATACCTGTTATAATAAAGGCCGAAGCGGCCCATAGTACAATGGTCATAGCGCCAAAGGCGGGGTTAAACATAACTAACAGCGCAAATAAAACAATTATTACGCCCGACAGCAGCATCCAGCCCGAACGGCGCATTACACTGGCAAAGCTAAACAGTGAAAACCCTCTGAACAGGAACCACAACCCTACCGCAAACGGTAATACGGATATACTTAATTTAATATCGAAAATAAGTATAAAGCCCAGGGCCACATCTATCAGCCCTAATAGAAAACGCCAGCTCCAGCCTACTACATAACGGTTTACATAAGCATGTACAAGCTCGGTAATACCACCGAAAACTATTACTATCCCAAAAAGCACACTGAGCACCACAAGGGTTACCAAAGGCGTATTAATCATATATATACCCAGTAATATGAACAATATACCGCGCAGTAAAAACAGCCACCAATGCTTGATGTCACTTACTATTTCAGATGAAGTTGTCATAGTGATAAGAGTTTATAGCCATAAAGATAACTATATAATTATCAACATGTTCTATCCCTTTTAATTTTTATGAATTTATCAATGAAAGGATATTACCTGCCGGATCTTTAAACCAGGCCTGCGTTATACCGGGAAAACGGGCTATCCCCTTTTCATCCGTTTTTAACTGGCCCATATCATAATGCTCAAAACTGATGCCCTTAGCAGTTAATTCGTCAACTGCCTTTTCCACATCAGCAACCGGAAAATTAAGTATGGTATAGGTTGCAGGGGTATGATTAGGCTTTGGATATATTAAAATCTTATTATTATTCCCTTCAATATGCAGGTTAAGCAGCCCCATCATCTCCTCGCTCACACCCAAACCCAGTGTTTGCCCGTAAAATTCCTTTGCCTTTGCTATATCATTAACCGAAAAACTACTAAATGCCTTTGTGTGTGTGAACATGATATTTAAATTTAAGTGTGTAGATGTTATATATATATTATTCATTTGCCTCCGCTTTATTTATGGTGTAGACGGGCTGGGTCACGGAATCTGCACCATAGTTCTCTCTTGAGAGGGATCAGGGGTGTATTATACGTTATGTATGAGGGCGTTGCCTTCGGCCGGGCTTTTCACTCATACGCCTGCAGGCCTTAGGCGCGAGGCTGGTATCCGTTTCAATCCCTAACGCAAACTTCGCCGCACTACGCCTGCTTACCCACTATTTTCCGTTATCCAACGGTAAAAGAATAACTACTTTTCCTTCGGCTTATACGATAGTAACACCGTTCCGCTTTTGAATGTTTTGACCGATAGCAACTCCAGATCAAGCTTTTGTTTCAAACCTTTGAACATCACACCGCCATCGCCTAATACAACCGGATCAAGCATGATTTGGTATTCATCAATTAATCCCGCATCGGCACATTGGGTTACAATGCTGCCGCTACCTAAAATGGTCATATCATTTGTTGATGCTTGCTTTAGTTTTTTAATTTCATCAACCAGAGTGCCATTGATAACACGTGTATTGTTCCAGCTTGCTGTTTGTAGTGTGGTTGAGAAAACGATCTTTTCAGCAGCGTTTATACTTTCAGCTTGTTTAGGCACCTGTTCCAGTGCCATGGGTGTGGGCCAAAAACTCACCATCATTTCGTAGGTGATCCTGCCAAAAAGCAATACATTTTTAGCTTGCATTGATTCAGCCGAAAACTCAGCCTCCTCAGTGCCATGCCTGTGCCAACTGATATCACCATTTAAGCCTTTGTAATAGCCATTAAGCGATGTAAAATTAAATACAGATAGTTTTGCCATAATATTGATCTGCAATAGATTTATACAAATCTATTAAACAAAAAATGGGAAAACAGGGGTAAACGAGCCAACATAAAGGGTGCATCGGGACTATTTCGGGAAAATATTTTAAACAAATCATGCTGCGTATCGTTCCAACATTAGATATAGACGTACTAAAAATTACAATCAAAACGTTACAAATATCAACAGAGCAGGTGAGGAACTCCATGAAACAACTTTATACGCACAATTACGGATTAGTTATTTTGGCAGCGGGCAACTCGTCAAGGATGGGCCAACCCAAGCAATTAATAAAGTATCACAATAAAAGTTTTTTACAACACGCCGTAGACGAAGCCAATATGGCCACTAATAACAAAACAATGGTGGTAACCGGCGCCAACCGCGATCTGCTTGAGGTTGAACTGCGGCAGTTACCGGTACATGTGATCTATAATGAGCAATGGGAAACAGGCATAGCATCATCCATTAGCAGCGGAATAGCTGGCTTATATAAAATATTCCCTTATCTATACGGCATAATTATTTGCGTGTGCGATCAGCCCTTTGTTTCATCCCCCCTGCTTAACAAACTTATTGAACAATATAAACAGGGGCATAAAGGCATTGTCGCCTCACATTATCACGATACACTTGGCGTTCCAGTATTATTTGGCAAAAAATATTTTGACGCGCTTTTGGCTTTAAAGGGGGACGAAGATATTCAAACCCTATTAAATGAATATACTGATGATATTGAACAAATTGAGTTTGAACAGGGCAATATTGATATTAATACCATGCAGGATTATGAAGCCCTGCTGAATAGTAATAAGGATGTGGCGTAGATCAGCTGTAGACTGAATATACACTGGCTTCTTTATAAACCAAAGTCAGTGATCCAACTATAAAACTCAGCATGGCAAAAAAGAAAAAATAACAAATCCGAAATCAAACATCCGAATTCCTAAATTCTCTACTTCCCAAACGGTGGCCTGCCGGTTAGCTGGTGGTACAGTGGCAGATCTTCCCTTGGTGTTGCTGGTACGTGGAAATGAGTGCAATAATATACCTGCAAATGTAGTTCATCTCTGCCATTACGTATAATGGCAATATCAGGCAGTTGTTTCACACTATCGAAAAAAGGCTTAACATCGTTATTTACACTCGCAGGGCTGCCCTGGTCAATGATAATCGCATCTTCACCGACAACTTTATTAGGGTCAACTAAAAAAGCAAGGTTACGCGGGTCATCGTTAAAGCAGATAATATCCTTTTGGCCTTTCAGTACCCAATCAACCTTACCGGTAAGCCACCAACGGGTAGCCCCCACAAATATTTTGTTATTATTCATCCAGCCTTCTTTTTGAAAACGGGTCAGGATATCATCATAGTCGATCCCCTGTATGGTTGGGTCAATTTCTTTCTGTTTGGCCTCGGGTGTTTTATCAACCAGGCTCACCACCCATTTAGGGCCATAGCTTTGCCAAAATCCGGTAACCTCATCAATGCAAAGCACACCAATGGTAATAAGGGTAAATAGTGCCGAAAAAACTAACCAGCGTTTGGTTCCTCGTGCTTTCTGCGGATCGCTGATATTTTTATCAATGGCATAACCTAAAGGCATAAACAACATCATATAACCGGGAGCCTGCCAGTGAAAGTGATATTGCAGATCGGACCATAGGGTAACTGTTGTAAAAAACACCAACGGCAAAATGGCCGTCCAGAATAAGAAGCTGTAGGATTGCGATAGCGTACGTTTTTTAAAGGATACGATAAGCTGATTTACCAGCGGGAACCAGAACCATGGCAATAACCACAGGCATTGCCCGCCTAAGCTGCGCAAAAACCAAACAGGGTGCAAGCCACCGCTTGAGCCTGCCCTTGAGCCCTGGAAAACAAACGATACCCAGTTGTTCTTATAGTTCCAGTAAAGTACCGGGAACGCTATTATAAGCGTAATAAGCATGGCAATATACGGACCGGGATGCCTTAACCAATGGCGCTGATTTTTATTGGCGCTCACAAATATAAACACGCCTGCAAACAGGAAGATCACATGATATTTACTTAATGTGGCAAGGCCCATGCAGATACCTACCAGTATCCAAAGCAGGTAAACCTGCCCCGCACCGCGTTTGGTTTTGCCTTCATCCGTAATGGATAGTACATCAACAATAATATAGGTGCTCAACAACCAAAAGAACATTAAAGGTGCATCCGGCTGAAACCAACAAGCGATAGGTACAGTAAATACCGCGCTTAGGTTCATCACCAATACCGCCCAAAAACCGGCCTTGGCATTAAATAGTTTTTTAGTTACGAGGTATAACAGCCAGCTGGTACCTGCAAATAACAGCACCGACGGGAACCTGATACCCAGATTTGTTAAACCAAATACTTTTATGCTTAAACCACCCAGCCAAAAGAATAATGGCGGCTGATCGAAATAACTCAGATCGAGGTGTAACGCGCCACGGAAATAATAAGCTTCGCCGATGCCCAACCCGGTGTAGGCTGCTACAAACAAGCGTATGATAAAAGTGACTACAATTAAAAGAGCGGTATATAATGCGGCGGTGCCTTCAGTTATTTTTTTCATTTATTAAAAAATAGACCCTGGGGTTATTGGGTTGAAAAATTTTTTAAAATTATTACATATTATTCATGTTTTCCATAAAGTATTGAAATTAATCGGAAAGCAACCTTTAATATCAGGTAGAGATCCATTTACCAAGCGGCAATTTGCTCAACAAATAAACCAATAACAACGACAGTATGAAGCATATAAGAGCCGTTAACGGAACGCCAACCGATGAATGAAACAAGGCGTAGTTAATATTCAGTTCATCGTCTATAAGCCTTAAAATAAGCGCGTGGCTCAGGTATATGCCAAAGGTATAGCCGCCAATAAGGTCGCGGACCCGCTTAGCCCGTGGCGACCAGCTGATATTTGTGAGCTTGCCCAGCATAAACGCGCTGCCCGATAGTAATACGATTGTAGGGCTCACGGGTTCGTACATCATGGTGCTTAAACCTTTGTAGTAAATACTGGTATAATAAGTGCCGATTACAATTACAGCTAATGTCACCAAAAATAATATGCCAAACCAGGTTCGGTTAAACTTAGCCGGAAAATCCTTATAAGCCAAGTAATAACCTAATACCAAATAACCGGCGTAACCTGCAAAATAATGCAGATCAACCTGCGGATCAAAACGCTTTAGATAGGGCTGGCTAATCATCATCACCCCAAACCAAACCAGCAGGAAATACAGTAATTCGTTCTCAGAAGCATTGCGTACAAATTTACCAAGCACAGGTATTAAAAAATACAGACCTATGAGCATATACACATACCACAAATGGTACGAGCTGCCATATTTTAACTGGTGAAGCACAATTTTAACATTCGCCCAGGTATCGGCAGTAAAAGTAAAATCCTCGTTATACCAGCCAAAAGCTACATACACCAAACTCCAGAACAGGAACGGAACGATAATACGGCCCAACCGCTTTTTAAGAAATGGAATAGGCTCCTGATCGCGGTTTAACAGCAACGCCCCGGTTATCATCACAAAAACAGGTACGCCAAACCGCGATATCGCGTTGTAGAAATCCCCCCAAAACCAATAGCTACCGGCCACTTTACCATACTGCATTATTAACGGCGATGAGGTATGCACAATAACCACCATATACATGGCTATTATCCGCAGGTTATTGATCCAATCCAGTTGCTGGGGTTTGTTATCGGGCATGGGTGTTTGGCAAAGGTTAAAAGTAAGATAAATTTTAAAAATATGAAGTTATCGCGCTTCGTTTGACTCACCCCGACTACGCTGCGCTGGTCGACCCTCTCTACCGCAAGCGGTAAAGGGGGTGAAAAAATACATTTACCCTTCCCTCTTTACACTTTAGCGTAGAGAGGGTCGACCAGCGCAGCGTAGTCAGGGTGAGTCAACTATACGCCATGCAAAATCCGTATCTTAGCCTATCTATCTACACAACATGCAAAAACCAATTGCACTGATCCCTCTGCTCCTGCTGTGCCTAAATATATCCGCGCAGCGAAAACCTATTCCCACAAAAAAACCGCAGCAAACTACTTTCAACAACATGCTGGGTATAAACGCTTTTGAATGGGACTTTTTGCAAAATCCTAAAGACCCGAATGATGCCAGTAAAATATATGAGCCTAAAATGGCGATCATTAAATCATTCGGTAGCTTCAGGCATTACCTCGATTGGCAAAAGATAGAGCCTAAACGTGGCAGCTTTAGCTTTAACCCTACCAATAATGGCGGCTGGAACTTAGATATTATTTATCAGCGCTGCCAGAAGGAAGGCATTGATGTTTTGGCTGATATAAAGGGTTGCCCCGATTGGCTGCAGCAAACTTACCCGGCAAACCTGCGCGATGGTGAAAATGTGCCCATGCCTTTCGGTGCTGATAAAGCTACCCCGGCATCGTACATTGAGCAGGCGAAAGCTGCCTTTCAATTCGCGGCGAGATATGGAAGCAACAAAAAGGTTGACCCGGCTTTGGTTACGGTTGATAGTAAACCACGGTGGACAAATGACCCCGTAAATGTTCCTAAGATCGGCCTCAGCACAATAAAATATATGGAATGTGATAATGAGCGTGATAAATGGTGGAAAGGTGATAAAGCCCATCAAACCGCTGAGGAATATGCCGCCAACCTCTCCGCGTTTTATGATGGCGATAAGGGCAGATTAGGTAAAGGCGTTGGTGTAAAAACTGCCGATCCAAACATTAAAGTGGTAATGGGCGGCCTTGCTAATCCCGACCCGAAATATGTAGAGGCGATGATCAACTGGTGCAAAGTACACCGGGGCTATAAACCGGATGGATCGGTTAACCTTTGTTTTGATGTGATCAACTATCACTATTATTCCAACGATCATAAACCCGGCACTACTGATATGGGTACTGTTGGTGTAGCCCCTGAACTATCAGAGGCAGGAACAATAGCAGATAGCTTTGTTAAACTGGGTAAGACTTATCACCTGCCGGTTTGGGTTACCGAGGCGGGCTATGATGTTAATAGCGGCAGTCCGCAGCGGGCAATACCTATTGGCAATAAATCGGCTCTGCAAACCCAGGCGGATTGGGTCATCCGTACCTCGTTTCTTTACGCACGACATGGCATAAACAAGGTATTTTTTTATGAGTTGTATGATGACAACAGCGATAACCCGGTTCAGTATGCTTCAAGCGGCTTAGCTTCAAAAACAATTGAGCGGCGACCAGCAGCAGATTATATCTTCCAGGCCAAAAACCTGCTTGGCGATTTTGTATATAAAGGCACTATAAACAATTACCCGCTGGTTGATGTTTATCGTAAAGGCAACAAAACGATTTACGTATTGATGGTTCCTGATGAAAAATATAGTAGCACAACTTGTAAATTAAGTTTAGGAAAATCAACATCGGCAAACGTATATAACTTCAACATTGGCAGCAATAATATGTTAATAAATAAGGTATCGGCAAGTGACCATATTTTGAGTATAAAAGCTACGGAAACACCTGTTTTTGTTGTGGTTACAAACTAATTGTTGATAAATACCTGGTGCGATTAGCCACTTAGTAACAGAAATTTAACACCGTATTAATATGACGACCGCACTTTTGCTCCATATTATTCATGTGACGTATTCCAAGCCGTTCTTTATTCACTGGATTAATAAGATCAGTTAAATAGTTAGATAAGGAGAGCTTGCTCTCTTTATTTTTTATACACAAGCCCATCCCCCGAATTATGAAGATATTATACGCAATACAAGGCACCGGAAACGGACATTTAAGCCGCTCAATGGATATTGTGCCGTTACTTAAAAAAATGGGCGATGTAGATGTTTTGGTCAGCGGTACCCAGGGCGATCTTTCCCTGCCTTTTCAGGTTAAATATGTTTTGCACGGCTTCGGGTTTGTGTTCGGTAAATCGGGCGGGGTTGATATATGGGATACATTTTTAAAATCACGGTTTCGCAAATTTTTAAAAGAGATAAACGAGCTTCCTGTTGAAAATTACGACCTGGTGATCAATGATTTTGAGCCGGTATCGGCATGGGCATGCTATATGAAAAACAAGCCTTGCATAGGGCTTAGTCACCAGGCGGCAGTTCTTTCAGAAAATGCACCCAAGACCGATGATACCGACATGATCGGCAAGCTCATCCTGAAAAATTATGCGCCTGTAACCGCGCAATATGGTTTTCATTTCGCCAAGTTTGATAAAAATATATTTACCCCGGTAATAAGGCAGCAGGTACGTGATCAAAAAATTGAGAACAAAGGTCACTATACCGTTTATCTGCCTGCTTACGATGATAAAAGGCTCATTAAGCGCTTAACCGAATTTAAGGATGTGCAATGGGATGTTTTCTCAAAGCATAACAAAAAAACATTCAAACATAAAAACGTATCTATACAGCCAATTGATAACGAACGCTTTATAAAAAGCATGGCGCAAAGCGCGGCGGTACTTTGCGGCGGCGGCTTTGAAACACCTGCTGAAGCGCTGTACTTACAGAAAAAACTACTGGTGATCCCCATGAAAACCCAGTATGAGCAGCAGCTTAACGCAGCCGCATTAAAGAAAATGGGTGTACCTGTTATAAAAAGCCTTAAAGCCAAACACGATGAGGTTATCCTCGACTGGATAAATAACGGCCAGGTTATTAAGGTTGATTACCCCGATACCACCCAGCAAATCCTCGACATGGTATTTGAAAAACATGCACCTGATTTTCAGCATCAACTGGCGTAATTATTAAGTCTCTTTGTGACCTTTGTGAAAACCTCTGTACCCTTTGTGGTTTAATTTACCACGGAGATCACAAAGATTTTCACAAAGAAACACGAAGTGCAGAATTTATTTCAGAAGCACCTTTGTAGCTCCATACCCAAACTTCTCCTTTCGGGCATCCATAAAGGTTTGGATCTTGTTGTTTTTGCTTAACGCCTTATGCAACTCATGCCGTAAAACACCATTGCCCGCACCATGTATAAAAGTAATTTCGAGCAGTTGATGTACAATGGCGGCATCCAGGGCTTTATTAAAATGCTGCAATTGTATATTCAGGATCTCGCTACTTTGTAAAAACAGGTGATCATCACGGAGCTTTTCAATATGCAGGTCTACTTCGCTTATTGGTTTTACAAATTCTACCTTTTCTTCAGCAGGCTTAAAAAAGCTTTCCTTTAGCTTTTGCGCGTCAATAACCAATTCCGGTTCATCCAACTGAATTAACCAACCCAGATCGTTCAGCAAAGGCAGTTTCCTTTTAGTGCCCGAAAAATCTTTAGCCTTCAGCTTATCGTTAAAAACTACCGGGTCGGCGGGCTTAATATTTTGCGGGGTATAAAAAGTTATGTTGAATACAAACTTCGGCCATAATTGCAGATCAGCCAGTTGGGCTGAATATATTTTTGTAGCAGATTTTGGCGCTGCCAAACCTGCAAATTCACCTTTAAAGGATGTTATCTTTTCGGTTGTTAAGGCTGCAAGCAACTGGTACGATGTATCATTGATCAAATAAAAATGCACTACCGAATTTACCTTCGGGTCGTTAACTAAGCCAAGATATACGCCTTTGGTTTGAAACTCAGCTGCGGGTATTAGCGCCTCATTTAAAGCATCGGTTTTACCCTTTGAACCGGCTGGTTCATAACCGTGTACACTGGTAACTTTACTGGCTAATACAGGGATCTCAAAGTCGTCATCACCGGTAACACCAATCATCTGGTCGTCAATTATACGGGTAACAAAGCCTTCCAATTTTTCGTCAACAAACCGCACAAAATCACCTAATTTATATTTCATATAGCAGAATAATATAGCGCAAAGGTATCTAATATATACTTAACAACCCGTAACCAAACATTGGTATTAGTTAATTGTTAAACCTACCGTTGGACCATATTCATAGCTGATGCTTCCTTTTCGTTCCAAACATTTAAATACTTTATTAAATTTTACCCGCATGGCCTCTACAACAATCAAAACACTCGACGAATCTGTTCTTAATCACGTTTTTGTACATAATTTAAATAGGATATATTTTGGCAAATGCTATTTAGATAAGCACTTGAGTCATTTAATAAGTATCGCATCCTTCCCGGCATTGCAAATGGCTATGGAAGAGTTTTGGGAGGATATTAAAAGGCAGATAGGACGAATGGATGCCATTTATGAGATTATCGGCGAAACCCCATCCGATAAAAACTGTAATCCTATAAAATCAATCGTAAAAGATAATTTTTGTTTGGATGAAGATCAGCCTTTGCCGATACTGCTGGATATGGACATTATTGCCTACCTGCAATTGCTCGAACATATTAATATTTCGGCCTGCAGCATGTTGAAAATGATCGCTTCAAAATTAAAGATGGAGCAGGCAGCGCAGCTTTTAACCGAATGTTTTGATGAATCGATAGATAACGATCATCTTTTTATGCTCATCTCCAAAGAGTATGTAACTACTGAATAAGCATTTTCCACACAGGGAAAATAACAAAAAAAGGCCATTCACATAAAGCGAATGGCCCACAATAGTTATTTAATACCCCTATTAAAATAACTACAGCAAAGTAAAAAAAATAATTCCGGCTAAACAAACTAATTATTTATTAACCGTAGTTGTAATATACTTGTTACTAATTGCAACAACATTGCAGGTCAATTCAACCTTTTAATTAACGCCTTTTACTTTATATTTACACTTTTAACCCGACTCATTATTTTTATTATTTACAAGGATGTACAAGTACTTCATCGCATCAGCTGTATGCTGTTTTTTCTTAACACAGGTAAAAGCGCAAACGTTATACCTGCCTCGCGACATTAAAAAAGCTTACGCAAAAGAAACCAGGTCGGCAGATGGCCGCCCGGGCAAAAAATACTGGGAAAACCATGGCCGGTATGATATAAAGATAACTGCTCTCCCCCCTGACCGCACCATAAAAGGCACCGAACAGATCACCTACTTTAATAACAGCCCCGATACATTAAAGCATCTTAATATGAAGCTGATCATGAATATCCACAGGCCAGGTGCTGTAAGATATGGCCATGTTGATGCTGATTATTTAACAAAAGGCATGCAGGTGGACTCAATGTTTGTTAACGGAGCCAAAATAGAATGGGACAATGAGCCTGTAAAAAACACAAGTAAAAAACGCGGAAGAATGGGTAACGAAGTTGGTAACACCACCAATAAGTTTGTTGAATTATCTACGCCGGTGCTACCACACGATTCGGTAAAACTGAACATCACCTGGCATTATGAGCTGGCAACAGGCGAAGGGCGCGAAGGTGTGATAGATTCAACTACCTATTATATAGGCTATTTTTACCCCCGTGTATCTGTTTATGACGATTATAATGGCTGGGACAGGCTCGATTTTAACGATCGCCAGGAGTTTTATAATGACTTTAACGATTATACCCTAAGTGTTACCGCGCCTAAAAACTTTATTGTTTGGGCAACCGGAACCCTGCAAAACCCAACACAGGTACTGCAACCCGAATATATCAAACGCCTGCAGCAATCCATGACTACTGATTCAACAGTGCATATTGCTACGCCTGCTGATCTGGCGAAGAAAAACATCACAGCGCAAAACGATTTTAATACCTGGATTTGGAAGGCAACTAATGTAAGCGACCTGGCTGTAGGTATCAGCGATCATTACGATTGGGATGCTGCCAGCACCTTGGTTGATGATGCAACGCACCGCCGCGCCAGTATGCAGGCCGCTTATGCTGATAAATCAACCGATTTTCATTCCGCGGTTAAATTTGGCGTGCATACATTAAACTGGCTATCGCACAACTGGCCGGGCGTGCCTTACCCATACCCTAAAATGACTGCTTTTCAGGGTTTTGCCGATATGGAGTTCCCGATGATGGTGAATGACAGCCATACTGATGACATGCACGATGCGCAATTTTTGCAGGATCACGAGATGGCACATACTTACTTCCCTTTCTACATGGGCATTAACGAAACCCGTTACGGTTATATGGATGAAGGCTGGGCAACCACTTTTGAATTCCTAATAGGCAAATCTGAAACAGGCGAACAGGCGAACATCGAAAACTATAAAAATTTCCGTGTAAAACGCTGGATAAATGACCCTTCGACCAGCGAGGATCTGCCAATCATCATCCCTACAAGTGAATTGACCAAAGGTTATGGCAACAATGCTTACGTAAAACCATCGTTAAGCTACCTTGCCTTAAAAGATATGCTGGGCGATGTGTTATTCAAAAAAGCGCTGCATACCTATATGGATAACTGGAACGGCAAGCACCCTATCCCATGGGATTATTTTAACAGCATGAGCACAGGATCGGGAAAAAACCTGAACTGGTTCTTCTATAACTGGTTCTTCACCAATAATTATATCGACCTTAATTTGCAGAATGTAACTAAGGATAATGGCGGTTATGTAGTTGCTATCCAAAACATCGGCGGTTTTGCTGTACCTTTTGATATTAAGGTAACTTATACCGACGGCAGTACGCAAAGCTTCCACCAAACACCAATAGTTTGGCAAAGTAATCAACAGCAGATTTCAGTACACATAAAAACTACTAAAGCCATAAAATCAGCAACGCTGGATGGCGGTATATTTATGGATGCAGATACGAGCAACAATAGTTGGAATAGTAAATAAGTAATACTCCTGCATGTCATTGCGAACGAGGTACGAGTGTGGCAACCTCGTCGCTTGCATATTGAACGCGACGAGATTGCTTCGTCATTCTTCCTCGCAATGACATATTTATTTTATAAAAACAGAAAAGCCAGGCTAACACCTGGCTTTTCTGTTTTTATAACCCTGATTTTACTTAAGCATTCTGAATAGAATTATTCCAGTCATCAGCAGTAGCTTTCACTTTTGTTTTTGCGTGGTCAGCGGCATCTTCGCCATATTCTTTTGCGTTATCTACCGCGTTTTTTACTTTTGATCTTGCTGAATCAGCCAGTTCTTCATGGTATTCAGCGGCATCGTTTACAGCACCATTGAATTTTGATTTTGCTGTATTATAGGCGTTATTGCCGTATTCTTTAACTTCCTTGGCAGTTGCCTCCGCTTTACTTTTGGCTGTATCAACCAAATCATTAATATAATCAGCAACACTTCCTCTTAATCCCTCACCACTATCCGGTGCTAATAATAAACCAAGTGCAGCGCCTGCTGCAGCACCCACTAAAAGTGCTGCTATAATCTTTGTTTGATCTTTCATGATTTTCTCTCTTTTAGTAGATGAATAATGAATTTACAACAGATTTAATGGAGGGATGTTTAGATTAATTTGTTAAATAAATAATAGGGCACAAAAAAAGCATCCGCTTTTTGAGCGGATGCTTGAACGATTGATGATTATTTATTTATATAATTAAATAACTTTTACATTTACCGCATTAAGGCCTTTTCTGCCGTTTTCTACTTCGAATTCAACTTTATCGTTTTCACGAATTTCGTCGATTAAGCCTGTAGAATGAACAAATACATCCTGACCACCATTGCTTGGTGTAATAAATCCGAATCCTTTTGTTTCATTAAAAAATTTTACTGTTCCTTCTTTTTGCATTATTTTATTTATTAAAGTCGGCAAGGTAGGTATAATAATCCATATACACTAATTGTTTAGCGTTTAGTGTTTTGTAGATGATAATTTAAAGATGTGTTTCGGCGCTGGATATTCAATATTCAGCGTGCTGATATTATAATATCCAGTATATTAATACCTAACCTATCTCCTACTAACCCTATCAACTAAATTTATTTTATGCATACTTCCCAATATGCGCCTAAAAATCCTATTTTTAGCGCCTCAAAATTGATACATCAATATCAATGATTTATGGTAAAATTTAAATAAAAAATGAAAGTTTTAAAATTTGGGGGAACATCAGTAGGAAGTCCTGAAAGAATGAAAAAACTGCTGGATATCGTTGATCCGTCTGAAAGGCAGATCGTGGTATTATCGGCAGTATCCGGTACGACAAACAATTTAGTGGAAATTGGCCAGGCTTACCTGGCCGGTGATAAGACCGGGGCAGCCGAACTTATTAAGAAGCTGAAGGATAAGTACGAGATCTTCATTAAGGAACTATTGGCCAAACCTGAGTTTTACGCGCAAGGCAAAGAAGTGATAGATTATCATTTCGCATTACTGAGCAACTTTTCAAATGATCTTTTTACCACCATCGAGGATAAGATCATACTGGCACAAGGTGAGCTTTTATCAACTACGCTATACCACGTGTATTTAAAAGAGATCGGCGTACCATCGGTATTATTGCCTGCGCTTGATTTTATGAAAACTGATGAGGACAGCGAGCCTATAGTTGATTACATAACTGAGCACCTTACCCCTTTGCTGGATAAACACCCGGATAATAACCTGTTTATTACCCAGGGCTATATTTGCCGCAACAGCTTTGGCGAAATTGATAACCTGCGCCGTGGCGGCAGCGATTACACCGCGTCATTAATTGGTGCAGGCATCCGCAGCGAAGAAGTGCAGATCTGGACAGATATTGATGGCATGCACAATAATGATCCAAGGATAGTGAAAGGTACTAAGCCCATCGCCCAACTGTCATTTGATGAGGCTGCCGAGCTGGCTTACTTTGGCGCTAAGATATTGCATCCGCAAAGCGTTTTCCCTGCACAAAAATATAAGATCCCGGTTCGTTTGCTGAATACGATGGATCCGCAGGCAACAGGCACACTGATCACTAATAATAGTGAGAAGGATAAAATTAAATCGATAGCTGCTAAAGATGGTATTACCGCCATAAAGGTACAATCGAGCCGGATGTTGCTGGCACATGGCTTTTTACGCAAGCTGTTTGAGGTGTTTGAGCGCTATAAAACATCTATCGATATGATCACCACTTCTGAAGTTGCTGTATCCTTAACTATTGATGATACCACACATTTAGCGGAGATCAGCAAGGAGCTTAACGCTTTCGGATCAGTTGATGTAGATATTGACCATACCATTATTTGCGTAGTAGGTGATTTCGGAGCCGAAAAGCATGGTTATGCTGCCCGTGTACTGGAAGCTATAAAACACATCCCTTTAAGGATGATATCATATGGCGGCAGTGATCATAACATGTCGTTACTGATAAAAACGGAAGATAAAACCGAGGTATTAAGGAGCTTGCATAACAGGCTGTTCTAATATCGGATTTCTGAATTTCGATTTCGGATTTAATGAAAGTCAATACTTTTTTGACTTTTTAATTTTGATTTTTGACTTTTTAATAATGTTTAATACAGATACAATAAACAAATTTCAATCCTTAGAAACCCCGTTCTACTATTACGATATGGGCGTTTTAAGGCAAACTTTAGAAGCCTGTACCAACGCGTCGGCTAAATATGGTTTTCATGTGCATTATGCCATGAAGGCTAACTTTAACCCAAAAGTGCTGGATATGATCCAATCATTTGGTATTGGCGCCGATTGTGTGAGCGGCAACGAGGTAAAAGCCGCCATTGAACATGGCTTTGCAAAAGAAAAGGTTGTTTTTGCCGGGGTAGGTAAATCCGACAAAGAAATAAACCTGGCGCTTGATGCTGATATCTTCTGCTTTAATGTTGAATCGGTACAAGAACTGTTCATCATTAATGATCTGGCGGCAGCAAAAAACAAAAAGGCTAATGTAGCCATTCGCATTAACCCAAATGTAGATGCGCATACCCATCATTTTATCACCACCGGACTTGATGAAAATAAATTCGGTGTAAACATCTGGCAACTGCCTGATGTAGCTGATGCATTACGCAAGTGCGATAACCTGAAGTTTTTGGGCATCCATTTTCATATCGGTTCACAGATCACGGATATGGAGGTGTACAAAAGCCTGTGCACCCGCATTAACGAAATGCAGGATTGGTTTGAAGATCATGGTTTCCCGGTTAAGGTTTTAAATACAGGTGGTGGCCTGGGTGTTGATTATTACAACCCTGACACCAACGCCTTTAGCGACTTTGAAAGTTACTTTAAAGTATTTAAGGATTTCCTGAACATTAAACCTGGTCAGGAAGTACATTTTGAATTGGGACGTGCGTTAGTTGCCCAAAGTGCGGCGTTGATTTCAAGGGTACTGTATGTTAAAAACGGATTGAAAAAGAATTTCCTTGTACTGGATGCCGGTATGACCGAGTTGCTGCGCCCTATGCTGTACCAGGCTTATCATTCTATTGAGAATGTGAGTCAGAAGTCAGATAACAATATAAAATACGATGTAGTAGGCCCAATATGCGAGAGCACCGATTGTTTCCGCAAGGATGTTGACCTGCCGGAATCATTTCGCGGTGATCTGATCGCTATCCGTACTGCCGGCGCTTATGCCGAGGTAATGGCATCGGGTTATAACCTGCGTGATCGGGCGCTGTCGGTTTATTCGGAATAAAAAACGATGCCTCCGCCCGTTCAAGCGTCCACACTTGAATGCTATTTTTTGTAAGCGTCCACGCTTACTTCGTATAACATAAGATGATTTTGAAAGGCTTTTAGCGTGGACGCTAAAAGCCTTTTTCATTCAAGCGTGGACGCTTGAACGGGCGCGGATGTCTTGTTTTATCACGCAGAAAGGGGGATATTAATTTCAATTGTAATTAATATCTTTAGTTCAAATTCATTTTAACTAACTCAAATCATTAATCACCAGCCCTTAACATGAAATTTATTTATTCAACTTTAATTTTAACTGCCCTTAGCACATGCCTGTTCGCGCAATCAAAGCGCAGCGTATCTGTTATAGTAAAAGATTCAACTGTAGAAAAAAGGGATACCGTGCCCGACAAACCGGTTATAACCAATCACCAGGTAACTGTTGATGGTAAAGCCATCAGCTACAAAGCCACCACCGGCTATATGCCTATGAGGGATAAGGACGAAAAGCTGATCGCCAAAATATTTTACGTAGCCTACACCGCTACTAATAGCGATAGCAAAGAAAAACGTCCCGTTACCTTTGTATTTAACGGCGGACCCGGCTCGGCATCTATATGGCTGCACATGGGTGCTATATCGCCTGTACGTGTAAAATTCGCTAATGATAAGGGTGATGCACCGGGAGCGCCTTATGAGTATGGCGACAATCCTAACACTTGGCTGGCCTTTACCGATTTGGTGTTCATCGACCCTATATCAACAGGATACAGTAGGGCTTACAAAGGTGTTGATGTAAATCAATTTCACGGTTATAATGAGGATCTGGCCTCGGTAGGTGATTTCATCAGGTTATATATCACTAAAAATGAACGCTGGGCAAGCCCTAAATTTATTGCCGGTGAAAGTTATGGAACTACCCGCGCGGCTGGTTTATCAGGTTATTTAGAGGATCGTTATAACATCTACTTAAACGGTATCACGCTGATATCTTCCGTGTTAAATTTCCAGCTGATCGACTTTAAGAACGGTAATGATATGCCGTATATCTACTTTTTACCTACTTATGCCAACACTGCGGCTTACTATCATAAGTTAAGCCCGGAGTTGGAAAGCCTGACACCTGCTGAACTGACCAAAAAATCAGAAATATTTGCTAACGGTACTTACTCACGGTTTTTAAGTCTCGGCGATCAGGCACCGGCAGCCCTTACCGATTTGGTTGTCGACTCGCTAAATTACTTTACGGGTATCCCTAAAGATTATATCAAGAAAGCTAATGAGCGTATTACTGATTTCCGCTTTTTTAAGGAAGTACTGCGCAATGAAGGTAAAATTGTTGGCCGTTATGACAGCCGTTTTAGTGGTGAGGACAGCGACGATGCAGGCGAATACCCATCATATGACCCAAGCGATGCCAACCTGAACGGCTTGTTTGTAGGCGCGTTTAATGCTTATGTACGTAAGGACTTAAATTACAGGAATGATATCCCATACGAAGCTGTAACCAATGTTTGGCCATGGAGCTTTAAAAACTCCGAGAACGCCTACCTTGATGTATCAGAAACCCTGCGTAGCGCCATGACCCAAAACCCGCACCTTAAAGTGAATATGGTTTGCGGTTACTATGACCTGGCTACCCCGGTTTACAATGCTGAATATGTGATAAGCCATATGGGTCTCCGCCCTGATCTGCGCGGTAACATTGTAACCAATTATTACAAAGCCGGCCACATGGTTTACGTAAGCAAGGAAACTGATGAGAAACTAAAAGCGGATGCTGAAGTGTTTTATAAAAGCGCGCTGAAGTAATCTGTTATAAACAGACTTACGAAGTTTTGAAAACTTCGTAAGTCTTATAATATTTCAAATGAATAAAAAACCAATTATTTATCTAATTCCACCCATATTAAGCATATTAATTATTTTTGGTATTTGTGATTTAATAAGCCTAATTCAGAATTTCTATTATTATCAAAACCGGAGCTTGAGTGATTTTATTCCGGGACTTGGATTTTATGTGGCTTTTTTAATGATTTTGATGTTGGCAATTATTCTCCAATATATCCTGTTCAGGTTTCTTTTCCGAATTAAACGCCTATTTATATATTTCATAATAGTCTTAATAATTTCAATCGCTATTTTAATTATAATCTATTATACTAAGAACTTTGATTTTGGCGCATTTTCATCATTAGGCTTTTTCACATATTCAATTATAAATTATTTAACATATAAAAAGCTGAGTACATTAACTGGCTTCAGTTTATAACTGCCCCCTTTTTATTTAGCCCAAACCTTATTCTCCACTCTAATTCTCACCGTAAGCATAATCGCGTTTAGCACTGTAAAAATTACAGCTGTATAATACAAGTGGAACACCATTGGAATGACGATGATCTCACAGATCACGATGAAGTAATTCGGGTGCTTAAACAGTTTATAAGGCCCCTTTTTAACCGGACCACTACCTGGCACCCGAAAGATCTTTGTGTTCCAGTATTTGCCTAATGATGATAACGCCCAGAATTTAAATGCAAGCAGCAGAATAAACAGCAGTAAGAAAATGGAATCCATTGATAAGCCGGGGCGAAATATATACTCCCCTATCATGGAAATAATGAACAGCGTATGCAACGCTACTATGTATGGGTAATGATTTTTACCATACTCGATAGCGCCTTGTGACCGCAACCACTTTTCGTTACGGCGGGCGATATAAAGTTCAGACAAACGCTGGGTAATGACGAAGATGATGAAGGGTATAAAGTACATTATTTAAACGTTATAAAGTTTATTAATTCCCCTCTTGAGAGGGGGCGGGTTGAAACGTGTGGTGGCAGAGGGGTGTGTTTCATCGCTTGGCTAACACACCCCTCCGCCCCTCTCAAGAGGGGAATCGCGCATAGCCCACGCTTTTATTTAATTCTTCATTTCCAGCAACACCATCTCACTCGAAAACCCGGGCCCCATGGCCATCATCAAGCCGAAGCCGTCATTAAAACCTTCTCGTAAAAACTTCTCCAATACATACAAAACTGTAACGCTCGACATGTTGCCATTATCATTCATCACCTCACGGGTCTTTTGCAGGAAATCGCCCTCAATAGGCAAGGCATCTTTATAAGCATCCAATACTTTTTTACCTCCGGGATGAAAAATAAAATTTTTGATATCGGCCAAAGTAAGATTATGCTTAGTCAAAAACTCGGTAATATCATGCAATACATTTTCATTAATAAACGTAGGGATATCTTTAGAGAACAGCACCTTGAAGCCTGTATCCTGAAACTCCCAGCCCATTACTTCCAATGAATCGTAGTACAGCTTACTGCTGGAATCGAAATAGGTTATTTTTTTATTTTCGGTATGATTATCGCCCTTTACTATGCAGGCAGCTATCCCATCAGAAAATAAGCTCGAGCCTATAAAGTTACTTTTACTGTAATCATTCTTTATCAGCGTAAGTGAGCAAAGCTCAACAGCTACCAATAACACTACCGCATCGGGATCAGCTTTTGCCATAGCATTGGCCTTTGCCATGCCAGATACACCACCACCGCACCCTAATCCCCACAACGGCGACCGCCTTACATGCGGATTAAGTCGCATTTTATTGATGATTAGCGCATCCATGCTAGGCGTTGCCAGGCCGCTGGTTGATACGAATACCAGGTCGGTGATATCATCCTTGCTGATGCCCGCCTTCGCCACACAATCCTCAATAGCCTGTACCGAATATTCAAGCGCGGTATTGATATATTCAATGTTACGCTCCTCAAAGGTGGTAGTGCTGGTATAATAAGAAATCGGTTTACAAAAATTACGGGTGATGATCTCCGTATTATCAAAGGCAAAAATAAGTCGCTTAGTCTGCGGAAAATTAACCGAGAACATACGTTCCGCCTGGGCTTTTACTTCTTTTTGAGTGGTTTTATGGGGCAGTTCTATTTTTGAGACAGCTGTTATTGAAGGCATATAGTTTTATAATAAGTACGTAGCATTTAAAACACCAGTTGCCTTCTTACTTTTAAATAATTAAAAAACCGGGAATAAAATTAAATATACTAATACTAACACCTAATAACGTATTAAGTTCTTTTTAAAACACCTAATAATACTGAGTGCTCTATAAAACAAAAAAAGCCGGACTAAAGCCGGCTCATATATCAAAGATCAAAACAATGATCTAATCATCCATACTTTGATTCGCCAGATATTTATCCAGCGAGAGCGGCCCTGAGCCGAGGATCAAAAAAACAAATAACAAAGCTAAAGCAATTACGGAGAGCCATAATTGCGTATTGATAGGCGATATCAACATATCATTCACAAATACAGCGCCTACAACAATCGGGATCTGTAAGATGCAGGTAAAACGGGTTAAGATACCCAAAGCTATCATGATACCACCTACCATGTGAGCGAAGGTTACATAGTAAACCAATATCATTAATGCTGATGCGGGAAAGACGATAGAGTCCTGAGATTCGATGATCCCCTTTAAATCTGCCGTGTTATCCATAAAAGCCAAGCCTTTAAAGAATAAAAAAATACCGAGCGCAACCCGGACTACATCTAAAAGTTTGGGGTGATGGGTATCACCCCAATTTTCGATTCTGTGAACCAAATCCATAGCATACCTCCTTTTTATTTAACTGTTTATAATCTAAATCAATTAAGGCAGACGTAGTACTAAGGGGTTCGCACCTGGCTAAAAAACCGGGTGTGGGCCTCTTATTTATAGCGGGCGCTTGGCTGCTCCCATGATGATATAAACATCAGCATACCCATCAGGAAAATAACACCGCCGCTATATACAAGCCATGGTACTGAATTAGCTCCGTATACATAAGCCCAAAAACCATCAGAATCCACTACGTTGTCAGTTTTTCCGTGATAGAAAACAACACCAAATACAATCATCCCTATGATTGCTATGATCATTATCAAAATGCCCGCTTTTTTCATTATTATTCCTTAGTAGTATAAAGATACAAAGTTAAAAATGTTTACCAATCATCATAAATAAAAATTGCTACTCTTATTCTCTCTTTTTTGCTTGCATTGGTGGGGTTTACTCACCCCGACTTCACTACGTTTGTCGACCCTCTCTGTCGCCAAGCGACAAAGAGGGTGAAGATTAATATACATTAAAACGCCTTTTGACCTGTAAATATTATCCTTTTGCCCTCGCTATGCGCGTTAAATTCAGGGGCATACATACTTTGTACAATGGCTATCCCGGTTGAAAAATTACCCGGTTGAGCAACGCGCAACTGGTATTCAAACACATAGTTCCCTTTTTTCAAATAGCTGATGAAAAAGTTGGTAGCTACATCCTTTGTTACCTGGTAATAGTACAGGCCATCCTGGTATTTGTAGGCCGATAGTGCATCTACAGGTTCGGTACCTGCGGGGCGCATATCTTTTAACTGCACATACTCAAAATCACGGCCCGAATTTAAATATACGACCACCTTAAGTAAGTCGCCTGTTTTGGGTTGATGCTGCGCATCAACCGCGGTAAGCACCGGGCCGCCATCTGTTTGTTTAACAATAAAATATTTCCTGTCGAGATGAATATCTGTTGTTGATGGTGTTATCTTATCCAACTGTTCCAGATATTGCCAGTGCAACGCTCCCCAGCTGATGGATTTACCGTTGTTCTTTATCTCAACCTTACCATAAGCAGGCTTTATTTGCTCATCGGCCCAGCTGGTTTTAATGTAGCCTGTGCCGGCATCTGCTTTAATATCGGGCTTTAATTCTTCAAGCGACTTACCTCCTAATGTAATTGCTGAAGTTGCATCAGGCGATAGCCAATCCTCCTGTTTCATTAGCAAAGCATAGCAGGCGGCGGCGGTTGCTTTGGTGGTTTTCCAGTCGCTGGTTTGTTTGCTGCGCAGCAACCAGATCTTCATTTCTTCAACTGATTTTTGGTTATTACCAACTTCGGTAAACAACTCAATCATCAAACTTTGTGTTTCAATTGGCGATTGATACCAGAAATAACCATAAGTATTTCGTGCCCAATACATCCCCAAGTCATCCGATTGCTGCGCGGTTTCTTTCAGCGATTTAATAATAGCCTGCGCTACTAATGGTTTGTCATTACGCTGCATAGTTAAAGCAATTAAGCCCTGTTGATAGATACTTTGCGATACCCATTGTTTTTCGGCACGGCTTAAATAGTTGGTAAAGGCGCTTTTTACTGCCGCGCTCATTTGCTTGCCACTGTAATAACTAAGGGCATACCAGGCATGTATCTCTGTCGAACCCAATCCACGGGTTTCATATTTTGGTAATTTCCTGGCTGCCTTATCATCAGTTAATAATTGGTCATCGAGGTATTGGATCGCCTTGTCACTGATCTCTTTCAGCTCCTGGTCTTTTTCTGTAGCGATGTTGAGGTGGAACAGCTGCCCCATCCCGGCTACGATATGCTGGGTGATATAGCGATCGGCCTCATTGCCGCCAAACCAGGTAAAACCGCCATCGGGTAATTGCCTTTTTTGCAGCTTATCTAAATTCAACTGCATCTCATTGCTCATTTTATTAAGGTCGAACAGCAATGCAATGCGTTTCTTTTGTTCCGATTCGCTGGTGGCATCCTGTAACCATGGTGTCTCTTCCAGTAACGTCGATTTCAGGTCCTGGTTCTTCTCAAGATTAGATAAAAGCTCAGTGCTGTTGCTACTCTTCCATTGATCGAATACCCGCTTTATCACCGGCATATGGTTCACCAAACTGGTAGCCAAGCTATTGGCATAATAACGACTAAATACCTGCTCCGAGCACTCATACGGAAATTCCATCATATACGGCAAGGCCTGTACCGCATACCACGCCGGGTTCTGGGTATATTCCAGCGTTAATGTTTTACTTTTCAGGGTGGTGCTGGTGTTGTTGATCAGTTTATCAAAAGTATAATCGCGGGTTTGCCCTGCCCTCACCATCATCGGCATTGATTCGGTTACCAGCATGCGGTTTGGTAAAACAGGCAGCGTGTTTTCCTCGCCATCGCTATAATTACCGGCATCGGCAATAATGCGATAGGTTAGTGCGTCCAAGCCTTGCGGAATAACCAGTTTAAAAGATATGCCTTTGTTGGTGTTCGCCCCTATCGCGACCTGTTGTGTGCTATCTGCCCCGTTCAGCAATAAGCTAACCGGCTGCACGGTTAAGGCATTAAACAATTGTATAGTTACTTTCCCTTTCAGTTCACCAGCTGTTAAGTTAGCTAACCTTGCTGATACGGTAAGCGTATCACCCTCCCGCAAAAAACGCGGCATATTGGCAATTATACTCAGTTGTTTTTGGGTGACTATCTCATTTTCTATATAGCCGGTTTGCAATTGATGCGTATGCGCAAAGGCCTCGAAACGCCATTTAGTGAGCGATTGCGGGATGGTAAAGTCTATTAGTATCTCACCTTTATCATTGGTACGTAATTGCGGGTAAAAGAAAGCCGTTTCATTAAAATTTTTGCGGATGATAGGTTGTTTCAGTTTGTACGGGCTGGCTTTGAATTCTGATGTATCAGTTTTATAAGCCTGTTCGCCATAATCATTTACTACTTGTACACCTGCAACTTTACCGTTTAACGCTATAAGTAAATCTTTATTAAATTTAGCGCCGGGTGCAGTTACAATTTCACGCATCTGGACCGGGGAATTAATGCCGCGTATCATAACATTAACAGCCCCTCCTGGCGCACCACTCCTTTTTTGTATCCCATAGCCAACCACTACCACTTCATTTAATCCGTGTCCGTCTTGCAACAATCTTACATTTAAGTTCTCGCTTTTCGAAGTGGTTATTTCCTGTTTTACATAACCAACATAAGTGAACACAACTGTCGCATTAACTGGCACTCGTATTTTAAAATAGCCTACAGAGTTTGTTGTTGTACCTATACTTGTACCTTTAATATTTATGGAAACACCCGCCAATCCCGGGCCACCACTATCTCTAACATACCCGCTTATATCATAGCCATTCTTTATCAGTTGGGCATTTTGCAAATAGTCTTCCCTCAATTGCTTATCTGCCTGTAATCTTTGCTGATATTGGCGGTAACCATTATTGTAACTCCCATAATAATCGTAACCAAAAAGGTTTAGCTGTTCATAATCGCGGTTTATGGTGCTATAATTAAAATTAGCATAGCTTATTGGGTTGGTATTTATAGCATTTACAAAGTCATAGCTATTCCACGCGAAATAGTTAGGTTGATATTTTTGCTGAGGATCCAGCGCATGGCTCCAGTTTTGCCCCGCTGTAATATCATCTAATGAGGCATCATATAGCGATGCAACCATTTCAGTTGCCAGTTTCTCATTGTTCGCACCGCTTACCTGTAGTTTCCATTGCTCAGCCTGGCCGGGCTCCAACTTGTTATTAAAGGTGAGGAATTTGATCTTCAGGTTATTATCAGGGTTTACCAAATATATTTTTTCATAACTGCTGTAGATCCGGTTATGATAAACGGTCAGGAACTGAACCGCTGGATTTTTATCAGCAACCCCTACCGGCACTTTTACGCTTTGCTGCCTTTTATCAACAGTTATCCATTTTGATGAGATGAGCTTTGCTCCGCTGTAATACTCCATCAACACATTTATCTTTTCATTCAGTCCGACTAAAAACTCGGCATTGCTACCGGGTTTTACCGAATTTAATAAAGGAATTACCCATTCATTTGTATTGGTTGCCTTTGGCGGATCAGCCATAAGGGTTACATATTTTGTAATAGAAGTAGTATCGCCTTTTTCGTTCCGCGCGCTTATTACCACCTGGTAAATACCAGATGCCTGTTTCCTGAGCTGATCGAGGCTGATACTATCCTGCTTACCGGTATCAGTTTTTAAATTCACACTGCTAACGAGTTGCGCACGCGGCCAGTTGGTTTCATTGTCTTCATCGCTGTAAGCATAATTAGGGAAAGTGGCTTTAAAATCAGTTTTGCTTAAAAGATATTTATCCGGAGTAGTCCATAGCCTGTTAATAAACAGTTGATCAGGATTTTTGAGGGCATATATCTCTACCTTTATCGCCCCGTTTTCGGGCTGATTATTTAGGTTGCTAATCCCCACAGGCACCTTATAAGTATCTTTTGCAAACTGCCGGGCGGGTATATTATCGATAATTTTGATATCATTATTGCCTATAGTTACCGTGGTTTGCCCCGAATGTGTTTCGTCACTTTCGTCAGTAACATCGGAATTTATGGTGTAGATGTAATTCTCCACGCTTGCACTCTCGCCGGGTATGGCTTTAAATTTTATGGTATAATTACCCTGGTTATCAGTTAATATGGTATCAACCTTTATTTCAGCCGTTTGTCCGTTGTAATTATACCTGTATGGCACACCACGCTTGTAGGGAATAAACCTGTAGCTTTGCGATCTGGTGATATGATAAGCCACCCTAGCCTGCGATAATCCATATCCCGAAAACGCCGTTACTTTGCCCTTAACCGTTACCGAATCATTAAGCTTATAACTTTCCTTTACTGGCGAAAACTCTACCTGGAAGGTTGGGCGTTTATATTCTTCTACCTGTACATTAATATCACCATCGGCAGTTTGCAAGCGCACAGTGCCATTCAGCATGGTTTGAGGGATAATAAAGCTACCGTTAAATGAGCCAAACTCATTGGTTGTTAATTTTAATGAACTTACCTGTTTGTTGTTCACATCCATAAAATCAACTTCCTCCGCCTTACCCGGCATTATTTTGCTTTTGCCTTTCAAAATTTGCAGTTGCAGGCCCTTAAAATAAATGGTTTGCCCCGGGCGATAGATCTGCCTGTCGGTAAATAATACGGTCTTATCTTCAGGATCGTCATCATCGTCAGTTTTATCCTCTGCACCATTTATATATTTCGACTGCTCGCTTAAAGTATCTCCTTTAAGAATAAATTTGATAGATAAACCATTCTTTTGCGCGTATTTAGTGGAGATGAATTTGCCATTCTTATCTGTATTGCCGCTGTCGTTCAGATCTGTCCAGTATGTGTTTTTGACTTTATCATCATAAGCAGAAACTTTGGCATTTATTGAAACCTGTACGCCGTTTAATGGCTTACCTGTTTCCCTGTCCATCACACGGAGCTCCAGATTATCATCAGGGTTCTTCCTGGCTGTATAGGCTATATTGCTTACCCTGAAATCCGTCAGCCCGGTTAATGTTTCCTCATCTGATGCACCATCTTTAATCAGCAACACATAATTGCCCGGCGACAGCGCATCCAGCTTAAACTCTGCCGAATGCCTGCGAAAATCACCGGGATCGGTCCACTTCAAATCCTGGCTTTGTACCGGTTTAAGTTTCTTTAATAAATTGATGCGATATTGGGGTAAAGTGCTGAGGGTATCGCCTGTATTGTAGTCCTGTAATTGTGCCGATGATAACCGGTAAATAAGCACGTTAGCCGAGGTAATATTTTTGTAGGTCAGCAAAGCCAGTAAGGGTTTACCGGGTGTATTGATATTCTCAACCGTTGCCGATATTTCCTTTTGTTCGATACCTTTCATTAGCGTAGCCGCATTTTTACCGCCCAAACTTTGCGGGTACGCTGCAACCGCTTGTTTAAAGTAATTATAGGCGATGGAAAGGCTGTCTAAACCCTGGTAGTATTGGCCTTGCAACACCAAAGCTTCAGCGCTTATTGGTTTTTTAGCAAATGTTACCGCTATTTGTTTTAATGCTGATAAATACAACGAATCCTTATGATTTACGTACGATTTACCATATAAAAACTTCAGGCGCTGCAAGTCGATATCGGCCACCGCCTCATCCTGGTGCATTTGCAGGTGAAAGGTGGTGGCCTGCTGTAAATATTTTATTCCCTGGTAATAGGTAGATGATGTATCGGTAGTTTTAACAGGTAAAGCAACAAACGCGCGACTATCACCAAAAAACGCGGGATCATTCAGCGAGAATGGCAATTTAGGTTTGGTGAGGGCAGGTTCATCGCTCAAATAAAAATCGAAGGCCCGCTGTACCAGCAGGTCATATAATGTTGGGCGCAGGTAACGGGTGGAAGTATCACCTTGTAATACACCGTCAAGCACGGTAATGGGTGTAGCCTGCTCTTGCTTAGCATCCGCCAGCGACTGCTTGTATAAACTGCTTGTTTCGGCTATGATGGTTTTAAGGTCCCATTTATTAAAATCGGTATCGGGTTTTAGCAGTTGGCTGCGCTGGGTAAAGCGATAGCGGTTCTGGTCGTAATATTTCCAGTACATTTCGGCCAGTAAGGATTGTAATACAGGCTTCGCCGGATATTTAGCCTCACGCACATCTCTTCTTAACCTGCTGATGATAGCCGGATAAGCATCTTCTTCCAGATACGACTGGAAAGTCATGCGGTAAATAACCGCCTTAATTTGCTGGGGGGTATTTTTATTCTGCCGGGCCAGCTTTTCCAGCTCGTCTACTTCTTTGAGGGCCGATTTAGGTAGGCCTATGCCCGCGAGGGAATCGATTCGACTGCTGATAGTTTCATATTTATTCTGTGCCCGGGCATTTGTAATAAGAAACAGCAAGCCCGCTATCAGCATTATTTTAAGTGATCTTAGATAGGGTGAAGGCATAAAATCCAAGGTTTTAGATGTTTTTTTAATATTAATAAACAATTATAACTACAGGATGCAAAGCGGGCTTAGATTCCATAATTAAATTTTAATTATTTTTTATCTGATGGAGAGAATCAGTTTTATGATGAATTTGTTTTACAATATCGTAACAATAAAAGCAATACCTTTATACTAATAAAACAAAAACCACACCATGAAAACGAACATCGGAATTTCTGAAGAAAACAGGAAAGCTGTTTCAGAACAATTGACCAAATTACTGGCTGATGAATTTATTCTGTACACTAAAACCAGAAACGCGCACTGGAATGTGGAAGGCCCTGACTTTCATACTATGCACTTATTTTTTGAAAGCCAATATGAACAATTAGACGATATAATGGATAGCGTTGCCGAGCGTATCCGCAAAATTGGCCACTATGCCCCTGCTACACTTACCCAGTTTTTACAACTGACGCATTTAACCGAAAAGGGTGCTGACAAAAACGACAGCTTTAGCTTTCTGAAAGAATTACTGGAAGACCATGAAAGCATTATTGAATTTATCCGCGGCAACATTAACCCAATTGCCAATGATTTTAATGACGCCGGCACCAGCGACTTTTTAACCGGACTGATGGAAACCCACGAAGGTATGGCATGGTTCATCCGCGCGCATTTTAAATAGGCTATATTAATACAAGACCTATTATAACAAAGCGTCATTGCGAGGTACGAAGCAATCCCAAACTATACAGGGCGAACCTGCTAATCGGGGATTGCTTCGTACAGCAATGACGCGCTGAGAGAATTATAGGCATTGGCTTAAATCATTTAAGCCGATGCCTTTTTATTTTGTGCCGATAGTACGTCTTTTATCTTTTCATTACCCTCAATAGTCCTTAATCCTTCTTCATAGCCAATCATATAAATTTCGTCGGCGGCATCGGTATCGAATATGCCGTAGCCACCCAGTCCGTGGGGCTCAATAACTACGTCGCACAGCATTTTATGGGTATTAAGGCTGGAGTTGATGGCGATCATAGCGGCCCTATCTACCAAACTACCGAAGGATTTTATCTCGGTAACTACCGGCAAATGGTTGCATGATGAACCGATGATCAGGTCGCAATTGCCTATCAAAGGTTCAACCGGGAAGTTGTTGAGTATACCACCATCAACATACATATGTCCGTTAATAATAATGGGTTTAAAAATACCCGGCAAACAGCAGGAGGCCAGTACCGCTATATCAAGCTCACCTTCAGTAAAGTAAACCAGGCGGCCCTCGCCCAAATCAACCGAAGAAATGGTAACGCGTGTTTTAAGCTGAGCAAATGAATTATGCGGGATATATTTCTCGATCAAAAATCTTGCATTTAAAATAGACAACAACCCACTGCTACCGAACGCAGGCCGTAGCATTTTAAGCAACTTGGCATCTTTTATGATCTGTAAGATCTCCTTAGGCGCATAACCAGCGGCATAAAAAGCAGCGCCAATTGCCCCGGCACTTGTACCCGATATGTGCGAAAACTCTATCCCACGATCTATCAGCGCCTGCATCACGCCTAAATGCGATACACCTCTAATTCCCCCGCCCGATAGGGCCAGGCCTATTTTTTTTGCTTTATGTTGATCAGCGCCAGTATTCATGTATCTATTTTAGATTAAGTGGGCCATTATTGTGCCAATGTATATAAAATCTATCCTAAAATAAATAGAGGTTTGAATTATCTATAATTACATTATCGCTAAGTTTACCTGCATATTTATAATTAAACAATGAAACCATTAAGCTTTCTAAAGGAATCCATTACTAAATATCGCCTGGCATATCTTTATAAACATCAGAATTTACTTATTGATATAGAGTTTGTGAATAGTACAAATGAAAAAAAGAGAGTTTGGGTTGAGCCTTCTTGTGTTGAGTTTGAAATTGATGCAAATACAGAATATAAGATACTAACACACGACAAATTTTTTAGAATAGATTTCCGCTCTCAAGATTTGATCATATTTTACCTGCAATATACTTTTGGCCTCAAATTATATAAGAGAGAAATATCAACCGAAATTAGAAATCCCAATAAGTGGATATTGGATCAAGATTATTCAGATATATATTAAAGTGGTCTTCAAACAAATATGAATTCCTCAAAAATTTGTCAGGAATGGGATTATTCAGTAATCTTGGCAAGATCCATTATTAAGCAGATAGCGATAAGAAATATGACTAACCCAACACCGCAGATCCTTAAAACAAAACAACATTTCGAAATACTTGACGGCTTAAGGGGCGTTGCCGCTATATCCGTAGTGTGTTTTCATTTTATGGAGATCGTATTTTCGGATTATAGTCAGAATTTCATTGGGCATGGTTTCCTGGCTGTCGATTTCTTTTTCTGCTTATCCGGCTTTGTTATCGGCTACGCTTATGACGATCGCATTGCCAAAATGGGTGTCTGGGAATTCTTTAAATCGAGGCTGATCCGCCTGCATCCTTTGGTTATTATGGGTTCGGTATTGTGCCTGCTTACCTTTTTGTTCGATCCCTTCAGTACTTATGCCGGTTCATATGGAGCGGGTAAGATCACGCTGGTATTTTTGAGTTCTCTTTTAATGATCCCAATGCCTATAATGCCCGACCGTTATTTTAACCTGTTCTGTTTCAACGCCCCGGCATGGTCATTATTTTGGGAGTATGTGGCCAATATTTTTTATGCTTTTTTGCTGATCAGGATCGGCAAACGATTCCTGTTCGTATTAACTGTATTTGCAGCCGTGGCGCTTTGCTATGTATGTTACCGGTCAAACTCGCTGATGGGCGGCTGGAGCGGCGGTACCTTTTGGGATGGCTGCGCGCGCATTGCCTTTTCATTTTTAGCCGGGCTGCTGGTTTACCGTTACAACTGGATCATCAAGAACAAACTGGGCTTTATCGGCCTTACCATATTGCTGATGCTGGCCTTCCTGTCGCCGGTTTCAAAATGGAACTGGTTAAGTGAGCCTTTTATAGTAATATGCTATTTCCCGCTAATCGTTGCATTGGGTGCAGGCGCTACATTGTCTGAAGGCTTTAAAAAGATCTGCGTTTTCTCCGGCAAGATATCATACCCGCTTTACATGACGCATTATGCTTTTATCTGGATGTTCGGCAATTATTTTAGCAGCCACAAACCAGGTACAACACAATTATTCTTTATAGTACCAATATCCATGCTGCTATTAATTGGCATAGCTTATTTGGTGATGGTGTTGTATGATATACCGGTAAGGAAGTATTTGAGCAATAAGAGGAAGCCGGCTTGATAACCGTAAATCTGTATATTGGTGTATGGGCACATTAAGGTTACATGATCTTTCTACTCCAAAAGAAGAAATTATTAAAGAACGTGAGCAGCGCTTTTTAATAATTTCTTCTGCCGATAAATTTTATGCTTTATTACATCTTAATAAGGTTGCGGTAAAAATGAATAGTGGCCAGCCTTTAAAAGGCCACAGAGAAAAGGAATTATCATTTCCAAGCCTTTATAACTCATTACTTAGTCACATGCGTGCAACAGCATATGATTTAGAAACACCTGACTGTTGTTGGGTCATTCCATGATAGTATTTTTGAAAAAACAACCACTATGCTATTTGAACCTGATAACAAAATCGTAAAACTCTGTGCCCAGGGAATGGACCTGGAAGGTGAAGGCAAAAACGAAGAAGCTGCAAAAGTGTCGCGTCGTTATCGCTTTTATAAAAAAAGGCTTTTGCAACAGTAATATATCTAATTTCAATCCAACTTTGTTTCTTTTCAAGCGTAAATATTTCTGTTGAATCCCTAAAATTCACACCCGCTCCATTACAACCACCATGATCATCTTGTAATTTTATAATGATCTTCTTATTATTTATTACACTTAACTTTCCCGATATCAGATCATCATTATCCGCCGGAAACTCATCCATGGGCGCATAAGTTTTAATATTTGCCTCGTTATTAACCAGTTTACTTTCCATATAAAACAAGCATGAAAACTGCGGTCTTCCGGCACCGTCATCTCCTGTCCCGGTTTCATAATAACCGGTTATCACGTTGTTTTGCGGGTTAAAGGCAAGGTTTAATTCAGAATAATTACCGGAAATAACAGCAGCGTTATTACTTATAATATTAGAATCACTATGAGTTGTTGATTTTTTATTGGTGCGCCCGCAAGAAGTTAATAATACAATTGAAATTAATAAAATGGTGATTCGCATAAGGTTTTTTCGATAAGCGAATATAAAAAATGCTGCATTTATTCTGCAATGCGAAGTTTATCAATTGAATAACCGCAAATGTGTATGGGCAATTAACCAAAGCACAGGAAAATGGATTATCATGCCAGATTACTTATTGTGGTTTTAAAAATCCCTCCAATGTCAGCCAGTCGATAAAGCGGTCGGTCCAGGTATCGGTGGGTAAACCTTGTTTTTTTAACCCGAAACCATGGCCACCTTTCGCATATATGTGCAATTCGGCGGGGTGTTTGGCGGTTACCCAATTAACGTAAAGCGAAGTAGCTACCAGTTGCAGGTTGTAATCGTCGTTAGTGGCAGCGGCAATAAACAGGGGTGGCGCGTCGGCAGGAATGTTGTTTCTTTGCACATCGGATGATAACTCGCCACCACCGTACATAAAACCTACAAAATCAGGACGGTTTTCAGGCGTATAATTATAGGCTGTGGAAGCGGAGATAACGCCCCCTGCTGAAAACCCTATGATGCCTATCCGGTGGGGATCTATCCCATATTCCGCAGCGTGGGCACGTACGTAGGTAAGTGCCTGCCGGCCATCAGCAACCGCCATGTCAACAATAGTTGAGCGGTTAGCGCCGGCACTTTTGTTGGCACGGTCGGCAATTTCCTGTTTATACGGGTCGCCGCCTTCGGTATGTATGAGCCTGTATTTTAGTAAAAATGCAGTGATGCCCTTGCTTTGCAGCCATTTTACTACTGCATAACCTTCCTGCATGATAGATAACGAATGAAAACCTCCACCCGGGCAAACAATAATGGCTACACCTGTTGGCGCATGCGATGGATCGGGTGGATAAACGGTGAGGGTTGGTTTACTGATATTGAAAATCGCGTTTGAATGGTACATGTTATCAGCGTTTTCCTGTTCGCTCCATGTCCAATTTTCAGATCCCGGCGCAACGCCAGGGTATAATGGAATAACTTTTTGCTGAGCTTTTGCCACGACAATAACCAGCGACAATAAACTAATTACCAGGATTTTTTTCATGTTTTAGGCTATGCCATTGGAGGCAATTAAAATTAGGCTTTTATATTGAATTTGAAGGAATTAAATGGCGAAGGATAATCAAACACCGCTATCCAAAATTTCCGAACTTTGGATAAAATGCTCATAGTCTCCAACATACTCATGAAGCTTTCGGCAACTCCACATAAAAAGTTGTACCATCACCGGCATGGCTTTCATACCAGATGTTGCCGCCATGGGCTTCAACAATTTGTTTGGAGATGGCCAGACCAAGACCAAATGGCTCTTCGCCTGCTGTACCCGGGCGCTTGGTGTCGGTAAACATATCAAATATCTTGTTACCCATTTCTGTGGGAATACCTATCCCCCTGTCAGCTACGGAAATAACCACTTTTTCGGGCTGCGATTCAAGGCTGATTTGTATAGGGGCGCCAATAGGGCTGAACTTAATGGCATTGGCAATTAAATTACTCATTACACGCCATAATTTTTCGCGACTGGCGGAGATCGTAACCGGGCTGCTATCCAGTGTTAGCTGTTGATCTTTACTGCTCGCCTTATTCTCCAGCAGATCTACGCAATAACGCAGCATCTGGTCAAGATCTACCATCTCCATTTTCAGTTCTTCGGCGCGGGTATGCACTTGCAGCAGGTCATCCACCAGGTCGAGTGAATTATTGCCCGAAGTTTTTATCAGTTCAAGCATCGATCGGTCTTCCTCTGTACATTCATTGTTTTCAAGCATCAGCTCGGTAAGCGATGTGATAGCCCCGATAGGGTTACGCAGGTCGTGCGCCACTATCTTCATCATACGCGAGTTATCGGCTTGGCTTTGTTCCAAAGCATCCAATGTTTCTTTCATTTGCACGTATTGCTCGTGCACCTGCCTGTTCAGGAGTTTTGTTCGCCCCAAAGTGCGTTTTATGATTATAATTATAGTAATGGCAAGCAAACATACAACCGCTGCCAGTATAAGTAATATATTTTGGTATCTTGATCTGTCGGAGAGCGTTTTGATCTGTTGGTCTTTATAGGCATAATCCAGGTAATCTATACTTGATGCGTTGTTTAGTTTTGCCTGTTCATCGTTAAACATTACCAATTGCCTGCTGTAAAGGGCCGCCTGTACCCTATCATGGTGCGAGGTATAAAGATCGAATAGTTTACGGGCCATTATCTGGCTGTAAATGAGATAGCCATTATTGCCTGCTACTGCCAAACCGTGCTGATAGTATCCTGCTGCCTTAACGGGATCGCTTGCTGCCAGCCGATCGCCCATATCTATCATCATATCCATACTCACATAATAGAGGTTATGGTTGATAGCCGTGTTTATTGTACTATCAAGTAGCGCCAAACCCGTTTTGCGCGGCCCATGGGTTATCACACCGTCAGCCACTAATTGGTCAATTGCAATTAAGGTTCTATTGTCGTGATATTTTGCAGCTATTTTTTTTGCCCCGGCAATATAATAACTCATCGAATCGCGGTTGAATTTCGCGGGATAGTCCAGCAGGTAATTACAGATGACCAGCGACATGATAGAATCCTGTTTTAACTTGCGGCCTAAGTTTAAGGTTTCTCTAAATTGCTGTATGGCACGCCCGTCTTTGCCCATTTCGTTATAAACCATGGCCATGTTCATTAAGGCTTGTACAACGTTAGCCGAGTCATGCAGCTGTGTATAGCTTTTAAAGGCTTCGTTGTAATAGCGCAGGGCGAGTTGCAAATTTCCTTTAATATCAAACACTATACCCAGGTTGTTTGAGGCATCTGCTTTACCTTTAGCATAATCAAGGCGGTTGGCTATCTGGCGGGCTTTGGCGGTGTATACAAAGGTACTGTCGATATTCTTTTCGTACATGAGCATAGCCAGCCTGTTGAGGGCATCAACATAACGCGAGCTATCGCTGATATGACTTAGAGACTTCCTGATATTAGCAACTTCACCTGATTGAGCATAGCTTGCCAGTGTGATCAAAGTAAATATTACAACAAGAAACGCTTTACCTTTCATAACTGTGCCACATATGCCAGCACCATATTAATAATACTTAGTGATATTAGCAAATGGAATACAATTAATGTAGAAGAAAAACTAACTATAAGGCAAAATAGACTTATTGCTGACGCAATATTACTTACTACAGTCAAGGCATAACAATTCATCCCCACCTTTCGGCAGTATTATATATAGCTCAGTACATCAATAATTATCCTGTGCGGGATTATTCAGCCACCAGGTCGCCCAATGAAACGTGCAATAGCGCGCAAAGTTCATGCAGCCCATCCAGCGTAAGGCTGTAGGTGTGCCCAAGCCAGGTACGGAGCGGCAGTATCTCCCTGCGCATCAATCCCTTAAAATGTTGGCGGCTCCAACTATTCTGTCGTAAGAGAGATTCGATGCGCTCAGCTATCAGCCGGCGGTTATCAGTATGCGCTATATCTGCAGGGCTAAGCCTTACCAGGATAACATCGAGCAAGGAAGGGCGTTGGGCTGTTTCCATAAGTTCAAAATTTAGCGTGGTGAATAGTTAGTGGGTGAATAGTTAAAAATAATAAATAACCATATAAACTACAAATTAAGAACGCATAATGTTTGTAAATAATTATCCACAAAGTTTAACTATTAAAAATTCAACTGTATTTCATGTTATTTATTATTTCGAGCTCTCCTGATCTATTTTCCTCATATTATATATTATTTTTATATTTGGCTACTAATCAATTACAACCGAGTGTATTATTCAACCTAATACAATTATTATGAACTTATTTTCCCGGAAATCATTGTTAATTTCGTTTCTGGCTGTCTCCATAATATTATTTACTTCCGGCTGCAAAAAGAGTGATGTTACGCCTACCCATCCGGCAACTGTTTATAAAGTGCAGGGCTTATGGGCTGGTACCGCATCTAACGATGCTGCTATCACTATACCTTATTTTCTCACCGTAAAGGCCGATGCCACCTGTTCATTCGAAGGAATTTCTGCCGGTGATGTAGAAAATTTCGGCGTAGGAACCTGGACGCAGAACAGCACTACATTTACGGCCAGCCTCACTACACTTTATGGCATAACAAACAGCATAGGCATTATACAAACCGCAACCGGGGCATTTGATAGTAAAGCAGTAACGCTAACGTCACTTACCTGGAAAGATGTATCGGCAGGAGCTACAGACCAGGGCACATTTGCGCAAACAACATCTAATTAAAAAATAGCATAACTATTCTTTAGGCCTGTAGAAAGTAGTGCCATTAACCTCATTGGTTACCTGCATTTCTTCGGCAACAGCCTTACCGTTCTTTTTTACAAGTTTCAGGTATCGGTTTAATATTTTCTTTTGCTCTTTAGTGCCTGTTTTAAGCACTTCCTGTATCTGACCGTTAAAGGCGCTTACAAAAAGAGTGTCGTTGCCAAAAGCCCCAAAACACGAGATTTTAGCAGCAGTAAGATCATCCACATCGTTTTGGTAAGAGGGAATATCAAGTTTATATACTAACTGTTTATCATCCCACTTATAATATGCTGAGGCATCCCCTTTAATAAGCGGGACATTATCATTTATGCACCAGCTGCAATTCCCCTTTTTTATCGCCCCGGGAAAAAAATTGTAATTATAATTGACCAGCAACTCATCACTACTATCGCCGCTGAATTCAAAACTCATGGTTATTGCCTGATTCATGTAAAGTCCCCAGCCGTATATATGCGCTTCATTTACAAGGTCAAGGCAGCGGTAAACTTTCCCGTTGATTAATTTATAAAAGCTAAAGCCATCAATATAAATCCCGGAACCATGATCGTAAACGCGCCTTAAATAGAAAGGTTTATTTTTAGAAAAGCAATTGGCCACAGCCAAAGTTGGCGAGCCATAAAACGTATCAATTTCTTCCATATAAATTAAATACCAGCTCCCCTGCTTTTCTTTAAATACACATAAATACGGACTCGTTACGTCCCAGCCTAATAAAGATATGAGCTCATTGCCGGTACCGCTATCCAGATTAACAAACATAGGATCAAGTACACGCCCATAACTTGGGTCTACATGTTGGGCATGAGGGTTAACAAGCGTATCGGGTGCTAAAAAGCTTTCAAACTGATGCAATAGTGTACTATCGTTGTTAGTGTAATTAAAATTACGCAGCTTATCTATCCATGATGAAGGTATTTTTATATTGACATTATAGTCTTTAGGAACATCGGCATTATTTTGAGCATGAGCACCAAATACACACGAAATGATTAGGATAAGGGTAAAAATGCGGCGCATTTGCAGGTTAATATTTAGTATGAATTTACACAAATATTAAACGTTAAACAAAAAATCCTCAAGCCTTTTGACCTGAGGATTTTCCGCTTAAAAACTGCACCTGCCTGTGTTATATTCTAACCATTTCTGCTAATCAGCATACAGCTTATAATTTTACCTTTTATCAGCAAGTTGAGTTAAGTAACCACTCAGTTTCTCTATATTTTGTTTCAATCCTTCATCAGCTTTAAAGGTTTTTACTACGCGGATAAATTCTTCGGCAGTTTCAAAAAGCATATGCCAGTTCAGGTGTGTCTTTTCGCCCTGTGCCTCAAAATCAATAGTGGCAATAAAGTTGGGAGCTATATGCTGAAAAACGATCTTTTTATGGGGTACGATCTCTTTAAATATGCTCTTGTTCTTATAGTCAGTGCCATCAGGGCCATGCATAACCAGCAGCCATTCGCCGCCGGGGATCAAATCCATTTTGGTTATGGTATTGGTAAAGCCGTTTGGCCCCCACCAGTTAGCAATATGTTCGGGGTTAGTCCATGCTTCCCAAACCAGTTCAACCGGGGCATTCAATGTTCGTGAGATTATGATCTCCCTGTCTTTTGTGCTGCTGTTACTTTCCATATTTTTCTTTTTTAAGTTTTTCTAAATACGTTTCCAAGGCATCTAACTTACTTTCCCAATGCTGGCGGTATTGGTCGACAAAGGCCGATACCTCACTCAATTTATCCAACTGTGCCTCGCAAAACCGCTCGCGGCCCTGCTGCTTAATTTTCACCAGGCCGCAATCTGCCAGTATTTTAAGCTGAAGGGATATAGCCTGCCGGCTGATGTCGAATTTTTCGGCAATAGTATTTACATTATGTGGCTGGCTGGCAATCATATTGATGATCGCTCTTCGGGTTGGGTCGGCTATGGCCTGGTAAACATCTCTTCTGGCTATCATATTGCGCAAGTAAGTGCTTGCAAATATAAATGCAAGTATTTACTTGCACAAGTTTTGGAGGGAATATTTTACATCATTCGATTGATCCGGTTTTCCGGCAAGAAAAATCACTGAAAAAGCCATAAAATTTTACGCAATCGTTTGTGCTGCAATATGCACGGTTGTTTATTTATATTTAACATTGTTGAACCAATTGCAACATCTATTTATTAAAAACACAAACAGTAAACTTATACTATGGAGCGCAGAGATTTTCTAAAAACCAGTTTGATCGCAACAGCAGGCATCACCATTTTGCCATCAGGCACTTTATATGCAAGCACAAACGGTAAAGTGCGGCTTGGTTATATTGGTGTGGGTGCACGTGGCATGAGCCATATTTCCGAAGGTTTGCTTCGTGATGATGTGGATATCGTTGCCATATGCGATATACAGGAAAGATCTCTAAAACATTGCCGTGAATATATTGCCAAGAAAGGCAAGACTGCCCCTGTTGAGTATACAGGCGGACTGGATGCTTATAAAAGACTCCTCGACCGTAAAGATATTGACGCGGTAATTATAGCTACTCCATGGCAGTTTCATCACCCTCAGGCCATTGACGCCATGCATGCCGGTAAATATGTAGGCTGCGAAGTTATAGCCGGTTTAACGGTTGATGAACATTGGGATATAGTACATACTTCGGAAAAAACAGGCATGCCCTATATGACATTGGAAAACGTATGCTATCGCCGCGATGTAATGGCGGCGCTAAACATGGTTAGGCAGGGGCTGTTTGGCGAAATAGTGCATGTTGAAGGCGGCTATCAGCATAATTTACGTAATGTTTTGTTTAATGATGGCAATTATGGCATAGGGGCAAAATACGGGCCAGATGCCATAAGCGAGGCCCAGTGGCGCACCCAATTTAATATCGATATAGATGGCGACCTGTACCCAACCCATGGCGCGGGCCCATGCATGCATTATATTGATATTACAAGGGGCAACCGCTTTACCAGCCTGTCATCATTCAGCAGTAAAGCAAGGGGTCTGGCCTCTTACGTGCAGGAAATAGCCCCCGGCGATCCTGCTGCGAAAATCAACTATAAAAATGGTGATGTGGTAACCACCATGATCAATTGCGCCAATGGCGAAACCGTATTATTAAGTCACGATACCCATTTGCCACGCCCCTATTCATTAGGTTTCAGGGTGCAGGGCACACAGGGTTTATGGATGGATGTGAGCAACACAGTTTATATCGAACATAAATCAAAAGAAGATGATGCCTGGGATTCGGCAGATCAGTGGTTTCAGAAATATGACCATCCATTATGGAAAAAATATGCCAATGATGCCGCGGGCGCTGGTCACGGTGGGATGGATTGGTTTGTGTTTAATGCCTTTGTTGAGTCGGTAAAGCAGAAGAAACAAACACCTATTGATGTATATGATTCGGTAACCATGAGCGTTATCGGTCCATTATCAACCAAATCAATTAAAGAAGGCAACGCGGTACAGGAATTTCCGGATTTTACCAAAGGAAAATGGAAGGACCGCAAAAACACATTTGCGTTAGACGATAGCGGGTTTTAAATATAATAAGTTCAGTTAATTTAGTTAATAGCCCCGGCTATCAATCCCGGATAAGCACCAGCTTTCCGGGATTTCCTTTTACGTTATGTAAGTATGCAATCGTTTGTGCGGTGTCAATCACTGATTATCATACTGTGTATTAATACCTTGGTTAAACATCAAACTAAACACTAATGAAATTAAAATTCAAACACCTATTAACAGTCATTTTGCCGTTTACGATTGTATTACATGGTTCCGCGCAACAGCAAAGCTGCCCTAAATGGGGGCCATATGTTAAAACAGTCGGCATGGCAAAATATAGCAACCAATTAATGATGGCTGATGTAATGATACCTGCGGATGGACTTGCTCCTTTCACTTATGCCTGCAGTGTGCAATTCGGCATTGGTAAAAGCGGCGGATATTGCGGCATACAATTAGCCGGGCCAACAGAGGGCCGCATACCTAATAACATTTTTTCTATCTGGGATTTCCCTAATAAGATCCAGATCTCTTCGGCATATAAAGCCCCTTTAACTTTTGTTGGTGGCTTTGGCGGTGAGGGAACGGGCCTGCATTCGCATGCTGACTTCGGCTGGAAGCCTAACCAATGGTATACCAATATTATAAGGCGGTGGGCTATAAACGATTCAACCACACAGGTTGGCTATTGGATCTATGACCATACCGAAAAAACCTATGTCCACTACGTAACCTTTACGGTGCCCGAAAAAAACGCGATGCTGCACAGTGACATCGGCAGTTTCCTGGAAAATTTTGCTGATGATCAAAAGCACACCCGTACAGCAGTGTACCGATCATACTGGATGCTGACCGATCAATACAAATGGGTACACCCTGATACGTTGGTGGCTGAAGCAGGAGAAGGATCGTGGAAAGCAGAGCGTTATGGCGATGACGGCGTTAAGGCAACTTCATGCGGAACAAGTCCGTGGCAAAAGAAAACCAAATATGCTGTAAAACAGAAGGATCAGCCTGAAATTATTCCTGCCGATATCTATGATCTGGCCGCTTATTACGATCACTCACAAAAGAAGATATTTGTTGACTGGAGCGTACTGAAAACAGCTACCCCACAGTTAAGCTACGAGGTGCATATATTTGATAACAACACCTATACAGGTAGCCCTATCGCATCAATAAAAGGCATTGACCCGGACTTGACCAGTGTAAATGTAGTGGTAAATAACATGAACCTTAAAAGCCAGGATTATTACATCACACTACAGATAACAGACATCTTCGGGCAGATATCACCGGTTAAGAAATTTGTATTGGCGGAGTTGAAACCTTAGTGAATGTTTAGGCTTAGCTCCGTGTTCCTTTGTGAAAATCTCTGTGATAAGTTAACCACAAAGGGCACAGAGAGTTTCACAAAGAGCACAAGGGAATTGTGATGGTACAGTGCATCAGCAATTAAAACAAAAAAGCCTCAAATCTTTCGACTTGAGGCTTTCAGCTTTCTCTGTGGTCTCTGTTGCTTTTTTCCCGAATAATTCATGAAAATATTGAATGAAATTGCATACTTTGTTAAACATATACGCAGCAACCTTTACCATATCATATTCTTAAAAACTATCACCACTAATGAGTATATTTAATAAGCTGTTTAAGCCTTACCACAACTTAAACAATAATCAAAAAAATAAAAAATTTGACCTGGAAATACTTCTTGCCGCAGACGACGTTAACAGCAGTATAATAGAAATCGACAATTTCGTTTGCGAATTATGTTCGTGGGGTAATGGTATTGACAAACTAACAGAATACCAAAAGAGTTTTTACTTTAACCAAAACCTGGAGAGGGAAATAAATAACGGCGGCTTTAACCAATATTTCTATAACTCTTCGGGCAACTTTGCACACGATACAGTTATATCATTAAAAGAAATTAATGCAAACAAAACAGCAGACATTCTGCAAGAAGCAATTAACCAATTTCCTGACAGCATCGTTCCAAAAAACAGGGATGAACGAAAAACTCTTTTAGAGGAAATGGGAGAAACAGCAAATGACATTTTTGAAACACTTGACCAAAAGTTTTTTCTTTATGAAGATGATTTAAATACGTTAAACATAGATTATATAAGAAAAAACAAAAATATGTTTTAACGGCTTCAACCTGCACCTTCCGTAACTATCAAATAGAAAAGCCTCAAATCTTTCCGACTTGAGGCTTTGAACTTAAACGTGATCCCTATTGATGAGCGATAGGTTAAAACCCTGCAAAACATATTATCCTTATATAAAATCTTTCATCTACGCTCCTTTTTCAACCAAGCTTGATAGGCAGCTTTACCATGTTCGAATTCTGCAGCGGTTGAATAAAACCTATGAGATTTATCGTTTTTCTCCACGTTTAAAACGTAATAAATATAGTTTGTGGTGGCAGGATAAAGGGCGGCTTTGATGGAGCTTTCAGAAACTGACGAAATCGGGCCCGGAGGAAGACCGACAAACTTTCTGGTATTGTACGGAGAATTTGATTCCAAGTCGCTTTTGTATATTGTCCCATCCCAATGATTTTCCATCTTCGCTATGTAAACAACCGTCTGATCTATCCCAAGCGGCATTCCTTTGTTCAGCCGATTATAGATTACTGAAGCTATAATAGGTCGCTCCTCGTTCAATCGCGATTCGGTTTCGATAAGAGAAGCAATGGTAATTATCTGGTACGGTGTCAGTTTCAATTTAAACGCTCGATCTGCATATTCCGGCTTCCAAACCTTTTTAAACTCCCCAACCATTTTCTTTATGATAGCCTGAGTGGTAACAGAGCGTGGGAAATAGTAAGTGTTTGGATACATATAACCTTCAAGATTTTTAGCTTCCGGAGCTATATCTTTAATGAGTGAAATATCCTCCATAAGTTTCAAGGCAGAATTTTCGCCTGCCGGTTGATTTTGAGGGAATTGCTCGGCTATTCTTTTAGCAATATCAAAACGAGTAAAACCTTCCGGGATGGTAAATTTCACAGTTCTTAGTCTTCCGCTTTTCAGTTCCCCCAGTACCTCAAGCGGTGTAATTGGTGAATCGAATAGATATTCACCTGCCTGCATCTCATTGCCGGTACCTGTAATTTTCAGATATATTTTCAGCGGAATTTGGGAAGAAAGGATTCCTTCAGAAGCAAGTTTAGCTACTATTTGGCCGGGGGATGAGCCATGTGGGATTTGTATATATTGGTTATTTTTATTGTGCGCATAGGGGGTATTCAGCGATCTGTAAATCCAATATGAAAAAACGATGATTGCAAGAATCACTAAAACACTAAGAAACTTTAAAACTTTCATTGCATGAGCCTCTATTTAAATATCAACATGAAAATAATACAGTCTCTAAGATATAACAAGTGCCTTAAAATTCAGGGATTTTTCTTAATAATATGAGCATTTAACCTTACGTTTATGGGATATAGATTGACATTTAATATTGCCAGTAATGTTAATGATAATCATTTTGTTTTTAAATTTCAATTAGTTATGGCACAAGAAAGGGAAAAAGAAGATAAATACTATAGATTTTTATTTTATTTTGACAGAACTACAAAAAAGTTATTTGTTTACGACCCCAATGCAAATCGTTATACCCTAAATTTTGCAAACAACTGGTCTTATTTGATAATTGCGGTATTACTGGTTTTTATGATATTGTGTATTGTCGTGGGAGGGAGTAATAGAAGGTATCAGTAATTATAAATCCCCCCCACTGGTCGAAGTTTTCAACTTCGACCTAAAACATGTTCAGCTTTCAGCTGAACTGCGTCAAAACAAAAAAGCCTCAAATCTTCCGACTTGAGGCTTCTAACTTAAAACGTGATCCCATCTGGATTCGAACCAGAGACCTACAGATTAGAAATCTGTTGCTCTATCCAGCTGAGCTATAGGACCATCTTCAAAAATTCATTACAGCAATTTTACTTGCTCTGTTTTTTTGAAAGTGCAAAGATGCAAAAATATAGCTAAAAAGGAAAATTAATTGAATTGTATAAAGTTAAGATTCTATTATTATCCTAATAGGATTAAATGTTAACCGCTGTGAAATTGGCAAAAAATAAAGCCTCCTCGCACTCGCTGCTTGGAGGCTTAAACCTAAACCTTATCACAATAAGTAAGTAGTGATACTTACCATATGAAGATACAATTATAGCTAATTTTATGACTTATTACAACTCATTTTATATGTAATTTGTTTAAATTACACTCCGCTAAAGAATAATTGTATTATATTATTTAAAACATGGGTAATATTATCCAGTACAATAATATTTCTCATGTTTTTTACAATTGGGGGGAAATATTTTCGCAGAAAAAAAATAAAAAATCAGCTTTTCATTTTTACCGGGAGAAATTCATGATCTGTGATGGAAAAATTCAAGGGTGAACTTAAAATTCCAAAAAAAGAACAGACTGTAATTACCCGATATAGCCGAATCATTTATTCGTCTTTTTCCCTGTACCTAACCATAGCAGCGCATTAATTATCAATTTTTCTTCCATTGGGCTGTCAAAAGTATGCGAAAGGTCTTTATTGGTATGGTGTTCATAATCAATATCATTATGGCCCATGTTAAAGTATATCATTTTATAATTTCTGTTTGTCCACACTACCGGGTAATAGCCGCTGTGCCATATTTCGCTCTGTTTTGGCCCGGTGCCCAGCGGAAAGCTGGTTGAATCAATGGAGCATAATATTTTTATATCCGGGTTTTTCCGCAGATCAAATTCCCAGCGGTACCATTCATTTGGCGCTGATTTAAAAGTTTCAGGCAGATCCCTGGTAGCCGGGTGCTGACGATCTTCTACACGCAATATGGCCGATGTTGGCCGCCAGGTATTGCTTACATACTGCCCCGACCCTAAAAACACATTGTGGTACCAATCCCAGTTAGCGTTTACATCCGATGGCGTTAAGGCAAAGGCCGAGAAGTGAAAGCCCATCCACCCTCCCCCATTTTCCATATATTTTTGAAAGGCCGCACGCTGGGCAGGCTCTTCGGGCCGGGTATCCAGGAATATCACCACCTGGTAATGTGAAAGGAACCCGGCGTTAAGGTTATTCCAGTTAGAGGTTGAATCATAAGCAAAATGATACTCAGCCGCCAGTTGAGGGAAACGTTTGTTGGCTTCATGCACAAAGCTGATGTGTGCCTGATCGTTTTTGGCCGTGTAAAATGCTATTACCTTAAATTGTGGCTTACTGCTTTGCGCGTTGATTATTGTAAAACAAAAAAGAAAACAAAGAGCTATAAATATTGGTTTAATTTTGGTAGCTAAACGCATGATTTGTGGTTTAATGATGATAAGCTAAAGATATAAAACTTCAACTTGCAGGTAACCACTACAACATCACTACAAACAACTACACTTTTCCAATTATCGCTTTATACAATTAAACCTGATTAATTACTACTGGACTGTATGTAATTTTTCTCTTGTAGTTCAAAAAATTGCTTAAAAATTTCATCGTAAATACATATAATTGCATAAAATTGCACGCAACCATTAAGGGTAAAACCAATTTGCATTGATGTGATTAAACGATTTTGCAGTTAAAGAACCCCATTTAGCTGTTTTTTTGTTTTTTTTGAACATCAAATAAATTGTCTCTGAAATTTGTAAATCATTTTTTTGACCTCGAATTTTATTTTTAATGACCCTAAGTGTTCTTTTTACAATAAGTAAATCATACTTTTAACCGATTTTTTTAAAAACATAATTTATGATCATAATTGCTGACGGTGGCTCAACCAAAACTAACTGGTGCCTGGTTACCGAGGAGGGTAAGAAAGTTTATTTCAATACCGAGGGTTACAATCCTTATTTTTCAAATGAAGAATACATTATTCAGTCGCTGAACGAGAATCTTCCGACCGACCTGGATAAAGATGCTATAACCGAAGTTAATTACTACGGTGCGGGCTGCTCAACAGCTGATATGCGCCAGATAGTTGAAAATGCGATGCAGGCAGTATTTACCAAGTCAAAGATCAATGTAGGTCATGATTTGTTGGCCGCAGCAAGGGCTTTATTAGGCACTACAGAAGGATTTGCAGCAATATTGGGTACAGGAACAAACACCTGTGTTTATGATGGTAAAGAAGTTACCGCTAATATTGATTCAGGAGCTTATATTTTAGGCGACGAAGGCAGCGGTTGCTATATAGGTAAAAAATTATTAACCGATTATATAAGAGGCTACATGCCTGAGGCTGTACGCAAAAACTTTTGGGAAACCTTTAAGCTTACTCCTGACGATATAAACGAGATTGTTTATACACAGCCAAGGGCTAACCGCTTTTGCGCAAGCTTCAGCAAATTTGTGTATGATAACATTGTGAACATTGAGTATTCAAGAAACATTGTTCGTACATCATTCGAAGACTTTTTCCGCAACCTGGTGACACATTACCCGGATTATCAAAAATATACTTTTAACTGTATTGGTTCAGTAGGTTACAACTTCCGCAACGTGCTGGAAGAAGTTGCTACCGAAAACGGCATGGTAGTAGGCCGCATCATCCGCTCGCCTATAGATGACCTGGTTAAATACCATTTGGAGTTAGCGCCGTCACAATTGTAATTAGCGTTTAACAATACCACAAAAAAATAGCGATGGATTTCAAACCCATCGCTATTTTTTTTGAAGTATATTTTAATGACCCAATGACAGCGCAGCGCAATGACTAATGACTGCGAAGCATAATGACGCGAAGCAACTGACTAAGAGGCCAATTCGTTCTGGAATATCTTAGCGTATTTGCGCCTGTCGAATTTGTAAAGTTTGGCAGCGCGGTATGAAACGCCTTTTTGCTTTTCGGCAAGCTCCTTTAAAAAGCCGTAGCTCAGCATTTTTTTACGGAAGTTACGTTTATCCAATTGCTTGCTCAAAACGGCTTCATATAGAGATTGCAGTTGTGTAAGCGTGAATTTTTCGGGCAGCAATTCAAAAGCTATTGGCTCGTAATTTAATTTAGCACGAATTTTTTTGAAAGCTCTTTTAAAAATATCGGTATGATCAAACGCCAGCGTAGGCAGGTCATTAACCGGGTGCCAGAATGCTTTTCGGGCATATTGCGTTATCGGCATCAGATCTTTTTGCCCGCCGATGCGTATCAGCGCAAAATAAGCAATGGTTACTACCCTGCCCTGCGGGTGCCTGTTTACCTCACCAAAAGTATGGAACTGGCGCATAGGCAGATCATGCAGGCCGGTTAACTCATACAATATACGCTGCGCGGCAGCGTCTACACTTTCGTCGGGGCCTACAATATTTCCTGGCAGCGCGTACCAGTCTTTAAAAGGTTCTTCGTTACGCTCAATTAGCAGTACTTTAAGCTCTCCCGCTTCAAAACCAAAGATCACGCAATCTGTCGAAAAGACTGAATCAAGATGAGGTAGATGTATTTCCAAAGACTATATAATTTAATAATTAAATATCGTTTAAAGATATGTGATAATTCCTAATCCAAAAAATATAAATAAAATTTAATGTGTAATATATACACACTATCTTCGTG